>JAZQRI010000103.1:0-9768 GCA_045629455.1 Pedobacter sp. | reverse complement strand
CATTATTTTAGCCCCCCGAACGCGCAGGAAACTACCGGATCATGGAAAACCGGGCTTAATACCGCACTTCCTAAACCAAGAAAATATACACAGGGATGAGAAATTACAGGATTTATATCAATGATAACAGCTTGTTTATTGCGGACACACTTCCGGCTGAGCCAGCTGATCTGCAACAAATTGAACTCAATGGTTTTGATTTCAAGGCCTTCTACAAAGCGCTTCCTAAGGACGCTGCGATACATTATGTGATCCTAACTGAAGCACCCAAAGCTGCTTTTAAAGCCATCAGGAATTGCTGCCAACTGATTAAGGCTGCAGGTGGATTGGTGAAGAATGCAGACGGAGACTTCTTGTTCATATTTAGAAATAAACGCTGGGACCTTCCCAAAGGTAAGGTGGAGAAAGGGGAGAAGATGAAGGAAGCAGCGGTCCGGGAGGTAGAAGAGGAATGCGGCGTAAAAATCGACAAGAACAAGGATAAACTGTGCAGAACCCACCATCTCTATGAGCTGAATGGTAAGATTGTTCTGAAGAAGACCAATTGGTACAACATGACCGTTAAAGGTAGCCCAAAATTGATTCCACAAAAAGAGGAAGGCATCACCAAAGCAGAATGGTTCGGTAAAAAGGACTTCAAGCCTGTGCTTAAAAACACCTATCCACTTATCGTGGATGTTTTACGCGCGGCCGATCTGTTGTAACTATAGAAGTTCCATTGCTTCTTTTGGCAGAAAAGGACTTACATTACCGTGGTTCCTCAAGATGTCCCGCACGATGGTCGAACTGATGGCTGAATATTCCGGCTTACTCAGGATGAAGATGGTTTCCACATTCGGCATCATCGTTTGGTTGATCTGTGCGATGGCACGCTCATATTCAAAATCCCCAACAGAACGAATCCCTCTGATCATGTATGTGGCTCCAATCTCCTTACAGAAATCGACCGTTAACCCTTCATATGTTTTTACTTCTACATTCGGATAGTCCCGGAACACCGACTTCACTATGTCTTCCCGGGTACTTGCCGACAGGAAGTTCTGTTTAGAGCTGTTCAGCCCGATGCCCAAAACCACCTTATCAAACAAAGGAAAAGCACGTTTAAGTATATCTACATGGGCAATGGTAATCGGATCAAAGGAACCGGGGAATAATGCGATTTTCATGTTAGTTGGTTTCTGGTATCTCGAAAAAGCTAAAAGAAGAATTTCCGTAACGGCGTGTTTCCGTGAAGTTCGCCTGACCATCCAGTTTTAAAAAAGGTGGATGTTCTACAACAAGGAGCCCGTTCTCTGCAAGCAGGTCGTTCGCAAATACAAGTTCTGATATCTGTGGAATGTTCGGCAGGTCGTAAGGCGGATCTGCAAATATGATCTGATAACGTCCTTTATGCCCATCCAGGAATTTGAATGCATCTGCTTTAATGGGTGTGATCTCCTCCAGATTGTACTTCTTGATTACAGACTCCAGCCAGTACACACATCCGGAATGTTTGTCGACCGACGTAACGCTGCGCACGCCGCGGGAAGCAAATTCCAGGCTCACGCTCCCGGTTCCGGAGAACAGGTCAAGCACGTCACAGTTGTCAAAATCGTAGGTGTTGTAAAGTATATTGAACAAAGCTTCTTTCGCCATGTCCTTTGTTGGTCGTACGGGTAAACTTGCGGGAGCATTCATATGGATGCCTTTAAGTTTTCCTCCAATTATTCGCATAGTTGTAGTGCTAGTAAGCTCGTGTAATAATGGGCTGGCATGTCTTCCAGTATGGTTTCTTCCACCACCTGGAAACCTGGTGTGTGCAAGTCGACAGACCGGAATCGTTTTGCGAGTATCTGATATTGCGGATCGCCGGCATTGATGATTCCACTAACCAGAACATCGGTTTGCGCCGGATCCAGCTGCAGCTGTCTGCTGATCAGCATCAGGTAATACATAAATTCTTCCGCATCATCCGTTTGGTAGAAATTCTGAAAGACCAGGGCGCCGTCTTTAACCAGCATCGCATAGAAGGAACCTGCGGTAAAGTCGAGCAGCAGGTAATCCGCGCGCTCCGGTTTTGGCGTAGCCAGGAAGGGCGCGCTCTGCTCAAAACGTAGTGCAGCAGGCCAGGAGGCGTCGATGGCATCTTCAATCGCACGGGGCAAGAGGAACACGGTTTTAAAAGGCTGTGTAGCGATCGCAGCGGTATGCAAATTATCGGAGTAGTTCTCCAGATCCGTGAAATAGGACCTGTAGGTTTCTAAGCCTTCGTCCTTAATAAAGTCATTTGGTATTGCAATGGAATTGATCGTGTAGGAACAAACCTTTACCTGATGAAAAGACAGTTGCAAATTCGGATCTGCTTGTATGGCTGCCCCCACTTCTGCCTGCTGATGAATAAAGTTCTGACGGTCAAATAACACCTCTACGCGGTTATTTCCGGTATTCACAATGGCATACGATAGACTATCGGCGGTAACTTTAAGCAACAAATCACAATTTGTAGCTGTATCTGGATCAAAGCCTGGATCCACCAATAGGATGCTGTTGTTGTTATTCATCTTAGCAAAATTAATTCTTTTTTCTATAACCACAGCATCGCATATTTGTAAAATGGATAAAGCCGGATTAATTGCACAGTCGTACCAATTTACACCCACGGCCGAACAACTGGTTTTTTGCAGCAAGATGGCGGTTTTCTTATCGGGAGAACTCGACGACAAATGCTTCATCCTGAGGGGTTATGCCGGCACGGGTAAAACGACCTCGGTTGCCGCCCTCGTAAAGGCATTGCCGAAGTTCAAATTGCGTTCAGTGTTGCTGGCACCAACCGGAAGGGCCGCGAAGGTGATGAGCAGCTACTCCGGGCGGAAAGCCCTCACCATTCATAAAAAAATCTACCGCAAGCGTTCTGCAGTATCAACAGACCTGTCTTTTCAGCTGGCACCCAATCTTGCTGAGCACACCGTCTTTATCATCGATGAGGCCTCCATGATTGCGGATGAATGGAACACGCAGAATGGATCGTCTTTCTTAAAAGACCTGATGGACTTCGTCTACAACAGAAAGAACTGTGCGGTAATCTTTGTCGGCGATACGGCGCAGCTACCGCCGGTGGGCAGCCTGGAAAGTCCGGCCCTGAATGCTTCCTACATCGCGCAAAGCTTCCAGAAACAAGTCACGGAGGTTGAGCTGAAAGAAGTGGTGCGCCAGGAGAAGTCGTCCGGCATTCTGGCGAACGCCACCATGCTCCGGGAGCTTATCAACAGCTACGAAAATCCGGAAGATGAAACCGGAGATGAAGGCGTGGCCTTGCCCAAATTCCAGACCAGCAATTTCAAAGATATTTTTCGCATGACCGGGTTAAAGCTTGTGGAAGGCCTGGAATACGCGTATCGCAAGTTCGATATTGAAAACTCGCTCGTGGTTTGCCGCTCCAATAAGTCGGCGAACGTCTACAACCAGCAGATCCGTTCCAGGTTGCTGTACCGGGAGGAAGAGCTGACCGGCGGAGACCAGATCATGGTTGTTCGCAACAATTATTTCTGGTTGCCCGACAATGAAGCAACCTCCTTCATTGCGAATGGTGATATGGCGAAGATCACGCGTGTGCGGAATGAAGAGGAGCGCTACGGATTCCGTTTCAGTGAGGTGCAGATGGAGTTTCTGGACTATCCCGATGCGGGGGCCATCACCTGTAAAGTCATGCTGGACACCTTAACTGCAGAAACGCCCAATCTTTCTTATGCGGAAAATAAAAAACTATTCGAAGGCATTGCGGAGGACTATGCGCACATTACGAATAAACGGGAACGCCTGCTCGCCATCAAAGAAGATCCATATTACAATGCCCTTCAGATCAAGTTTGCCTATGCGGTGACCTGCCATAAGGCGCAGGGTGGACAGTGGGATGCGGTTTTTGTGGATCAGGGTTACCTGACCGAAGATATGATTGATCTTGATTTTCTACGCTGGCTGTACACCGCCGTGACCAGGGCGAAAAAGGAGCTGTTTCTGGTGAACTTTTCGCAGCTGCTGTTTGATACCGTTCCCCAGGAAGAATACTAAAGTAAGACGACTTCTAGAAGATAAAAAGAACCGGCAAATGGCATCAGCCGGTTCTTTAGCTTTACTTATTTCAGCGCGCCAATTGGCAAAACTGTTCTTCCGTAAAGTTCGTTCAATACGTTGGCGATGCCTGTATATATAGCCGCTGATCCACAGATTATTCCTTCATATCCGGCGACGGTAATTAGGCTGCTGTTTCCGGTCCAATGACCTGCAGCAAGCAACATGAATAATATCGTCAGTGAAGCAAAAATGAACTGCAGTGCCCGGTTTAGCTTCAAGGTGCCAAAGAAAAGCAGGAACGTAAATACACCCCAGACAAACAGGTAGGCACCCATAGCGCCGTCATCTGTGGCAGTTGCAAGACCTAACTTTGGCATGACGATGAGACCGACCAGCGAAAGCCAGAAGAAGCCGTAAGAGGTGAAAGCCGTTAAGCCGAAAGTATTGTCTTTTTTAGCTTCAATAATTCCGGCAACCACTTGTGCCAGTCCGCCATAGAAAATTCCCATGGCTAAAATCATGCTGTTCATTTCATAGAAACCTGCATTGTGAATGTTCAATAAAACAGTGGTCATGCCGAAGGCACATAGTCCAAGAGGCGCGGGATTTGCAATGCCATCTTTCAAGGGAAGGGGAGTAATAGAGCTCATAGTTTACATTTGGTTGAAAAAATAGTGTTATTGCTTTAAATATATGTTTTAATCTAATATGTTGTTAATTTATTTGTAAGTGAATTGACATTGGGGTATGGGATTTTATCGCCAGCCTAAACCCGGTGCAACATGGTCCAGGATAGCCGACAAAACATGCACATTGTAATCGACGCCCAAGGTGTTTGGTATCGTCAGTAGCAGCGTATCTGCTTCTTGTATGGCTTCATCGTTCGCCAGCTCCTTTATGAGCTGATCGGGTTCAGCAGCATACCCACGCCCAAAAATTGCACGTTTGTCGCTCTCGATATAACCAATCTGGTCGGACGCTTTGGATTCATTTCCGAAGTAATATCGATCCTGATCATTTACCAATGCGAAAATTGACCGGCTTACGGAAACCCGTGGTTCATTCTGGTGGCCAGCTTTTTTCCAGGCCTCGCGATACATTCTGATTTGTTCTGCCTGCTGTATGTGGAACGGCTTGCCGCTTTCATCATATTTAAGTGTAGAGCTTTGCAGATGCATACCCTGTTCCGCTGCCCAGACGGCTGTTGCATTTGACGCAGCGCCCCACCAGATGCGTTCTCGAAGGCCTGCGGAATGTGGTTCCAGCCGCAACAGACCCGGAGGATTCGGGAACATCGGATACGGATTGGGCGTTGCAAAACCTGCACCGTCCAGCTTATCTAAAAATTCCAACGCTTTACGCCGGCCCATATCAGCATCGCTTTCTCCTTCATTTGGTTCATACCCAAAGTAGCGCCAGCCGTCGATTACCTGCTCCGGTGAACCTCTGCTGATCCCCAGCTGCAACCGTCCGCCGGAGATCAAATCTGCCGCTCCGGCATCTTCCACCATATACATCGGATTTTCATAACGCATATCAATCACGCCGGTACCAATCTCTATGCTGTTGGTTTTGGCGCCGATAGCCGATAATAAAGGAAATGGCGAAGCCAGCTGAGCTGCAAAATGGTGTACCCGAAAGTATGCCCCGTCTAAACCGATTTCTTCGGCGGCAACTGCCAGATCGATAGACTGAAGCAGCGTGTCAGCTGCTGTTCGGGTTTTATAGGATGGATGATTTGACCAGTGTCCGAACGACAAAAATCCTATTTTCTTCATATACGCAGTTTGAGTTAATATAGCTTCGTAAAGATAATGATTAGGCGCATACCGTTTACATCCTGACCAATGACAAAAGTTTCAATTGGAACAATCGGATTAAGTGCAAGTATCAGGGTCAATTAACAAATGACCGACCGGTACCTCTGCGAACACTGCTTCTACAATTCCGAGTGTTCCTTTGAGCTCGCTAACTTATCAGTCACCAACGCATTTACATGCTTTATCCGGTCCATTCTCCAGTCCAATTCCGGATAAGTGAAAACAAAGGTTCTTTTCACACGCGCTGATCGCCGGAAATAGAGCGCCCAGGCAACGCATATAGCAATCGCTAAAAAATTGCCAAATACCTGGCTACCCATCCTCGTCGTTTGAGCCGTTGCCGTATTGACGAGAAGATCGATGGCCATGTAGAATACGATCAGGAAAATCTCAAAATATTTGTAGCGTACAAATTGCATTGGGAGATTATTCCTTTTCTTGAAAAACAAAGCCATGATCAATATAGACCAACTAAACTGAATTGAAAAACCAATCACCTTCAATATTTGAGCGGACCTCAACACCGCCTTCGTTGTGCCTGTGTATGCTGTTTCAGCTTGCAAAGCAAATACGTTGAATCTAACCGCCGAAATCAGCAAACTCAGCGGATCCAGCAACACGAATACGGCCGCAACGATGAGCCATCCTCCAATTGCAGGTGCAAGCATGATCTCGTGAATGTCATAGGGAACTTGTTCCTGGTACCATTTTAAAAAGTAAAAGCCGCTTGCGAGAATAGTTAAGATTGTAAGTAAAAGGAGGTAAGGATCATAGTTCACATTTCGTGCTGCAGGCCCATATTCAATGTAAGTGGAGAGCTTATCTCTTATTGTTTTGCTGTCTCTCACATACTGCCTGATGTCTGCAGCTTTGATGTGATCTTTGAAGTTCCGGTAAGAATAATTGATTCTCAGAATGTTCCCCTTACTGAATCTGCTGAATTCGAAATAGTAGTTGTCCGACTCCACCTTTGTAAATTGATCCTTGTATCTCCAGAAGTTCGGTAGCTGAACGGAAATGTTCTCTTCAACGTTGATTGGGTATTTGAGTGAAAGTGGAGATTTTCGATTTTTATCTTCAACTGTTCTGAGTTCTACATCAATCAGGTCACCATAAAAGTAAATGTAACGGTTTGCGTTTGCTTCTTCTGATTTCAGCCAGATGTTGCTGATCAGATAGGATTCTATAATATTGATTGTATTGCTTGTTTCATCATCTTTAATGATGATGTTGCCATTGTTTTCTACCTCTGGATAATATCTGCTGATGTATTCCCGAAACGTTTTCTCCAAACCATCAGTACCCTTATCCGCAATCGTCTGGCGGATGTCATCCGCATAATTGTCGGTGTAGGTGCTATTTATAACTAAGGTTCCTTTTTTTCCTGCAACAGTATCCGGAAGGGAAAAACTTAGGTCGGCAACCAGCTTCCCTGTTGGAATACTGATTACATCTTCCGGCTGATCGACGCCAGGTTTCAGCATCAGTGCCTGCCCGTAATTGGGAAAATACAAGGTTTGGAAGGTACCCCTTTGGTTGGAGACGGTGGGATCGATCCAGGTCTTTACATTATTGTATTCGACAACAACGACAGCGTGATCAAAGATAAAAGGGCTGGGCAGGAAGTCGCGGCTTCGTTTACCTGAATAAGTGTCCACATAGGCCATGTAAGCGCTAATATTTTGTTTGTCGAGGAGGTAGATGAGTAAAAGCGACTTGTCTTTACAATCACCGTAGCGTTGAGTTAAGACGCGTTCCGGAGAATTTGGACGCTGTGAATATTCGCCCATTTCAATCCCCATGTACCTGATCTCATCCTGTACAAACCGGGTGGCGAGTTCAATGTATTTCTGTGGGTCATTGCCAGAAAGAATCCGCATCTTCCGCACAGTTTGGTCTAGCAAGGGGGTTTTTAGATCCGGGTAGCTGTTCACTTTCAATCCCCAGTCTACCACGTCAGTCCAGGACTGGTACTCTGAAACTTGTGTGTACTTTTCAGCAACATACCACGATGGTTCATAGTCTGCAACGCGATGGGTTTTTGTCAGTGTGTTTTCCCATTCATAAATGCGCAGGGCGCCGACATCACGGCTTAATTGTTTTGAGTCGAAGTTGAAGTTTTTAAAATTCAGTCTTCTTTGTTTGCTCACGATCAGGTTCGTGTATTCCCGGCCATAGCTGCTTGAATGTTCAAAATAGAAAGTGTTTGCATATTTATCTCCAAATATCGGGTTCCGTCCTTTAATGGTGTAAGCATATTCAATCCGGTCGCCTTTTCTTACGTCATCCAGGATCAGATACGCATCGTAAGTCCCGCTGTATATAAATTTAGAAAGCTCCTTTTCGTTCTGAAGAACCTTGAATTTACTTGCTGCAAGCTGGTCGATCGGATGATTGTTCCTCCAGACAATAATCTTGTGGAAAGTTAGTTTTTGAAAGTCCGGATCATAGGTCACGGAAATCTCCGATCCATTCTGGACACCGGATTGCGAGATGATTTCACGTATGAAATGGCGATATTCTTCTTTCAATTCTACATGATTTTGTCTCTCGACCAGCCCCATATAGTAGCCGTCACTTACGTCTCTGTTGTTGATTTTGTAATCCTTAGGACTCAGTCTTACAAGCCAGGAAGGCTCCCTTTTATTTACGTAAAAGTTATTGCGTTGCGCGAAAGCGAAAACAAACTGGACACAAAGGAAGGTCGTGAACAGCAGCTTCCTGGCTGAAGTATTTAGGTACATTGGAGCGTTAAGTTTTATATTAATTACACTTTTATTTTTACTTTACTGTCGTTGTTAATCCAGACCCGAAAACGTTACTTCTCCAGGTAAGAAAGATCGCATTCCAACAATGGGTCCCAATTTCCCGTCACGGCAGCCGCACGGTAAGTTGATCTCAAAAATTGCATCAACGTTTCCTGCGGGTTCGCTGATTGCTGTACCACTTCGTATGGTAAAATAAACTCACCCAGTTCCTGACTGTAGTATGCGCCCGCAGGTTCCACCGGCTGATTGGCAAAGGCAGCAGGTGTCGGATAGCAGTAGGCATAGAAGATTGGAAATGGTGATTGCTCGCTACCGGGCCAGAAGCCACAGCTACTTACTTCCTGTGAATAAGCTTCCTGCATGATCTCGTCCGGCATATTTGGAGCACCGCCTGGATGTTTCGGTGCCTGCCTTCCCGAAAAGCGGGTTACTGCAAGGTCAAATGCACCCCAGAACAAATGCACGGGGCTGTTTTTTCCTGCAAATCCAGCACGAAACCGGGTGAACACACCGTCAATTTTGACCAGCACCTGCCACAGGTTGTTCATTTCAGCAGCCTCATAGCTCCGGTGTTGTTCATCAATACGGAACGGTATGGCCAGTTCTACTTCGTTCGGTTTTCCATGGATTTCTACCTGAATATCCAGCTGCCGTAATTTATGAAAGAGTTCCGCATAAAAATCGGCGACCGTACGTGCAAAGAGCTTTACACTTTCCCTTCCACCTTCACTAGATGTAATGATGAGTTCATGCGCAATGAAGTCCATATCGAGCTGGAAAATACCACGGGAATAGGGAATGCTGCCTGTTGTCAAGCCGCGTGATGACACATACAAACTAACATGCCAGGAATGGTTTAACCAGGGCATGTTTTTTAGCCGGATCTTTCCAACGATCTGCGTCCAAAGGTGAACGGTAGCGAGCGTATCCTTAAGCTGCTCAAAACGAATTTCCGGCCAGGGTTGAAGCATCATCTCTGATTAAGTGGGCAATACAATTCAAAGGTTGGAATCTTTCATGAAGATACTTAATATACCGATATTTTGCGCCAGGTTTTGCAACAATGTTTACTACCCCTCCACGTTAAACCAAGGGGCGATAATAAAGACTGGTTGGCTTATGCTTTTCGC
>JAZQRI010000102.1:0-11201 GCA_045629455.1 Pedobacter sp. | reverse complement strand
GTTGCTGCGGCGACAAGCAAGCCGATCTCACTGAATGCAAGTAACTTCATCCCGGTGAAGGACTTTGAAAAAGCGGAGAAACCAGGCGAAAACATGGTTCTTTATAAGAATGAACCTAAGAAGATGGGAAGATTCACCGTGACCTATGTGAGTGATTCTACGGTTGCGCCGAATACCTACTATAAGCTGAACTTCAAAGTTATTGACGAAAAATCAGGTAAGGTGCATGAAGACTTTGATTTGAATCCTTACGTGCAGGTGAACGAGAAAATGGGCCTGATTGCCTCCCCGGATACCAAGCATTATGCAACTTTTGATATTTATACCCACATCACCAGTGCTCCGGAGAAAAAAGATGACCACGGAGATCATGAAGGACACTCGGAAGAGGAAAATTACAAAGCGCCTAGGGTAATAAATGTACAGGAAGGGGATACCATTCATACCAGCAGTGGTATTGTTACGGTGAAGGCCCTGAACATGAAACCTAGCGCCAAGCAACTGGTACTTTCGTCTAATGATGTTGCCGTGGGTTTACCGATTGAAGTAGACTTGAATGGTAAGATTTACAAGACAGAGCCAATCTTCCTGGTAAAAGGAAACAATACCTTCGATTTCGCGAGAAACATTGATGAACTGGGGCTGCGTTTCCGTTTCACGAAGATACTTCCGGAACAGAAGAAAGTTGAGCTTCAGGTGTATGAAAAACCACAGCAAGCGAAGGACTGGGTGGTGTTTAAGTCCATCGAGTTTCCATATATCAATTTATATTGGGTTGGTACCATCGTCATGGTTGTCGGTTTCCTGATCTCGATTGTCAGGAGGAAAAAAGAAATAAAGACTGCTTAACACAAATACTGCGTAAGCCTGGTAAATCCTAAGATTACCAGGCTTACGCCGTTTAAAGAACTGCTCAAATACATGAAAATCGTTTGTCTGGGATCCGGAAACGTTGCTACACATCTTGCTGCTGCCTTCAATGGCGCGGGGATGCATGTTGTACAGGTATGGAGCCGGAATATGGATCATGCCGAAGCACTCGCTTTGCGGCTTGATGCACAGGGAACCAACAACCTGCTTGAGTTGGACAGGACTGCTGATTTGTATTTGATATCGGTGAGGGATGATGCCATAGGGGAAATTGCGTCAGCTTTACAGGGGGTTGATGGACTTGTTGTTCATACGTCAGGGGCGACCCCGATGGATGCACTTTCCGGCTTAAAGCAGTATGGTGTGCTCTATCCGCTACAAACGTTCTCCAAGCATACTAAGCTCAATATGTCCACATCGCCGCTATGCTTAGAGGCATCTACAGCACAGGCGTACCAGTTTCTGGAGGACGCAGCATCCCGGATCAGTACTGCGGTATACCGGATCAATAGTGCAGAGCGGAAAGCTTTACATCTGGCGGCAGTATTTGCCTGTAATTTCACCAATCAACTGTATCATCTTGCCCATACTATCCTGGAAAGGAACGGTCTGGAATTTGATTTGTTAAAACCCTTAATTCTGGAAACGGCCTCCAAGGTGCAAACAGACCTGCCGGACGCGGTTCAAACCGGACCCGCAGTGCGTGGTGATCAGCGAACCATGGACAATCATATGGAACTGCTGGAAGGTTCACCTGAACTGCAGGAAATTTACGAGACTTTAAGCAAGAGCATTAAAAAGACGCATAGATAACACAATTGCGGTTTTAGGTTCTTATTTTTGAACACAGATTATGAGTATTTTTAAATTAAAACTAAATTTCGAAGAGAAAGGCAAAGAGCCGGTTGAACTGCCTATAGCAGGTGGTGAATCTGTTCTTGATGTCTGCCTGGACAATGGAATAGAACTACAGCACAACTGCGGAGGCGTATGCGGCTGCAGTACCTGTCATGTATACGTTACAGCAGGCATGGATAACATTCAGGAAATATCCGATAAAGAAGAAGATTTCATTGACAGGGCCGTCCGCCCGAGAATTACCTCAAGATTGGGCTGCCAGTGTGTAGTTATCGACGGAGATATTCAAGTCACCATCCCTGATCAGTCAGAATTCCTAGGTCATTAATAAAAACTATAAAACACAAAATGCAGGATAAATTTGCGCTACCCATTTATTGGAACGATCACGAAGACATTGCTCAGGAACTATATGAGAAGTTTGGTGACGAGTTTAATGAAGGTAAAATCTACAGAATAAGGTTTACAGAATTACTGGAATGGGTACTTGCCCTTCCCAACTTCAAAGGTACTCGGGAAGAGAGCACTGAAGGACATTTGGAACAGATCCAATCTGCCTGGGTCTATGAATGGCGGGATAATCAGGACTAAATGCTGCTTCAAAAACTAAAGGAGATCACGACGTTTGTTTTTGATGTTGACGGCGTGTTAACGACAGGCGAAATTTTAGCTGCGGCCTCCGGTGAGTTTTTGCGTTCTTTCAATATAAAAGATGGTTATGCACTGCAGCTTGCCGTCAAAAAAGGTTTCCACGTCTGCATCATTAGTGGTGGTAGTGGCTTAGCCATGCAAAAGCGCTTTGAAGGCCTTGGAATTCCGGATATACATCTTGGTGCAGGTGATAAAGTAACTGTCTTTGAGTCGTTCCTGAGTAAGTACAATCTCCAGGCGGAAGAAGTTCTTTATATGGGCGATGATATTCCCGACTACAATGTGATGAAGCTTGTCGGATTGCCGACGTGTCCGGCAGATGCTTGTGCAGAAATCAAAGCAATATCAAAGTACATATCTCCATATACAGGAGGGAAAACTGCCGTGCGCGACGTGATCGAGAAGGTACTTAAGGTGCAATCCAAATGGTTTGACCCAAATCCGTCCGCTGCAGATTCTGGTATATAGTTTAGCACAAAATCGATTCAATGAAGCGGCTTCCAGCCGCTTTTATTATTTTAGCGCAAATTTCCCTTTTATGTTTGTTCAAAATCATCCCCTCATTCTCGCCTCTAAATCGCCGCGCCGCCAGGAACTCTTAAAACTTATGGATTTACAGTTTCAGGTATTGCTTAAAGATGTTGATGAGCGTTATCCAGATGGGCTGCAGCCTCATGAGGTGGCACAGTATATAAGTGAGAAGAAGGCGAATGCATTTCTGCCCGACCAGCTGGAAGCGATCGTAATCACGGCAGACACAATTGTGTCGTACAAAGATGAGATACTCGGCAAGCCGGAGGATGTCCGACATGCGGTAGAGATGCTCAACAAGCTGTCTGGCAATAAACATGAAGTGTACACCGGTGTAAGCTTGGCTTTTCAGGGAGAGATCAACACTTTCTTCGACGTCACCGAGGTGTCTTTTCGCCAACTTTCACCGGGCCAAATTGAGTATTACATTGAACATTACAAGCCTTTTGATAAGGCCGGATCCTACGGGGTGCAGGATTGGATCGGTATGGTCGCCGTAGAGCGGATCGTCGGCTCCTACACCAATGTCATGGGCTTGCCCACAGAAAAACTTTATAGCGAACTAGCTGCGTTCTGATCAGTGGACACGATCGCAGGTTAACGAAGCGCGTCCTTTAGGTTCAGGTATCTTGAAGAAGTTAGCCTATCTTTCGGCTGTACCCCAGGTAATTGTATTAATTGAATTTGAAATACTATTTTTGGACAAAATGTATGTTATAAAAGTAAAAGGTATTGCAAAAATTCCCGACTATGTGCAGCTGAGAGACGAGAAGTTTACGTTGCTTGCGTACTTTCGCGTAGACCGGCCGGATAAATCCCTGGATAAGTTGGGGCTTACGGATAAGATACCTTACATCATGAGTGTTATTAAAGATCTTCCTTTTGGGAAGATCATGAAATTAGATATTTAAGCATGGCAGCGAATTCAGTTATAAATTTAAGAAATGTTGATGTTTATCAACAAAAACACCTTGTTTTAACCAATGTAAACCTCAATATAGACAAAGGTGAGTTTGTGTTTCTCATCGGGCAGACGGGGTCGGGAAAAAGTAGCTTGTTAAAGATCATCTACGGAGACCTCCACATTGGAAACGGGGAAGGAACGATTGCCGGCTTTGATCTTAAAAAACTTGCCATCCGGGATGTACCGTACCTGAGAAGAAAACTCGGGATTGTATTTCAGGATTTCCAGTTGTTAACAGATAGAACCGTAGAAAAAAACCTGGAATTTGTGCTTAAGGCCACAGGCTGGAAAGATAAAAATCTTATTCAGGAACGCATTAAGGATGTGTTGGAAAAGGTAGGCCTTCGTTCCAAAATACGCAAGATGCCGCATGAGATGTCAGGCGGGGAGCAGCAGCGTGTGGTAATTGCACGCGCGTTATTAAACAATCCTGAAATTATCCTTGCAGATGAACCTACGGGAAACTTAGACCCGGATACATCCGAGGAGATCGTAATGCTGCTGAAGCAAATCAGCCAGAGTGGAACGGCCGTTTTAATGGCTACCCACGATTACCAGATCATCCGTACGCTGCCGTCGAGAATCATCAAATGTGAAAGCGGAGTGGTACATGAAGATGCAACCATCAGCTAATAATTTCTGACATAATATTCATTATCAGCCAATATGTTCGGTCCGTTTTAACGAATTCTGACAGCATGGCTGATAATTCTCTATTGGCAAACCTTTTGAGTTTACCCTCCCAAATTGTACTCTACCATGTTTAGTAAGAAGAAAAAGAACGATAACGAAGACCCGAATATGGAAATCAACACTGAAGAACAAGCGAATAACGGACAGCAGTCTGATGCAGAAGAAACCGCTGCACAAGCAGGTGAAGAAACCTCTACAACGGAGAATGCTGTACCTGTAGTTGAGCTAACCGCAGAAGAAAAGCTGAAACAAGAAAATGCAGCTTTGAACGACAAGTATTTAAGACTTTTCGCTGAGTTTGACAACTATAAACGCCGTACGCAGAAAGAACGGGTTGAATTGCTTCAGACTGCCGGAAAGGATGTTATCGTATCATTGCTTCCTATTCTGGACGACTTCGACAGAGCGAATAAAGCAGCCGAGAATGCTGTTGACGTTGACGCGATTAAAGAAGGTGTACAGTTGGTTCATAACAAGATGAAGAATTTGCTGGTTCAGAAAGGCTTGAAAGATATTGAAAGTATCAACACCCCTTTTAATACGGATTTGCATGAGGCAATTACGAAGGTGCCTGCTCCGAATGAGGAGCTAAAAGGTAAGGTTGTAGATGAATTGGAAAAAGGATACACTTTGAACGATAAAGTAATACGGTTCGCTAAAGTGGTAGTGGGTAGTTAATATTATGAGCAAGAGAGATTATTACGACATACTTGGTGTTTCGAAAGGTTCATCAGCAGACGAGATCAAAAAGGCCTATCGGAAGCTTGCCATTAAATATCACCCGGATAAAAATCCGAATGATAAATCTGCAGAAGACAAGTTTAAGGAAGCAGCAGAAGCTTACGAAATTTTAAGCAACCCGGAGAAAAAACAACGTTACGATCAGTACGGACATGCAGGCGTAGGTGGTGCATCCGGCGGCGGCTATGGCGGCGGCGGTATGAACATGGATGACATCTTCAGTCAGTTCGGCGATATATTTGGCGGCGGCGGTGGCAGTCCATTTGACAGCTTCTTTGGCGGTGGTGGGCAGCAGTCACGTGGCGGCAGACGCGTTGCAAAAGGTTCTAACTTAAGAATTAAAGTAAAACTCACCCTGGAAGAAATTGCCAACGGTGCAGAGAAAAAAATAAAAGTAAACAAGCAGGTCACCTGCAAAACCTGTGATGGTACGGGTGCTAAAGACCGTTCATCTGTAAGTACATGTAGTACTTGCGGGGGTAGTGGTGCTGTAAGACGCGTTACAAATACCATCTTGGGTCAGATGCAAACATCATCTACCTGCCCGACATGTAATGGTAGCGGAAGTCAGATTACATCTAAATGTAATTCTTGTCGTGGCGAAGGTACCGTACGCGGTGAAGAAACCATCACCATAAATATCCCTGCCGGTGTTAGCGACGGCATGCAGTTGAGTATGAGCGGAAAAGGTAATGCCGCACCAAATGGAGGTATTCCTGGAGACCTGATTATTTTAATCGAGGAGATCCCTCACGAAACCTTAAAACGTGAAGGCAATAACATCGTATACGACCTCCACGTAAGTATCGTTGATGCAGCCCTTGGCTACAGTGCAGAAGTTCCAACAATTGATGGAAAGGCGAAGATCAAAATTGAGCCAGGTACGCAGAGCGGTAAATTACTTCGCTTAAAAGGCAAGGGAATTCCGGAGATTAATTCTTACCATAGAGGTGATGAGATTATTCACGTGAACATCTGGACACCGAAGGTGGTGAGCAGCGAAGAGCGGGAGCTTTTGGAAAAACTAAGGTCTTCTCCAAACTTCAAACCTCAGCCGGGTAAAAACGATAAAAGCTTCTTTGAGAAGATGAAAGAGTATTTTGAATAACAATTAATTTTGAAGACAAGAGAGGCCGGGAAACTGGCCTTTTTTTATGTCAAATTTTCAACATCATAAAAGTATTCCATGATGAAGGCCTTTTCATCGTCCCCTTAGCTGGAGTACTAGCCATTTCCAGGGGTTGAGATAAAGGTTTGATCCACACCGCAATGGCACCTGAATAACATGCGTGTTTACTTGAAAGAGCGTATATACGAGAAAGGTTGACGAAGGCGAAAACGGCAAAGCTTTCCCGCTGCTAAAAATGTTATGTTTCCAGAAAAGCTGCTGTAACAATTCTGCACTTTATCCGACTAATTAACGGTCAGTAAATTTTCAGCATGCTAAGTGTAAAGAATATTGTAAAACAATATGCCAGTCACCGTGCCTTAAACGACGTCAGTCTTGAGGTGGAACGTGGCAAGATCTTCGGCCTTCTCGGTCCAAATGGTGCAGGGAAGACCTCTTTAATCCGGATCATCACCCAGATCACCGCACCGGATAGTGGCGAAGTCACCATCAATGGGCAGCGCCTAAACATCGGGCACATCTCGCAGATCGGATACCTGCCGGAAGAACGTGGTTTATATAAAAAGATGGAGATTGGGGAGCAGGTTACCTACCTGGCCCGGCTCAAAGGCCTGTCTACTCAGGAAGCCAGCAAACGGCTAAAATACTGGTTTGAAAAGCTGGAAATGCAGAGCTGGTGGAATAAAAAAGTGGAGGACCTCAGTAAAGGTATGCAGCAGAAAGTGCAATTCGTTGCTACTGTGCTTCACAATCCGGATCTGGTCATCCTCGATGAGCCCTTTTCCGGCTTTGATCCTGTAAATGCAGATGTCATTAAAAACGAGATTCTGGAGCTCAACAAACAAGGCACTACTTTCATTTTTTCAACCCACCGGATGGAGTCCGTAGAGGAACTTTGTGACCACATTGCCTTAATTCACCGGTCTAAAAAGATCCTTGATGGATCTGTGAGTGATATTAAGGCAAGTTACCGCAACGAGACTTACCGTCTCGAATTTGAAGGAACGTACGATTTCGGTCTGGCTAAGGACCTGTGCGAAGTACTGGATCAAACATCCGTTGCAGGAAAAACCGCCGTTAAGATCCAGTTGAAGCAAGGAAGAACAGCCAACGACATCCTTTTGTCGCTGCTGCCTCATGTCTCCATCCACCGCCTGGATGAGGTCATACCTACAATGAATGACATATTTATAGATAAGGTAAAAAACGTAAACTAGCGCTTCATGAACAAAATATTACTCATCATTGAAAGGGAATATCTGTCAAGGGTTAAAAAGAAGTCGTTTATAGTTATGACCATCCTTGCACCGCTGATCATCGCGCTGTTTTATGGTTTAATTATTTATTTTTCCATTCAGGGTGTCAGCGGCAGCTTCAGCAGGATTGCGGTCGTTAATGAAAACAAAACACTTAACGAGAAATTAAAATCGAACAAGAACAGGAGCTACGAATATGTGAATATACCGCTGGCAAAGCTGAAATCTACGTTTAAAGACAGCAAGTATGACTACATTCTGTACCTGCCTGACTTCCCGCTGGATCATCCCGAGGGCGTCGAAATTCTGGGATCAAAACAAGCCGGCATGGCGTTGAGTGATCGTATCTCGGATGATATTGAAGAACTCATACGCAATCAGAAGCTGAAACAGTCGGGCTTACAGCAGTCGGATCTAGACAAGCTCAAATCGTCGGTAGATCTTAGTGTAAAGAAGATCAGCGAATCCGGACAGGATGAAGAGTCCAGCGCAGGGGCAAGTACCATCATCGCCTATGTCGCCGGAATATTAATGTTTATGTTCATCATGCTTTACGGAATTCAGGTGATGCGTGGTGTCATTGAAGAGAAAACAAGCCGCATCATCGAAATTATGATTTCCTCGGTAAAGCCGTTTCAGTTGATGATGGGAAAGATCATCGGAATCGCGCTGGTCGGTTTAACGCAGTTCGTCCTTTGGATCCTATTTACCACCATCATATCAACCGTAGCAGTTAAAGTTTTTGTTTCGGAGAAGGACCTGGAGAAAAATATACAGCAAACGACCATGAGCCAGGCCGGGGTGAAGAAAGCGACGCTGGATGCCGCCAATGCGGGCAATCCAATGGATAAGATTGAAAAAAGCCTGGCCAACCTGAATGTTTCTAAAATCGTAACGGTATTCCTGTTTTTCTTTCTCGGCGGATACCTGTTCTACAGTGCACTCTATGCCGCAATCGGCTCAGCGGTAGACAGTGAAACCGAAACCCAGCAGTTCATGCTGCCGGTGATGATGCCGCTGTTCCTGGGGTATGCATTGTCCCTGAGCGTTGTTACAAACGATCCCTATGGGCCAATTGCCTTCTGGCTGTCCATGATCCCTTTCACGTCTCCGATCGCCATGATGGTCCGCTTGCCTTATGGTGTGCCCGACTGGCAGCTCGCACTCTCTATGGCCTTGCTGGTCCTTGGTTTTATTGGCACGGTTTGGGTAGCCTCAAAGATCTACCGCGTTGGTATTCTGATGTACGGAAAGAAAACCAGCATGAAAGAGATGATCAGGTGGTTTACCTATAAAAACTAAAATACGAACAAAACATGACTGCAGCAGCAATTGACCTGGGTACGAACACTTTCCACTTTATCATCGCCCGTCAGGCAGCGGAAGGCATGGAAGTGATCTATAAGACAACTGTGCCGGTTAAGTTGGGGGAGGGCCGCATCAATGAGCAGATCATTATACCTGAAGCGTTTGAGCGCGGGCTTGTGGCCCTGGAAGGCTTTGCTGCAACAATAGCATCATACCAGCCGGATGTTGTCTTGGCCACGGCAACTTCGGCAGTCAGGAGTGCCTCCAACGGCGCCGACTTTGTTCAGGCCGCTTTAGAGCGCACAGGTATCCGCGTTGAGACCATTTCCGGCGATCAGGAGGCTGAATACATTTTCAAAGGAGTAAAGGCTACGGGTTTAATTACAGGCACTTCCCTGGTGATGGATATCGGTGGAGGAAGTACGGAGTTCATTTTGTGTAAGGCAGATGAAGTGATCTGGAAGCGGAGTTATGACATCGGTGCAGCAAGGCTGATGCAGGCCTTTTTCCACTCAGACCCCTTAAGTGCCGGTGAAAAGGCGGCAATCATCAGCCACCTCGACAAAACTTTGCCGGATCTCCTGGAAATCTGCCGCGAACATCAGCCCGAAACACTGATTGGCTCTGCAGGGGCCTTTGAGAGTTTCTCCGGCATGTTACAGATCCAAAAGGATCCAACGCCCAGACCGGAAAATCCGACAGCTCTACAGATAGCTTCCGGCTCAATTGACGCCGGGGAATACCGGGCACTCGCCGAACGCCTCATTCATTCTACACATCTGGAAAGGGTAAATATGCCCGGATTAATTCCACTACGCGTCGATATGATCGTCATCGCGGCTTTGCTGGTCAACTATGTACTGGAAAACACGTCGGTCAGGCAAATGAGCTTATCCACAAACGATCTGAAAATAGGCGTGTTGTATACCTTACTGGAGCAGAAGCCGTAATCTACCTTTGGTAATCATGCCTGATTACCAATCATGAAGTACTGCTCGAAGATTTTGCTTAAATTAGTACAACAAAATCAACGTCATGGGAATTATACAATCAATACGGAACAAGAAGAATGAAGAAGGGCTTAAGAAAGGTGAAGAAAAGGGCCGTGAGGAAGAAAAAACCATCTTGGTGAAAAACCTGATTACCCAACTCGGCCTCTCCGATGAACAGGCATCCGAAGTTGCAAAAGTATCCCTCTCTTTTGTCCAGGAAATCCGATCCAACCTAAGCAACCAGAAGTAAGCGCAATAGTATTTACACCTTACTTCCGTTTCCTCCGGGCCACCGTTACAATCCCTTCAAAAACTCGATCGTATTTACATTATCGGCATAATCCCACAGCCGCGGGCTCTGGCTTTGCCCAAATCCCAGTTGTGGTGGATGCAGTTCCAGCGGAGCCTCCGAGATCACACACTGAATGTTCTCCTTCTGGGCTGCTAAACTGTCCTTAACCTCCGCCAAATCCTTGTATTTTTCAAAGTACAGCACCGCCAAAGGCGATGAAAGACTCGTCTCTTCCCTTAGCAACAGGAATCCATTGTCGAAATGCGGCACAGTATTCACCAGGAATATCGATTTGTTGTAATCGTAATTGTTGTTGTATTTGAAATGGTTGATGATCGGTTGAAACTCCTCCAGCGGTTCAAAGAACTTCTTAATGTCATAGTCTTCGGGAACAAAGATCTTGGAGACATTCCTGCAGCCCAGTCCGAAGTAGTCAAAAATGTCATGACCCAATGCGCGCAAAGACTCAAAATCTTCATTACCCGTCAGCACCGCCACACTGTTCCTGTTCTTCCGGATGATGTTGGGCACTTTTCCGAAGTAATAATCGAAATACCGCGACGAATTGTTACTGCCGGTGGCGATGATCGCATCAAAGTCTTTCAGGCGATCGGTATATTCAAAATGAGCCGCAAAGGCAGGCTCAAATTCCACCAGTTTATCCAGCAAAGCAGGGAGCAGTTTGTCGTCCGCTGAGGAAAGCTTAATGAGCGCAATGTTCCCCGTTGCGAGTACCGAAATCACATCGTGAAAACCTACCAGCGGGATGTTTCCTGCCAGAATTAAGCCTACTTTCTTCGGATTTTCAGTTATTTCGATCGATTGAAACCATTTCTGCAGATCGTTGTTGTTCAACATGTTGCTTAAGGATGCTACAGACCTTTTAACTTCCTCAGGGGTGAACCACGCATTGTAG
>JAZQRI010000101.1:0-14773 GCA_045629455.1 Pedobacter sp. | reverse complement strand
CATTACAACATCGGTGCCTCCGGAAGTGTAGAGGGTTTCGAGGATCACTATGTATATGGGCGGCGCCCGACCGTCATCTATATTCCAAGGTTTACCAACTTAAACGGAGACAAGCGCGACTATAAACGCGGCTTTGGGTATCAGGGAAGTGCCAGCAGAACGGCCTGGAGCAGGGAGGTTGCCGAACTGAATATCGGTGGCGATTTCAAAGACCACCTGACTGAACCAGGTGGCTGGAGTATTGGGATGACGGGTTTCGGGGAAATCCTGCCTTACCATGAAAACAAAATTACACTGGATAAAAGTAAAAAAGATAAATGGGGATTACCTGTGTTATCGATGGATGCCGAACTGAAAGACAATGAGCTGAAGATGCGGAAAGATATCGCGGCTGAGGCGGCCAATATGTTGGAAGCCGGTGGTGTGAAAAACGTGAAAACATGGGACAATGGGCATGCCATGGGCCATGGGATCCATGAGATGGGAACCGCAAGGATGGGCAGGGATCCAAAGACCTCTGTGTTGAATGGAAACAACCAGGTTTGGGATGCGTTGAACGTGTTTGTTACCGATGGAGCTTGTATGACTTCCTCTTCTTGTGTAAACCCTTCCCTCACGTATATGGCTTTGACGGCAAGAGCCTGCAACTTTGCTGTGGATGAATTGAAAAAAGGTAATATTTAAAGTTTTATATAAGATATGAACAGACGGGATGCAATATCACGGGTTGCCCTCATACTTGGGGTATCTGTTATCGGTGGCGATCTATTTCTAAGTGGTTGCAAAAGCAGCACTCAGGCCGCCGCCGATTTTGTGTTAAATGAAAATCAGGTCTTGTTGTTGAACGAGATCGGGGAGACTATACTTCCTGCCACAGCTAAATCTGGCGGGGCGAAAGCGGCGAAAGTCGGTGAGTTTATGCAGGTGATGGTGCGGGACTGTTACGCACCGGAGGATCAGGAGGTCTTTTTATCTGGTTTAGAGCAGATAGATGATTACAGTAACAAAATAAAAGGCAAGACGTTCCTGAAATGCAGCCCTGCAGAAAGGACGGAGGTGTTGGTGAAACTTGATGACGAGGTGAAG
The DNA here is from genome assembly GCA_045629455.1 of Pedobacter sp. GTDB lineage: Bacteria > Bacteroidota > Bacteroidia > Sphingobacteriales > Sphingobacteriaceae > Pedobacter. The sequence goes on along the minus strand of JAZQRI010000101.1, from coordinate 13,687 downwards.
GAATACAAGAAGAAAAATGAACTGCTGAAACAGCAGGAACTTGAGAAAGAAAAAGCTTCACAGGCAGGTGGAAAGCCGAATTACCTGAAAAAGTCAATTCCAGACCACTATTTTTCAATGATGAAACAACTCACCCTGTTGGGTTATTTTACGTCTGAAGTTGGTTATAAGGCCCAGGGATACGAGCCTGTACCCGGGCGTTACGATGGGGATGTCAGACACCCTGAAACGTCAGCCGCCTAAAAAAACAAGGTTCAGCCAGCTTCTCGAAGCTGGCTTTTTTGTGCCTTCTACGCAGGCCTGAAGAAAAAAAATGAACTTTTCTGTAACGTTTCCCCCCTGGAAGTAGTCTAGTGAGAAGAACGTTCTGATGGGCTGGATTATGCTCTAGATCAGCGCGTTGTGTATTCCTAAACAACAGGCTTTATGAAAAAACAATTGTTGATTTTAATGTTCGCGGTGTTTTGTGCGTCATGTACAAAAGACCGGATCAGTGGTAGTGGCAAACAAGTAAGTGAAACTCGCACGCTCAAGCCTGTTACCAGGGTGGCGTCCAGTGGATCCAACCGGGTGCACATTAGCTACGGGCCGGATTTCGAGGTTCAGCTTCGGGGTTCAGATAACCTGATCCCTCATTTCAAGACGGACGTTGAAGGGGAGGAATTGCACCTTGGTTTCAAAGATTTCCAGGTGAGCGATGATGACATTGAAGTATTCGTTACCCTGCCGGCAATTCGCGGTGTTGGAATGAGCGGCAGTGGTCAGGTATCCGTCAGTGGCGCATTTCCGCTCCAGGAGTCTATTGATTTCCGCTCGAGCGGCTCCGGACACCTGGAAGTTTCAGACCCGATGCAAGCAGGTTCGGTTTCCATTGCTGTTTCGGGATCGGGAAAAACAGACGTGCAGAAGCTACGCAGTAGAAGCGCTGACGTTAAAATATCGGGTAGCGGAGATGTCATGGTTGCTCCACAGGAAAGCTTAAGGGTAAGCATTAGCGGAAGTGGCACGGTCTATTACACCGGCAACCCGATGATTGATTCTTCGATCAGCGGCTCAGGTAAAGTTATTCAGAGGTAAACAGCACGCATCTGTGCAGGTGTTTCACAATCTATTGTGCAACAGCACTTTGTAGGTTGATGTTGCAATTTAATGTGTAACTTGAAGTTATTCAGGTCTGACTTTAAAAACAGGTTGTAATGGCTGAAGACACGACTATACACGATCATCCCAGCAAACAGCTTAGTATTTCTGATGCTATGGCCATTATTGTTGGGATCGTGATTGGAGCAGGGATATTCAGGACACCATCGCTGGTCGCCGCAAACACCGGAAGTGACACCATGTTTTTAGTTGCCTGGATTCTTGGAGGAGTGGTCTCCCTGATTGGCGCATTGTGCTATGCGGAACTCAGTACTACATTTCCGAATGCGGGAGGCGATTATCATTTTCTCAGCCTTGCGTATGGCAAGCGGGCTGCATTTCTTTTTGCCTGGGCCCGGATGAGCATCATCCAGACCGGCTCCATCGCCATTCTCGCGTTTATTTTTGGCGATTACATCAGCCAGGTGTATCGGCTCGGTACCCATTCCGCTGTGATTTATGCAGCCCTGGTGGTGATCGTACTTACGGGTTTGAACATTGCCGGGATCCGCTTAAGTACCATGACACAAAAGATATTCACGATTACAGAGGTAAGCGGCGCACTGCTCGTCGTTGTTGTGGGTCTGTTTCTTGCGCCTGCACAGGCAGATACAGCTGCAGTACCGTCAGCTGGTCCGGCGACCGACAGTGCCCTGGGACTTGCACTGGTCTTTGTGCTGCTCACGTTCGGCGGGTGGAACGAGGCCGCATACATATCAGCGGAGCTGAAGGCTGGACGTAAGGGAATGGTGAAGGTCCTGGTCGGCAGCATTACCATTATAACGGTGGTGTATCTTCTCGTGAACATATCCTTTTCGAGGGCACTGGGGCATGCAGCCATGGCCCGTTCTGAAGCGGTAGGTGTAGATTTGATGCAACTTGTCTGGGGTTCTACCGGCGTTTGGCTGATTGGGATCCTCGTTGCCATCTCTGCATTAACCTCGGTCAACGCAACGATATTTACGGGAGCCCGCACGAACTACGCCCTGGGCAGGGATTTTCAGGCTTTCCGGGTACTTGGCAAGTGGAACAGTCAGACATCGGGCCCGGTGAATGCATTCCTTATTCAGGGTCTCATTTCCCTGTTTCTTATTAGTCTTGGTCTTTTTACGCGGCAGGGATTTCAGACCATCGTGGAATACACGGCGCCTGTATTCTGGTTTTTTTTCTTACTTGTTGGCATTGCCTTGTTTGTGCTCCGAAGAAAGGAATCCACGGTACACAGACCTTTTCGCGTTCCCTTGTACCCGCTTACACCGATCATTTTCTGTTTGAGCAGTGGCTACCTGCTGTATTCGAGCGTGATGTACACCGGTGTAGGCGCACTCGCAGGCATCGCGGTGTTAATCATCGGAGTTTTCATACTCCTGATTTTTCAAGAAAAACCCAATAAACAGATTATCTAACCTAAAATGAGAAAAACATGAAACCAGAAAAAGTGCTTACCAGCTTAATGATTGTTTTTATTTGTGCCGTTCAGACGCTCCATGCGCAGGAAAGGCCATCGTTGGACGTGCCTTATGTGCCCACCCGTCCTAATGTTGTGAATGGGATGTTGAAAATGGCCAATTTAAAGAAAGGGGATGTCTTGTACGATCTTGGCTGTGGGGACGGTCGCATTGTCGTCGCGGCAGCGAAGCAATATGGCGTTACGGCAGTAGGCTTTGACATTGATCCGGAGCGAATTGCAGAAGCCAACGCCAATGCAAAAGCTGCCGGCGTGGCTGATCGGGTGAAGTTCGTTAATGCCAATCTCTTTAATACAGATCTGAGTAAGGCAACGGTAATCACGATGTACCTGCTGCCCACAGTAAACATGCAGTTGCGGCCTAAGATTCTGGCACTAAAACCGGGTACCAGAATCGTATCGCATGCATTTGATATGGGCGATTGGAAGCCTGATAGAACAGAAGATGTGGATGGCTCGACCATTTATTTCTGGACTGTTCCGGCGAAAAAGTAATCTTAACAATATTTCTCTTGCCTAAGTTGAAGAAGCCGTGGATGGCTTCTTCAACTCTGAATCCATCAATGCGCTAAACGGAGTATCTTAGTTGGTATCCTGAAATATCGGCAGCAATCCGTTTAAAAGCGTCATTTTTTCATCCCATCTCTCGAAAGTAAAGGAGTGAACAGGTCATAAAGGAGATTTGCATACTTTTTGTTAAGTCAACTCATGGGAATGAATAATAATGTTGACATTAACCAGTTGGTAAATTAAGAAAGATATGGGATTGACGGGATATTACGTTATTGCGGGAATCATGTTTATTGTCGGGTTGATCGTAAGCAACAGGCTCAAGAGCAAGTTTACCGAGTACAGTCAGATTGGATTGCGCAATGGGTTGAGTGGAAGTGAGATTGCAGAGAAGATGCTTTATGACCACGGAATTTACGATGTGCGTGTGCTATCTACACCCGGAGCGCTGACGGATCACTACAATCCGGCCGACAAAACAGTGAATTTAAGTCCTGACGTTTACGCTGGCAGGAGCGTCGCCGCGGCTGCAGTAGCAGCACATGAATGCGGACATGCCGTACAACATGCAACGGCATATAGCATGCTGACTTTCCGCAGTGCGATTGTACCGCTTGTCAACATTAGCTCACAGCTTTCTCAATGGATTATTCTTGCCGGGTTGGGATTGATGTTTGGCAGTGCCAATCCGACGATACTGTTAATCGGCATTGTGTTATTCTCCATCACTACTCTTTTCACGTTGATAACCCTTCCCGTGGAGTATGATGCAAGTAACCGGGCGCTGAGATGGCTGGAGGCCAATCATATGACTACTCCTGCGGAACATGATAAGGCTGCCGATGCGCTTAAGTGGGCGGCCCGCACCTATGTCGTTGCTGCTATAAGTTCAGTAGCCACCCTGCTTTATTACATATTGCTTTTCCTCAATGTCAGAGACCGCGATTAAGGGTATTATTTTTCCGATAAAATTTTAATCCGATTTGCTGCGTTTGAATTTTCAGGGTCCAGCTCCAGCGATTTTCGGTAATTCAGAATTGCTTCCTTTTTCTCTCCAGTAAGCTCAAGAATCTCTCCGAGACTGTCATATGCATTTGCACTCTGCGGGTACAAGCTTGCGTTAAGCCGGAAGATAGAAAGTGCTTCCGCTGGTTTTTTCTGTCCCAGAAGTTTGTAACCCCATGCGTTAAGCTCGTTCTCGTCTAGTTTGTAGGTTGGATCTGCTTTTTTCAGCTTATCTACCGTAGCGGCTGCACTATTGAACCCTTGTTTCAGAAGCTGTACCCTTAATTTTTGTACTGCTGGCGACAGCCCAAAGCCGTTAGACTCGCGCATGTCGGGGATATATTGTCCAGCTAGCTCATCGATAAACTGCTCCGGATTGGACCCCATTAGATTCGTAAGAACAATAATGGAAAGATCGTCATTGCGGTATAAAAGCAGTGCAGATCTACCGCCGCCAACCGGACCGAGGGCAGGATGACTCACTCTGGAGACTGTTGGCCATCCAAGTGCATACCCATTGGTTAATGCGTTGAAGCCACCAACATTTCCGTTGTTTAAGACCGCTGGCGTCCACATGGTTTCCAGGCTTTTCTGGTCTTTTAGCAATTTGACCCCCTGAAGTGCGATGATCCAATTGGACATGTCGCCTGCTGTGGACAATATCCCTGCTGCGGTTCTAAAAAACAGTGGAAACTGCATATAGCCCACACCGGGCGATTCGTTTCTGACGAACTCTCCTGCAATATACCTCGTCATGGTGTATTGTCCGGCAGAATTCGGAATCACGTCATACGAGTCGCCAAAACGGGTTAGTTGCATACCTGCAGCTTTGAACTGCCTTTCCTCGATGAATTTGGTAAAGTGCATGCCGCTCAGCTTGGTAATAATTTGACCGATTAGGACATAACCGGTTTGATTGTACCGGAATTTGTCGCCAGCTTCAAACTCTGATGGTAAGGATTTAACCTGTTTTATGGCTTGTTGTTCATCGCCATTCCCAAGCACCTGCTCATTGGCATCGAGAATATCCGGGAGCCCCGATGTATGGGTTAGCACTTGCTGAATGGTTATTTTCTGCCAGGTTGGAGGCAGGCTGTCAATGTACATAGAATTATCCCGTGGCGCACAACGGCGAGCTGCAATGCCGGAATATGTTTCTGCTTCATCCTGGCGATTACCAAGGAATCTATTCGATCTTGTTCATTGGTATATTGAGCGTTAGCAAAAATAGGGAGGAGTGATCCGAGAAATAGGAGCGAAGTAATGACGTGTCTTGAAATCATGGTTGAAAAGAATAGCGTGTTTCGGTAATAAGATGATCCTGGCCACAGGATGTTACAACACTTGCTTTTTTAAGTTGGGGGGTGCAATTAAGGGCTGCAAACGCTTTGAATTTTGCGTATGAAGCTGTAACTTTTCTTACGTTACGCGATCTTAAACGCTCCCAGCCAGGTTGCACTACATATATTACTTACGGAATGATCAAAAATCACTGGATGTCACAGAAGACGTTACTTTTAACCGGGTTCATCGTCTTGAAATTTCTGCTGCAGTACATACTCTTAAGCCCGGAGTACGACTTACACCGCGATGAATATCTGCACCTCGATCAGGCACATCATTTGGCCTGGGGCTATTTATCTGTACCTCCTGTGACTTCCTGGATTTCTACCCTGATCTTTTTGCTTGGCGGAACCGTCTTCTGGATAAAGTTTTTTCCTGCACTGTTTGGCGCCCTAACTCTAGTGGTTGTCTGGAAAACCATAGAAGAACTCAAAGGAAACCTGTTTGCCTTAATCTTAGGCGCCACATGCATTTTGTTTTCCGTCTTATTGCGACTGAATACACTCTTCCAGCCAAACTCATTGGATGTGCTATCCTGGACCACCTTCTACTATGTTTTAATAAAATACATAAATACATCTAAGCTAAAATGGCTTGTTGCCTGCGCAGTTGTATTTGCAGTCGGTTTCTTAAACAAGTACAACATCGGTTTTCTGATGTTAGGACTTCTTCCGGCGATGCTGATTACGTCGGAGCGAAAGATACTTGCCCGTAAGGGCGTGTATTTTGCAGCTTTACTGGCGCTTTTTCTCGTCTTGCCGAATCTTCTGTGGCAGTACAACAATCATTTTCCGGTGGTACATCACTTCAAAGAGCTCGCGGAAACCCAGCTCGTTAATGTCGACAGGCTGGGATTTTTAAAGTCGCAGGTGTTCTTCTTTGCCGGGTCCTTTTTCGTGATCATTTCAAGCTTGTATGCGTTGCTGTGCTACAAACCATTTAAACGCTTTAGATTCTTCTTTTGGTCCTTATTGTGTACGCTTATGGCATTCCTGTATTTCAAGGGTAAAGACTATTATGCCATCGGTCTTTATCCGGTTTATATTGCTTTTGGATCTGTGTTCCTAGGGAATTTGCTGCAAGACAATTGGAAAAGATATTTGCAACCAGTTGCCATTGTTATTCCTTTTCTGGTCTTTTTGCCCATGTACCAGGTGGTGTTTCCCAACAAGAGTCCGGATTATATTTTAAAAAATCAGGAGCAGTATAAGCTTCTGGGATTACTCCGCTGGGAAGATGGCAAAGATCACCAGCTGCCACAGGATTTCGCAGATATGCTGGGTTGGAAAGAGCTGGCCGCTAAAGTAGATGAAGTCTATTCCAGGCTGCCCGACACGGCCCGCACACTCGTCCTTTGTGACAACTATGGGCAGGCAGGAGCCATCAACTACTATTCAAAGAAGGGCATCAAAGCAGTGTCTTTCAATGCGGACTATGTGAACTGGTTTGACCTGAGCAAACCATACACCAACCTGCTACGCGTCAAGACCTATGGTGATGAAGCAGATGAACTCCAGGAAACCAGTCCTTACTTCAAATTTTCCATGCTGGGCGGCTCCATTACCAATCCGAATTCCAGGGAATATAAGACCACCATCTTTGTTTTCAGCGGGGCTAAAATAGACATGAACAAGAGAATTGAGCAAGAAATTGAAGAAGTGAAAAGTTACCGTTGAGGAAGGAATAAACATAAACCTTTCTGCCAGGCATTACGATTATAATTTAATTATTTGGGAGGTACACAATAGCTATTTACCGGCAGAAGATAACTGTGGGATGTCCAGCACGAAATTTCTTCCTTCCACATTTTGATGCCGCTGAATGTTTGGATCTTCCTCATCTGAAACATCAATCACTTTCGCTGTGGTGATGGTCGCCGCGCTGACTCCAATCAAGATTAATGTCGAGGTGTTGAAAGTGGGGGCATTCTCACACCGGATTAAAATTGTGATAAAACAGCTCAACACAATAACGGTCCACCAGGCAAGTTGAACCCCTGCCCAGCTGTATGGCCGGGGGTTAGATAGTATCGCCTTTTATAGCAATAAGGTTGAAAATGCATTCGGCCGGCCTAGGGTAGGGTGCCTTTGAATGGTACTCAGAAAGAAGCATTTTGACGGGCTTTGAGCGTCTACACAGCGGCTTCATATCTTATGCGAATTATACCGGCATCAAAGACGCACTTCAGGCACACCTTACCCGGTGTTTGTGTGGGTAAGGTGCGGGTAAGGTGCGGCTGAGGTCCCTGTAAAGTCTTCCTGAATCCATACGGTGTCACAGCGCTGTTTCGACACCTATACGGCAATGATCTCCGGAAATAAAATGTTTGAATGTAGCGCTCCGGTGTCCACATGTTTCGCGGGCAATCCGCCGTGCAGAAGTTGCACTCCAGTGTCTCAGTTAATGTAATTGGTTTCCCTTATCTTTAGGTTGAACCACAGCAAATTATATGAAGAAAATAGGGTTTCTAATCTACTTTTTGACTTTAGCCATACCTATATGCTTCGGACAGGAAATCGCAACGGACTCCATGGTGACCAGAGCACTTAGTGTAAATTCAAAAGCAAATCCACCCACAAGTTTATTTGTCCATACCGATAAAACCCTTTATACAAACAACGAAACAATCTGGTTCAGCGGTTATCTGCTGGGTGCCGAAATTAATGATCCGGAACATTCGATCTTGTGTGTTGCTGTCGTACATACAGACAGCAGGGAAGTCGTTTTACAGCGAAAATATCTCATGAAGGATCGGCTAAGTTTTGGAAGTTTGCGTCTTCCGGATACGATCCCGGCAGGAGATTTCATTTTTCTTGTTTTCACGAACGTTGTACGTCATGACGGGCAGCCGCTTGCTGTTTTTACGCAACCCCTAACCATCAAAAGTATCCGCCAGCAAGACTTCAAAGTCTCGGTAAACTTGCTCGATACCATTATACACAATGGCTTGGTCAGGGTGAAGGTGGATGTAACGACTGACAACACGAGAACAAAAGAAAAGCCTGTTTTGAAATATGGCATAAATGATGATCTTCTTAAGACTCAATTTCTAAATGACAAATCATTCCTCGTCAATATTCCCGCGGAGCAGCTGAACCGAGCTCGTCCGACGCTTCTTGCATCTGTTCGCTTCAAGAATCAGACGCAACATTTTAATTTAAAATTGCCGCAAGTAAGTCGCGAAAAGATCGATGTGCGATTCTTTCCAGAGGGTGGAAATCTTGTTCAAGGACTGCCATCACGCATCGGCTGGGAAGCTAAGACGAATGATGGAGCTCCGGTTGCATTGAAGGGTACCCTGTTGAAAGATGGAGAACCTGTCGACACGATCAGTACGAATGCGTCCGGGCTTGGAAAGTTCAATTTGACCCCAAAGGAACAAAGTACGTATACGTTGAAAGTCAGTTACCCGGTTGGTGACACCATCTATACCTTGCCACCGGCGGTAAAACAAGGCGTGGTCATCCATATACCTGAGGCCATTGTATCCGATTCGGTCCGGTTGACCATGTATAGCCCCAAGCCAAGAACGGTCCAGGTGCTGGTGCACAACTACCGTGAGGCATTTGCATCTTTCAGAGTTGGGCTAACTTCATCCGGTACAAGAATGAAGATTGCACTTCCCGGGCTCCCGAAGGGGATTGCTATGATCACCGTACTCGACGAATTAGGGCAACCGCTCGCAGAAAGATTGTTTTTCGCACATTATGACAAGAAGATCAGGGCAGAGATACGTTTGGACAAACCGGTTTACAAAAAGCGCGACAGCGTCCGTGTACTTCTTAAGCTCACAGATCCTTCCGGGCGGCCTGTGCAAGGTGTAGTTTCCGCAGCTGCCGTTCAGCAAAATCGTCTTGAAGGACGTAAGATGCAGGATATTGAAAGTTATACATATTTAAACGCAGACATCGGTGACTTGCCGCAAAACCCAGGAGGAGCAAAATTGTCAGATCAGGCCTATGTGGAAGATGTCTTTCTGGTTAAGGGTTGGAGAAGGTTCACTTGGCAGGATATGGTAAAGCAGGAGGACAGGGATACGGTGCGGACACATGTGCCGGGGATTGTTGGAACGGTACGGTTTAACGGCAAGCCTGTAAAAAAGACGGCCGCGCTGACGGTCGTACGGGATTCTACGATCAGGCTGATTACGACAGCAAACGACGGATCTTTCCCCATTGATCAGAATGAGTTTCTCCTATTGGACGAGCGGAAAGCGCTTGTACTGGTTAGCGAAAGGAACCGGAATCCATATTCAATAACAGTAGTTGATCCTTTTCTTAAAATCGCCCAGCAGCTCGGCCGGCATGTTCGAACAGATTTCGTTGGAACTGGTAAAAACCTCAATAGCGGCAGTCAGCAGTTGAGTGGTTTTGATCAGGCCATCATGCTCTCGGAGGTGGTTGTGAAAGGGGGAAAAGGGGGTAGCCTTTATGGAACCAGGGGCGTTGGTGGCACCAATGCTTGCGGAGATTATGTAGATGAATGGGGATTTCTCAATTACCCCTATAGTGCCGGAAGAGGCAATAACACGCAACCTGTGAAGGGAAAGTCATACCACATCCGCACGGATATAAAGGGGTATGGACCTGGAACCCATCATTCTTTTACTGTGCGGCAAGTAATTTATCATGGATGTATGGGGGACGATAACAAGTACGTCTACGACATAGAGGGCATCTATTTTGCGCGCGAATTTTACGGCGTCACAAAAGAAGATATACTACTAAGCGAGCCACTGTTCCAATCAACACTTTTCTGGAAGCCTGGCATCGTTACAAACCCTGCTGGAGAAACAAACTTCTCCTTTATAACCGGGGATATCACAGGTCCGTTCCGCGTCATTGTTCAGGGAATTGAAACGGATGACACCATTTTCGGCGCAGGCGATTTTACAGTTAAATAAAACTTTTTTGCGATGCGGAGCGACATTGTGCTTTCCTTTTAAAAGGCTGTTAGTATGATCTGTAACGGGGTTTTTTGGTGTCTTTGTCTCAGAGCTAAAGTACTGTAGATGCTAAATTCCGGGAGTCGATTTTCCGCCCAGGGGATACAATTTTCACTTTAACGTAAATATTATTTGTAATCAATCTAAATAAGTATACCTTTGAAAATAAATGAGCCGCTCAGGTGCAACTGAACGGCTCTCCCCAAATGAATGGGGTGCCCCTTAAACACGACATTTAAAAAGCGATGCAAGTTAAACAAATTTCGCTACTGGCAATGCTATGTGCCAGTAGTATTTTCTCCAGCGCCCAAAACCTTGGGTCCATTAGTGGGTATTTGAAAACCCCATCCGGTCAACCGGCAGCTTCCCTGACCGTTAAACTCCAGAACACACCGTTCGTCGCGATTTCCGCCTTCTCGGGTGCTTTTTCGATGCAAAACATTAAACCTGGCCGCTATACATTGGTTGTTACGGGTTTGGGTTACAAGCCGGAGCACAAGACCTTATCCGTTGCTGCCGGTAAAAACACCGAAGTGATTTTGAACATGGAGGACGAATCGCTGGCGATGGAAGTCGTGACGGTAACCGGGCGCTCCGCGGTGCAGGAAAGCAACCGCCAGGCATTTAACATCACGGCAGTGGACGCCACGAAGCTGTACAACACTACGCTTGATCTTGCTGGGGCGCTCGACCGTGTGGCCGGCATACGGGTACGGGAGTCTGGCGGGGTAGGGTCCAATTTCAACCTCTCTCTCAATGGCTTTTCGGGAAATCACGTCCGGTATTTTATCGATGGGATCCCCATGGATAACTTTGGCTCTTCCTTTCAGATCAATAACATTCCCATCAACATTGCCGAGCGCCTCGAGGTATATAAAGGCGTCGTACCCATCTGGCTTGGCTCAGATGCACTGGGCGGCGCCATCAACATCAGTACGGGAGACCGCAACCGCAATTACATTGATGCCTCGTACTCGTACGGATCTTTTAACACGCACCGGAGCGTGGTAAATGCCGCGGTGACCAGCAAAAGTGGGTTTACAGCGCAGATCAATGCGTTTCAAAACTATTCAGATAACAACTATAAAGTAAAGGTTGACGCTGCAGACATCAACACGGGTGCCTATTCGCCAGGCGTCATAGTGCCGCGCTTTCATGATGTTTATCACAATGAAACCCTGATTGCCAACGTCGGCGTTGTAGATAAAAGTTATGCCGATAAATTATTGATTGGCCTAACTGTCGGCAAGAATTACAAAGAAATTCAGACTGGTGCGAGAATGGTTACCGTTTTTGGAGGCTGGCACCGCCGGGGAGATATCTTGATGCCTACACTGAAATACAAAAAAGATGACCTGATTAAGGGGCTTGACGTGACCATCAACGCGAACTATAACCTGGGAAGCGAGCAGAATATCGATACCGTAAATGCCCGTTTCGACTGGTTCGGGAACAAGAAGCCAAATGGTTCGAACGGTGAACAATCAAAAAGCCTCTATAAGTACAAAAACAACAATGGGCTTGCCACCGCAATGTTCAACTACCGGCTCGGTGAGCGGCAATCCATTGCATTAAGCAATGTGTTCAGCACCTTCAACCGCAAGGGCAGCGACCCACTAAACCCCTCTATTGCGCAGAATGAACAACCGAAGAAAACCCAGAAAAATGTGCTTGGGCTTGGTTACACGTACGACTTGAAAGACAAGTGGAGTGCATCTGTATTCGGAAAACACATCGTGCAGAACAACAGCAGCGGCCTTTCCGGCACGGCTACTACGGAAAAGCTCGGGTATGGCCTTACGGCAACATACTTTCTTACACCCAACCTTCAGGTAAAAACATCGTACGAACTTACCAACCGGATGCCCGAGGCACAGGAGATCTTCGGTGATGTAGAGAATCAGGAAGGGAACCCGGGCCTTCGGCCGGAGCGAAGCAACAATGTGAATCTTGGACTGAGCTACGGATTTTCAGTCGACAAGAACAGCAGGTTTCTGGTGAATGCCAATGGGGTATATCGCTATTCAGACAACTTCATCTACAACCGATTGAATAACAATCAGTCGAAGGTGGTTGCCGATAACCGGGAAGGTGTCCGAACTCTGGGCGTGGATGGCGAACTGCGCTATTCCTACAAGAACTGGCTCTCGGTTGGCACCACGCTGACGTACCAGTATCTGCAAAACATGCAGAAATATGAACCGGGTTATACCGGTGCCAGTCCGGTGTACGAGGACCAGATGCCGAACATTCCGTTCTTCTTTGGCAATACCGATGCAACCGTTTCCATTTCGGACCTGGGTAAAAAAGGAAACAACCTGAATATCGGTTACAACCTCCTGTATGTACATGCTTTCTACTTGTACTGGCCAAGCCGTGGAGGCGACAAGCTAGACATTCCCCGGCAGTTTAGCCACGACATCAATGCGGTATACAGCTTGAAGAACGGCCGCTATAACATCGGCCTGGAGGCCCGGAACATCACCAATGATCTGCTGTATGACAACTTCAGTCTGCAGAAGCCAGGACGTGCTTTCTATGTGAACTTACGCTATTTCATCAATCACTTAAATAAATAACATTATGAACTTTAAATCTACTGCTGCAGGGCTATTTTTAGCCGGCATTCTCTTTTCGTGTTCAAAATCCAATAATGACGGACCAGGAATACCGGACACTCCGGGAAATTACATTCTAACCGTGACACCGGCGGCCGCAACCGCTCAGGCAGATTACCTGCTGACAGCCAATGACCTGGAAAGCGGGTTGGTCTCTACAGCAAAAAACGGAGTAGAACAAGATGGGACTTACCGCTACTATGTGACCCATAACAATAAATTCTTCAGCTTGCTTTACGGACAAGGAAACCCGGGGGCGGTAACGACGTACGACATCAAGGATGGTAAACTGAACAAGCTGAGCAATTTCCAAACGGAAACGGTGCAGGCCTTTGAGCCGGTAAATGACGACTTGCTTCTGTTTAAAGTCTCCAGGAGCCTCACTGCTCCATTGTCAAACTGGTATAAAGTGAACACGAATACCTTGCTTATTGGTTCAGAAGGCACCACCAACACGTTGGAGCTGGCAGGCAACGGCGAGTTGGCGCATTTCAGCTGGATGAAGCAGGTAGGAGACAAGGTCTACGCCCCATACTTTTCCATCGTGGACAGGAACTTTGGCACCAAATACCCGGATAGTGCGTGGATTGCGGTTTTTAACTATGCAGATATGAAGTTGGAGAAGGTGATCAAAGACGACAGAACCAGCTTCATCGG
>JAZQRI010000100.1:0-2885 GCA_045629455.1 Pedobacter sp. | reverse complement strand
TAATCCGGGAGTCCAGGCATTTGTGTATACCCGATCAGAGACACGGTCATTTTTATAAATAACGTATGTATTCTCATAATTGCTAAACTGTTTGTCATACCCCAATTCGTAAGCCACATACAGCAATAGGATCATGCAGCTAGCTAAGCCAATAGCAAGTCCCCCTACGTTGATGAGTGTAAATCCCTTATGTTTCGTAAGGTTCCGCAAGGCGATTTTAAAGTTCAGTTTAAACATTTTCTGATCAGATATTTACAAGATTAATCCATCATGTTGAAGCATGCAGCTACAACTACTTCCGTCTAGACCAAACATGTGCCAAAGCAGATGAAAAACATTGCACACTGATTACCAGAGATATACAAATACTTTGAATTCAAACCTGTTCGCAATCGAACGGTGAATGTACATGATCGGACAAACCGTTTGCAGGATCAGGTTCTAAAACAGAAGGCTACACAACGGCTTTGACTTTGCGCATTGTGAAGGTATTACAGGCAGTAAGGTAGCCGTAAATAGAAGGATATCCAATTGTTTATCGTTGCTGCTCGCTTTTAAACACGCGCAGACCATACAGAGACCTAACGCACACCAAGCGCACACCGCACCCACTACACATCTGTACTTCCTGTTTGTAACCCCTTGATTATATGTCGTTGTGATTAGGATTATTACATAATTCTTATTAGATTGACTTTTAAACTTAAACAATTATAATGGCCAGATATAAAAATGGGATAAACGGAACTTTCATCGGTAAGGTGGGTACAGTTGTTGGCAGTGTCTGGAACGGCGTGCCCTATATGCGCAGCGCGGGTAATCCCCGGACTACCCCGGCAGGTGAAAATGAACAGGCCAACCGTAACAAGTTTGCAGCCGCCCATCTTTGGCTTAAGCCGCTGCTTCCCTTATTGAGGGAAGGCTTCAAAGGATATTCGCCGACCTCATACGGATACAATGCGGCAAAATCTTATACCCTGAAGTATGGCATGGAAGCGGGACAGGTGCAACCCGCACGGATAAAGATCAGCCTGGGTGATCTGCCACTTTCGGACGATCTCACCGCTACCATCGTTGAGACGGAGAAGATTGATTTTACCTGGTCGACCGATAATACCGCGTATTCGGACAGGAACGATCAGATTATGGTCCTTGCGTATCACCCGGAATCGGCCACAGCAATTTATGAGATCCATGGTGCATTCCGCCATACAGGTATACAAACGTTGAATATAAGCGACGCTTTTGCAGGGAAAACACTGCAGCTATATGCCGCTTTTATCGCTGCAGACCGCAGCAGGCAATCTGACAGTGTGTACCTCGGCAGCGTAAATCCCCATTAAAAAAAACATAAAAAGTTGACGTAGACCCTGGTAACTGTTCGGCACCGCTAAACTGTTTTGAGAATTCGAATAAAGCAATTAGCGAAATACCATTTAATTCGCATTCATTTGCATAATGAATGATTTGACTCTTATCAATCGCAGTAAGTCGGCTACAAAAGCCATATTTCTGGTATGCGGGTTTGCGATATCCAGCTGGGCGCCCATGGTACCGTTCGCAAAAGAACGTTTAGGTCTGAACGATGCACAGCTTGGATACTTACTTTTGATGTTAGGGGTTGGCGCAATTGTCATGATGCCGATAAGCGGCCTCTTGTCGCATAAATTCGGAACCAGAATAGTAATTCTCATCTCAGGCCTTGTTGCAGCCCTTTCCCTGCCGCTGTTGCTGATCATGCCAGATCCGTTCTCAATGGCTTTTACCTTATTTATCTTTGGTGCCGGAGTTGGCACCATTGATGTGGCTATGAACGCTCATGGAATAAATGTTCAAAATGCTTACAACAAGCAGATCATGTCCTCCCTTCACGGCTTGTTTAGCGTAGGCGGATTATGTGGTTCATTAGGCCTTGGAATTCTTCTAAAAGTCGGCTTAGAGCCACTTGGCGCCGCCATTTCCATTGCGATACTACTTGTGCTCATCTTAGCTTACAATTATAGAAGCCTGTTCAGCAAAGAAGTTGAAAAGAAGTATTCCATCAAAAAGGAAAGTGGAGGACATCCGGAGGTAAGTAAACCTAAGAAACGACTAAATCTTAGCGTAATTCTTTTAGGTCTGGGCTGTTTTGTGGTATTTCTTTCTGAAGGTGCAATTCTGGATTGGAGCGCGTTGTTCCTTAAGGAAAGCAGGAACATTGATGTTGAACTTGCGGGATTGGGTTATGCCTCATTCTCCATTGCCATGGCAACAATGCGTCTGCTGGGAGATAATATTGTAGAAAAGCTAAGCGGTAAGCGGGTCGTGACCATTGGCGGGTGGATTGCTGGTGCCGGCCTGCTTTTAGTCGTATGTACCCCATGGATCGCAACGGCGCTGGCCGGTTTCGTTCTCCTGGGTGTTGGTGCAGCCAATATTGTTCCCGTGTTTTTTAGTGAAGGTGGTAAACTCAAAGGAATTAATTCATCTATTGCCATTACCGTCATCAGCACCATGGGCTATGCCGGACAATTGGCGGGTTCGGCAATGCTGGGCTTCATCGCCTTCCGTTATTCACTAACTGTGGCCTTGGGCGTTGTTGCAGTCCTAATGTGTTTGGTTGCGATTTGCTATGCGTTCAAAAAAGAAAAAACCCCGGAAAGCACTTCGCCCGAGGTCTGAAAGGTGTGATGAAGAAATTACAGTTGTACCTGCTCACAATACGCTATTTGAATAGGTTTGAAGCTCGAAGGCAAGACAAGCAACAAACCCCATCATTATGCGTTAACCTGAACGATCTTCTTTTCAATTTCGGCAAGTGCCGCTTTGATGCCGTCCCGCTGTTCCGTTAGCAAAGTCATGTGGTCAGCATGATCTGCAAAATCGGCGATGCATTGATCGTACTT
>JAZQRI010000099.1:0-4728 GCA_045629455.1 Pedobacter sp. | reverse complement strand
ATGCACCTGGTTTTCGGCGTTTGCCTGAACTACTTAAAAGATGAGGAGCAAAGTAAGGACGCCGTGATGCAGATCTTTGAAAGCCTGATTGACAAAGTAAGCGCACACGAGATCCAGAACTTCAAAAGCTGGCTGCATGTCTTATCCAGAAACCATTGTTTAATGCTGCTTCGAAAAGCTTCAAAGAACAATATTGTTTCTATGGACGATGAATTTGTGGAAAATGCCGATTTTTCGCATCTTGATATAGAAGAAACGAAAGAGGAACGCCTTTCTATTATGGAAAAGTGTATGGAAACACTTAATGAAGAGCAGCGCATCTGTGTGGATCTATTCTATCTTCAGGAAAAGTGCTACAAAGAAGTGGCCGAAATCACCGGATACGACCTGCTTAAAGTGAAAAGCTATATTCAGAACGGAAAACGAAATTTAAAAATTTGTATTGAGAAAAACAGTGACAAGTAACGAATGGTTGACTATCGATGTACTTGAGGACTACCTAGATGGTAACCTGGATGCCAAAATGATGAATAGGGTGGAGCGGGAGTCACTTGAGGATCCCTTTGTTGCGCAAGCCCTTGCCGGGCTCAGTGCATCCCCGAAGCGTTCCCTTAATGCCTTGTCTCTGCTGCAAAAGCAACTTGAATCCCGTATCGCAGAACAGCACCAGCAAAAAACCAGGTCGGTTGTCACCTGGCAGCGCCTCAGTATTGCGGCTGCTGCTGCGGTAATCTTCATTGCTGCAAGCATTGTTTTCTGGATGCGTCAAAACAACAACTTCAGCCAGTTGGCTACACAAACCAAAACGGTGGAGGTCAACCTCGATCCCGCACACAACATGGAGGCGGTTAAGCCCATCGGAGGCTGGGCAGCTTTTTTCCTGTATGTAAAGAAAAACAATAAGCTTGCTGCGTCAGGTAAAATCGGCAAAACTGTCGAACTATCCTTTAGAATAGACGCTTCCGGAAAGCCTGCAGACATTAAAGTGATTAAAAGTCCTGGACACCGGTACAGTAAAGAATCCATCAGGTTGCTTCAGGCAGGCCCCGCCTGGCAAATCCCGGCAGACCGGTCTAAAACAACTCGTGTAAATATTGACTTTTAGTAAGTACGTCGCCAAATACCGGCATCGTATTCTAAAAAGCCTTTGCCTTATAAGAAGCAGTAGTAGATAAAAGCATAAACCAGTCCGGCGAGTGTTGCAGAAACGGGAATCGTAAGAACCCATGCCCATAACAAGCTAACCGTTACACCCCAACGCACAGCAGAAACCCTTTTTAGCAGTCCTACACCAACAATGGAACCTGTAATGGTATGGGTTGTCGAAACCGGAATTCCAAAATGTTCGGTAATTCCCAATGTTATGGCACCGGCAGTTTCTGCCGCAACACCTTCAAAGGCGGTCACCTTGGTAATCTTGGTTCCCATTGTTTTAACAATTTTCCAACCTCCGCTCATCGTCCCTAAAGCAATTGCCGCATAACAGCTGATGGGAATCCATTCCGGCATCACGTCTCCTGCATTTAATGCGTTTGCCGCTACCATGGCCACATAGATAATACCCATTACTTTCTGCGCATCATTTCCCCCATGTGTAAAGCTCAACGCTGCAGAAGAGATCAGCTGCAGGCGCTTAAACCACTTTTCTGCGGTGGATGGTGCCGCATTCTTGGAGATGTGCATGATGATGATCGATATGACAACCGAGACCAGCATTCCGATAACGGGGGCAAGTACGATAAACGACACCACCTTTAAAATTGGTGCAAAGTTTACGGCAGCAAATGCGCTGGATCCAACAGTGACGGCTTTCGCCATTCCTGCTCCGGCAAATCCGCCAATCAGTGTGTGTGATGAGCTGGAAGGAATTCCAAACCACCATGTAAAAAGATTCCAGGAGATTGCCGCGATCAGGCCGGCAAATATAACTTCAAGGGTAATGAACTGTTCAAATACAGTTTTTGCAATGGTGTTGGCAACCTTATGTTCCGTGAAGATGAAATAGGCTGCAAGGTTAAATAGTGCCGCCCAAAGTACGGCCTGGAAAGGCGACAGCACCTTTGTAGACACGATCGTCGCTATGGAATTGGCCGCATCATGAAAGCCATTGATAAAATCAAATGCAATAGCTAAAATAACTACAACAACCAATAAGGTAGATATCATTTTCTATGTTTTAGGCGTTTTTAACAAGTATAGATTCCAACACGTTGGCTGCATCTTCGCATTTATCGGTTGCTATTTCGAGCGTTTGAAGCACTTCTTTTTGCTTGATCAGCTCAATTGCATTCGTCTCAAACTCAAATAAACGGGCGATGGCCAGATTACATACATAGTCGGCCTGGTTCTCTCCGCTGTTGATCCTTACGCAGGCATCCGCAATAACACGGATGTTTTTAAAGCTTCTTAATTCCTTTATGGCTTTTTCAAGGTCGGTACACATTTCCACCAGCAGTTCTGCCAGCTTGATCATGGCATCGCCGATATTGGTGATGTTGTACAGTTCGATGTTGCTGGAAGATGCGTGGATGTAATCGGCAATATCGTCAATGGCACTTGCCAGCGCATGAATGTCCTCCCGGTCGAAAGGTGTAATGAAGTTCTTGCTCAATTCCAGGAAAATTGAATGGGTTATGTCGTCACCAACATGTTCCAGGCGTTCAATTTCCTTGATGTACTCTTTTCTTTTTTCAAGGTTGTTTGCGCTGAGCGCAAGCAATAAAGTTTCTGAAATTCTTAAAACGTTGCTTCCTGCCTGCTCAAATAGGGGCTGAAATTTCTTGTCTTTGGGAGTAAAGAACTTAAAGATGTTGTTCATTTGTATGGTTTTATTTTCTACCAGTTTTCCACGACCCACCCCTTATATTACAAATTCCAGCGGAAATTGTTCAGGCCGGGCATATCAAACGTTGAAATACCACGCAAAAATAGAGTTACTAATGTTAAGTTAATGTTAACTTATTGTTGGACCCTCCAGATTGGACACGTAGACCGGACAGCCTCTAACGGGGCTGGAAGCCTGTTAGCTGAACTTCTGCAGTGTAAACGCAAATGTTGTCCCGATCTGAGGCGTGCTTCTGACGGAGATGATCTGCTGATGGGCTTCCAGAATATGCTTCACAATAGCCAGCCCGAGCCCGGTACCCCCAACCTCTCTTGAGCGGTGCGAGTCGACGCGGTAAAAGCGTTCAAAAAGGCGTGGCAGTTGCTTTTCCTCAATCCCGATGCCGTTGTCAGTCACCTCGATGAGGTACTGGTCATGTAGTTCAAAGATCTTGATGGCGGTCGAGCCGTTTTCACGCCCGTACTTAATCGAATTCTGTATCAGGTTGAACATGACCTGACAAATTTTCTCGCGGTCTGCATTGACAAACGCCGGCGACGTATATTTTTCTTTAAAAAACAGTTTAACCCCCCGCTTTTTGGCTTTTTCTTCAAGGCTGTCCATCACCTCTTTGGCAACAGCAACAAAGTCGAACTTCTCAAAATTAATGGGAATCTCTCCGCTCTCCAGCCTGGAAATGGAGTCCAGGTCATTGATCAGATAACTTAAACGCTCCACATTTTTTCCTGCTTTATTCAAGAATTTCTTAGCGGTTTCGGGATCATCCTCAATACAGTCTTTCAGCGTTTCGATGTATCCCTGCAGGGCGAAAAGCGGGGTTTTAAATTCATGAGAGACGTTCGACAAGAATTCCCGCCTGAATTGTTCCTGCTTTTTAAGAAGATCTATCTCTTTCTTCTTTTCTCCGGCCCATTGTTTTACTTCATTTTCAACATCATTAATGGGGTCCGAGCTCACATATTCGCCTATGGCGTCTTTAAGATCCTGCCCCAATTTAAGGTTGTGGATCAGCTTGTAGATCAACTTTATTTTCGAGTAGATGTATTTTTCCAGCAGGTAGTAGAATACGATAAAGCTGGTTAAAAATGAGATTCCGAAGGAGACCAGCATGTAATACCAGCTGCCTTGAAAGTGAAAGTTTACCAGGCCAATTGAGAGCGCCACTGCGAATGCAGTAATTAAAACCAATACATTTAACTTCATAAGAGCAATCTACGAAGTTTATTGAATGTGTATGTTAAATTATCAGGTATTTTTCGCTCGTTTTAATGCTTTGCAGTGGATGCAACGCGGTTACGAGGCAATATACCCCGCTCCTTCCGTCCACTTCGGCGGGGCAGCCTTCCCGCGTTTAGCAACAGTCTTCCTAATCTACTGTGCGTCGGCATATGCAGTTGGTTTTATTGCTTTTCCGTCAGGTATTTCCAATACCGTTTTGGCACATGCTGGATGTGTAGCTTGGTGTTCTTACGGGCCGGGATATTTGTGCTTTTGAAATAATCTTTCCACAGCGTCGCATAAAGTGCTTCCGTGTCCGACAATGTTTCTGCTGCCGTCATGCCGGTTTTATGAGGCTCCGTAAACTCCATTTCTATTTCACTTACCTGTTCCAAATCATAATGAATACCGTACTTCCTGTTCAGGTCATATATCAACCATCTTTGATCCGCATACCTGTTTTTGAAATGCCTCGCAATTAAGGGCAGTACATTGAAGTCTGGGT
Source organism: Pedobacter sp. (assembly GCA_045629455.1). Lineage (GTDB taxonomy): Bacteria > Bacteroidota > Bacteroidia > Sphingobacteriales > Sphingobacteriaceae > Pedobacter. The sequence continues at coordinate 160 of JAZQRI010000099.1, read as the reverse complement.
CTATGCAGCAGTAGAACATGCCGTCGGCAGTGTGCTGAAACCGGATGAAGGCTTCCATGCGGTGTTTTTCCCGTTCCACTTTTTTCGCCACCTGTGCCGTTTGGAGCACATGTTCGTTGCCATAGTTCATCTCCGCGCCGCTTCCATGCTGAAACAGGTA
>JAZQRI010000098.1:0-24061 GCA_045629455.1 Pedobacter sp. | reverse complement strand
AGCAAACTGATTGGTCTTAAAATTATTATCATCCCATTCCCAAAGTGAAGGCTTAAGGTTATTGCCAATACTTTTAAAATTAACTTTTGCGAATTCAGCTTTTCGAAGAAACCGATTGTAAGACCAGGGAATTAGCTCAGCAATAACCAGCCCCGTAGTTGACCGGGCAAATCTTTTTTGCACAGACGGAATAGTATCTTTTTGGATCTGACTAAACCCATTGACGAAAATAAATAGCAAGCCGATCAATATCAAAATACGCATAAATTAGTGGAGTAAGTTCGTGTAGTATTGCTGATGAACTTAGGAGCTGTTATACGCATACCTGAAGATGCCTCAAAGAAAACGGTACTGTTTTGATCTTTAGCAGTTGTTAGGTGTTGTGCATACGTTTCCTTGATCAGTTCGCTCATCCACGGATGTTTGGGGACTAACTTCGGATTAGAACTTGAATTATGGTAAAAATCCTTTGGTGAGTATAATTTTTTCTCTTCCATGATTGTAAGCTTACCGCATATTCAGAACATTCAAAAGTAGAATTTAGTTGCAAATTTCCTGCAGCAAATCTGCCGGTGGAGGGTGTTTCACAAACTGTGTCAATAGTCTAACTTTAAACTATTGACATGAATATGGCAACTCAAGAAGATTGTGATTTCGAAAGCTTCAAAAAGGAAGCTATAGCTGGCTTATATGCCGGCAAGATATGACTGGTACAGACGGGGTGTTAGCCGCCATGATGAAATAATTTCTGGAATCTATGATGACCGGAGAACTGAAGCACCACATTTCAGAAAGTAAACTAGCCGGTCAGCCCAATCGTAAAAACGGCAAAAGTAAGAAGACGGTGCGCAGCTTAAATTGCGGAGAGTTTGAGCTGGAAACCGGGCGTGGCCGGCTCAGCACTTTTGAGCCCAAATTTGTACCTAAACGGCAGCTGATTATTACAGAGGAACTGGAAGGCAATATCCTTTCGATGTATGCCATGGGCATGAGCACGCGTGCTATGCGTGATTATATCCAGGAAATGTACGCTATGGATATTTCTGCAGCTGAGATCTCAAGAATTACCGACAGTGTGCTTTCAGCGGTACAGGGAATGGCGCAATCGTCCGCTAGAAGGGGTTTATCCCTTTGTATTCCTGGACTGTATGTTTTTCAAGGTCCGGGTAAATGGTGTGGTGGAAACACCTGCGATCTACAATATCCTGGGTGTGGATATTGAAGGCAAAAAAGATCTCCTAGGCCTGTATACGGCTGAAAGTGAAGGTGCCAAATTCTGGCTTTCGGTGTTAACTGATCTAAAAACCCGGGGCGTGGAAGGTATCCTGATCGCCTGCATTGATGGCCAAAAAGGCTTTCCGGAAGCAGTAGAGGCTATCTTCCCTAAGACCAGGGTGCAGCTTTGCATTGTTCACCAGATCCGCTCTTCCATACGTTATGTTCCCGAGAAAGATAAAAAGGCAGTAATGGCCGACATGAAACCTATCTACCAGGCAAATAATGAGCAGCAGGGTTATGAAAGGTTGCTGGAGTTTGAAGAAAAATGGGGTAAGAAATATCCCCTGAGTTGCAAATCCTGGCTGGATAACTGGCTGAACCTTTCTGCATTCTTTGAATACGAAGCAGGGATCCGCAAGATTATTTACACCACCAATCCGATTGAAGGTGTCCACCGCCAGATTCGTAAAATAACCAAGACCAAGGGTGCGTTTTCATCCGAACAGGCACTGATGAAGCTCATGTACCTGGTCCTTAAAAAAACATCGGTAAGAAATGGACGATGCCAATCCACAGTTGGGGACTGGCATTTTCACAACTTTACATCAAATTTTGTGACAGAATTCTTCAGGAGAATAGAGGCTTCTGAGCGGCGTCAATTTTTAGAAGTGACACAGTTCCCGTTACACTCCCAACAAAATACCCATAGCTCGCGATCTTACTCACTTTTTTCGCATCGTAAACTGATAATTGTCTTGTTTGGCAGAGCTTCCGGCTGGAGTAGTTACTTAGATTCTTTGGTTAACGTAATGGCACTGTTCAGTGCAGCTGAAAGGGAAGCTCTAAATTGAATGAAATTATCCTGACGGTGCTCTTCCTCACTAACTTTTAGTGTATTTCTAGCTATTTTAACTTGTGGTAGATCTTCCAGGTAAACCTTAGTGAATGTGTCCGGATTTTTGTTTTTCAGTATTCTAACGGTATGAGAATACTGCTCATATATGTCTGTGATGATTGCAAGACTCTTGTCGTCGTAATTGGTTAAACTACTAACCTTTGTCCATAGCTTTTCAAGTTTTCCTCTTTCTTTTGCGTAACCCATATTCGGCAAAGATACAGTTTAGACCTCATTAATCCCCATTTTTGTAAATAGGTCCCCTGTGAAAGATTAGTTCTCGACAATGGATGAGTTTATTACCTATGATGTTAACTTAATTTGTTCCCCATCAATCAGTTCTACCTGCTTGCCCATTTTCTTCTGAATGACACTGAAATGGTCAAGTTCGTTCGTACTTAGCAGTGAGATCGCATCGCCCTTTAACCCTGCACGTCCAGTTCGCCCAATCCGGTGAATATAGTCCTTTGGGGAACGGGGCAATTCATAATTAATAACGAAAGGCAAGGAATCAATGTCGATTCCCCTTGCCATCAAATCCGTTGCGACCAATACCCGTAGTTTACCAGATTTAAAGTGTGCTAGAGCTTCCGTTCGGGCACCCTGGCTCTTTTTACTGTGCATTGCTTTTGCATCGATGTTGTTTTTACGTAATTTATTCACAACGGCATCTGCCTGATGCACAGAAGATGCAAATACCAATACCTGTTTCATTTCATGATGATTGATCAGGTACCGCAGAAAGGGGCCTTTCTTGTCGTTCGAAACCATATAGGCCACCTGTTTGATCAAGTCAAGCGAATCCTCCTCAGCTTCTATTTGAATAACCACGGGATCTTTTAGCAGCAGCTGCTGAATGTTTTGTACATCGTTGCTTAGCGTGGCAGAAAATAGAATGTTTTGACGTTCCTGAGGGAGTAGACTTATAATCTTATCCATGTCTTCTTTGAACCCTAAGTTCAACATCTTATCCGCCTCATCTAATACCAACGTATGGATGGATGAAAGCGAAACGGCATTTGAGCTTAGTAATTCCAGGAGCCTGCCTGATGTAGCCACAAGTACATTTACCCCTTGAAGGGCCATCATCTGGGGATTAATGGATACGCCCCCATATACCGCTAAGGTTTTAACTGGTTGCTGGAGATCTTTGCTAAAAGTTTTGAAAACACCCTTTACCTGCTCAGCAAGTTCACGGGTGGGTACCAGCACCAATACATCCGCATGTCGATTTTTAACCCGTATGGTTTCCAGTAGGTTCATTAGAATTGGTAACACATAGCCTGCAGTCTTACCAGAGCCGGTTTTAGCAATACCTAAAATGTCCCTTTTACTTAAAATAGCGGGAATAGCTTTTTCCTGGATAGGGGTAGGTACGGTGAAATTCTGATCAGCAAGGGTTTTTAATAAAACACTGGAAAGACCTAATGAACTAAAAGACATATTACTTGAGTTTTGTGCAAAAGTAGGTAAAATGGTTAGGGATGCAAGACCCATACCGCTGAACCGCGATTTGAATCCAAGAAGGCTTATTTTAAGTCCGTGGATGTTAGCAGTGCTTACTTAATAAATACTTATGAAGGCATGGATGAGGACCATCGCCCGTTAATTACCAAGATGCGTTCGCCACCGATCCGGTGGAGAAACTTCAGTTGAAGAAAGTCTTGACAAACAGAGGAGGATTGTTTGTGAGATATACCATGAGAATATCTGACCTCTGCATATAGAGTAGATCATGTAAGCTCCCGCAGAACTTAATCACGGACTTGAGGATTGCAAGTTACCAGTACCTTTGCGCTGGAAAACCTGGTAGGGTTTGGAGTGGAATTCCTCGTGAAGTTTTCCTCGGAAACGTGGTAAACTATAGAGCGGAATAGGCAACGATATAAAAAGGCTACTTGATACACCTACCACAGGTCACCCGCACATACCCGGACCCGGCTCGATGTTCAAGTAGCCTTCATTCTAACAAAAGCGACTATTTTTTTGGGTTTTTTACGATAATGAAATCTTCTCCCGAAATTTCACTTCCGCCGTGGGCTTCCAGCATCTTGCCAGTTATCGTAACCTTAATACATTGATTAAGTTTGACGTTACCAAGGCTTTTGCCAACCTCCGGAATATCAAATAGAAACATTAAATCTTTCTTGCCGTCAGGTTTAGCAATGATGCAAGTTTCGCAGTTCGTAACATTGCCGGTAAATGGTGCAGTGACATCTACAATCGCCGATTCTCTTGGCTTAATTCCATTGATTCGAATTGAAGCTTGGTCTATTTGAGAAACGTTTAGCGTACTGGTTCCCAAGATCCCAACGGTAACGAGTCCTTTGTCTGAGCATACAAACTCATTCGGACATTGCAGGGGCTTGATGTCGAAGGGCACTTTAATGTTTTTACTGGGCGGGGCAGTGCCTTTAGGCAGGTCGATGACCGCAAGAACTAAGCTAAGGCAATCATCGTTAATGGTCGAAGTGAGCGCCAACGTGTTCGCGCCGGAGTTAAGAAATGAGGTGACATTGAAGGTTCGTTTATCCCAAAGCGTGCCCCCTGGAACAGTATTACCGTCAAAATTGGCGCCTGCAGGCAATATGGTTGTACCATTTACAACTACTGGCCCGTCAGCAAAAGGCTGTCCATCACCAACGTGCAATTCGATATTAGCTGTACCGCTGGTATAATTAATTCCTGATAATGTTACGTCCCAGCCGGCTGGGTCGGCAGGTGCGTCGGGATCGTCAGGGAATCCTGAGAATTGCTGGTTGGAATCATTGCCCTCAAATAAAACAACATCCCGGTTATTGGTTCCATTACCATCACTGTAGAATACCAGAATAGAGGCCCCGTTTGGATTTAAGTTATCGAATTCGTCAAGTTTGAAAGATCTTCCTGAAGATGAACGAACTAAGGTTGTAATATCGGCACGGTATGCCTGGCTATTGGCATGGTCCCAGCAGTTATCGGACGAGACCCCTAGTTTTATCCCGGTAACAACTGTCGAGTTAACCTCAATACTTTGCCCGGCACCAGAAGGCGAGTTACTGATGCCGTGCCAATATAGGTAGGCCTGTGTTACTGTACCAAGTGAAAAAGAACCCGGAACAGTGATTGTTCCAGAACCAACATCACGAATGCCACCCAGGCCAACAGAAACAAAATCAGTGTCATAAATCGTGTTTGCATTTGAAACAGCCCGTTGTGTACTACTTGTAGATCTGCTAATTGTATTATTTTTCAGCACCAGCCCACAGGCTGCTGCACTTCCAAGTAGGGATTTTGAACTCAATTTGGCAGAGACCGCAGACTCAGGTCTTTCGTTTTTCTGAACTGATTCATCTATGACCACTTCCTTTTTACATCCTAAGATTATGGTTCCTATAATCATTAGAATTATAGCACATTTGGTTAATAGTTGATTTTTCATTATCTATTCTTGTTAGTATTAACTTTTGGACCTGAGAACGTAAAATCGTCAAATAGCTATCCGGACCCGGACGGATCAAAGAATGGCCTATATACTTGTTTTTTGAAAACTCATTCATAAATGCAGGTGATGATATTTGATCACGGTACAATCTTACGACTTAAACTGATGTACATAAATAGCTAGTTGTAGTTGTTTTTATAGGGAGTTGACGTGTGTATCGTAATGTTGTAAGACAGATGTTTAACTGCTATTTTGAATGACAAAGCTTTTCTGTTGCTTCCTGGAAGAAGTCATGGACTTTTACAACCGTGGTAGTGGTGCCGGAATTGGCATTGACCTGGAGAACCAGACGCTTTCTCCCGAACCCCTGGACTTAAGCAAGAAGGAGATCGGGGAGATCATCGCATTTCTGAAGACTTTAAATGAACTTCATTAAAATCGGCACGATATAGCCTGCAGTTTTACCTAGCCGGTTTGATTGCTATACTGTGTACTTAGTACTTTAAACCATAATATAGGCGGCCCGTTATAGACTGATATTTTGGCGTGGTGATCTGCGCCAGCTAACTGGTAGGCATTTGTCTACAGTTTTTGTAGTCATTAGTCATCGTTGGTAGTTTCCATTTCAAATAGTTTTGCTTCATAAAAAAGAGGGTCTTCAGATCAGTTGCATTGATTGCAACACTAAATTCTAAATCAAAGAATATATGGAAATACTATTAAACGAAAGCGACACCAAAGGCTTTTCAGTAGCAATCGAGAATGATAAACGCATAGGAATGATGACCTATTCCATCGCTGGCCCGGAGCTAATCATCATTGATCATACAGATGTTGAACCAGCATATAAGGGGAAAGGTGTAGGCAGGCAAATGCTACAGAAAATCGTAGAAATGGCCAGAGATAAAAACATTCTGATTATCCCGCTGTGTCCATTTGCTGCATCTATGTTCAAAAAATCACAGGATATTAAGGACGTACTAAAATCATAAACTACGGCATTTTTAAACAATCAATATTAAATGGCTCATTTACCAGAACTGATACAAGATATGGCCCTAATCCTCTTGGTAGGTGCATTGGTTACTATTCTTTTTAAACGAATAAAGCAACCCTTAGTTTTGGGATATATCATTGCCGGGTTTTTAGTTGGTCCACATTTCGGCTACCTTCCTACAATTGTTGATCACGAAAACGTCGAGACTTTTGCACAGATCGGTGTAATCATGCTACTTTTTAGCCTGGGGTTGGAATTCAGTTTTAAAAAACTGATGAAAGTTGGAGGTCCCGCCTCAATTACCGCTGTCACAGAAATTATGTTTGTAGGCTTAGGTGGTTATCTTACCGGGCATTTGTTGGGATGGAACCCGATGGACAGTCTTTTCCTTGCTGGTATGCTGGCAAGTTCTTCTACCACCATTATTCTGCGGGCTTTTGATGAATTGGGCTTGAAATCTAAGCAATTTGCCAGGGTAGTCTTTGGCGTATTGGTGGTAGAAGATATTATCGTCATCCTTCTGATGGTGTTGTTATCGACTGTTGCCGTAACGCAAACTTTTCAGGGCTCGGAAATTATCTTTACTGTGCTTAAACTCGGCTTCTTTCTGGCGCTTTGGTTTTTGGTAGGTATTTATCTGCTTCCGTTATTCCTAAAGAAAACGAAAAAATGGATGGATGATGAAACGGTTCTCATCCTTTCAATAGGTCTTTGTTTCGGCATGGTGTTTTTGGCTACACAAGTAGGTTTTTCTGCCGAACTAGGGGCCTTTGTAATGGGATCTTTAATCGCAGAAACAGTATTGGCCGAAAAAATAGAACAACTTACACAACCGATCAAACAATTTTTCGGTACCATATTCTTCGTCTCCGTGGGTATGATGATCGATCCGCAGGCGATGTATACGTATGCTGTTCCAATTTTCTGCATAACCGTTCTGACGTTAACGGGGAAATTTTTCTTTAGTATGCTTGGTGCTTTGATGTCCGGGCAACCTTTAAAACAAGCTATTCAAATCGGTTCCAGTATGGCACAGATTGGCGAATTCGCTTTTATTGTGGCTGCTTTAGGATTGTCTCTTGGGGTTATTTCAGACTTTTTATTCCCTATTGCTGTCGGTGTATCGGCGGTCACAACCTTTACTACGCCTTATCTGATCAGATTTTCAGAACTTTTGTATAATGTTGTTGTAAAAATTCTTCCTGCAAAATGGATAATGTGTTTAGATGCGTATGCCTCGGAAACAGAAAAAACAAAAAATGATCCGCTATGGAAAAAAATTCTGCTGCAATACTACAAGATCATTGTTACGAATGGCATTATGCTCATCGCCATTGTCTTATTATTCAAGTACACATTTGTTCCTTTTTTAGACATGCAATTAGAAAGTGTGCTCTGGAAAACTTTAATCCTGACAAGCACATCAACTTTGGTCGCATCACCTTTCCTGTGGGCAATCCTGATCAAAAAAATTATCGTAAAAGGGGAGGATGAGTCCGTCAACTTGTATTATCTGAACTACTCGATTGCGGGAGTTTTGCTCAATGCACTCCGGTTCCTCTTTGGGATATTTCTTATAGGCTTTTTTATTGACCAAATCACAACAACCAGGCATGCGCTGATAACAGCTGTTCCTCTGGTCGCAACTTTATTGTGGTACTTCTCAGATGAAGTCCAGAAGGTGTATCAGAGAATTGAGCTACAATTTATATCAAATTTTAATGAAAGAGAAAGGCTCGAGTTCATCAAAAACACAGCAAGTAGAGAACTGCAGCACAAGAACGAGGAAGCAACAAACCAATTACAGGAATGGGACGCTTATGTTACCGAACTGGAAGCTGGCAACGGAGTTTTCTTTGCAGGAATGACTTTGCACGAACTGGGTTGGAAAAAGAAGTACGGGATAGATATCGTGTACATACGGAGAAACGAGCGAACCATCCATCTGCCTGACGGAAAACAACGGATCTTGCCTTTTGACAAGGTAGGGGTATTGGGGACGGATATGCAGATTACACAGTTAAAAGTTGCCTTTGATCAAACCGTGCAACATGAGGATAATGAAGAAGATATCGACATTAACGATATACAACTCATCAAGGCCCAGATTACCAATGCAAATTCTTACCTGGGCAAAACAATACGGAACTCCGGTATCCGAAAAGACCTGCGAAGCCACGTGGTAGGGATTGAAAGAAATGGTAACCGCATTCTCAACCCAAGTTCATCGGAAAGCTTATTCGCCAACGATATTCTGTGGCTCGTAGGTGACTCCCGCAGAATAAAAGCGTGTTTAAAAAATCATCATGCCAACTTTGTAGAAGTATAGCCATGTGTTTAAACAAACTTTATTAAATCAACCATACCAAATAGCGAGAATCCTGAGCCATACGAGAATCTTTCCTAAGGAATACATCAAGCTTTAAAAACACTTACATACAATGACTGATCCTAGATTTCCAGTTTTAACCCAAAAACAAATAAGTACCCTGAAGGAATTCGGTACTTTAATAACCTTTGAAAATGAAACCGTACTTTTTGAAGTGGGGGATAGCGCGTATGACTTTTACGTTGTCTTAGCGGGCGACATCAGCATGAAGGACCCAGTTCATGATGATGTTCTTGCAATCCATTGTGTTCATGAATTTACTGGTGACAACAGTATGTTATCCAATAGAAGTATACCATTTAGCGCACATGCTTCAAAAGGAAGCACAGTCCTGCGTATCAGCCCCAATATTCTTAAGAATATAATAACAAAACACAGTGATATCAGTGATGTTCTATTGGGTGCATTTATTCAGAGACAGGAGATCATGCTGAGAGATTTTAGTGGCGGTATTAAAGTGATTGGTTCTGAAAAGTCGAAGGATACTTACAGTTTACGCGACTTTATGGAGAAGAACCATATCTGGCATACCTTCCTGAATACGGATGTTTCTGAAGAGGCAAAACACCTATTGGAAAGCTTTAATCTTACCTCGGAAGATTTACCTATTCTGGTGAACGTTACCGGTGAGATATCTAAGAAACCCACCATCGCCGAGCTCGCCAAACAAACTGGTGTACTGACTGAGTTTGGAGATGAAGTATTTGATGTACTGGTTGTTGGAGCTGGCCCTTCCGGACTGGCTGCAAGTGTTTATGCAGGTTCAGAAGGATTATCAGTGGTTACCATTGACGGCAACGCGCCCGGAGGCCAAGCTGGGAAAAGTTCAAAAATTGAAAATTACTTAGGCTTTCCGACTGGGATATCCGGAAATGATCTTGCAAACAAGGCGTATCTTCAGGCACAGAAATTTGGATGCACGATATCAATTCCCCATAAGGCAGAAAAGGTAGAATACAACGGAGACTTCTTTACCTTATGCGCATCAAATGGCAAGAACATTAAAGCCAGATCCATTATCGCTGCAACCGGTGCAAACTATAGGCGGTTGCCTGTAGAAAACATTGAAAAATTTGAAGGCAGCGGTGTCTTCTATTCGGCTACAGGTATGAATGCGGCTGCATGTAAAAACGAACTGGTAGGTGTTGTTGGTGGTGGAAATTCGGCGGGGCAAGCTGCACTTTTTCTGGCAGACCACGCTCAAGAGGTTCACGTGGTTATTCGTAACAATGATTTAGGAGCGAAGATGAGCGATTATCTGGTGCAGAGAATTTATACAACGCCTAATATTGTTGTACATGAGAATAGCAACGTAATCCAACTTAACGGAACACATCATTTAGAATCTTTAGTACTGGACTCAGATGGGAAGACACAAACCATAGGGATATCCAATTTGTTCACATTTATAGGAGCAAAGCCATGTACAGAGTGGTTAAATGGAATTGTATCAATGGATGATAGGGGATTTATTTATACAGGTGTAGATGTTGATGTAGCGAACATGACTAAATGTTCTATTTATGCGCAGAGAAAACCGCAATCTCTGGAGTCGAGCATTCCCGGCTTCTTCGCTGTTGGCGATGTTAGGAAAGGTTCCGTTAAAAGAGTTGCCTCTGCAGTTGGTGAAGGTTCTATGGCGATCAGCCAAATCCATCAATTCTTAGCAGAACTAAAACTGACTGTTTAGATAATCAGCCCTCAAGGATTTAAAAGCATGGCCAGGGGTACGCTGCGGGAAGACAACAAGACTTCTCTTGAGGATACAGAATAATCTGGTTGAAATGCTTAACCGGATTTTTCCTTTCGATTATAGATGTGTTTAATAATAGTTTCCAATTTTTCACATTTTTCATGGTATAATACCAAATTGTACCATGAAAAATGTGCTATGGTTGATTTATTTTGTGAAATAAGTAATCAAACTGATCATGTCATTACCTCGTTTGGGTTCTTTACCCAAATTCTCTGTGGATAAAAAAAATTTACTAACTTTAAATATTTTCAACCTGTGCATGCATCCACTGCTCGAATATATCAGCCGATACGCTTCAACTTCAATCTCTGATGAGGAGTTTGAGGTTTTACTAGGCAATTTTATTCCTAAAAGGTTGAGAAAAAAGCGATATCTGCTGGAAGAAGGGGAAGTATGTAAATACATGGCCTTTATTGTAAAAGGCTCTATGCGTAAATATCATATAGATGAAAAAGGTGTCGAACGCATTGTTGATCTATATATAGAGGATTGGTGGGCGGGTGACCGCGAAAGTTTCTCCAACGCTACGCCGAGTATCTACAACATAGATGCATGGGAAGATTGCGAATTACTTCTCCTTCCGAGGGAAAATCAATTAAGATTGTTTCATGAATGTCCGGCTTTTAACGAGTTCGCATTAAAACTTGATGAACGAAATAATATTGCTACACAAAAAAGAATAACATCAGCTATCAGCTTTACTGCGGAGAGACGTTATACTGACTTCGTTGAACGCCATCCGTATTTTGTTCAGAGATTTCCTCAACACATCATTGCTTCTTATCTGGGTATCACAAAGGACACGCTAAGTCGGGTGCGTAGAACGACAGTTAAAAGGTAGGTATTCAGACTGCGGCGTCTTCGCATGCCAACACCCGCGCATAAAATCTTTTATAAGGCTGCCACGAGCGATTTTCGAAAATGAAGTAACGAAGGACTTTCTTGCCGTTATTGTAAGTCAGAACGGACTATGCTCCCAAAATCAAACCGCCATTGCCGGATATTTCTCCAGCTCTGCTAAGCCGCACGCGCAAAAAAGCGATTAAAAAACCAAGCTATTGTCTCTGGATTTTTTATGTCTCGTAGACAATTGTATGTGTCCTTTTTAGTCATTTATCTACATTTTTATCTTTCCACTTACTATAGTTTTGCTAAAAGAGGTAAATGAACAGTCTCCAAAATTGCTCTTCAAGGTCTTCATCATTGTGGATTTTGTAAGAAAGATGGAAAGAATACAAAACCTTAAATCTTACTAATTCATCTGCATGCATCCATTATTCCATTACATCAACCAATATGCTTCAACCTTAATTTCTAAAGAGGACTTTGAAATTGTGTTAAATTATTTTATTCATAAAAAGATTCGCAAAAGACAGTATCTATTGCAGGAAGGAGAAATATGTAAACATATGGCTTTTATTGTAAAAGGTGCCATGCGCCAGTACTATAAGGACGAGAAAGATGCTGAACGCATGATTAATTTATATGTTGAAAATTGGTGGGCAGGTGATGATGATAGTTTCGTTAATTGTACGCCTAGTGTGTCTAATATAGATGCATGGGAAGATTGTGAAGTGCTGCTTATTTCAAAAGAAAAGATATTAGAATTGTGTATTGAAATTCCTGCCTTCAAAGAATTTTTGTTGATTCTTGTTGAGCGAAATAATATAGCGGCACAAAAAAGATTAACATGGATCAGTTTCAGTGCAAAGAAGCGCTACATGTGCCTGGTCGAGGATTATCCAACCCTTCTTAGTCGTTTTCCTCAACACATCATTGCTTCCTATCTCGGCATTACAAAAGACACATTAAGTCGGGTGCTTAAAAAGCAAGCTATAGATGATGATCTTTTTTAGCAGCATAGATATTTGTCGATGTTTTCTTTAGTTCTTTATCTACGCGCTAATCTTTCCGTTTAATGCATTTTTGCATTATTCAGTTTCAAATAGAGCATTGGAGGAATCTGCCTATTTGTATGCAGGCTCTACTTAAAGCAATTGAGAAAGCCTCATGAGGATTTTGGCAGGCTCGAAGTAAAGCACTGTTACAGTAGCAACCTCAAAGAAACGCAAATGTCAGTAGGGTTGATTTAGATTTTAAAAAGAGTTTAATTATTAAGATATTTATTATGCTTGATACCATTATTGAAGCTAGAATGGCTGAAATTTCTCCAGGTTTTGCAGTTAAGCGTATCCTTCCCCATCGGCTTCACAGGATGATAGGTCCGTTTATTTTTATGGACCATGGAGGCCCATTACTTGTGCCGACAGGACCAGTAAGTGGTTTAGATGTGTTGCCACATCCGCATATCGGGTTATCTACAGTTAGTTACTTATTCAGTGGTAATGTAACCCATAGAGATAGCCTGGGCGTAGAGCAGGTGATAAAACCAGGTGAGGTAAATTGGATGACTGCCGGGAAAGGTATTACACATAGTGAACATTTCGAAGATCCTGTGATGCTGGCGGGAGGCGAATTTGAAATGATACAAACTTGGGTAGCATTGCCTGAAGAGGACGAAGAAAGTGATCCGTCCTTTGAGAACTATAAGCCAGAGCGGTTACCTGTTTTTACGGATACCGGTATGTGGATGCGCTTGGTTGCAGGAGATGCCTATGGGCTGAGAAGTAATGTTAAAACACACTCGCCTTTATTTTATGTACATGTCATATTGGAGCAAGGGGTCCGTTTTGGCTTACCCAATGGATACAGCGAGAGAGGTGCATACATTGTTAAAGGCAGTGTTGACGTAAATGGGATTACTTATAAAGCAGGAAAGTTAATGGTTTTTACAAAAGGGGTTGATCCATTAATTATAGCAAAAGAACAAACCACTTTGATGATGCTTGGTGGAGAGCATCTTGGGGATAGGTACATTTGGTGGAATTTCGTTTCCAGCCGAAAAGAAAGGATCGAACAAGCTAAAGAGGATTGGAAACAAGGTCGTATCACGCTGCCTCAGATGGATAATCACGAATATGTACCCTTGCCTGATGACAAAAGCAAACCTGCAGGAGGTCCGCCTCCTAATGCACTTTCCTAGACAGCGTGGAAATAAATGACCTTCAGGATCGTGGAAGGCGGCGGTCGGGAGAATTGCTCTTGTCGAGAAAATAAAGATTACAATGGCTGAACTTAGGCCGCAGGTGGTGATAGCCCACTCACGCTGATTAGTTATCCTTTCGTAGATAACTCTACTTTATTTTCCGACATAGATCATCTTTCCATGATGCCAGGGTCATGATCTTTGCTGTTGTAAATCAGCAAGAAAAGATTATGAAAATTCACTCGCAAATTTAATACTTAACAATACAACCATGGAAAATTCACGCGCAACACCCTTAGAGGTGATCAAAAAATTCTTAGCGAATACGACAAACCCGGACGTGATGAGGCCGATCGTTAAAGATGATGCAACCTATATCTCCTTAAACTTCAGCAATCCGGAATTACAGAAAATTCTACCCTGGGCCGGAATGCACAAAGGACCTCAGTCCTTCATTGACACAGTCTCAGGCGTGAATAAATTCTGGACTATCCAGGCATTTGAAGTCCAGGACATATTTTCAGAAGGCGAAAAAGTAGCTGTTTTCGGAAGCTTTACTTACACCTCCCGTACGCTGAACAAAAAGGTGACGTCGCCGTTTTCCATTCTAGCCAAAGTAAAAGATGGGTTGATCTATCATTTCATGTTTATGGAGGATACTTTCGCAACTGCCGGAACGTTCATAATCACTCCAGCGGGGAAGTTTCATAGTGACCCCGACAAAAATGCTTTAGATCTGAACTAACAATGCGTACGCAACAACCCGAGAGTGTTTGTTGTTATGGAATAAATACATGAGATGCTGAAATGGGTATCTCATGTATTTATTTCTCAGTCGCCGTCAGGTCTTCAGTCTCCCGGGCTATGCCTTAATAAAGACAGTCCATAGTTAAAGTTGTCCCGGAAACAATGAAGAGTAGCTGCTGAGATTGCCCGGCGCGGACTCATAGACGGTCAGTACATTCTCTAATCGAGTTTTGTGTTGCATGGGTTGAGTCCCTGAGCTCATTGACAACATCGGCCGAGGGTCGGATGCAGCTAGCTTCCCGCGTAGCGGGAACGGCCTCATCCCGCTGTTCAGCTTTACCCTTATCAGCCGCCCCGCTTTTATACTGCTGGAACTCAGCGATACGTCCGGTCAGAAACTCAAAAGTTTCGTTGCGTTTTTTTTGTTCTTTTCTTTCTCAAAGGCCTTTACGACCCATGCGAATTTTTTCTTCAGGAACTTTACCTGTTCTTTCTTCTTGCTCATGGTAATATAATTTAAATATGCGCTATAGTTCAGTTTCAGCTATTTTAAGATCGGTGATATCCAAAATGATTTGAACTATCCACGCCTCATCATGTCAGTTCAGTCGCAATGCTGATGCTGCCTTTCAATATCTTCGATATGGGGCAGTTCTCTGCGACACGGATGAGCCTTTCCCGGATATCCGGATCGGAAAGGCTTCCGATCTCTATGCTACGTTCAATGTGAATTAAGGCACCATCATTCCCGATCTTATGCACCATGTTCGCTTTTACCGAGAGTTCGTTAAGGACCAAGCCTTTATGATCGATATACATCCGGAGCGTCGCCAGGGTACAGGATACTAATGATGACAGTAACAGGGTATAGGGATCCGGTCCAAGGTCTTTGCCGCCCAGCTTTTCAGGCTCATCCGTGGTCAGCACACCGTTTCGCCAACAAATGGACGTTTTGAAGTTTTCGGTACCGATCGTTCCCCGGACAGGTGTTTCCAGCAAATATTTCATTGGTGCCAATCTTTTAACCAGACGTCCTCATATTCGGCCGGATGCCTTCTGAACTGCAGGTTCACATAGGGGCAAAGCGGGATGATCTTCAGCTTGTTTTCCTTTGCATAGCTGACCAGTTGGGCGAGCAGTAACTTGGCAAAGCCCCTGCCTTCATATTCTGGATACACCTCAGTATGAAAAACCGTTAGGTTTCCATCCGTAATACCCATGTTCATTTTGCCAGCTTGCACATCGTCTGAAAATAACCGGACCTCGAGGTGAAAACGGCCTGTAAAAACTACTTCTGTTCTTTCCATCATAATTTGCCTTTGTTAGTTGTTCCATAATGCTCGATCGTGAGCGCGCCCGAGGGGCATCCAGACACCTGGTCGATCAACTCCTGCACCGTCGCATGCTCTACCTGGATCCAGGGCCGGCGGTGGGGATCATAAACCTTTGGCAATGTTTTCACACAAACGCCGGAATGGATGCATAGCTTCGGCTGCCAAAGGATCGTAAATTCTCCTTTTGGATATTTTATCATTTCCATCATTTCCTTTAAAAAGAATTTTGAGACTTGAAAAAAGACGTCATCAGTAACATCCATGAGGCTTTTTCGGCTCGGGATCTTGCTTTAAGTTATACCGGCAAAGTTCAATGATGGAGCCGATGAGAAAGATGATGTTTGTCGAAAAAAATGGTAGACAAATGCCTACGGTTTTTTTCGACAAACATCATCTTTCTTTCCCGTCGCTGGCACTGACATTTGCTTTGTCAACGCTTCCACTCATATACCGCATGAACAATTTATTTTCACTTTTAAAATTATCATACCATGTCAACAATTTCAAAATCAGGGCTTGATGCCCTGCTGACCCCAGAAAACAGTATTGTCGTCCTGATCGACCACCAGCCATTTCAGTTCGCAAACCTGCACAGCCACGAACCTACAATGATTATCAATGCGACAACAGGGCTGGCCAAAGCAGCGAAAATCTTTAACGTTCCATGCATTCTGACGACAGTTACGGAGGAGCGTGGTGGTTTGATCATTAAACAGCTTCAGGACGTATTTCCGGAACAAAAACCGATCAACCGTACATTCATCAATACATGGCAGGACCCTGCAGTTACCGACATCGTAGCAGAAACCGGCCGCAAACAATTGATCCTTGCCGGCTTGTGGACAGAGGTTTGTGTGGCTATGCCCGCAATCCAGGCGGCAGCTGAGGGTTATGATGTGTTTGTTGTAACAGATGCCTGCGGCGCGGTCTCAGTTGAAGCGCACGATATGGCTATTCGCCGTATGGTTCAACATGGTATAACACCGATCAACTGGCTCGCCGTTGCCTCAGAGTGGCAGCGCGACTGGGCCCGTTTAGATACTGCAATGCAGCTTGCCGGGCTTTTGACCGCACATGCAGGTGGAAGCGGTGTAGCTTATTCCTGGGAACAACAGTTGTTGAATACACCTGTACCAGCACAATAAGAGAGGGAAGCAGCATCCTGCACAGGTGGGATGCTGCTTTTCCATTTTTTCACAAAATCTCCTTTACCATTAAGATATGACCGACGAAGCAGCCATTTCGTGGAAGAAAGGTCTTTCCCTCATCACCCCGCTCAAACATCAATGATTAGAAACCATTCAGACCGACACATGGAACTTATCGAAGCATTACAATGGCGCTATGCCACCAAAAAGTACAACCGCAGAAAGGTTTCTGACGACGTACTGCAAAGGATCATCACGGCGATCAGCCTGTCGGCCTCTTCGCTGGGTCTGCAGCCCTATAGAGTTTTTGTGATCGACAATGCAGAACTAAGAGAAGAATTAAACGGGCATTCCTTCAATCCCCAGGTCGCCGAAGCGTCACATCTTTTATTGTTCGCCGCGCATACATCGATCAGTGAACACGCCATTGATGCCTATATCGAGCTTATTGCACAAGAAAGGGGCCTTTCTACCGCTGACCTCGAAATATTCAAGCACAAGGGTCTGATGCCCTTGCTGGATAAAACAGAAGCGGAATTCTTTAATTGGGGTGCCAGACAGGCCTATATCGCTTTAGGCACGGGACTGATAGCGGCAGCAACTGAAAAGGTCGATGCAACACCAATGGAAGGATTCAACGCTGATAAGTTTGATGAATTACTCGGCTTACGGTCCAAGGGACTAAGAACTGTTGTCCTGTTGACGGTCGGCTACCGGGATGAAATCCTGGATCCTTTTGCCAAGCTAAAAAAGGTAAGATGGCCGCATGAGCAATTTGTAACATATCTTAAATAACCTGAACCCAACGAACAATCTAACAAGCTACCATGAATATACGACTGAACGGTTTGCTCACCGCCTTCCACCGCGAGTTACCTCTTCAGGGGGGAGGTCGCCCGTCGGGAATCACGATTTGGTTACCGCGTTAGCAATGCATATAATAGATATGCTTCAAATATTTTCTATATAAAGTTTAAGTATTTACCTAATTGAAAAGTGCAACATGAAAGCAGCAATATTAAATGAGTTCGGCTCAATCGAAAATTTCGAAATCGTAGAAATACCAAAGCCTAAACCCGGATTCAGGGAAGTTTTAGTCCGGGTATATGCAACTTCTATAAATCCCTTGGACATCCAGGTACGCCGCGGGGATTATAAAAATGAACTGGAACTACCTGTCATCACCGGTCACGATGTGTCCGGTGAGATCGTGGAACTCGGTCCGGGAGTAGAAAATTTTAAAGTTGGTGATGAAGTTTATTATACTCCTGAGATTTTCAAGGGACAAGGTAGTTATGCGCAATATCATTCTGCGCACGAGTCTATCATAGGGCTAAAACCGAAGAGCATTAGCCATCTGGAAGCTGCAACACTACCTTTAGCAGCAGGCACCGCTTGGGAGATGTTGGCTACAAGAGCACAACTCAAAATCAATCAATCCATTTTGGTTCACGGCGGCGCCGGCGGTGTAGGAATACCAACCATTCAAATTGCAAAGGCGATGGGAGCAGTTGTGTTTACTACAGCACGGAAAGTCCATCATCAATTTCTTATTCAATTGGGCGCTGACTATGTGATAGACTATGAAAATGAAAATTACATCGATGCTATTCAAAACTTGACCGGAAATAAGGGGGTTGACGTGGTAATAGATACTATCGGAGGAAATACACTCTCTGACAGCGCGAGGATCCTAAGCCAAATGGGACAGGTAGTTACATTAGTTGATATTGAGAAACCCCAGAACCTTATTCACGCCTGGGGGAAAAATGCGACATACCACTTTGTCTTTACCCGACAGAATAGAAATAAAATGGATGAGTTGACTCAGTTGGTCGAACATAAAAAGCTAAAGCCAATCTTGAATAAAGTCTTTCCATTATCTGAAATCGGCAAGGCCCATAGTTTATTAGAAACGAAAGCTGGCAACAGAGATTTTTATGGAAAGATTGGAATTGACATGGAACAAGGTTAGAAACATCATTAAGGACGGGAGATTTAAAACTACTTTGAAAGGAGTACTGCCCGTTTCTAACATCCGTGCCAAAATTCAGCGGTGAACTTTCAGATGAATAGCCATACAACGGAAAGTCGAAGAAGTTCCGTTATATGACTACGCTCTACATTACTTCACAACGGGAAAATTCCCGCCATCAATGACATAATTTGCACCGCTGATGTAAGATGCTCTTGAGGATACCAGGAAGTAAATTAACTCCGCGGTTTCCGCTGGTTCTGCCATTCTGCCCAGGGGCACGCCACCTACACGATCAAAAAGCTGCTTCGTCATCTCCTCAAATGTTATCCCGGATTGCTTCGCCAGATCCTGCAGGAAGGTGGACATGGCCTCTGTTTTGTTTAATCCTGGTGAAACGGTGACAACCCTCACACCCTGCGGGCCGACCTCGTCAGCAAGTGATTTGCTGTAAGAATTTAGCGCCAGCTTCGCCGCACTGTAGGCCATGGTGGACTCCCAAATGGGAAAGGGAGCGCTTGTCGTGGAGATGTGAATGATCACACCAGCTTTCTGTTCCAGCATTTTTGGTAACAAGCCTCTGTCCAAACGTACAGATGAAAGCAGGTTGATCTCCAGCGCCTGGTACCAGTGCTCATCCGTGAGTGTGCTAAAGCCGCCGCCCGGAAAATTGTTGGCGCCCATGTTGTTGATTAAAATGTCGACGCCGCCAAATTGTTCGGTGATCTCGTCCACAACCTTTCTGACCTCTTCCGGCTTAGAAAGATCAGCAGCAATAAAATGATCAAACTTGCCTTGTTCATCCGGCTGATTACGTGCTGTAACGATTACGGTGGCCCCTGCGGCAGACAAACGGGCGGCGGTCGCTTTTCCAATGCCTTTCGTTCCTCCCGTTACCAGTGCTATTTTGCCTTCGAGGTCTTTTATCTCATCTTTTTGATTGCTCATAATTTTAATTCTTTACTTTTGTTTCGCTAAGAAACTAAAGCTAAGGCAGATTATAGAAGATCCGCCAGCAATTGGTGGTTACAGAGTAGTAACAAAAGGCAGAAAGCGGTAACATACTGGTAACTAGAAATGAGAAAAATGCTGCAAAATCCCGAGAATTGCGCCGTCGTACGTACGGTCGGTTACATCGGGACTAAATGGAAACCAATAATTCTGATCAGACTGCTGAACGGCGGAAAAGTACGCTTCGGCAAATTGGGTGTGCAGATGCCTGATATATCCCGAAAGATACTTAGTCAGCAACTAAAAGAGCTGGAAGAGGATGGTCTGATTATTCGCCATAGTTATATGGAAAAGCCGCCCCGCGTTGAATATGAATTGAGTGAACTCGGCACAACGCTTATTCCGGTACTGAAGGCTATGTACGACTGGGGCAACCAGATCGCGGCACCAGAACACAAGGGCAGCTGGGATCCGCCCGTTAAGTAACAAGCCCCGTTCGGATCAGACACTGATCAGGGAAGGCTTTCAGCTTAGACGCTAATCGTTCAATTTAGCAGATCAATAGTAACCTTCTTCCAGCGCTTTCAAATGGCGCACGATGGACACATGGTAAGGACTGCATTCCGGGATGGTCCACGGCCAGTCTCCATAAATGACCCAGACCCAGATTGATAGTTGATGCACCCGGTAGTACGTCATAGTGGAGGTCATAAAAGTGCGCTTCCAGGAATGCTTCAAAGTCTTCATCTTGCCCATTATGGAGTGCCTTGAGCTGCTCCCGTATCTCCGGGACGAGTATCTTTTGTTT
This sequence comes from Pedobacter sp., assembly GCA_045629455.1. Lineage (GTDB taxonomy): Bacteria > Bacteroidota > Bacteroidia > Sphingobacteriales > Sphingobacteriaceae > Pedobacter. The sequence continues at coordinate 3,373 of JAZQRI010000098.1, read as the reverse complement.
GCTCTGGCTGTTGGGCAGTATTTCGCTTGGATTGCCGTAGTAGGTGGCCAAAAAGGTATCGGCGGCGACCGGTGAGCGGTCTACATGAAAGGAGTAGACATCGGTCGGAAAGATAGGATTCTCCTCATCCCGGTCATAGTGTTGGATCACATTCAGTATTGGGGATGCGCCATAGGCTTCCAGCAGCCTGAGGTCATTCAGGAGGGTTTCCCTCGCGCATTGTCCCTGTTCGCTCAGGTCAAGTGCAAGAAGTTCATCCTCTTCGAGGATGGTGATGGCATCAGATGGGCTTATCTTGTTTACTATTTCCGAGAAGTCTCCGGTCAATGTACGCTTCCAGCAGACGGCGTTCATCTCTCCATGCAAGGGGGTAGAGACAAGGTCTTGGAAATTGGAGACATAGTGGATTTGTTTTTCGGCAGATTGATCGATCAAAACAGGGGCGGTGTTGGTAAGCTTAGCAAAGCTAGGCTATTACCAAGAATTACCGCACAATCCAGTAGGCATTTTTCAGTGATAAGTTGATGGTTTAATTATTACCATGCATATTTATAGTCTCCTATTTAAATTTCAGTGAATAATAGAATAATGAAATTGAACTTAACATTCTGCGTGTTGTTCCTGGTATGTGCCATTACGGCGAATGCGCAGGTTGGCCACAAAACTCAAACTGCTGCCCGCGTGGCTCACTTGTCTCTTGACGGGCGTCGGGTAAATAAAGTGAACCGGTTGGCAAACGATGGAAATCTGCATCAAGTGCAGAAACCCTTATTGTTGGTTTCGCGGACAAGATCAATGTCACCCAGAGGTACCATACTGTTAATACCCGGAGGGGGATATGAAACAATACGGATGAAGAATGAAGGCCAGAAAGCCGCTGCCTTTCTCAATCAACAGAATTTCGATGTAGCCTTATTGGAGTACCGCTTAGGCAAAGCGCCCTCCGTTCGTGATTCAGCGCTGTTGGACGCGCTGAAAGCATTCAGGCTGCTTCAGGCAAAGCGGGGAGATCTGGATGTCCGTGGAAAGCAATTGAATATCATGGGTATCTCTTCGGGAGGGCATCTTGCCGCACGGGCGGTACAAAAGCTTAACGAGGACGAACAGCCGGACAACCTGGTGCTCATCTCACCCCAATATATGGATGAAACACTGAGGGGCACTGTTTTTCCGGCCATCATGCCTCCGTTAACACCGAAGGCCAGGCTGTTTATCAGCTTTTCTCCGAACGACAATAAAGGCTGGATCAAGGGCAGTAGTGAATACGCGAAAACATGGAAGGGGTATGATGGACAGGAAACGTTTAAACTGCTGCGGGATAGTGCTTATGTTTCAAAAGATGATACCAACCCTTTAGCTGCCGGCTTGCAATTACCAGCTTTACTAAAGGATTTTTTATTACCGGATCCGGTGGTTGACAACGCCGGCCCAAACCCGGCCACTGTTCCAGTTGAGGGTTATGCGAAGAAACGCCGTGCCGAAAAGTTGGAGGCTATTGCTAAAGAAAAGTTCGACCTGATCATGCTGGGTAATTCCATCACCAATAATTTCGACAAGCCTGAGTTCCAGCCGGTCTGGAATCAGTTCTACGCGCCACGTAAGGCGATAAATCTGGGATACAGTGGCTATCGCACTGAACATATACTCTGGAGCATTCAGCATGGTGAGTTGGATGGACAGTCTCCTAAAGTGCTGGTCCTTGAGATTGGCACCAACAACATCGATGAGAAAAATTATCCCACACGTCATACTGCCGGGCAACTGGCCGGCGGCATAGAAGCCATTGTAAATACAGTACGCAAAAAGTTGCCGGATACCAAGATCATCATATTGCGCGCTTTCCCCGGTAGCTATGATGGACCAAACCCTACTTCTCACCGCGCTATATTGGAGCGGGCATCTGATCTGGTGTCAAAACTTGCAGATTGGAAACATGTTTTTTATTGCGACGTGAACCACGTCTTCCTCAACTTCGACGGCTCCATAAATCATGACCTGATGCCCGATTATCTGCATCCCAGCCCGACAGGCGCAAAACTTTGGGCGCGTGCGATGGAACCCCTGCTGTCTGAGCTGATGGGCGATAGATCGTTAGATACCGATAAGGTAAGTAATACAGCCCTCATCCCGGTTTCCAAATTGGAGAATGACAGCTACAACTGGTGGGACCGCCATGCGGAAGTGTTGAAGGTAAAAGATTCAATTAACCCAGAGGTGGTGCTCATCGGTAACTCAATCACCCATTTCTGGGGAGGGCTGCCGCAATTAAGGTACGCAGATGGCAAGCTTAGAGCGCCCAATGGTCCCAATTCATGGGCGAGTGTATTTGCGCAGCATCGGGTACTTAATTTGGGGTTTGGCTGGGACCGCACGCAGAATGTGCTCTGGCGGCTCGATCACGGTGAACTAGATGGACTGCATCCCCGGGTTGTCATCATCGATATCGGCACAAACAATACCACTCAAACAGAAAATGCCAGGAATAACACGGCTGCCGAAATTGCGGAGGGCATACGGGAGGTATGTCTACGGGTAAGGTCGAAGGTGCCCGGAGCGAAGATTATCGTAATGGGCATATTCCCAAGAGACAAGGACCCACTAAGCCCGCGCAGGGCACTGATCAAGGAGATCAACCGCTTGCTTGAAATCTTCACAACAGAAAATAACCTCAACCTGGTGGATATCGGTCCAAAGATGCTTGCCGCCGACGGGACTTTTCTGCCCGGGATGATGCTTGACTATGTTCATCCAACCGACAAAGGCTACCAGGTTTGGGCTGATGCGATCAGGGGGTATGTTGCAGCACCCTGACCGCTCGGTGATGAGGTACTATTTTGATTTCAGTGCCACGCGGCTATTTTTTTCCTTACTTCAGTTCGGTCTCAGACTTTAATACTTTATTGCCGTTTTCCTGTTCAATCAGATACGTGGGCTCTTCCTTGCTCGCGTTTCGCTTCACCGGTGTTCCTTTAATTTTCCTGGTAGTGGGTTCCGTAAATTTCTGGTCTACCTTTCCCTCAGCTTCAGATTTGCCCCAGTTCCGGTGTACAGTTTCTCCCTTTTTCATGGCGATGTTTTTCAGTGTTGGAAGCAATATATATACCATATAATTCGACAGCTTCCGCGGCTATGTGCTGATGCCCCAAACGTTACTTTAATCGTAGATTGCAAACTCATCCATTGCGTCAGCACGGCTAGACTGCCAGGCTTAAGGGGAGGAGGTCAGTTGAAGTGTCGTACATTTGAATAAATAAAAAACGCATGGAATAAAGCCGATGAACTGTTGGTAATATATACCGGTTGACACGTTTCGCTCCCATGCGTTTTTACATCTTAAAACTGAATAGTTCGGTAGGCTTCGAGCCTGTGTATG
>JAZQRI010000097.1:0-2760 GCA_045629455.1 Pedobacter sp. | reverse complement strand
GACATGCAGCCAGCTTTTGAAGTTCTGGATCTCGTGTGCGCTTACTTTGTCAATCAGGCTTTCAAAGATCTGCATCACGGCGTCCTTACTTTGCTCCTCATCTTTTAAGTAGTTCAGGCAAACGCCGAAAACCAGGTGCATGTACCGGCTGTAGAGAACACCCAAAACTTCCAGATCACCCGTTGCTTTATACTGGGTGATCAAGGCCGCATCGTCCAGGGCCTTAAGCTTGGAAGTGTTCTTAATAAATTTCATACCTGCCGTTGGAATATGGGTTCAAGTTATAAAAATCCTTGTTTTACCATGTTGCCGTTACACGATTAAATTTCCGGGGCATTTAAAACTGATTCTTTGCGCATGCTTGCCTTGATTTTTTCCCGGTGCTGCGCACCCCAGTTCTTGAGTTCGCAAAGTACACTTGCCAGTGAGTCGCTGTACGAAGTGGCTTCATAGATTACAGTCACAGGCGTGGTGGAATAAACCTGCCGTGTCACAAACTCGTTCATTTCAAGCGCTTTCAGCTCATTCGCCAGAACCTTGGGCGTAATGCCCTGCAGTGCCCGTTGCAATTCACCAAAACGCTTTGGAGACTCGGACAGCGAGAAGATTAGCGGGAGCTTCCATTTGCCATTCAGAACGTACAATGCGTCACGGATATGGTTGACACTGGCAACACATTCTTCCTTAGACGTAACAGGTGGGTGAGCAGTAACTTTCATGACATAAAGCTAACGACTTTCCTCAAGGATACTACTATCCTTTGGGAAAGTAGTATCCTATTTATAGTGCGGGCGGGTAGCTTTGCCATACATTAATTCGACTTCAATATGAAAACTATTCTTCATCTTACTTCAAGCCCGCGCCAAGATGCCTCTGTGAGCATCAAACTGGGCAAAACGATCATTGAGCAGTTGCAGCAAAGGTATCCGGACAGCACCGTAACAGCGGTAAACCTGATCAACGAGAACATCCCGCATCTGGATGCGCCGCACCTGCAATCGTTCTTCACGCCAGAAGACCAGCTCAGCAGTGCGGATGCGGATGCAATCCGTTATTCAGATCAGGCGATAAGGCAGCTGATGGCAGCAGACATCCTGGTCATTGGTGCACCACTCTATAATTTCGGTATCCACTCCGCACTGAAAGCCTGGATTGATCACATTGCACGCGCAGGTATTACGTTCAGATACTCGGAAGACGGACCTGAAGGATTGGTGAAAGGCAAGAAGATTTATCTGGCGATGGCTTCAGGCGGCATCTATTCAGAAGGACCGTATCAGCCGTACGATTTCGTGGTTCCTTACCTGAAGGCTACGCTTGGATTCTTAGGGATGACAGACATTACCGTTTATCGCGCTGAAGGGGTAAATATTCCAGGAATAAAGGAACACGCGCTTGAAAAAGCATCAGAGGAGGTTGTGCTTTCCTTTGCCGAGCAGGTTTATTGATCACCTGATTGCTGCGGTTCAGGCGCCATTATTGAACCTCTAAATTGTACATCGTCCCTGTAGTAAGCCTGAAATGCGATTTCTGCTTGTACAGGGACTTATTACCTGGGTTATCCGTAGGTTTGCTTAAATACGGTCAACGGCATGCCTGATCGCATCGATCAGTGCTTGTTCTTTCAGGATTTTATGATGCCCGGCATCCCTGAATTCTTCAATGCTAATCTTAGGCTGTTCTTTCAGGAACTCCAGCAGTTGTGTATACGGAAGGACCTCATCATTCTGATCATAATACACGATGTGTTTTGTTGATTCCGAGAGCGCATACAAGGATTTCATGTCGAAATAAGAAACGGGTAGCTTGTAATACTGGTGAAAAGATTCGAGCCAATGTGCCTGGTTTTCTGCTGATACATCCGCAAAGTTCATCATCCCTTTAAAATTCTGTTCCAATTGAACCACAGGCGTAATGCTGATCAGTAGTTTTGGCTGCGCCCTAAATTCTTTAAGTGCAACAATATTGGCCATTGCACCCAGGGAGTGGCCAATCAAAACGTCAGGCATTCCATAGGAATTTATGATGGCCTCCAATGGCTTCACATACAACATGAGGTTACTCAGTTCACCTTCAGAACTACCATTGCCCAAAGCATCAAAAGCAATGATCTGGAGGTCGTCCAGTTCGTTTAGTGCTGTAATGATTTCGGTGAAATCCGCCGCCTTAGAACTCCATCCATGGGTAAAGTAAACCTTTTTATGACCGTTACCCCAGGTATAGCCATTAAAGGTGAGTTCCTTTTTTGCGAAATAGGGATCCGGCGCCTGCATGCTAAAGGGAACAGCCTGCTCCAGCAGCTCTTTTTGATGCGGCCTGTTGGGCAACCTGAGGGGAAAAGAAATATAATTCCACAACGCCGAAAGTAGCTCCTGATGATCCTGGGCTTCTTTTACCTGTAATATTCTTTGTTTGTATGTTTTCAAAGTCGGGGTACGGATTGACGACTACGTCCCCGAATCACGTTCAGGAATGCCATAGCTTATCCATTGCAAAGATAAATATTTTCGGGTGCAGCAATGAATGGCCTGAGACCGGTATCTGAAAACAAGCTTAAATGTTGCTGCTCTTCAAACTTTCTGCAGCTTCATGAGTTTATACTTGAAATTTACACGATCGCAATGCCAGCTAAAGAACTCTACCATTATCAGCAAAAGGACATAGACACAATTTTCGAAAAGTTGGAAGGCAAGGGCAGCAATTGCCGCCTGCTTTATCAACTGCCAACCGGCGGTGGAAAAACAAGGATCTTCTCGGAAA
>JAZQRI010000096.1:0-3232 GCA_045629455.1 Pedobacter sp. | reverse complement strand
AGCCGATGGTACTGCGGTAACACGTGGGAGAGTAGGTCGGTGCCAAATCTTAAAGAAAGCCTGTAAGTGTAAACTTGCAGGCTTTTCTTGTTTACAGGGGTTATGAATTTCGCAGGTTCGGATCTATGAACTTCCCGGTTCATGGCTTTTCCATGTTTACTCGTGAAGCTATTGTTTATGGTAATAAATCACCAGGGCGTTCGCAAGTTTTGTATTTTTGAGGTCAGCGCCGCAACAGGCCCCTAATGCCTTTAATTGTTCTTGTGTTTGTCGTACACCTTCCTTATCGGTCACATACCGGATGTTCGCTATCGCATAACTTACTAAAAAATTCAGGCCTATGTTTTCAATGAAAGTAATGTCAACTTCATGGAAAGTGGTGTCCGATTGTATGGCAAGGAGCCGGGCACCAGTTGTTGGATTTATGCTCAGGTGGATTGAACCCAATAGACTATCTTTCGTTACGATATCTCTGCTTTTATAAGATGTAGTAAATTCAACCGGTTTAAGCCGGTACGAGATTGGTAGAAGTTCAAATCTGAGGACGTAACACTTTTTTCCCAGGAAGAGCTTTCTGGGCTCATTATTTCTAAGACCTAGTGCATAGGGATTGCCTGATTCTACAAAAGGTTTTTGGCCCCAGCCTTCAGGTCTATACACAATAAAATACGGCTCCACCTGAATGGTCAGATTACCATCAGATACCTTGTTATAATACGCTCCATCCAGTAAATATGAAAGTCTATTTTCTGGGTATATTTCAAATAGGGATCACAAGTTGTGTCTATTGACTTGAAGTCTTTCCCTGTATAGTTTTTAATTCTCGGCGGAATATAATTTACACCAGATGTTGTGTTGGAAGTAATTTCCAGTTGATGGTCTGCCGGTTCATTCTTCTCACAAGCGATAAATACAATTGCACAAGCGGTGATAAAAGCTGCTTCAAATGTTAACTTTTTCATAGCCTTATATTTGGAATTAAATTGAGTCCAAAATTATCGGCATACTCCTGGCGGGGGCTATTACATTTTCTGGTACCAGAGCTTCGGGTAAATCGACCAAACGTAATCTCAACTTTATCCAACGATAGATCGGATTAATTGCAAGAGAAAATGCGTGCCGTCTGGCAAATTTGTACTTTCATAATTGTGAATCGTGGGATATCAGGATAAGTTTGATGCTATAATTCTTCCACCATTGAGTAGATCTGCCGTTTCATTTTATAAGGCCTCCGCCTTGTTCTATGTTGAGTTTTGATCGGAGCGGGCATCGCTTTCTTCAATGAAATTATGGCTGCAGTTGCCGAAGGCTTTGGTATGATGGGATAGTTATTAATTGGGTACTTAGGTTAGGTGAATGTTTTGTGACTGCTAATCTGGTAGCCTAACAACCATCAGCTAAGATGAAGGTTGGGAAATTAACTGCGATCCTTCTGGTTTGCTTCTGCTTGTATTAAGTTAAGCATTAATTAGAAAGGAAAGGATATTGATTCTGTTTTGTTGTCCGACACTGCTGCGCTTTTTAATGGTTTAGTGTTAAATCCCTTCATTACGATATTCTTGTTCCTGCATTTGAGTTGAACGAGACAATAAACTTATTATATCTGGATCGTGCAATATTAATATTGAACTTAGTTCAATACTGACCTTGTCTACCGGCTACTCGACAAGCCGGAGCAGGCAGTTGTAACTTGGTTTGATGATCATGATTCCACCTAACCTATTACACCTGGTGTGATCTAGCGAATGACGATCCACCAGTGATAACTATGCAGATTAGGCTAACCTCACCCAGGTATGGGGCAGCCACAGGGCTCGGTCGGGCTCGTCGTTTTATATCGTTCAAAAAAAATGTAGAAGCTTGATTAGGCGCTTGGGTACCTGAATGGAGGGACATCACCGACGTCTATTTTGATCTTCCGCCATAGCTTTTGAATTCTCCCGATGTAAATTTTGAAAGCATATTTTCGTTTTCGAAATCATACACTTACCCAGTGTGCATATTTCCAATAATCGACTTTAACCTCCTGCTTGTGCCTGTGGCGGGTTATTCCTGCCTGGGTTGGCAGCAGACTATTTCTGATAAAATTACGATGTCGGTTGTTTTTGCGTATTGTTGGCTTTGTACGGGAAAGATCATAACAACAAACGGAAATTTGTTGTTGTTTAATCCAATCCGCAGATTTTGCTGTTGTTTAGTTATATGGAAAAGTTCGAAGTTGATACTGCTTTAGCAAATTTGAGCCTTAAGCAAATTCTGGAGCAGACGAATAAGACGTCGCCGGAGATTACCGGTGGATGCGTGCTTCTGACTAACGCCGGCCTAAGCACGGCTATGATTTCAATGGCATTGAAGATTAGTCACAAACGAGGTAAGGACGTTATTTTGAGGCGCGTCCTGAAGCAGAAGATCAGCATTCTAGGCACTATCCATGTTCAATTGTTTGTGGCAGCGGAAAACGACCTGAATATTTTTAACGACTATAGGGCATTTTTAAAGCACAAATCGAGGGATAGAACGATGAAGCTCACTTCAAGTTTGAAGAATGCGACCTCTTCGTTGTTAGAAGCAGGTGCGCTAGTATCGAAGGGAATTGAAGAAACCAGGGCAAGCCTGCCTTATGCCGACGTAACTGTTGCTAGTGATGTTCAGGCTGGTCTTTTACTTTTGGAAGCCACGTTTAAAGGAATAGAGATTATGGCTGAGAGTAACCGGCGTATGCTACAGTCTCATTCAACCTGATATTGAGCTTTACTGGAGATTACCATCCTTCAACTGACCTGCCGACAGAGTATGTAATGATTGAGGGTTGAATGAAAATGCCGGGGGCTGCTGGGTGATTGGTCTGTGACAACAGTTTGAGACCTCGGCCGGAAGGGAAATCTGGAGAACCGATTGAAGCTCTGCTGGGATCGCAGGGAAGTTTCTGTTATGCAGGCTGAAGACTGTGCTGTGCAGGCTTTTGTTTGGATTAGCTGCAGTTAAAGCGTTTTGTAGCCAGGTTTGGATTATCGGGGAGCTTAGTGACGCTACTTGATGCTGCTGTTATCTTACACGAAGTTTCTTTCAAACCTTTGTATAAGCAGTTCAATGACTTAGCGGGATTAAACAAGAATTTCTTACAAATTGTTTTGTGGTTCAGAATTTTTCTCTACTTTTGCATCCCGCTTCGGAGGAAGTGAAACAGTGAAAAGGATAAGAAGTAAGGGGTTTGAAAGGCTGATAAAGGAGT
>JAZQRI010000095.1:0-33053 GCA_045629455.1 Pedobacter sp. | reverse complement strand
GCGACCTTATCTTCTTCAAACTTTGCAATTGCCGGAGCGAGTAACACCAGCGGAACATAGCTGTAGTCTGCACAGACATGTTGTTTCTTCGTTATTCCTTTAATCATGATCTTTCAGTTTTAAGGCATAAGATTACAAATGGTATGCCTGTAGCTGGAATTCTGGCATACCTTTTAAACATTCAGGTGTTTACAACGGAAGATGTAGTAATTACGTGGTAATGAGGTTTTTTACTTAAGATTACACGTAGTAAAAATTCGCGTGGTCCTAAAACCGGACGGGCAAAGATTTGTTTTTCTCTCGGTCAATGCGCCTCACATTCTGTGATGTTGCGTTCAAATGAGTTTTTATGGATGTACATGTAAAAAGGCAAGTGCTACTGCTGGTAGCCGTTTATGTGATCTTTGGTTTTTTGCCTGGCTTCCAGGCGGCCGGACAGTCTGCAACGGGTTTGAAGGATCCGGAGTTTAAGGTGAGGGTAGTCGCCGACCGCCTGAGTGACCCCTGGGAAGTTACCTGCGGCCCCGACAATCAGTTGTGGGTTACAGAAGCCAAAGGATACCGCATTTTGAAGATTGACCCGATCACCGGGCAAAAGAAGATACTCATAGATTTAAACAACAACAAGAATTTTCCCCGTTATGATCTGATTCCGGACGATCAGGATGGCGGGAAATCATTTCCGCAAGGTGGTTTGATGGGGATGGCCCTCCATCCGGCTTTACTACAGGGGAGCCCTTATGTTTATGTCGCTTATGCCTATAACTTCCCCCGTGCTACAGACCGGGGTGATGGTGCCGAGCCAGACTTTAAAGGTATTCACTACATCTGCAAAATCGTACGGTTTACCTATGACGCCAGCAAAGATCAGCTTGCTGCACCTACGGTGATCTGTGACACCATCCCCGGGAGCAGTGATCACAATGGTGGCCGGCTTACAATTGGCGCGGTGAACAACAAAGATTACTTGTTCTACAGCTGCGGTGATATGGGGGCGGGGCAATTTGCAAATGGTGGCCGGGTCAATAAGGCACAGGACAAAAACAGCTATGAAGGCAAAATATTGAGGTTCAATATTTCCGCAGATGCGGATACAAGGCCTGGTGATCAGTGGATCCCCAATGACAATCCCTTTAATGGTGTGCGGCAAAGTGCAGTGTGGACAGTAGGACACAGAAACCCGCAGGGTCTGGCTTTTGCACATATTAACGGTCAGGAATTTCTATATACCAGTGAGCACGGCCCCTATGGTGATGATGAAATCAACCGGATAGAGCGCGGGAAAAATTACGGACATCCGTTGGTCATTGGCTACAATGATGGAAATTATGACGGACTTGCTGCCTCGGTCTCAGATCATGAGGTGATCCCAGGCCCCTGGCATACCACATATCCCTTAATTGTAAGTGAAGCTGGTAACGCAAAAGCTATCGGTGCTGCCTACCGGGATCCATTGAAGAGTTTCTATGTGTTACGCCATGAAACCTTGCTTAAGATTTTCAAGGGCACAATTAACGGTGGGGGATGGCACGACTGGGGTGCTTATGGACCTTCGAGTATCGAAGTGTATACTTCAAAAGCGATACCGGGCTGGGAAAACTCCTTGTTGATAACCACGTTAAAAGGATCGAGCTTACTCCGGATCAAACTGGCTGCGGATGGGAAATCCGTGGTAGGAGAACCATTCAGTTATGTGAAGGGTAGTGTGAGGTACAGAGATCTTGCGGTATCGGCGGATGGGCGTAAAATCTATCTTGCTACGGATAGTTCACAGGTGAGTTCAGGCCCATCAAGACAGAACCCGTCGAAGGTTTCTTACCGGGGCAGTATTCTGGAGCTCACCAAGGTGGATTGATCAGCTTAAGTTCATGAGGTATTTCAAAATAAATTACCAGCAGTTATTTTGCGGTAAACATATTTGGTTGAACAGAAAATATCCTAACCAAATTAACCGCATGAAAGCTATACATTCTAAATTAAAGCAGCTTAGGCAAAAGTATCAGTTTACCCAGGTTCAGATTGCACATCAGTTGAACTGTTCCATCCCCGCGTACAGCAAGATGGAAACCGGTACGACTGATGTAAATACCTTCAGATTACACCAGATCGCGAAGATATACAACATTGAAGTGTATGAGATATTTTTGGTTGGAGAAGATGTTGTGGAGAATTTTAAGGAACGCATTGAGCGTTTATCAGCCGAGCTGACGATAAAGTCGGGTGAGATTCAGCTGCTACAAAAAAAGCTTATTAAATTTTACGAAGAGACACATTATGCCAGGTCGATTTAAACAAAAAAGGGCTTCTGTGAAGCCCATGCAAACAGGTTAAAATAGTTCCTGCATGTCCCTGTCTGCTGTGGGTATTTTACGGAGGAAATCATCAAATTCAGATCCGGTCTGCTCACTGTATACCCCATAGGCGTCCATAATGTATCCAATTTTACCATCTTTATCTTCCAGTATATAGATTACGGATTCGTCTCCGGGATCTGTAATGCCCTCGAACCGGTATGTTTTAATGATGGTAAGATCTTCTGGAGTATATATCTGGTTTTCACCCGGGCCTTTCATCTTGCCGTGATCAGTCATTTTGAGTTCATTGTCAAATCCTTTCTGTCTAAGCTTTTCAAGGATCTGGCTTACGGTATTCATTTCATTTGGCTGTTTCATTACAATGTTCTTTAAGTTCTATAGTAAAACAATAACATTCAGAAATAGTTTCGGGCGGCTGCAGGAAGCAGCTGAGCATGGGGGGCCTTTACAACAAAAGCCACCCGAAGGTGGCTTTTGTTGTAAAGGCTTTAAGCAAATGGATTATAGTCCGAATGCCGTTTTTACCGCATCTACATAATCAAGTTTTTCCCAGGTAAACAATTCCACGGTTACTACCTTCTCTTCACCATTTGGTGTTCGGAATGTTTTAGTAACGGTTTCCGGTTTACGGCCCATATGTCCATAAGCAGCTGTTTCGCTGTAAATGGGGTTTCTGAGTTTCAATCTTTGTTCAATGAAGTAGGGGCGCAGATCGAATATGCTTTCGACAATCTTAGCGATCTCTCCATCGGTTTTATTCAGTTTGCTTGTACCGTATGTATTGATGTATACACCCATCGGTTTAGCGACGCCGATTGCATAGCTTACCTGAACCAGCACTTCGTCTGCAACGCCTGCGGCTACAAGGTTCTTAGCAATGTGACGGGTGGCATACGCTGCACTCCGGTCAACTTTACTTGGATCTTTTCCGGAGAATGCACCACCACCATGTGCACCTTTTCCACCATAAGTGTCCACGATGATTTTCCGTCCGGTTAAACCGGTATCACCATGTGGGCCACCAATGACGAATTTACCTGTTGGATTGATGTGATATTGGATCTGTGCATTGAACAAATGCGCGTATTTTGGATATTTGCTGATGATTCTAGGAATTAGAATGTCGACCAGGTCTTGTTTGATTTTTTCAAGCATCGCTGCTTCTTCATCGAAGTCATCATGCTGTGTAGAAATTACGATTGCATCTATGCGAATCGGCTTATTGTTGTCGTCATATTCCAATGTTACCTGGGATTTCGCATCCGGACGCAGGTAGCGGATTTCATTATTTTCACGTCTGAGTATAGCAAGTTCCTGCAGTAGCTTATGTGCAAGATCGAGCGCCAAAGGCATGAAATCTTCCGTTTCGTTTGTTGCGTAACCGAACATCATACCCTGATCACCGGCACCTTGTTCTTCCTTAGTGGTTCTGTCTACACCCTGGTTGATGTCTTGTGACTGTTCGTGTATGGCAGAAAGAATTCCACAGGAATTCGCTTCAAACATATATTCACTCTTGGTATATCCGATCTTCTTAATTACATCACGTGCAATTTGTTGCACATCCAGGTAAGTTTTTGACTTCACTTCTCCTGCCAAAATCACCTGACCAGTGGTTACCAGCGTTTCACAGGCTACTTTGGACTCGGGGTCAAAAGCTAGAAAATTATCAATAAGTGCGTCTGAAATTTGATCTGCTATTTTATCAGGATGACCTTCGGAAACAGATTCTGATGTAAATAAATATGACATTTTAAATAATTAAGTGGTTTAATAATTAAATAAAATGGGTGATGATCTGGTCAAACAGTCAGTAAAAGGAAGTGTATTTCTAGGTTAGCACTTTTTTTTACGTGGTTGCAATCCTGCTATTTATGCAATAGCGTCACAAATCAGTCCACTTTAATGCTGGCAAAGTAGCTATATATAATCATACGGCAAAAAAATTTGTGATTTTGTGCAATTAGTGTGAATTTCAGTTTAGAACGCTCCTTTATTGCATATTGGCGGTGATTATTTAAAGTCATTTGTGGAAACAACCTTATATTTACCACCGGGATTGGGGCATGAATTCAGAGCCCGAAGGTAGATGCTATAGGTTGTACTCTCTAAATTAAAGACGCGTTGGCTAAATCAAATATTCTGTTTATCATCAATCCGATAGCCGGGGGTAAGCAGAAACAGAACATTCCGGCATTAATTGATGCCAATCTGGACAAGACTAAATTTAACCCAAATTTTAGTTTTACCGAATATGTAGGCCATGCTGCGGAGATTGCTGCTGAAGCTGCAAACAAGAACTTTGATGTTGTTGTGGCTGTTGGTGGAGATGGAACCATCAATGAAATCGCGTCCGTTGTGATGAAGTACAACAAAGTACTTGGTATCATTCCCCTGGGTTCTGGAAATGGGCTGGCAAGATTTCTAAAGATACCCATGAACACTGTTGGGGCTATTCGTGTGATCAATGGCATGCACATCATGCAGATCGATACCGCAAGGTTCAATGATAAATGTTATTTTAACATGGCTGGAATGGGGTTTGACGCCCACATCAGTGCTATATTTGCAGGCCGCAAAGAGCGTGGCTTAGCCGGGTATGTAAAACTTGGATTAAAGGAGATGCTTAGCTATAAGCCTGAAATCTACCGCATTCAGGTGGATGGCCGGGAGTATAAGAGGGAAGCCTTTGTGGTAAGTATCGCCAATTCATCGCAATATGGCAACAACACCTATATTTCACCGGAAGCCTCCGTTACGGATGGTCTGCTTGACGTGTGTATTGTCAAGTCTTTCCCACTTTATCGTCTTCCCCTGCTTGCCTATGCCATGATCCGGGGCATCACCCACCGGTCGGACATGGTGGAAATCATCCAGGGAAAGGACATTCACATCAGCAGAGCTCACGATGCTGCCATCCATATTGACGGAGAGCCATTACCGATGGGAAAAGAAATCGCAATATCTATCGTTCCTTTGTCGTTGAAGATTATTACGCCAGATTATGAAGCCTAAAAAGAAATGCTTAAGCGATCTGGGTGGAATCATGTATTCTACCGATCCATCCTATACATACGAGCCGCAAGAAGAAGCTACCGAGGAAACGCTGGCAAACAATCAGCAGAATTTGAGGGTAACACTGGACCGGAAGAACAGAGGGGGGAAGGCCGTCACATTGATTACGGGCTATAGAGGCACTGAGGCAGCCTTGGAGCAGCTCGGAAAGCTGCTTAAGACCAAATGCGGAGTTGGTGGTGCAACCAAGGACGGGGAAATTCTTATTCAGGGTGACTTCAGGGATAAGATACTGGAACTGCTGCATAAGGAGGGTTATAAAGTCAAAAAGTCAGGCGGATAGCGTTATGATGCGCATTGTATGTAATTAGCTTGACGTAAAGGCAGTTACGGTTCGTGTATGCGCGACAATAAGTAAATTATTATCTGAAAACTGGCCGCTTTACCTTTTTATCTGCCTAGCTTTGCTTCATCAAAAGTAACGCTATGCATAAAAATTTGATAACAACGCCTGACCTGAGTTATCTGAATCTGAAGTCAGATCAGATGAAATACCAACTGGATGTGCCTGAACTGGTTGAGGAGTCCCTGTATAACAAAGAAGGTACCCTGGCTAATTCCGGCGCCTTGTCTATCGACACCGGGGAATTCACCGGCCGATCGCCGAAAGACCGCTTTATTGTTGCCGACGAATTAACGCAAAACAGTGTTTTCTGGGGAGACATCAACATCAGAATTGCGCCTGAAAAATTTGACGGGCTATTTGAGAAAATTACCGCTTACTTGAATGAACGGCCGTTTTACGTTCGGGATGTCGCTGCGTGTGCACATGCCGACTACCGGATTGGAATACGGGTGGTGACGGAAACCGCCTACCAAAATTTGTTCGCCAATAATGTGTTCCTGCGGGATGGTGCAGAAGAAAGTGCTTTGCACCCGGAGTGGACCATCATCGCTGCGCCAGGCTTCCTGGCAGATCCAGCTGCGGACGGCACAAGACAGGGTAATTTCTCCCTGTTAAATTTCACAAAGAAGATTATCCTGATTGGGGGAAGCGGCTATACCGGAGAGATCAAAAAAGGAATATTTTCTGTCCTAAACTTTATACTGCCTGTTGAAAAAGGTACGTTGCCGATGCATTGTTCCGCGAATATTGGAGAAGAAGGGGATACAGCTATATTCTTTGGCCTTTCCGGTACAGGTAAAACAACCCTTTCGGCTGATCCAAAAAGACGTTTGATTGGAGATGATGAACATGGGTGGAGCGAAGATGCAGTATTTAATTTTGAAGGTGGCTGCTATGCGAAATGTGTGGATCTGACGGCAGAAAAGGAACCTCAAATTTTCGACGCGATACGTTTTGGCGCCTTGCTGGAGAATGTTAATTATTTTCCGGGGAGCCGTGAAGTGGACTTTTCCGATATCAGCAAGACGGAGAATACGCGTGTAGCTTATCCGATTGATTTTATTGACGATGCCGTTCTGCCTTCAATTGGTCCGGTACCGAGGAATATATTTTTTCTCACTGCAGATGCCTTCGGTGTGCTGCCGCCCATCTCTAAACTCAGTGTAGGACAGGCAATGTTTCATTTTATATCCGGTTATACCGCAAAAGTTGCCGGCACAGAAGCCGGGGTAACGGAGCCACAGCTTACTTTTTCCGCCTGCTTCGGAAAGGCTTTTCTCCCCTTACATCCAACGGCTTATGCCGAACTGCTCGGGGAAAAGATGAAGAAGCATCAGGTTAACGTATGGCTCGTGAATACCGGCTGGAGTGGGGGGCCTTACGGAATAGGAAAAAGGACCAGCCTTTCGCATACAAGGGCGATGATTACAGCGGCCTTGACTGGCGGGCTGAGTGATGCAGGCTACATCAGGCATCCGGTTTTCGGCTTGGAAATCCCGGTATCCTGCCCGGATGTTCCTGCGGAAATACTCAATCCAAGGGATGCATGGGCCGACGGCGCGGCATATGATTTAAAAGCAAATGAACTCGCCGCGGCGTTCTTAACCAATTTTAAACAATATGAGCAATATGTTGGCTCAGAAATTCGCGAATCTTTACCAAAACCGCATGAAGTTGCGAATTAGCGCATTTTTTTTAATCAAAAATTTGCATTTATATTTTTTTTTGATTTTAATTGTGAAAGATTGTCTCGCGAATACGGGACAATCTTTTTTAATTATACGCTAAGACTAAAAGGAAGAAATATACAAGGTGACAATTCGGGGTTCTTGATAATTAAGTGTAAATTTAAAAATCGAAAATTATAGATTTGTTACTGCAACAATTGCTTACATTAGCCGTTGAAGTGTATTAACTAATATTATCTAAATTAATAACAAGTACTAAAAAACTAAAAAACTAAAAAAAAATGGCAAACGCACCAAAATCAACAACAGTAAAAAAAGAGAGCTCTTCATCAGCTTCAAACTTATTTGCAACCTTAGTCATTCCGATTTGTATTATCATTGGTATCTGCCTTTTCAAATTTGTTTTGGGCGCACCGACTAACTTCATTGACAACAATCCGGAGATGGGTCCTAAAGCTGGTAACTATGCAGGTATGGCTTACAAAGGTGGATTCATCGTTCCAATTCTGATGGGTATGCTTTTAATGGTAATTGTATTTTCAGTAGAGCGTTTTATTGTGATTGGTAAAGCAACAGGAAACGGAAGTTTGGACGCTTTTATCAAAAAAGTACAAGGACTTTTGAGCACAAACAACATTGAAGGTGCTATGGCTGAATGTGACAGACAACAAGGTTCTGTAGCAAACGTAATTAAATCTGGTTTGAAAAAATACCGTGAGATGGAAGTTGAACCTAATATGGATACAGATCAAAAATGTCTAGCTATTCAAAAAGACATTGAAGAAGCAACAACTTTAGAGATGCCGATGTTAGAGCAAAACTTAACGGTAATTGCAACTTTGGTTTCTGTAGGTACATTGACCGGACTATTGGGTACAGTAACAGGTATGATCAAGGCCTTCGGTGGTTTGGCTACATCTGGAGCTCCGGATCAAGCAGCATTGGCGAATGGTATTTCTGAGGCTCTTATCAACACGGCAACAGGTATCAGTACTTCAACAGTTGCCATTATCATGTACAACATCTTGACTTCTAAAATTGACAAGTTGACTTATGCAATTGATGAAGCAGGTTTCAGCATCATTCAAACTTATGCTTCTACGCATAAATAGAAAATAATGAATTTTTTTACTCGGCTTTATGGAAAACCGGGAGAATAAACATCATTAGTAAAAAACATAAGTAATTAATAAATTATGCCAAGAGCAAAGGTTCAAAGAAAAAGTACTTCGATCGATATGACCGCCATGTGCGACGTGTCTTTCTTACTACTGACTTTCTTTATATTAACAGCGACAGCACGTCAACCTGACCCTCTGAAAATAACCATACCGACATCTACCTACAAAATTCCGGTACCGGATGTAGATATCGCCAAGTTATCAATCGGTCATGGCAAGGTGTTTTATGAAGTAGCTGGAAAAGACGTAAAAATGGCCACATTGGATAAGATGGCAGCACAATACAAGATGACTTTTACTCCTGAGGAGCGTGAGCGTTTTGGTGTAATTCAATCTTTCGGTGTGCCAATGCAAAGTTTAAAGCAGTACATCACACTTCGTGATGAGGAAGCGAGAGAAAAGTCTGGTTTGGCGACTGGAATACCTACGGATTCCCTGAACAATCAGTTAAGTGATTGGATCCTAAACTCCCGCCAGGCGGTTGCTGAGCTTCACTCTCAAGCCATGCGGATCAGTGTGCGGGGAGATGGAGATGAGGAATATCCGGTGATCAAGAAGATTGTTGATATTCTTCAGAAACAAAAAATTAACAAATTTAGTTTAATTACATCAGCCGAGGGCGGTGCTAAATAATTAGAAACGATGGCAGAGTTAGATACCTCCAGCGGGGGTGGCAAAAAAGGCGGTGGTAAAGTTAGGACCAAGAAGGCCAACACGAAAGTAGATTTAACCGCGATGGTGGATTTGGCTTTCTTGTTAATCACCTTCTTCATGCTAACCACATCCCTTTCGAAGCCGATAGCAATGGATATTGCTAAACCCGACAAAAACGAGAAAAACGATGAAAACAGGCTGGAATTGCGTGCATCTCAGACAATGACCATACTATTGGGTAAAAACAACAAAGTTGCCTGGTATATGGGAGAAGCTGGGAAAGAGACACCTACAGTTGAGGGTTTTGGGGACATCAGAAGTTCAATTCTGAAGAATAAAAAGAAAGTTGCAGACTTCTATAACAACGATCCGAAGAAGACTTTGGTAGTTGTTATAAAACCAACTTCCGGAGCAACCTATAAGAACTTTGTGGATATTATGGATGAGTTGAACATTGCTCAGATTACTGCCGCTCCAGCAATTGATGATGAGAATTTCACCGATGCGGAGACAAACTTCTTGAAGCAAAATCAACTTTTGTAATTATAATTTAACATTTAAATAACAGCACAATGTCTAAAATAGATTTGTTCAGAAAGGAATGGCTTGATGTTGTATTTGAAAATAAAAATAAATCTTACGGCGCTTATCAGCTTCGTCAGAGAAATTCTTCAACTACAACAAGAGCTTTGCTTTTCGCCTCAGCAGCTTATGTACTGCTGTTTTTAACACCGAAGATCATCGGGATGATCAAAGGGGCCATGCCGGAAGAGGAAGTGGTTAAACAAGTCGAGGTTGCAATACAGCCACCTCCACCGATTGATCCAAAGACACCTCCGCCGCCGCCAGTGGAGCCGCCACCGCCGAAACAGGATCAGGTTAAGTTTCCTCCTCCAATTGTGAAGCCGGATGTTCAGGTGCGTGATCAGGAGCCTCCTCAGATCGAAGATTTGAAAAAGGCAGATCCAGGTCAGAAAACCATTGCCGGTGACCCGGATGCGGATATCGTTATTGCTGCACCTGTTGGAGAAGGTCCAAAACAAGCAGCAGTTGTAGAAGATACTAAGGTTTATGATTTCGTGAGTATAGAAACGCCTCCAGGCTTTCCAGGTGGGATTAACAAGTTCTACCAGTATGTTCAGAAATCAGTTAAGTATCCTCCGATGGCCGCTGAGAACAATATCCAAGGTAAAGTGTTCTTATCTTTCGTAGTAGAAAAGAATGGTGAGCTAACCGATATTAAGGTTGATCGTAAGTTGGGCGGTGGTACGGATGAGGAAGCTGTACGGGTACTGAAAAATAGTCCGCGTTGGACTCCTGGTATCCAGAACGGTAAACCTGTACGTGTGAAGTACAATATTCCGATCAGTTTTACATTAAGTCAATAAGAGTTAAATATGTTTAACTTCAATACTTTTAGACAGAAATCGCCACAACAGCGATTTCTGTTTATTTTCGGGCTAATTATATTGTTGTTTTACTTCGCTCTTGGGGTACTTTTTATCTTCTGGAAGGACATTCCTTTTGACATCAAGCCCACATACAGGATCTTATTCGGAATCCTTTTAATTGCCTACGCCATCCTTAGATTTTACAGACTGAACCGACCAAACGATAGTTAACATGAGGAATTTAAGCATTTTTTTTCTGGTACTTGTTTTCACGGCGTGTAAACAAAAAGCATCGAATACGGAAGGGATTGGAAGCCGGACCAGCGGGTCTGCAACGATTCTGGTGGATGAGTCTTTCGCAAATATTGTTGATGATCAGATTAAAGTGTTCAATTCTGATTATCCAGATGCTAAGCTTAAGATTGTTCAGGGAAATGAACAGCGTATCCTGCCAACCTTCCTGAATGACAGTGTGCGCATCATCATCATGTCGAGGGTGCTCACGCCAAAAGAGGAGCAATTTTACCAGAAGAGAAGTATTCCCATTTTTACGCAAAGATTTGCTATAGATGGAATTGCTTTGATTGCGAATACAGATAATCCGGATTCGACCATTACTGCTGATGAAGTCGTCTCTATCTTGAAGGGAACCTCAAAGAGCAATAAGAGCCTCGTCTTTGATAATCCATATTCCAGTACCATGCGGTATTTTAAGGACCTTGCCAAAGTAGACAAGCTTCCAGCGAAGGGAGTGTATACTTTGCAAACCAATAATGACGTTATAAAGTACGTAGCGGAGAATAAAAACTACATTGGGGTTTTAGGTGTTAACTGGGTGTTGAACCAGACTCCGGAAATTTCGGCTTCTTTATCAAAAGTGAAGTTGCTGGGCGTAAAGAATCAAGAAGGGAAAAGAGGTGATGATGCCTATTACAAACCTACTCAGGAAAACCTGATCAGCGGAGTTTATCCATTTCTAAGAAACGTATATATTATCAATTGCGAAGGGAAAGAGGGTTTAGGTACGGGGTTTGCAAACTGGCTTGCCAGTCCCAGAGGGCAGTTGATTGTCCTGAAGTCCGGTCTAGGACCACACAAGCTGATATCGCGGGATTTTAACTTAAAATAGTATAAACTAAATATTATATTTGAAATATGAAGATGACAAAAAAAGCAATAACCTTAAGTTTAGGTTTAGTAGTGATGGGTTCTGCCTCTTTTGCTCAAAGCCTTAATGATGCAAAAAAAGCAATAGATGCTGAGCAATATCAAAAAGCTACTTCTATGCTAAAATCTCTAGTTAACTCGCAGAGTACGAAAGGAGAGAACTACTTTAATCTAGGTGAGGTGTACCTGCAAACGGACTATATTGATTCTGCCCGTGCAGTATTTACAAAAGGAGTAACTGCGGATCCAAAAAATCCGTTGAATTATATTGGACTTGGAGAAGCGGATCTGTTGTCGAACAATGCGGCTTCCGCAAAAACGAATTTTGCTAAGGCAGTAGATGTAGCGAAAAGTAAAGATTATATCCCTCAGCTGTACATTGGAAAAGCATATCTGTCTGGCGACAAGCCTGACTTTGCTTCGGCATTGCCTTTCTTGCAAAAAGCAGATGAATTGGATAAAGATGATAAAGACGCAGAGACCTTTCTTGCGCTAGGTGATTACTATGCATATCAGAAAAAGAACTCTGAGGCTTTACAAAGCTACCTGCGCGCATTAAACATCAACCCGAATATCTTGCGTGCTAAGGTTCAGATTGGAAGGATGTACAAAGAATCAAGGGCATTTCCAGAAGCTGAAACGACACTAAAGGAAGTAATCGCACAGGATCCTAATTACGGACCAGCATACCGTGAGCTTTCCGAATTGTATAACCAATGGTCATTTGGTGCTCCTGATGCAGAAGCTAAATCTGCTTTAGCAATTGAGAACTACAAGAAGTACCTTGATTTAACCGATAAGTCATACGATTCAAGAATCAGATATGCACAGATCTTGTTTTATGCACGTGACTTCAAACAATTGGAAGAAGAAACAAATGCATTAGCATCTATGGATCCTAACAGTCCGAAAAACCTGTTGGTTTCTCGTTTAAGAGGTTACTCTGCATTTGAAAACAAGAACTATCCTCAGGCTTTGGAGTACATGAACGACTTCTTCTCTAAAGTAAAGGACACCAGCAGAATTGTTGCAGATGACTACTTATACCTGGGTCAGGCACAGCTTCAGAACAAACAAGACAGTCTTGCAATTAAGAACATCATGAAAGCTGTTCAAATGGACTCTACTAAGGTTGAGGCTTTGGCTGACGTTGCTAAATCATACTATGATCAGAAGAACTGGCCAAAAGCTATTGAGACCTATACCTTGGTTAACAAGCTGAATCCAAATGGAAAAGGTTCATTGTACAACAACTTCTACCAAGGTATCTCTTTATACTTTGAATATGCTGCTGGGTTAACCGCGAAAACAAATCCGTCAAAAGATCTGTTGGTTCGTGCCGATACCTCATTCAAGCATGTTGCTAAAGTAGCGCCAACAACGACTGATGCGTACCTGTGGAGTGGAAGAGCATTGA
Organism: Pedobacter sp.; assembly: GCA_045629455.1. Taxonomy (GTDB): domain Bacteria; phylum Bacteroidota; class Bacteroidia; order Sphingobacteriales; family Sphingobacteriaceae; genus Pedobacter. Next base: position 19,819 of record JAZQRI010000095.1, on the reverse strand, counting down.
ATCTTTTGGAAGATGAGAACAACCCTCAAGGTGCAATGTTGCCATCGTACCAGACCTATATTGATTCTACTGAGGTAAGCAAAACACCACCGACTGCTGCGACTAAAAGAAACCTGGTAGAAGCTTACAATGTTGTTGCCGGCTTCGCTTCTTACAAAGCAGATAAAGAAAAAGCAAAATTGTATTGGGATAAAGCCTTAGCTATTGATCCTCAAAACGCAACTGCTTTAGCAGGAATCAAATCACTGACTGCACCAGCACCAAGGACAGCAGGAAAGAAATAGTGTAAATTAATGATTAAAAGAAAAAGGCAGGGTTGTTATCCTGCCTTTTTCTTTTATTTTTGCAGCCATATCAATTTTTCAATCAGATAGAAATTATGGAAACCCAAAGTGTACCAGTAGACTTTTTACCAATTATATTTCAGGTTATCGTAGCCTTAGGCTTTGTGGTGGTCACGCTTGTTGCAACGCACTACTTAGGTCCGAGCCGGAAGACTTCCGATAAGCTTTCCACATTCGAGGCTGGTATACAGGTTGTCGGTAATGCAAGGCAGCCGTTTTCCATCAAGTATTTTCTGGTGGCAATATTGTTCGTACTGTTTGATGTGGAGGTTATTTTCATGTATCCGTGGGCGGTAAATTTCAGGGAACTGGGTTGGCCGGGCATGATAGAGATGTTCATTTTTATGGGTACATTATTGCTCGGATTTATTTATGTTATAAAGAAAAAAGCACTGGATTGGAACTAATTTAGATTGGTTCTAAATGCAGCCTGTGTAATTTGTTTGCTTTTAAAATATGTTAAATTTGTAGTTCATTCCGTTATAGGAATGAACTTTTTTTGTTTTCTCATGAGTGATATCAAGATAGTAGATGCCCCAGCGGGGATTGAAGGGTCTGGCTTTTTCGCCACCTCTTTTGATAAAGTGATTGGCTTGGCCCGGTCACACTCTTTATGGCCATTGCCGTTCGCAACATCATGTTGCGGTATAGAATTCATGGCCACCATGGGTTCGCATTACGATTTTGGGCGGTTTGGTTCTGAGCGTTTAAGTTTTTCGCCTCGCCAGGCGGATTTGCTGATGGTGATGGGTACGATTGCGAAGAAGATGAGCCCCGTGTTGAAGCAGGTTTATCTTCAGATGGCGGAACCAAGATGGGTTATGGCTGTTGGTGCCTGTGCTTCCAGCGGGGGTATATTCGATACCTACTCTGTGCTGCAGGGTATAGATGAAATTATTCCGGTTGACGTTTATGTTCCCGGATGTCCACCGCGCCCCGAGGCGATCCTGGATGGTTTCGGGAAAATTCAGGAATTGGTAAGAAATGAATCCGGGCGCAGAAGAGACTCTCCACAATATAAAGAAATGTTGGCTTCATACGGAATATTATAATGGCTGAAGAGACAAATCACGAGTTAATAACGATTATTAGCAACAGGTTCGGTGAGAAAGTTAAAAGTGTAGAGGAACCTTATGGTTTGCTGACATTCGAGACGACCAAAGACGTCATCATCGATGTATTAAGATTCCTCAAGGAAGACAATAAATTCAATTACCTTACGGACATCACTGCTGTTCATTATCCTGACAAAAGCGCACTTGCTGTGGTTTATCATGTATACAACATGGTTGGCAAAGTCAGAGTTCGCATTAAGGTGTTTCTTCATGAGCACGCTGTTGAGATCCCGACGGCCACTGTTCTCTGGAACGGGGCGAACTGGATGGAACGAGAGACCTATGATCTTTTCGGAGTTAAATTCGAGGGACATCCGGATCTGAGAAGGATCTTGAATATGGATGAACTAGATGTTCACCCGATGCTGAAGCAGTATCCTCTGGAAGATCCGAATCGAGTTGATAAAAAAGATGAATATTTTGGTAGATAAAGCACAATGAATCATAATATACCAGTACTTACAGACAACGACCCTCAGGATGAACTCGTGACCCTGAACCTGGGGCCTACGCATCCTGCGACACATGGTGTATTCCAGAATATACTTCAGTTGGATGGAGAGCGTATCGTTAGTGGGGTTTCGACCATTGGCTATATACACCGTGCCTTTGAAAAAATTGCTGAACACAGGCCATTTTATCAGATTACGCCGCTTACAGACCGGTTGAACTACTGTTCGTCGCCGATTAACAATATGGGTTGGCACATGACCGTAGAGAAGCTGTTAAATATCCAAATGCCAAAGCGGGTAGACTACCTCCGGGTGATTGTGATGGAGCTTGCGCGTATATCTGACCACATCATCTGTAATACAATTATTGCACAGGATACAGGTGCGACAACGACGTTCTTATACTTGTTCCAGTTTAGAGAGCATATCTACGAGATCTATGAGGAAGTTTGTGGGGCACGTTTGACCACGAACATTGGTCGTATCGGGGGCTTTGAGCGCGACTTCAATGATATCGCTTTTGCTAAGATCAATAAGTTTCTGAAGGAGTTTCCTGTCGCATTGCGCGAATTTGAAAGCCTGCTTAACCGCAACAGAATCTTCATTGACCGTACTGCTGGCGTCGCTTGTGTGACACCGGAAACAGCGCTGGATTACAGTTGGAGCGGTCCATTGTTGAGGGCAACCGGCGTGGATTATGATGTCCGGGTGAGTGAGCCTTATTCCTCTTATCAGGACTTTGATTTTGACGTGCCAGTAGGAACGAACGGTGATATTTATGACCGCTACCTGGTGCGCAATGAAGAAATGTGGCAGAGTGTGCGTCTTATTGAGCAGGCTATGGAGAAATTGAAAACTGAACCTGCGCATATTTTCCATGCGGATGTCCCGGATTTCTATCTGCCGCCGAAAGAACAGGTTTACAACAATATGGAAGCCTTGATTTACCACTTTAAAATTGTAATGGGGGAGATAGATGCGCCGAAGGCTGAAGTCTATCATGCTGTAGAAGGTGGGAATGGCGAGCTGGGTTTCTATCTGATCAATGATGGTGGAAGAACACCTTACCGCCTCCATTTCAGAAGGCCAAGTTTTATTAATTATCAAATGTATGCACCCATGAGTCAAGGCATGTTACTATCAGATGCCATTATCAACATGAGTAGCATGAATATAATTGCAGGAGAATTAGATGCTTAAAGTAGAAGAACAACAACCTGTAGCATTTTCATCTGATCTGATGAAAAAGTTTGATGAGATCGTTAGCAGGTATCCGGAAGGAAAGCAAAAGTCTGCATTGCTTCCCATCCTGCATGAGGTACAGGCAGAACAAGGCTGGCTAAGTGTTTCCGCAATGGATCGCGTTGCTTCGTTTTTAGGCCTGGAGAATATTGAGGTTTATGAAGTTGCATCGTTTTACAGCATGTACTTTTTGAAACCACAAGGTAAATATGTGCTTGAAGTATGCCGTACAGGACCATGCTGTCTGGTTGGCGCGGAGAAGATAATGAAGCATATTGAAACATCCCTGGGTGTTAAAGAAAAAGAAGTTACTCCGGATGGGCTTTTTAGCTGGAGGGGCGTAGAATGTCTTGCTGCTTGTGGGTTTGGTCCGGTTCTTCAAATCGGTCCGGAATACACGTTTTATGAAAACCTCGATGAGCAGAAGGTTGATCAATTAATTCACGACTTACGAAATAAATAATGGCTCGTAAACTATTATTAGAACATATAAACGTACCGGGTATCCATACCTATGATGTCTATCGTCAGAAGGGTGGGTATCGTGCCGTTGAGAAAGCTTTGAAAATGACTCCCGATGAAGTTGTGGAGGAAGTGAAGAAGTCTGGATTGCGCGGACGTGGGGGTGCGGGTTTCCCGACAGGAATGAAATGGAGCTTTCTGGCCAAGCCAGAGGGTGTTCCCCGTTATCTTGTCTGCAATGCGGATGAGTCGGAGCCTGGTACTTTCAAAGACCGGTACCTGATGACGCACATTCCCCATGCCTTAATTGAGGGAATGATCGTGTCAAGCTTCGCCCTGGGTGCCAAGACATCTTACATTTATGTACGGGGTGAGATGATGCCGCAGATCCGGATTTTGGAACGTGCCATTGCAGAAGCGAAGAATGCAGGCTTTCTAGGGAAAAATATTCTAGGTTCCGGATATGATCTGGAACTGTATGTACAGCCCGGAGGTGGTGCTTATATATGCGGAGAAGAAACCGCATTGCTGGAATCTTTAGAAGGTAAACGCGGTAATCCGAGGATCAAGCCACCCTTTCCTGCTATTGCAGGCTTATATGGCCGTCCGACCGTAGTTAACAATGTTGAATCTATTGCCGCGACTGTACCGATCATCAACGATGGCGGTGAGGAATATGCCAAAATCGGCATCGGCAGGAGTACCGGAACAAAGCTGATTTCTGCTTCAGGTAATTTGGTACGGCCTGGTGTCTACGAGATCGAACTAGGGCTGCCTGTTGAAGAATTCATCTATTCTGAGGAGTATTGTGGTGGAATAGCCAATGGAAAGCGGCTAAAGGCCACCGTAGCTGGTGGATCATCTGTACCGATATTGCCGGCAAACCTGACGCTGAAACTGGCGGATGGAGAACCAAGGCTGATGAGTTATGAATCTTTATCGGAAGGTGGCTTTGCTACCGGGACGATGATGGGTTCCGGCGGTTTTATCGCATTTGATGAAGACCAGTGTATTGTTAGAAATACCTGGAATTTCGCACGCTTTTATTCACATGAAAGTTGCGGTCAATGCTCACCATGCAGAGAGGGAACGGGATGGATGGAGAAAATTCTTCACCGGATTGAATACGGCCAGGGTAAGGCAAGTGATATCGACCTGTTGGTAGATGTTTCCAGAAAAATAGAAGGTAACACAATTTGTCCGCTTGGTGATGCCGCCGCATGGCCGGTAGCAAGTTCCATCAGGCATTTCAGAGATGAATTTGAGTGGCATGTGAATGAGCCGGTGAAAAGCCAGCAAACCAATTATGGGTTGGCAAATTACGCGGATCCGATCGCCAAAGCGGAAGTTACTATATAATATAACGTAAAGTATATCATCAATAATGAGTGATAAAGTTAAGGTAACCATAGACGGGATAACAGTTGAAGTTGAACCCGGGACATCTATATTAAATGCCGCCAGACAGATCGGAGGAGATATTGTACCACCTGCAATGTGCTATTATTCCAAGCTGGAAGGTAGTGGCGGGAAATGCAGGACCTGCATCGTTAAGGTGAGCAAGGGGTCTGAAAAGGATCCGAGGCCTATGCCGAAATTGGTTGCTTCCTGTCGTACGACCGTCATGGATGGCATGGAGGTGCAAAATATTACCTCTCCGGAGGTCATGGAGGCGCGTAGTGGTGTGGTAGAGATTCTATTGATCAACCATCCACTGGATTGCCCGGTTTGTGACCAGGCAGGTGAATGTGACCTTCAAAACCTGAGCTATGAGCATGGCTTGCAGCGTACACGGTATGAATTTGAGCGCCGAACATTTGAGCGGATCGATATTGGTGACAAGATCCAGTTGCATATGAACAGATGTATCCTATGCTACAGGTGTGTATTTACGGCGGATCAGATTACGAACAAGCGGGTTCACGGTATCTTGAACCGCGGAGATCATTCGGAAATATCTACCTACATTCAAACTGCTGTTGACAATGATTTCTCCGGTAACGTTATTGACGTTTGTCCGGTTGGAGCATTGACAGACAAGACCTTCCGGTTTAGAAACCGGGTTTGGTTTACAAAGCCGGTTGATGCCCATAGAGATTGCCCGACATGCAGTGGAAAAGTAACCTTGTGGTACAAGGGGGCAGATGTGCTACGGGTTACGGCCCGTAAGGACATATATGGTGAAGTGGAGGAATTCATCTGTAATACCTGCCGCTTTGATACGAAGAAAACTGCAGACTGGGTTTTGGAACATCCAACACACATCAGTGATGCTTCTGTAATTGCTTCGAACCATTATGAAACCTTCCAACCGCTACCGGTGATTCAGGAGAATCTGAAGTTGCAGGAAGCGAATAAAATAGAACTTGAAAAAACCAGTAAATTCTAATGGAAATAGCTTTTGTTTTTGAAAAATTTATACTTGTAGCTATCATTTTTGGGATAAGCCTGGTTATCGCAATGTACTCCACATACGCTGAAAGGAAAGTCGCGGCCTTTCTACAGGACAGACTTGGGCCGGATCGTGCAGGACCTTTTGGAATGTTCCAGCCGCTCGCCGACGGATTAAAGATGTTTATGAAGGAGGAGATCGTTCCTACAAACTCTAACAAATGGTTGTTTATGGTGGGCCCAGGCCTCGCCATGCTGACGGCTTGTATCGGAACAGCAGTTATTCCATGGGGTCGTGCCATTCAGATCGGTGACCGCGTGATTCCTTTGCAGGTAACGGACATCAACGTCGGAATTCTCTATATTTTCGGCGTGGTATCTTTGGGTGTTTATGGTGTAATGATCGGTGGATGGGCATCAAACAATAAATACTCTTTATTGAGTGCAATCCGGGCGGCTTCACAGAACATCAGTTATGAAATTGCGATGGGTCTTTCAATCATCGCGTTGTTGCTGGTTACGGGTACCATGAGCTTGAAAGAAGTGGTGGAGCAACAGCATGGATGGCATTGGAACGTGCTTTATCAGCCAATAGGTTTTCTCTTGTTTATGGTCTGTGCTTTTGCAGAGACGAACCGTGCACCATTTGATTTGCCGGAATGTGAAACGGAGTTGATCGGCGGGTACCACACAGAGTATTCCTCTATGAAACTTGGGTTTTACCTGTTTGCAGAATACATCAATATGTTTGTTTCCTCTGCTGTTATGGCAGCGCTATACTTTGGCGGATATAACTATCCGGGAATGGACTGGGTGCTGCTACATACAGGTCCGGTTATCGGGCCACTAATCGGCACAATCGTATTCTTTGCTAAAATATTCGCATTCATCTTTTTCTTCATGTGGGTACGCTGGACAATTCCGCGTTTCCGTTACGATCAGCTGATGCATCTTGGCTGGAAGATCTTAATTCCACTTGCCATTGCCAACGTCATCGTTACAGGGCTTGTGATTGCAGTAATTGAAAAATTTTAACAACCGTTTTGCGGTAAAATAAAAGGAGGTTTAATGGAACCATTAACCAATAAAAAGAAAGTATTAGTACAAAAGCCTTTAACGCTGGCAGAGCGCATGTATTTGCCGGCTATTACAAAAGGACTGGGCATTACCATAAGTCACTTTTTCAAAAAAGAGGCGACCATCCGGTATCCGGAACAGGAGCGGGAATTTTCGACCAACTGGAGGGGGATGCACTCCCTAAAGCGTGACGAAGATGGGCGAGAGCGCTGTACAGCATGCGGCCTTTGCGCGCTGTCGTGTCCGGCCGAGGCTATTACGATGATCGCCGCGGAACGTAAACCTGAAGAAAAGGATCTGTACCGCGAAGAGAAGTATGCCGCTGTTTATGAAATCAACATGTTGCGCTGTATTTTCTGTGGGCTATGTGAAGAAGCCTGCCCGAAAGAAGCCATCTACCTGGACGGGCCAATTGTGCCCTCAGACTATCTCAGAAAAGATTTTATCTATGGGAAAGATAAATTGGTAGAAGCCCCGTTGGAAAAAAAATAATTGATTCGGTACGAATCAGGGTTCTTTATACAAACAGTTTAAATACATTTGCCGCTTAAAACGGCATTAAAACACACATCATTAATGGGTACATCAGTATTCTATATCGTAGCGGCATTAAGTATCTTCTTTTCACTTATGGTGATTTTCTCCAAGAACCCGGTGCACAGCGTACTTTATTTAATCGTAACATTCTTCACTTTCACGGTGCATTATATTTTACTGAACGCACAATTTCTGGCCGTTGTAAATTTCATCGTCTATATGGGTGCCATTATGGTGCTGTTCCTGTTTGTGCTGATGCTCCTGAACCTGAATAAGGATAATGAGCCGCTGAAGTCACCATTGGTGAAGGTTATCGGGATCATAGCAGGTTGCTGCCTGGTGGTTACGCTTGTCGGTTCGTTAAAGGCGACCGCCGTATCTGATCCTTTGGTGTTGCGAAATCCTGGGTTAGGACTCATTCAGAACCTGGGAAAGGAACTCTTCGGGCCTTTTATGTTGCCATTTGAACTATCCTCTATTTTATTGCTTTCTGCAATGGTTGGAGCCGTATTATTAACTAAAAAAGAAAAAGCATAGTGGGAAACGTTACTGAAACACTACAAGGCGTGCCGCTTAATCATTACATCTGGTTGAGTGCAATTATTTTTACGATTGGTGTAATTGGTGTTTTGACACGCCGGAATGCAATTGTGATTTTCATGTCAGTTGAACTGATGCTGAATGCAGTCAACTTGTTGCTGACCGCTTTCTCTGTACATAGCAACGATCCATCCGGACAGGTATTCGTGTTCTTTATTATGGCACTAGCCGCGGCCGAGGTTGCCGTTGGATTGAGCATCATCGTCATGGTATACCGCAATACCCAGTCTACAGATATAAATGTGTTGAATCGCCTTAAGTGGTAATATAGAATTAGAATATAAAATGATCATAGATTTAGTTTGGCTGGTTCCCTTAATTCCTTTCTTAGGCTTTGTAATAAATGGTTTGGGCAGGAATACGTTGTCGAAGAACCTTATTGGTTTTATAGGAAGCAGTGTAATATTCATTTCCTTTATTTTAAGCGTTGCCATCTTTTTGGCCCTTGGTGCTGATGTGAATAAATCACATGAAGTATTTCTGTTCGACTGGATTTCTGCAGGTTCCCTTCACATTCCACTATCTTTCCTGGTTGATCCCCTGAGCAGCATTATGCTGTTGATCATCACAGGAGTAGGTTTTCTGATACATGTGTATTCTGCAGGTTATATGCGTGATGACGAAGGATTTGGTAAATTTTTCAGTTACCTGAACTTGTTTATCTTCTTCATGCTGCTGCTGGTACTTGGTTCAAATTACATCGTCATGTTCATCGGTTGGGAGGGTGTGGGATTGTGTTCCTACCTGCTCATTGGGTTCTGGTTCACCAACAGTAGTTATGCCTCCGCGGCGAAGAAAGCTTTCGTGATGAACCGTATCGGTGATTTGGGTTTTCTGATTGCTGTATTTTTAATCTTTACTACCTTTGGCAGTGTTGAGTTTTCAAAAGTGTTTCCGCAAGCGGCTAACATGATGCCGGGCGAAGCTTCCATTGTGTTGATTGCACTCTGTTTGTTTATAGGTGCATGTGGTAAATCCGCACAGCTGCCTCTATTTACCTGGCTTCCTGACGCGATGGCTGGGCCAACGCCGGTTTCGGCGCTGATTCACGCAGCAACGATGGTTACTGCTGGTATATATATGATTGCAAGATCGAACGTACTGTTTGACCTGGCTCCCGTGATCCAGCAACTTATTGCGATCATCGGTCTGGCTACAGCGCTTCTTGGGGCCATAATCGCATTAACGCAGACAGATATTAAAAAAGTATTGGCCTACTCTACAGTTTCTCAATTGGGTTATATGTTTTTAGGTCTTGGTGTAGGTGCATACGACGGATCATTTTTCCACGTGATTACCCACGCTTTTTTCAAAGCACTACTATTCCTTGGTGCTGGTTCCGTGATTCATGCCATGCACCACGAGCAGGATATGCGTCACATGGGTGGACTGAAGAAGAAACTTCCAATAACGTTCATCACGATGTTGATTGGTACACTGGCGATTGCCGGCCTGCCGCCTTTCAGCGGGTTCTTCTCGAAGGATGAAATTCTTGCACATGTGTATGAATACAATAAAGTCATGTGGGTAATCGGTGTATTTACGGCATTCCTGACTGCATTTTATATGTTCCGTATGTTGTTTCTAACATTTTATGGAAATTACAGAGGAACACATCATGCCGAAGAGAAAATCCATGAATCACCACGGTCCATGACCATTCCGCTGATTGTTCTTGCCGTACTATCTGCAATTGGGGGTATTCTTGGCATTCCGGAAAGTCTTGGCGGACACCACTGGTTATCCGGCTGGCTTGCGCCTGTAATTCACCATCATGCACAGGCGCCTGATCATGCAACGGAATACATGCTCATGGGAATAACGATTGCCGGCGTGGTGATATCAATATTTATCGCGTATTCGAAATACGTGAGAAAGGATCATGTTCCTGTACCGGATGAAGGACAGCGCTCGTTACTTGCAGGGCTGTCTTACCACAAGTTCTATGTAGATGAGATCTATGATATGCTTATCCGCAGACCCCTTGATGCCTGCTCGACATTTTTCTTTAAGATCTTAGATAACAAAGTAATTGACGGTATTGTAAACGGAATCGGCTGGAGCACAAATGAGGCGAGTAAGGGATTGCGATTGATACAGACCGGTAATGTCGGATTTTATATTCTAATGATGGTAGTCGGTATCATCTCAATGTTATTGTATACTTATTTAACCATCAAATAGATCGTTTAAGAAAAAATAATGGATCAACTTCTACTACTTCTAATATTTTTACCGCTCGCAGGTGCATTGATTACCGCATGCTCTGGTAAGGCTGCAAAGACAGTTGCACTGATTTCTTCTATTGCTTCGCTGGCTTTAACATTGATATTGATCGGGCAATTTGTGCCAGACTCGAGTACGCAGTTTTCCGTGAACCTTCCATGGATTGAAAGTTTAGGCATTCGGTTTCATGCGGGTATGGATGGCATCAGTACGATTACTGTGCTTCTTACGAATCTTTTAATTCCAATCATTGTTCTTGCAAGTTTTAAGCATGAGCACAAAAACCCGCACGGCTTTTATGCTTTGGTTTTGTTTATGCAGTCTGGCCTTTTGCTTGTATTTACTGCAATGGACGCCTTTTTGTTCTATATTGGATGGGAAGCAGCATTGATTCCAATTTATTTCATCTGTGCCATCTGGGGCGGACGCGATCGCATTCGCATTAACATGAAATTCTTCGTGTATACCACTGGTGGTTCACTCTTCATGTTATTGGGTATCATTTACCTGTATCTTCAGAACCCTGCACATAACTTCGATATTCAGGCCTTTTACAATCTTGAACTTGACGGTGCACAGCAAGGCTGGGTATTCTGGGCGTTCTTCATTGCGTTTGCAATAAAAATGCCGGTATTCCCTTTTCACACCTGGCAACCGGATACGTATACGGAGGCTCCTGCTACCGGCACGATGCTGTTATCCGGTATTATGTTGAAAATGGGTATCTACGGCGTGATCCGCTGGATTTTGCCTGTTGTGCCATTGGGTGTGCAGGAGTGGGGTAGCACCGCCATTATCCTTTCAATCATTGGTATTGTATATGCGTCTATCATCGCGTTTAAACAGCGCAATGCAAAGCGCCTTGTTGCATATTCCTCCATTGCCCACGTAGGACTGATATCGGCAGGCATTTTCGCTTTAAATGCCCAGGGCTTGCAAGGTGCAATGATACAGATGCTAAGTCACGGGATTAATGTAGTTGGATTGTTTTTTATCCTGGACATCATATCCAGCCGCTTGAAGACAAATACCATCGAAGACCTTGGTGGAATTGCCAAGGTAGCACCCAAATTTGCAATTGTCTTTTTGATTTTGGTACTGGGCACGATTGCGTTACCTGGGACGAATGGTTTTATCGGAGAGTTCCTATTATTGGTGGGCGTTTATCAGTATAACTTGTGGGCTGCCGTTATCGCAGGTCTTACAATCATTTTCGGTGCGGTTTATATGTTGAGAATGTACCAGGGTATTATGCTTGGTAAAACCAACGACTTAACCATAGGATTTACGGATATTCAGGGCTCCGAGCGCTGGACACTTTACATCATCTGTGCGCTTGTAATTGCGCTTGGGGTGTATCCAAAACCTATACTTCACTTATCAGAAGCTTCTGTACAGCATTTATTAGAACAGGTCAATCAAAAACTTATTTCGGTAAAATAGACAAATGAATATCATTATAACAATTACGGTTACAGCTTTAGTAGTTCTTTACGCAGGGTTGTTTAAAGCTAAAAAGGCATTATTACCCCTAACGATAATCGGTTTGCTTACCGGCCTGGGCTTCGTGGTAGCCGGCTGGAATACCGATCTGACCTACTACAACATGATGCAGATGGACAATTTTGCATTGGCGTTTTCCGGGTTGTGTATTGTGGGCACGCTGTTGATCTTCCTCCTTACGGAGAACTACTTTTCGGCAACGAGCGAGAATGTAGCGGAATACTTTACGCTCTTACTTTTTGCGCTCGCCGGAATGATTATGATGGTTTCCTACAAGAATATGGCTATGTTGTTCATCGGAATTGAAATCATGTCTGTTTGTTTGTATATTCTTGCAGGGATCAGAAAAGGGAACTTCGCGTCTAATGAAGCATCTTTGAAGTACTTTTTGATGGGTGCTTTTTCTACAGGCTTTCTTTTGTTTGGAATCACGCTGGTTTACGGAGCGACGGGGTCTTTTGATTTGGATGTGATCAACAGCTATCTGATAGAGAACTATAGGTCCGTGTCGCCTCTTTTCTATCCCGGGTTGATTTTGATGTTCATCGGCTTAAGCTTTAAAGTAGGGGCTGCACCGTTTCATTTTTGGGTCCCGGATGTGTACGAGGGTTCCCCAAGCCTGATCATGACCTTTATGTCTACTGTCGTTAAAACTGCCGGCTTCGCTGCTTTCCTGCGCCTGTTTGCAGGTAGCTTTGCGCCATTGCATGACTTTTGGGTGGCGCCATTGATGGTGATCATATGTCTGACCCTCTTCGTCGGTAACGTCACCGCCTTGTTTCAAAAAAGCTTCAAAAGGATGCTTGCCTACTCAAGTGTGTCTCACGTGGGATACTTGTTGTTCGCCTTAGTGAATCTTTCTGCAAATTCGTCCAACGACGTGCTGTTCTATGCTGCTGCCTATACATTCGCCAACATCATTGCCTTTGCAGCGCTGATCCTGGTTAAACAGAAGACCGGTGGAGACACCTTTATGAGCTTCAATGGTTTAGCCAAGAGAAATCCATTTCTTGCCCTTGTGGTTACGGTTGCCATGCTTTCGCTTGCAGGTATTCCGCTTACCGGTGGATTTATTGGTAAATACATGATGTTCCTTAATGTTATGGACCAATACCGGTTCTACCTTGTAGCATTTGCGATTTTAAATGCGCTTGTCGGCTTCTATTATTACTTCAGGGTGATCGCAGCAATGTACTTCAAAGAAGGCGCCGACGTGGTGCTGACTATGCCGGTACAGTACAAAGTTGTGATGGCATTTTCCTTAATCGTGACTGTTCTTCTGGGGGTTTACCCGTCCGTAATTTTAAATTTGATATAACCTGTTCTCTAGATATTTATTTGTAGTTTTACAAATAACAGAACTATGCACGATTTTTGGAACTCCTTACAACACTTCATAGATCCTGAAAAGCTACTTAAAGAAGGTGGCTTTTATGTTGTAATGTTCGTGATCTTTGCTGAGACCGGTCTGTTCTTCGGATTTTTCCTCCCTGGTGATTACCTTTTATTTCTTGCTGGCATGTTTGTTGCAACCGGAAAGCTGGATGTCAACTTACTTGTGCTGATCGTAGGCCTTATGACTGCTGCGATCGCCGGCAATTTCACTGGTTACTGGTTTGGACGGAAAACGGGTCCCGTTCTTTATCAGCGCAAGGATACCTTTTTTTTTAAGAAGAAATTCTTGAAATCGGCTGAGGCGTATTACAACAAGCAAGGTGCTTTCGCCCTGATTATGGGGAGATTTGTACCAATTGTAAGAACCTTTGCACCGATCATCGCAGGCGTGGTTAAGCTTGATTTTAAGAGATTCGCGCTTTACAACATTCTTGGTGCTGTATTGTGGATCTGTTCACTAACCCTACTTGGCTATTTTTTGGGCAAGAAATTTGAGAAGGAAATTAATCAATACCTGTTGTATATCATATTAGGGTTTATAATGATTACAACCCTACCTGTTCTTTATGCTTTTTTCAGAAAGCGTACTGGACTAAATCAAACCGACAAAAACAAAATACTGAATAACAAAAATGAGTAAAGACGAACATCACCCGTGGCACAATGTTTCTCCAGGCACTAAACTGCCGGAATGTGTAAATGCGATCATCGAAATCCCTAAAGGATCCAAAGCGAAGTACGAAATTGATAAAGAATCTAATTTGATTAAATTGGATCGCGTTTTATTTTCTTCTGTAATGTACCCCGCAAATTACGGTTTTATCCCACAGACGTATTGTGACGATAATGACCCCCTGGACATACTTGTCTTATGTTCTGTAGACGTATACCCGCTCTCCATTGTTGAGGCGAAAGTAATCGGTGTTATGCACATGGTTGACAACGGTGAGCAAGATGATAAGATCATTGCGGTTGCTAAAAACGATATGTCAGTTAACTATATTAACGACATCGAGGAGCTTCCTCCGCACACCATGAAAGAAATTGTGAGATTTTTCCAGGACTATAAAGCACTTGAAGGTAAATCCGTAGCGATTGAGCAGCTACTTGGTAAGGAATATGCGTATAAAGTTATTCAGGAAAGTTTAGAGCTCTACAACGATACATTTAGAATCAATTCTTAATGGCCTTTCAGATATTTTTAACCTTTTTCTTGGTCGTACTCAACGGCTTTTTCGTTGCAGCAGAGTTTGCAATCGTGAAAGTTCGGGCGTCGCAGATAGAAATTCAAGCTAAGTCAGGTAATCGCGTGGCAAATATAGCCAAGCACATTACCCTTCATTTAGATGCATACCTTGCTGCAACACAACTTGGTATTACTTTAGCATCACTTGGACTGGGCTGGGTTGGAGAGTCTGTAATGGAACACATATTGCACAATGCGCTTGCTTCTTTTGGCTCATCACCGGCCTTTATAGAAAGCTTTTCTAAGACTGCATCTCCAATTGTAGCCTTCTCTATTATCACCGTGATGCATATCGTATTTGGTGAGCTTGCCCCAAAATCGCTCGCAATACAACGTCCGGTAGCGACAACCTTGTTTATCTCGGTTCCCTTGCAGGTTTTTTACGTGGTCTTTAGGCCATTTATCTGGCTGTTAAATGGTTTTGCGAATATAATTCTTAAACTGTTTGGAATATCTACCATGGCCGGGCACGAAGCCGTTCACAGTACAGAGGAATTGTACTATTTATTAGATCAAGGGAAAGAAAGTGGCGCGCTTGACACTAATGAACATGAGCTGATTAAGAATGTGTTCGATTTTAACGAGCGCATGGTGAAGAATATCCTGGTGCCGCGTACAAAGATATCCGGTATCGAACTGGGTACACCAAAAGAGGAGGTAATCAATATGATTATCTCAGAAGGTTACTCCAGGTTTCCAGTGTATGATGATATTATTGATAAGATCGTTGGTATTATCCACGCTAAGGATGTTCTACCTCTTTTGGCGAGCCATAAGGAGTGGAGCCTTAAAGACATCATCAGAAAGCCTTATTTTGTTCCTGAGACAAAAAAGATCAATGACCTGTTAAGTGAGCTGCAGCAAAAACGGATTCAGATTGCCATCGTGATCGATGAGTTTGGCGGTACAGCGGGTATGGTTACACTGGAGGATATTGTGGAGGAGATCGTAGGTGAAATCCAGGATGAGTATGACGAGGAAAAACCTATTGTAGAGCGCATTTCGGAAACAGAGTTTGTCATTAATGCCTTCGCCACTGTATTTGACGTGAATGAACACCTTCCACATGATTTGCCTGAAGACCAGGATTACGATACAATTGGAGGACTGGTTTCACATGCTTTCGGTCGTATTCCTGAGGTCGGCGACCGTGAGGAATGTTACGGTTACATGTTCACAGTTTTAAAGAAGACGGAACAGAACGTAGAAACCGTCAAACTGGAGCTGGTGATCAATCCCGATGACGCAATTGATACGCATTAAAATTTAAGAATGCACGTTTTTTACACGCCTGACCTAACAGATGCACCCCTTTATACCTTGAGTGAAGAGGAAAGCCGGCATTGCAGTAAAGTGCTTCGACTGGTTCACGGAAATACGGTCTTTCTTGTTGATGGCCGGGGAGGACTGTTTGAGGCAGAAATTTCTTCATCTCATAAAAAATACGTAACTCTTGCCATTCGTAAGGTAACCCGCGAATATCAAAAACGAAATAACCACATTCACATTGCGATAGCCCCCACAAAGAATATCGACCGCTTGGAGTGGTTCCTCGAAAAGGCTACAGAGATAGGGATCGATGAAATTACACCAATCATCTGTGATCATTCCGAGCGAAAAGTTGTTAAAGAAGATCGCCTGATGAAGGTTATTACTTCAGCAGTAAAACAGAGTTTACAAGCATATCACCCGGTTTTAAACCCTGCAATTAGCTATTCATCGTTCCTTAAAGAGGATTTTTCTGCTCAGAAGATGATCGCCCACTGCGTCGATGATGATCAGCGGGTTTTTATGAGTGAAATCGTAAAACCCAACGAGCGGTATTTAGTACTGATCGGGCCGGAAGGTGATTTCAGCAGTGCTGAAATTCAAGCTGCATTAGCTAATGGTTATAAGCCCGTAACTCTCGGAACAACGAGGTTAAGGACAGAGACAGCGGGATTAGCAGCTTGCTTTGAGCTGAACTACCTCAACCGATAAGATTTTTCGCACGGCATCTAATATTTACACCTCTATAATTAATTCGTATGTACAAGGTAAAAGTAAACGGCAAGTACGATTTTGATGTTTCCAACGACAATGGCGTTATTAAACTTAATAACGAGAAGATCGAACTGGATGTTCAAACGCTGGTTAGTGGAAGATCTGCCCATGTAATACACAATCATAAGTCTTACACTGTGGAGCTCGTGGATATCAATGAAGACGATAAAACGCGGCGCATGAAGATAAACAGCAATATTTATACGGTTTCCATTAAAGACGAGTACGATCAATTGCTTAAACAGTTGGGTCTTGATATGGGCTTGTCTAAGAAAATCCGTGAAGTAAAGGCACCAATGCCCGGGCTTGTGTTGAAGGTCCTTGTAGAGGAAGGCACAACCGTTAAGAAGGGAGATAACCTCCTTGTACTCGAAGCCATGAAGATGGAGAATATAATCAAATCACCCACGGATGGACAGGTCAGGAAGGTACTTGTTCAACAGGGCGACAAGACAGAAAAGAACGCGGTTCTACTGCAGTTTAGCTAGTCCTTTGTTCACAACAGAAAGTAAATACAATAAAAAAGGCGCCATTGGCGCCTTTTTTATTTGAAGTATAATCTAATTAGATTCGCTTAGGATTAAATTTCCTTGCAGGCTGCTTCTTAAATCCGGTTTTCCCTGACGCACTGCTGATTTCCGGAGCACCGAGCATAGTCATCGCACAGCGGAAACCAAGATCTGCTCTTGCCTCATCCTGCTCAAGGAACCTGCGGGATGCCGGGTTCAACCAGATTGCCTGATCGTCCCATGATCCACCTTTGTACACCCTTGATTTATCCGTAACTAAGGTTATTTCTCCATAGAGATCATTTTGACGGTCTCTATAGCCTCTTTGGTCAGCAAGGTAGCTGTTTGCCACTGGCGCTGCTGCAAGCGAATCTGCTGCTGCCGTTGCGGCTTGTTTTTCCGCCCAGGTTTGTTTCTTTCCTGAAGTCGCAGGTATTAAGACTGGATTGTTGTACTTGTCTTTAGCGATGGTTGCCGATCCGGGACTTACGGTCTTTTTGTCCTGGAAGAAGTTACCCCGGTATGGGTTAAATGCATCTGCCGCCTCAAAAGTTCCTGGTCTGTAAACATCAGATACCCACTCGTTAACATTGCCGGCCATATTGTATAGTCCGAAGTCATTCGGCGCGTAAGATCTTACCGCTACGGTGATGCCTCCTTTATCGTTTAATGATCCACCAACACCCATATAATCTCCCTTGCTACGTTTGAAGTTCGCAAGGATCATACCTCTGGTTTTCTTCTTCGGCGAGCTTAATCCCAATCCTTCCCAGGGATAGATCTTATTTGATGTAATATTCTCGTATTCTGTATTTCCAATCAAACCCAATGCTGCATATTCCCATTCAGCTTCAGTTGGAAGGCGATAAGGCTGCATGATAATACCATCTTCCAAACGTACTGTACGGGTAGGGCCATCACCTTTTCTGTTTCCGGTGGTTGCTGCCGTGGATCCCGGATCCAGATCTTTCATGGCATTTTTTCCTTTGTCGTTATATTGCCCGTTAAGATAGATGTCGGTGTTAAATGGTCCGTCCGGTCTTGGCGTTGCCGCAGTTGTAGTTCCTTTTTTACCTTTGTTATTGCCGTTTAAATCCTCAAAAGAGGTCATATAACCCTGAGAGCGCAGCAGCAACTCATTCACCCTTGATGTTCTCCAGGTGCAGTAACGTTGTGCCTGTTCCCAGCTCACTCCAACTACAGGATAGTCCCCATAGGCCGGGTGTCTAAGATAATTGTCCACATATGGCTCATTATAAGACAAAGGCCTCCGCCAAACCAAAGTATCAGGTAATTCATTATAGTAGTATTCATAATCCGATGGATAGGCTTGCCTGATCCAGTCCAGATATTCCAACCAGTTGGTATTGGAAACTTCGGTTTCATCCATGTAAAAGGAAGAAACAGTAATCTCCCTTTTGTGATTGTAGTTGCCGAGTTCCTGTCCGGCTACATCCTGTGCACTTCCGCCCATCACAAATACTCCGCCTTCAATCTCCACTAATCCCGGCCCGGCAGCACCCCTTTTATAATTATTCGGAACCTGGAATCCTCCAAATTCTTTCTCATTATAGTTCCATCCAGTCTTGTCTGACTTGGCCACGTTAGACGACTTACAGGAGAATAACGAGGTAATTAGTAAGGCAAAAAGAGGAAAATAGTATGTTTTTTTCATAGATACTAGTTGGTAAAACTTAACTGTTAAAATTACAAAAAAAGGAAGAACCCAACAAAAATTAATATAGTAAATAATTTTCTCTATTAATACTTAAGTTGCTTCGAAATTAACTAATTCGAGGGTACCTTATTGTATGCATAAGTCAACCCTTGTATTAACACTAATCGTCCTAAACTGTTTTCAGTTCAGTGCCAAAGCTCAGCGTACATCAACTGTCGTACCATTTCTGAACATTCTGCCTGATGCCAGGTCTGCCGCCCTGGGTGAAACAGGAGCCGCCACGTCGCCCGATGTAAATTCTAGTGGAACGAACCCGTCTAAGATGGCCTTTATGCCCCAGCAATTCGGCATGTCTGCATCTTACAGTCCCTGGCTAAGGAGCCTTGTCCCGGATATGAACCTGAGTTACCTTAGTGGATTTTATAAGGTGGATGCCAATACTGTGATCGCCGCATCGCTCCGGTATTTTGCCTTCGGAAAAGTTCAGTTTACCGGTTCCGACCAGCAGGATTTGGGCACCTACAATCCAGCCGACGTCGCTGCAGATCTTGCGTATTCCAGAAAGTTCGGGCAGTCGTTTTCACTTGGGACAGCCATTCGTTATATCTCATCCACTGGGTTCATGCAGCAAAACAGTACACAAGTAAACGACAGGTCGATAAAAACTGTCGCCGCAGACGTATCTGCGTACTTTGTTCATCCCGCCCTACTGTTCGGCTACGAGGCAGGTCTGTCTGCAGGAGTCCACATATCGAACATTGGTCCCGCGATAAGCTTTATGGATGATGACAACAGGTATTATCTGCCAACCAACCTCAGGATAGGTATGGCATCTGGGTTCGCGCTCAACGATGCCGATCAGCTTGTACTCAGTTTCGATGTAAATAAATTTTTGATGGTGCCGCAGACCAGTCTCGGCGCGGGGATGGAGTTTGTCTATCATAGAAGGCTTGCATTAAGATCGGGTTATGTTTACGAAAGTCCGAAGTTCGGAAACCG
>JAZQRI010000094.1:0-5175 GCA_045629455.1 Pedobacter sp. | reverse complement strand
CCATGGAACAAAGTATCTCCGGCATGTATGATCCTATATTCATCACATTCGACTATCCAGCTGACTTGCGGATCACCAAACCCATCAACCGCAGGAACTGAAGATATTTTGAACGGCCCAATTTGACGTTCCTCCCAGGCGCCAACTATTTCAACGGCAAGGTCGCTGTTTGCTAATTGCGCTTCTGCGTGTGCCGTTAATATCTTGTCGGCTTCTGTTCCCATGGCCGGCTCCGGACGAAGAACAGGTGCACCCTTTCGTAATGCGACAGCGAGCGCTACAGGGTCTGCATGGTCGGTGTGTAAATGGGTAAGTAGTGCTCCGGCAGCTGAACCGGGATTTGAGGACGATGGAAATGGTTCATTCGGACTGCGTAAAGGTGCAAGTGGCGAGGTATCTAATATATAATCAATTACCAGGGTTTCATTATTAAATTCGATCTCCACGCCCGACCATCCTAGTCTGCGTATTCTGATTGGTTTATTTTTCATGGCTTGTTGTTTTATTAAGTTAAGATAAGCTCGCTTTTTGATCTTCCCTGGCCAATGAACAAAATGATCAACGCAATTAAGGCTGTAACTGTCATAATACCAGCTAACGGTATGGCCGTGGTGCTTTTAAATGCGCTGATTACAATAGATATCAATCCAGCGATACTCCACTGGATCGCTCCGTAAAGCGATGCAGCTGTTCCGGCATTGTTTTCAAAAGGTGCCATTGAAAGTGCAGCCGCATTGGGACTCAGGATACCGATGCAACCCAGGATAAAAAAGATCAGCACACCGGTTTCGATGATGCCGAACCACCCGAGCAAAGAGCCGCACAGGAGTATAGCGCTTCCTGCTGCCATACCTGCAACGGCCCTGATAACAATTTGCTCAGGCTGAAAATATTTCGCGAAAACCCTATTGAACTGACTTAGTCCGATAAACCCTATTGTCTCCAGTGCAAAAATCCAACTATATGTATTATTGGACACCTGATAGCCATCCATAAATATGGCGGGCGAGCTGGCAATAAATGCCAGCATACCTGACAGGGCAATCCCTCCACCAACGGCATAGGTGATAAATTGCGGAATGCGGAGCACCGAAGCAAACTGACTGAAAATTTTACTGATCTTTAAGGAGTGGGTAGGATCAGCTTTACCAGATTCCAGTAATAACATTATTACCGCCAGCATGATTAACGATGCCAGGATAAATAAGACTATAAAAATGGCCCGCCAGCCGAACCCGGCTGAAATAAAACTTCCTAAGGTGGGGGCGATCATCGGTGAAGCACCCATCACCAGCATCAGAAGTGAGAATATTCTGGCATTATCCCTTACAGGAAAAAGATCACGAACCATTGCCATGGCCACCACACTAGCAGCACAGCTGCCAATAGCCTGCAAAAATCGAAAACTGACCAATACCTCAATCGAGGGTGAGAGATAACAGCCAAGAGTCGATACCATGTAGAGCGCTAAACCGGCATAAAGTGGCTTTTTACGGCCAAACCGATCTAAAAGCGGGCCATACAGGATTTGACCCAAAGCAATACCGAGAAAAAAGCTGGAAAGGCTGAGCGTGACCCTTGCGGTCGTGATCCCGAAACTTTTAGCTATAGCAGGAAATCCCGGCAGATAAGTATCTATAGAAAAGGGAGCAAGGGCAGTCAGAGCCCCAAGTATAACAACCAGTAAGTAATATCGTTTCTTATTCATCTCATTTTAAGGTAATGGTAGAAACTCAGTAAGCAACAGTAAACCGTTGGCGGCTGTGTTTTTGATCCTCAAGTTCATCGACAATTGCCACAGCAAGATCTTCTACAGAAATTACGCTTCGTCCATCATTATCGAACACAGGGTTATCACCGCCGGTACGGTAAACCCCTTTTCGTATTCCGGATGTGCCGGGATGCATCTCCATTGCCGGACTGATAAATGCCCAGTCCAGTTCAGTTTCTTCTTTCAATATGGTCAGGTAATCACGTGCAGCCGATGCTCCTGTTCGCCACTCGGCAGGGAATTGAGGTGAATCAACCAGCTGCTGATCTCCGATATAAAGGCTACCAGCACCACCTGCTACCAAAAGACGCTTTATACCAGCCTTCTTCGCACCTTTTTGTATGGCACCAGAACCTTTGAGAAAATCAGGATATAAATTTGGGTTTGTCCAACCCGCATTAAATGCGCTGATGACGGCATCATTGCCTTCTATCTTATGGGCGAAATCCTCAAAATCATTAATATCCCCTATAACAACACTTAATCCGTTCCTACTTTCCAGTTTGTTTGGATCAAGAACAATTGCTGTTACCTGATGACCTTTTTGCAGTAATTCATTTAAGACTGCACTTCCAACGAAGCCTGTGGCCCCTACTATTGCTACTTTCATTTTAATTTGTTTTTTTGTTAAACTATAGATTGTACTGTAATAAAATATATTACAGTAATGTATAAAAAAAATTAGTTGAATTTTTTACAAAAATCAGCAAGTGTAATCTGGGCAAGTTTCGAGATAAGTGCCTGATCTGCCTCCTTAAAAAGCTCCGTTAGATGACCATTGATTTGTTTCCCTGTATTGCATTCTGGATTTGGATTATTTAGCCTGCCCAACAAATGAGCATCAGTTACCGCATGATATATATCAGAAAGCAAAATCTTATCTGCGGAAATGGCCAGCGATGCGCCACCGCCTTTACCTTCCCTGGTTTGTACAAGTCCCCTCGCAGCGAGGATACTAAGCGATTTACGCACCATTGCGGCATTTATATTAATACTGCCTCCAATGTATAAGGAAGACAAATTTTCATTTGTTCTGGCAAGCATGGTTAAAATATGGATGGCTGTGGCAAACTGAATGTTATTCATACTGTATCTATTTTTATTACAGTACAAAAGTAATAGTTTTTATTTCAACTACAAATACAATGCTTAAAGTGACATATAAATTACATGCGGCATTCGCCACTATGTCCGTAAACTAAGACAATGAGTCAGATTCACTATTGCAATAACATGCTTTAAAGTAGAAAACAAATCTCATCCCGCTTGGTGAAACCCTGATTCCGTAATCGAAGTCACCGAAAGGTGGGGCGAAGCGCACCGGGAGGTGCTTAAACCTTTATTTCAATAGTCGGGCAAAAAACCTGGCATTTATATAAACAGCCATTACTTACTTACAAGCTCACTAGTCTTGCATAAAACGGCCCGGCGTCATCGTAGTTTCAACCTTAACGTCCTTCTATTTTCGTTAAACGATGCTGCAGTGCTGGCTATTTGTCCGTTTCCGGATCAATGTAGCTGATTATCTTTTAATCTTTTCCTGATCCGGCTAAGTGATGGATTGGTGATGCCTAGGAAGGAAGATATATGATAAGCCGGAATTCGCTCCACGATATTCGGGTGTTCCTCCAATAGCCTTAAGAATCTTTTCTCGTGAGAGAAGAACAGAAACTCCTCTGTTCGGGATTGTGCATAAGCAAAAAATGTTTCCGCCAGCAACCGGCCGAACTTCCCCCAGTTCAGATTTCTTTCATATAGGCCATTGAGATCCTTATAGGAAATGAAAATGACCTCTGAATCTTCCATTGCCTCAATAAAATACCAGCAGGGATTCTGCGAAATGAAGCTTCTAAAAGAAACAACGAACTGATTTTCTGAAAAGAAAAAAAGGTTTTTTTCTTCTTTAGTTTCGGGATCACTGTAGTAAATGCGAAATATTCCTTTCACGACCAGGCCGAGATCGTTACAGACCATACTTTGCATATTGAAAAAGTCTCCCTTGGCAATCTTACGTGGTTTCCAGAATGCCCTGCTTTCGGCAATATCGTGTTCTGTTAGCGCAGCGAAGTTTCGCAGATACGTAGATAATATTTCCTCTTTTTCACTCATGACAGGATATTTTAGCTTAAAAATGAATCTGTTACAATGATAACGTAAAACAGCTCAAAGTACGGTGCTAACATTTGATAACATTTTAACTTATGTTAAAATGTGACATTATTTTAAAAAAGATCTTTGTATCGCTATAACATAAGCAAGAACGATCACCATGCCCATAAGAGAAAACCAATCGGCTCCTGACTTTCAGGTGAAAGACATTTTAGGAAATTCCATCCGCATCAGTGCGTTAAAAGGGAAAAAGATCCTGCTCACATTTTACAGGCATGTCGGTTGCCCATTCACGAACCTTCGTTACCTTGAACTCCAGCAATTAGACAGATACTTCCGCAAAATGGGGCTGGTGATGCTTGCTGTTTATGAAAGCAGCACCGAAAATCTGCAGCGTTACAACCGGAATGAGTCTTTTTACGCCCGGATGGTCGCAAACCCGGCCTACGATCTCTATTCCCTATACGACATTGAGCAAAGCAGTTTGAAAATACTGTATTCCATGTACAAGGGCGCATTTGCCAAAGGAGCAGAAGGACGCCAAAAATTTAAAGACACATTCTGTCCGGAAGGCCGCAGCGATACAATGGGTGGTGATTTCCTGATCGATGAAGATGGCTATATTCGATGCGCGTATTATAACCAGTATCTGGGCGATCATCTGCCGATAAAGGATATTGTGCGGTTTTTAGAGAACGGTAAAATGGAAATCAAAAAAGTTATTTGCTAACGACACGCACATATTTCTTTATGCACGCAAATTCGATAAACTCCAGTACTGCAACCGTATTGTGCAGGTGATGGTATGCTCAATGTCATTCGTCAGGTGCTGCCGATGCCACGTGTAAACTTGACATGCTGAACATGTTTTGGGAATAGCTACTCGCGTTGCAAAAGAGCGCGCCAATCACAACAAGGTTTATTTTCATACTATTGGAAACTGATTAATTAATTAATTGATGTCGGTACAATTACCCTGATATTGCCAGCCAGTAGTGTAAATCATCCTCATCAATTGCTTTTTTTGTTTGCATCCCCTCGCCGCATAACGATCCATTCACTCCACGTGAACAATCTTCATTCAGCTCCTGAGGGGATAATTGATCTTGACCAGCAGTCGTAACTGCATTTAAATCGCCTTTCATGTGTTGTTCGTATAAGGGGTTAATGACGACCGTCAGCTATTCCAGATGCTGGAAAGACTTACGACGCGAGCGGTGTGTTTTTGATCGTTTTGCTTAATCGGAAGGCAGCTAATGCGAAATAAAATGCGCCAAATGCAGAATAACCGGCCA
>JAZQRI010000093.1:0-13766 GCA_045629455.1 Pedobacter sp. | reverse complement strand
GAAGAATCCCGATGCCGTTTGGTGGTGCGTTAAAGATGACGTCCGGTGATAGATATCGAAAGACACACCAAACTCCTGGAAAGAGTCGCCGATGATCTTATGGTATTTATCTACTACTTCCTGCGGTGTAATGCCTTCCTTCTTTGCCTTCAACGTAATGGGTACGCCATTCTCATCCGATCCGCAAACAAACTTCACGTCTCTTTTATTCGAGCGCAAATACCGGACGTAAGTATCGGCAGGTAAATAAACCCCGGCCAAATGACCGATGTGTACCGGGCCATTGGTGTAAGGCAAAGCAGCGGTTACGGTATATCTCTTTATTTTACTGTTATCCAAAACTATTTTTATTATTTTGTCAAATATAAGTGTTTTGCGAATGATTAAACAGCCGCCGTATTTAAAAAAGGGTGACAAGATTGCAATTGTATGCCCGGCAAAGAAATTACCTGCCCCGATTGAAGATGCCCTTGAAGTTTTCAGCAACTGGGGTCTGCAGGTTGTAGTTGGCGGCTCCGTCTACGCTTCAGAAAACCAGTTTGCCGGTAGCGATGCGCTTCGCACTGCGGATATCCAGCAGTATCTGGATGACCCCGAAATTAAGGCGATTGTCGCCGCACGCGGCGGATATGGTACCATCCGGATCATTGATGAACTGGACTTCACGGCTTTCGAACTCCAACCCAAATGGATCGTAGGCTTTAGTGACATCACGGTCCTGCTGTCACACCTGCTGGCCAGCCTAAGTACCATGAGCATTCACGGCCAGATGCCATATACCTTCAACAAAGCAACTCCAGAATCCTTAGAATCGCTGAGAAAAGCACTTTTCGGTGAACCTATTGAATATACAACAGAAAGCCTCTACCCAAACCGGGTAGGAACCGCCGAAGGCGTCCTTATTGGTGGAAATTTAACTTTACTCGCAATGGTAGAAGGATCTGTATCGGAAATGGACTACACCGACAAGATCCTGTTTCTGGAAGAAGTTGGCGAGCAGGAATACTCCATAGACCGGATGATGCGCATGCTCAGAAGAACCGGCAAACTTGCGGAACTAAAAGGGATTATCGTCGGTGCATTTACAGAAATCGAGGCCGAAGACATTCCATTCGGACAATGCGCGGAAGAGATCATCATGGACATGGTAAAAGACTACGATTACCCGGTGTGTTTCAATTTCCCAACCGGGCACATCGACGACAACAGGGCAATGGTGGTCGGAAAAGAGATCAGGCTAACAGTAGTTGGCCAAACCGTCACGGCTTCATTCCTGTAACCAAATCCTATTTTTTAACCTCAAATTGAATGTAGCGAACGCCCGGCATTCCATCTGCGGTCATGCCTTGAATTTCACCGACATATTTCCCCGGCTGATCTGAGGTATAGAAGCTTAATTCTGCCTTCCCGGAAAGGTCTGTTGCAACGTTTGGCGACCAGTACAACAGGGTTCTGAAATCCGGGAGACGGCTCGCTTTTTGTTCAGCCGTGTCGTATAACGGCGCATAAAATTCCCGCTGAAGCTGCATCCCCTCGTAGTCGAGAACAACGGCATGCGGATCTATTTCCGAGCCGCCAAGATCTCCTTCATAGGTACTGAAGTTCATGATCCCCTGGGAGACCGTCTGACCCCAAAAGTACTGGTCACGCACCACTTCCAGTTTTTTAACTTTTAGTGGATCTATTTTCATGACCCGGTCTATGTTCAAAAATGGCACTCCGTCCAGCAGAACCAGTGGATCACCATCAAGGTACCGCAAACCATTCACCATTTTAATGTGAAAGCGCTGTTGTCTGCGCACTACATCCACTTCACGGATATATTCCCTCATTACCTCTTCCATGGTCTTAAACCGGGTATAATCATCCAGCATGTAGGTTTTATATGGCTTGCCGTAAAATGCAGAGCTGTCGATCGCCGGGCGATAGAACTGTCTCAGTTTATTGCCCCCATAAATATTCTGCACCTGAACACCTAGACTGTGCATCTGAAGCGCGTTCAGCATGGAGGGCTTATATGCAAAACCTCCCGTAGCGCCCGGGGTGTATTGCGTTAAGAAAGGATTGTCCAGCTCAATCTTCAGTGTACTATCCGCTTCGTTGTTTGCCTGCAGAACCACCTCATTCTGGCCATAAAAATCCTTCGTATTGAAGATTATTCTACCCGTTGAATCACTTTTGGATCCATAGTACTGCGTCCTTTTCCCCGTTACACCCATATGCACCAGTACGTTTCTTGCCGGGCTTCCATCAGGGTTAGTTACCCGGCCAGTGATAAGATGACCATTTAACTCAGGAAGGTGTTTGATCGATTCTATCGAAGAACTTCCACGTGTACCCTGCTTAAAGCGGCGCCACCCCTGCGTCAGCATTAATAGGTCCAAAGCCGTATTTGTTTCCACGTTGTTCTGTGAAAAGTAATAATCCGGAGATTCAATTGCGCCTTTAAGTTCAGAACCCAGCCACATGTAACTTAAAATGTCCACCTGTCTGTCCATTTCCAGGGAATCCAACCGCCGTATAGCCACAGAAAAATCAGCTGCAACTTGTTTACCGTTCTGGATTTTACTGCTCAGGGTTAAGCCTACCTTTTCACGGCCCTGATAGGTGTTCGCACTTGTACTTGCATCGACCATCAACTGGTCTGCAGGCCGTTTGAAATATAGCCGCTCACAAACGGGTGTTCCTGCACTGTTGAAGACGGTGAAATTCGATACCCCGTCGTAGAGCTTACTTTTGTCTACCGTAAACCTGGCGTTGCGGTCGGAAACCGAAGCCCGCTCGATAACCACTGCCCCCTGACGGCTGTGCACAACGAGGTAAACAACGTCGGTAGTCAGATTTGTATTTACATCCACACGGATATTTCCATTTTCATTATCGCTCACTGCCAGCACGTACCCTTGCTTCCTGATCTCCGGAAGTTCGCTAATGATGACGTCCTTTTCCGGAGAAGTCGCCACAGCCTTATAGCTGTCGCCAGCGACAGGTGTAAAGCTGAATTGACCAATACCATGCTTTTGTGTCTGAAATTCAGCCACCGTTTCGTTTCGCTGGTTAACCACACTTCCTTTTACAACAGCACCCGTTCCTGTACTGGCCGTAGCCTTAAAGGCAACTTTACTGCGGATACCTTCAACCAGGTCACCACCTTCCGGGAAAAAGCGAAGGTCATATTCACGTTTTAACACCGCCGATCGGCTGGGTTCAAGCAGGGGATTGATAATCGATATCTGCTTTTCAAACAGAAACGCTACGCCTGCATTCTTCATCCAGTTCGTATACGCCCGTAGTGTGTACGTTCCGTTCAGGGCAGAAACCGGGATGTAAAAGGATCCGTTTCCACCTTTTCCATCCAGCGAAATCTTCGCCTGCAATAATGGGTTGTTGCTTTTATCCAGCACATCAACATAGGCTACCTTGCTGCTAGCTTTAGCCAAACCCTTCGCAGCCGTGTTGTAGTATATTTTGAACCACAACAGCTCACCGGTGAGGTAAACATCCTTATCCGTATGGACGAACAGCTTTTCATGGAAAGATCGTTGCTGCTCATTTTTAAAGTGCGCCTGTAAACTGGATAGCACCTGTGCGTTCGCCACGAGCGTACTGGCACCGATCAGGAAACAAACTATGAAGAATCTATATACGTTCTTAATCATAAAATTCAATTATTGCCAGAAGGCAGGCCTTTTGTTTGTTCCTCGGATTGTACAGTCTGCGCATTCCTTCGTTGCTCCTAGGTGTCCGAGCAGCCTGCCGCCTATGTAGATTGGAGAAAGCGGAATGGATTTAAAGGTGTCGAAGAATAGATCTTCCAGTCTCCTTCCGGTGACAGGTTCAACAATCCAGACACTGTCAGGAGGGCCACATTCAAATGGGTACTTCGTCTTCCAGTCCGGCAGTTTCTCTCTACCAATGAATACGCGCTTCTGGGACACCGTCCCGGCACTAATGTAGCCGATCACGGGCTCTTCAGGCTTATCTACGTTATGAATATTCCCGGTCAGCTGAGAAGGTTGCGCATCAAAGATAGATCCAAGGCTTTCTGTATTCTTCTTCATGTTTTCCCAGAAAGCAAATGCTTCTTTCGTCAGTGCATATTGTTTAACAAGCGTGCTGTATTTCATACTGATCTTCTCTGAATCGGACGGAATAAATGTCAGTGGATTCTGATTGATCACATCTTTCGCCAACTTCACGGAAGAACCTAAAACGATGGTGCTCGACTTGCTTTCTCCCCAACAGGTAAAAATATCATCTGTTTTGTAGTTACGGGGCATTACTTCTTCTCCGTCGGAAATAAAATCAGATTTGTACAATGCCTGGAATTGCCAGGTCTCCTCGTAGTCCCATCGGTAATAGATCGTTTTATTCTGATCATCATGGGCATTTGTATACACCTGCACACCCTTATCCCTCACTTCGAAGCCGACACTATCTATCACGGGAGTTACCTTTGCTTCAACGAAATCAGATAAATAGGTAGAACCGTCTCTTGTTTTAATTTTTAACCGGTATTTAGCCGCACTGGTCAGGTTCAGAGCAGGCGCCGCATATTCGCCTGCCTTTTGCTCCTGCAAAGGATAACTTTGGTTTCCATCGCTCTCTATGGCCAGTGTTGCTCCGGTTTCTTCCTTCGATCCGATTCCGTTCGTAAGCAGCACCGTCCGGCTCAAGCGGATAAAGCTGGAATCTGTGAGGTTAATCATGCCCTCCACCACCAGAATGTTACTGTTAATGGTAGTCACAGGCGGCTGATAGGGCTTTCGGCAACCTGCAAGAGTTACTACAGAAACAAGCAAGTATAATATCCTAAGTTTAGTCATCTTTAAAATCTAATATTGTAGTTCACAAAAGGAATTGCGGATGCAAAAATGGATAGCTTATATCCATTAATTGCGCCGCTTTCTTGTTTAAAGAAAGCAGAGTAGGCATTCTGTCTTCCTGTAACGTTATAGACACCAATTGTCCAGGAGTTGTGCGTAAGCTGATGAACTTTGTGGTTCCCATCTATGTTCACCGAGAAGTCCGTGCGGAAATAATCAGGAATTCGATAGGCATTCCGGTCAGAATAGTAAACACGTTCGCCTCCATCATATTCATACTTCGCAATTGGAAGGGTAATTGGACGTCCCGTGCTGTAGGTCATGTTCATAGACAGGCTAAACCGGTGGGAGAAGCGGTAATTCCCCGTAAAATTCACGGCATGGGGCTTATCATAGTTGGCTGGATATTGATTTCCACCGTTGATCGGCTCACCAACTGTTGGATCATTGAACTTCAGGAAAGTACGGGAGTAGGCGTAACTCATCCAGCCATTGAGCTTTCCGGCATTTTTTCTTACGAAAAATTCGACTCCATAAGCCTTTCCTGCAGTATTCACAACATCAGTCTCTATGTTCTGATTTAACAATAGTGTCGCGCCACTTTTGTAGTCAAGATAGTCGCGCAGCTTTTTGTAGTACACCTCAACCGAAGTTTCAATGGTATTGGCTTTAAAGTTCTTGTAAATTCCAAGAGAAACCTGATTTCCCCTTTGTGGCTTAATGTTGGGATCGCTTAATTTCCATACGTCAGTAGGTGCAATTGCCGTCGTATTGGACAACAAATGGATATATTGTCTTAAGGTGTTATAAGCCGCCTTGACGGATAGATTATCTGATAGATTGTATCTGGCGGATAGCCTAACTTCAGGCGCATGATACGTGTTAATGACCTCATTATTTCCATACTGGGTACTACTAACTACATTGAAAGGAGTCCTGGGCAAGCCGGCTGCATAGTTGTTCACTTCTTGCGGACCAAGATAGTTGTACAATGAATATCTCAAACCTGCGCTCACAGAGAAATCATCATTTACATCGAATTTATCACCAAGATACAGCGCACTTTCCAGCGCCTTTTCACTAGGAACAACATCTGGCGCAATCAAAGAAGCTTCTCCTACAGGTTGGAAATCACCTGGCTGAAGCTTGTAGTAAATGCTCGACAAGCCGAAGTTGATCGTATGATTTCTGTTTAGATAGTAATTAAAGTCCGTTTTTAGATTTACCTGGTTTATGGCAAAGTTTAACTTGTATGCATTTACCGGATTGGCCGTACTTTCGATATCGTACTTGTAATTGTCGACGCCTACGCCGAATACGCCAACGAGCTTATTGTTAAAATTGTGCTTCCATTTGATGGAAGCATTTCGATTGCTGTATCCGTAGGTGGTATCGCTGTTCAGCTTGAACTTATCTGAACTAAAATAACCGGACAGGTAAATATTGTTTTTATCATTGATTTGATGACTGATACCCAAATTTAGATCGGTAAAGGATGCTTTACTATTTTTGTAGTCCTCCGGTAAAAGATCAAGCAACCAATTGGAATAGGTCGTACGGCCACCGAATATGAACGAAGTCTTGTTGCTATCAATTGGCCCCTCGATATTGAACCGGCTTGTCACCAGACCAATTCCCGCGGTTCCGGCAAACTTCTTTTTATTCCCTTCCCGGTTGCTGACTTCCAGAACGGAAGAAAGCCTGCCGCCGAATCGCTCTGGAATACTGCTTTTGTACAATTGAACATCTTTAACGAGATCCGGATTGAAGGCCGAGAAGAACCCGAAAAAATGCGAAGGGTTGTAAATTGTTGCATCGTCTAAAAGGATCAGGTTCTGGTCAGCCGAGCCACCTCGAACGTTGAAACCTGTAGTCGCTTCCCCCACCGATTGTACGCCCGGCAATGTAAGAACAACCCTTAGGATATCTGCCTCACCAAAAGCGGTAGGAACCTGCTTTATACTGCGAATGTCTATTTTATTTACGCCCATTTCCAGACGATTTACGTTGGCAACCTTCTCTGAGGATATGTTTACCTCTTTCAACGAAAAGACCTCTTCCTGCAATTCGATATTCAATTTTCCATCACCAGCCAGCATCACCTGTCTACGGGTATCCCGGATGTTTGCAGCTTTAATTAACAACGTGTGCTTTCCTTTGGGCAAACTGAGAGAATAGAAACCGAACTTGTCTGAGGCCACGCCGATCTTCGATTCCACATCGTAAATACTGGCACCCACTACCGGCTCACCGCTTTTAATGTCCCGGAGATAACCGGCAATGGTCACCGTGCCGGAGCCGGAATTGGATTTCGTCCCAACCTGATAGACCTTGTTTTCAATCGTTGCTTTCGGAATGCGCCTGTCGGGTTCATCTGTAAAATAATCAGGCAAGCCGGTAAGCGGTTTCCCACTTTCGGTACGCGAAGACTTACCTGAAAACCCAGCTGCGAGATCGGTGATGATCTTCCGTTGCCTGGTTAAAAAGACCTCGCCGTTATGGCTTATGCTGAACGTGTAGTCCGTCGCTTCAAATGCGTTCTCAAGAATAAAAGTCAACGGTTTCCCGCTTGCTTTTAAGGTGATTCGAATGCTATCGAGAGCGGCAGGGTCATAATAAAACTTGACCTTAGCCTTTGATTCCAGTTCATGAACAAAGTTGGATATGCCAGCAGATCTGAAGTCTACATCGATGAGTTGCCGGTCAGGATCAGTACTTTGCGCATGTCCATAAAAAACCTGCAGCAAAAGCAGCATAAGAAGAAGAGAGATCAATCGCATGTTAATTGGATAGTCGGTCGTAATAAGTGGCCAGCATAACCATTGCATGCTCCGGATCCTTACGATAGTTAAGTTTATTTTCTTTCATGAGCCGCTGCAGCTCCTTCTTTTTGTCGCCAAGCGCATTTATAAAGGACCGTTCGCTATTCACGTTCATATATTGACCCTCCTTCTTCAAGAAATAGGTATTTTTAGCAAGGAAGTATTTCTTAAGGTCCCTGGCACCGGATGTCTCCTTCAACTCTTTAGTCCTTTTTACAACCAGGCTAATTTTTCCAGCGTATATTTCATCGTAAAAACCAGTACGGAGCGGGACAGAACGATCGGCTGAATCAATAGATATCCGAATGAAATGATGATTGTAAAGGTCGAACTGACCTACTTTATCCTCAACAAGCCTGAACTTATTGTATTGGTCATATAGTAAGGAAATGACCTGATCTGTATGTAAGTCGTACATCAGCGGCACATCATCAAACTGAACTCCATCATAGACCACAGATCCCTTGTCGAAAAACTTAGCGTCGTTCATATACGCAGAGCCTTCAATATTTGGATTATAGAACTGGTATTCAGTTCCATTGTACAGTCTGGACTGTTCCGCTAAGTTGAATTCAAATACCCTCCGCATATAATTACCCGTATCTGGCGTCGCAATTACGTTCATGTTCGATTGCTGCCCGAAGGCTGTTTGAACAATCGAAAGGCCGATAGATAAAAGTCCGAGTAGTCTGGGTAAACGTCTAATCATATGGAGCGCTAAATTTCACCGTAAGTATACTCAAATACAGCAAAATGAACAAGTATTTTACCCGGACAAACGACATTTATATCCAAAAAAAAAAGGCTACCCTGTACAGGTAGCCTTTTTTAGATTAAGGATTTAGTTAAAACTTATCCCAGAACAATTTAGTACCAACTTCATCACCACCGATTGCAGCCGCAGCAGCTTCGGTATTAACTCTGTTTAAAGTACGCTCACTGGTAACATAAGTTAAACGCAATGGTATTACACTTAAAGCCTGGTTTGCTGGCTGAAGTTTTGGATAGTCTAAACGTCTCCACTCCGTCCATGCATCGTTTCCACGGTTGTAAAGTGCAAAGTATTTTTGCTCACCAATTTTTTGTTTGTAGTCACCTGCAGCAGATGCGTATGCTACTGCTGGCTGAGCCAGATAAGCAGTTGCCTGAGCAGCAGTTCCACCCCAATAAGTAATGGAAGCAGTGATCGCTTTGTTGTAGTGATCTGCTGGAGTTCCAGCAATTCCCCATCTCGCAGCAGCTTCTGCAA
The DNA here is from genome assembly GCA_045629455.1 of Pedobacter sp. Taxonomy (GTDB): domain Bacteria; phylum Bacteroidota; class Bacteroidia; order Sphingobacteriales; family Sphingobacteriaceae; genus Pedobacter. The sequence goes on along the minus strand of JAZQRI010000093.1, from coordinate 4,869 downwards.
GGATAAATTCAACTTCAGAATAGTCCATTAATAATGCTTCGAAATCAGGAGCAATAACCTTATCACTAGCATGTGAAAGATCAGCAAATGAATTGTTCACACCTTGAAGACCACCAATGTATGTACCGCCAACGGTGGTAAAGTAGAATGGTCTTCTTGGATCATTAAGGGTATTCAGCTTGTCAACAAGAGTTTTTCCGGCAACATAATCCTGTCTCGCAGTATAGATTGAATTCAAGCTATTTGAGATCGGGTTATTGTTAGGCGTCGAGTTCAGGTACTTGAATGCAGCATTGTCTGCATTGCTTGTGAATCCTTTGTCAGCTGAAGCCTGAATTGCAGCTTGTGAAGCAGCTTGATCAACATCAGCAAGCGTGATCGCAAGCTTCATTTTCAAACTGTGTGCAAACTTCAACCATGCTGCACTGTTGCCTTTGTACAATAAATCTGCACTTCCAAAGTTGGCGCTACCAGCAGTAAGCTGTCCGATTGCTGCATCCAAACGTTTGAATAAGTCAGCGTAAATAGCCGCTGCGTCATCATATTTTGGTTGATTGATTTCAGGATTAAGCGCTTCGAAATAAGGAACATTACCCCAGGTATTAACCAATACAGACCACGTATATACGGATACGATCTCAGTTAATGCCAAACGGTTGTTTTTAACTTCCGGATTTAAACCAGCTTCAGCTTCTGTAAGCCTTTTGCTTTCTTTAAGATCCTGCAATACCTCACGGTACATTGGCGTCCAGTAAGCCAAAGGAATGTCCCTGGAAGTGATGTTGTATCTAGGCTCATCCTGATAGGTGGTCGCAGCCCATTGCTGTACCCAGAACCTGAAGTTGTTATTGTTTACACTTGCACTCGCCTGGATATCTGTAATTTGTTTCAATGAATTTGAGAACAATGATCCCGCAGCAACCGTTGATGGCTTCTTTGTATCAATGTTGTATTCATCGAGATTTTTGGCACAGGATGCCAAAAGCATCACCGGCAAAATAAATATTAATAGTTTTTTCATAATGTCTTTTGATTTAATTGGATTAGAATCTAAACTTTAAATTGAATCCGAATGTTCTTACCGCTGGATAAGCTCCACTTTGATAACCCAATGAATTGTTACCAGAACTTAAGCCCGCTTCAGGATCAGCATAAGGAACATTTCCATGGATCAACCATAAGTTACGTCCTACAAGAGATACATCAATACCTTTAACTGCTTTACCACCTAAATAACGTTGTGGAATAGAGTAGGTCAAAGCTGCCTCACGTAATTTTACAAAGCTTGCATCATAAACGAATGCTTCCTGAGGGTTGTTTGCATAACCATAAGGTGTTACACTGTTGTCATAATTCTCAACTCTGGTTGTGTTTGGAGTACCATCAGCATTTACACCTGGAAGGATCACACCACCACCTAAAGAAATAGGAAGTCTTTTTGAATTTCCAAGATCATTCAGACCAGCACTTTCTGGATACAATCCAGTTGCTTGTCCGTAATATTGATCAAGAGAGAAAACACTTCCACCTTTTTTAACATCAATTAAGAAACTCAATCCAAAATCTTTGTATTTGAAACTATTTTGAAGACCTCCGGTCCATTTGGCATTTACATCACCAATCACTTGGTTAGCCGGGCCAAACTCATAGTATCCATTTTCATCAACAACTTTTTGTCCGTCTTTGTAAACAAATCCTCTTCCTCTCAAAGTACCGAAAGGCTGACCTTTAGTTGCATTCAAAGTTACCCCACCCTGGAATGAAGCCAGTTGTAAGTTCTCTGTTCCTTCATATAGATCAATAACTTTGTTTCTGTTTCTGGCGAAGTTTACATTCATCGTCCAGGTAAAGTCTGTCGTTCTAACCGGAACAACAAATGCAGAGATCTCCACACCTTCATTTCTAACAGTACCCGCGTTTACGAATTTTTTACCAAAACCAGTAGTTGTAGATACGTCAACCGCCATAATCTGGTTTACAGAATTTGAACGGTAGTATGTTGCATCAAATCCAAATCTTGCTTTAAAGAAATTCGCTTCGATACCTGCTTCCAAACTTTTTGTACGCTCAGGAAGTAAGTTTGCATTTTGCTTGCTTGTCGGTAGGGAAGTCAATAGATTTCCGCTGAAGATCGGGTTGATGGTGTATACATCGTATAAGCTTAAAGCAGCTGCATCGGCACCAACCTCTGCATAGTTCAAGCGTGCTTTACCATAACTTAACCAGTTCGATTCTTTCATCAAGTTGGAGAATACAAAACTACCCGCAACTGAAGGATACCAGTACGTGTTGTTGTTGATTGGTAAAGTTGTCGACTGGTCACGACGGATCGTTCCGTCTAAAAATAACAATTCTTTATAGCCAAAAGTTGCACTTGCAAAATATCCGTCAACCGCAACAGGCTGCGATAGTTCAATTGGCGCTTGTATCAGGTTTGCCGAATTGGACAAAGAATACAATCCTGGAACAACCAAGCCACCGTTGGTTCTGGCAGAAATAGAGCTCAGGGTTTGTCTTCTTAGGTTAGATCCCAATAAACCACGGAAAGTAAGGTCTTCAGTGATGTTCTTATTGAAGTTAACGATCAAATCATAGTTGGTCTCAGAATACGATCTGTTGTATCTGAAGTATTCAGCTACATCAGCACCACCTACAGCGATACGTTCTTCCTGCATCTCATTAGATCCATCGTAAGTTACGCGACCCATAACATCTAACCACTCTAATGGTTTCCATGTTAAAGCCACATTACCAAAATATCTATCTCTGCTGTCGTTCTCAATGTTGTTGTAACGCATCCAGTATGGATTGTTGGAATAGATTGGTTTTGTAGCCGTAACGTCAGACCAGTTCCAGGTTGCATTTTTACCTTCTCTGTTGAATGCTGCTTCCTGCTCTTTCAAGTCAACATTGGTTTGCCACCATTGTCTGAACTGCTGATTCGGGTTATCACCGCTGTAACCAGTTCCATAACGTCCAAGACCTTTAATACCTGAATAGTTGGCAGAAGCACTTAGCGTAACATTCTTTGTGATATCATGACTACCTGAAAAGTTGAAAACATTTTTAGTGATCTTACTGTTCGGCAAGATTCCGGTCTCATCATTTCTTAAGTAGCCGAATTTGAAAGTTGTGCTTTCACCACCACCGGTTAAGTTTACACTGTGCGAAGAGTTAACGCTGGTCTTGAAGAATGATTCAGGACCATTTTTTGCAGCAACCCAAGGTGTAGCTTGTCCGTAAGTAGGAGATGAAGGATCAAATGCATCCCATTGATAAACCAATGTGTTTGGGTTGAATGCAGCACCATAAGATGCATCTTCAGTAAAAGGCGTAACTAAGCTTCTTCCTTTTCCAAATACATCATTGTACCAGAAATTTCCATCAGGTGACGCGTAACCGGCAGGATTGCCATTACCATCTGTAGAGTACTGGTTAACATAACCTGCACCGTACTCATTCTGATATTTAGCAAAGGTTTTCTTGTCGATGTTACCAAATTGAACACCAGTGTTAACGGTGATACCCAGGGAATTCTTTTTCCCTTTTTTGGTTGTAATCATAATTACACCATTTGCAGCTCTTGATCCGTACAATGCAGTTGCAGCTGCACCTTTCAAAACGTTCACGGACTCAATATCATCCGGGTTAACGTCTGCAGATGCACTACCGTAGTCAAATCCACCGCGACCACTTGTTTGGTCAGTACTGTTCGTGTTTGCATTACTGATTGGAATACCATCGATAACAAACAAGGCCTGGTTGCTTCCAGTTAGCGATTTGTAACCACGCATTACAACGTTGGTAGATCCACCCATTGTATTGGATTGCGTAATGTTCAAACCGGCAACCTTACCAGATAGTCCGTTAACAAAGTTAACATCCCTTGTACGGGTAAGATCTTCAGCCTTAACTTCCTGAGCAGCATAAGGCAACTCATTTTTGTTACGACGAATACCCAAAGCCGTAACAACAACTTCAGATAATGCCTGAGCGTCATTGGCCAACACAACGTTTACCACGTTAGATGAACCAATTGATCTTGTTTGAGAAACAAATCCCAAAGAAGAAAATTCCAACGCTGTTGCGTTGCCAGAAACTCTTAATAGAAATTTACCATCTGCACCGGTGCTCGTTCCGGTAGTAGTACCTTGAAGTCTGACAGAAACACCCGGTAACGGCAAGCCGTCCTCTTGTCCTGTAACTGTACCAGTAATCGTCCGTTCTTGAGCAAATGCAGAGACCGCAATGAACAAGAATACGAACAAACTTTGTAGTAGTTTTTTCATAAATTGTTTTTAGTTAGTTAATAATCCCCTAATATATAGGTTAATATGGGAGCCCGCAAGTATTATTTAACATTATTTAACACAAAACCTCATTTCGGCACCATTTATGCACCGCAGATTCGATTAAAATACGCAGCTTTTGCGCCTACATACGGTATTTTAACTAACTAAAAACAACATTTTTAAAAATAAAATTCGGGAAGCAAATTCCGGCAAAAATATTGATGCAACACGTACTTCCGAAGTCAAAATCTATTTATCCCACCAAACCGGCTCATACACCGGAATGGTTCCGGGATAATTTAGATTCGTCGTTACTTCAGTATTTGGATACAACATCCGGAGTGGCATTCTGCCCGAACCAATAATTGATGCCGCAGATTGCACTAAAAAAGTCGGATAGTCTGTCCTTCTCCATTCGGTCCAGGCTTCGAACCCCTGGAACCCGCACATCGCATAGTATTTTTGCGTAATGATCGTACGGATGTTCCCCTCTACGGAACCCGGAAGTTTGGCATCAGGGGCATTAGCAATATACGCTGAGGCCGCGTTCGTAAGGCCACAGGCTGCGAAGCTCGCC
>JAZQRI010000092.1:0-168833 GCA_045629455.1 Pedobacter sp. | reverse complement strand
GAAAAATATCTGAACATCCTCTTGCATATTAACATAGTTCGTGTCACTTTTAAAAATTAACGCCTCTCAGAAACCTCTATTCTCCGTAAGTATTCTGTCACCAAATTTAATGTAAAGTTGTGAAAATGCCAGGCCCCAATTGTGGATTGGCATTGTCCATTTTTTACTGATGTTTTTGATGACCAGGTACATGAGCTTCATCAGTGCCTGTTCTGAAGAAAACGCACCTTTGGTCTTGGTTATTTTACGGATTTGACGGTGGACACCCTCAATTGGGTTGGTGGTGTAAATAATCTTGCGGATCCCCGCGTCGAATTCAAAGAATGCAGAAAGGTTCACCCAGTTATCCAGCCAGGACTTACAACTCAGCGGATATTTCTTACCCCATTTTTCTTCAAACTCCAGCAACCGTTCATAGCCTTGCTGTTCGTTACCCGACTGGTAGATCGGTTTCATGTCGGCCATAACCGCCTTTTTATCTTTTTCAGGAACATAACGCATCGAAGAGCGGATCTGGTGAACAATGCATAGCTGCACCCTGGTTTTTGGAAAAATAGCCTCTACTGCCTCAGGAAAGCCCTTTAGGCCATCGATGCACGCGATCAGTATATCTTCCACGCCCCGGGTTTTTAGATCAGTTAACACCGAAAGCCAGAATTTGGCACCTTCACTTTCAGCCGTATACAGGCCTAGGACATCTTTTTTGCCTTCAATATCCACACCCAGTATATTGTAGATCGCACGCGTTTCCACCACTCCGTTTACCCTGACTTTAAAAAACATACAATCCAGGAACACAAACGGGTAAACCGCTTCTAGCGGACGATTGCGCCATTCTTGCACCGCTGGAAGCACACTGTCGGTAATTCGTGAGATCTCAGCTGCAGAAATATCCATGGCATACATTTCTTGGATATAATCACGCATAGCACGCGTGCTCATGCCCATGGCATACATCGAGAGGATGTTGCCTTCCAGTTCCTCTGTGATGATCAGCTGGCGTTTGGGAACAACTTTAGGCTCAAAAGTGCTGAGCCGGTCACGACCAGTTTCCAATTCAAACTCTCCGGAACTTAAGCTGCGCACTGTCTTCTTACTTTTACCGTTTTTACGATTGGGCTGACCGGCGAGCTTACTCTCTGAAATGTGGTGCTCCAGTTCTCCGGTCATCATTGATTCAAGAAAGTGTTTCATCATCGGGGCTAGTACCCCATCCGTGCCGGTCATTTTCTTGCCGGCATATAAGCCAGCTATAGCTTCCTTTTTGAAGCTTTCGAAATCAAAATCTTCTTGTGTTGCCATGTTCATGTCGATAGTTTAAAGTTACACTATTGACACAGTTTGTGAAACACCCTCCAGCAGTCCGAATTTACGTTAATCTACCAGTCCGTACTTGTCTTCAAGAACTTTCTTCAGGTTTTCGGGATCATTGCTTCCGATTGTCACTGTTTTAGGTTTACCCTCAAAATAGGTTAGCCGAACTGCTGTTAACCCCTGAATGTTGTACAGCATACCTCTTTTAGCGTACCTAATACCCAAACCATAATACCAGGGAGACTTTACTATTCGAGCATCAAATACATTCTCTGGATTTATGTTGATATGGACCAAACCAATTCCGTAAATAAGGTGTATCCCATGATCGTCTACTTTTATCTTCAATCTAAAAAATATTAGAAGAGCTGTTGAGAATATTACCAGGAGAATAATGAAGGCATTTAAAGGCAGCGGATTACTTCCAGTTTGTTTTAGATAGGCAACAGTGATATTTAATATAATTATAGAGAATACAATCACTGCAAGCCATCCTATTTGCTTCTTTTCATATCTCATAGCACTAGTTGTTTAATCTGAAAACCTAAACTGTACTGACCACGGCTATATCTCGAAGCCATCTGGAGTTCCCCTAAATACACAGGGCGATCCTGCACGTACTACCTGAGTCTGCATTATTAATGACTTTAAGCCTCGGTTGCCTTCTACAAGATAACAAATAAACCTCCAACTGAAGAATCCGGGAACCTCATTAAACCAAAAAAGGGCATCTCCAAACGGAGATGCCCTTTAACTTATTTAAAGAATATTATTTCGATTTATTTTTATTCTCTTCACCTTCCATTTGCTCTTTCAATTGAGCCAACACGTCTAAATCTCCTAATGTTGATTTCTCAACAGAATCTTTAACTTTCTTCACTGCCGTATTGGAAGCTTTTGCTTCTTTTTTCTTAGAAGCTCTTTCTTCTGCTACTTGCTCCGCTTTAGCCTCTTCCCAGATACGGGCGTGAGATACAACGATACGTTTTGCATCTTTGTTAAACTCAATGATTTTGAAATCATTGGTTTCTTCCGCTTTGATTGTAGTTCCGTCTTCTTTAGCCATGTGTTTAGTTGGAACGAATCCTTCTACACCATATGGTAAAGCGATAACAGCACCTTTATCAGTTACTTTAACAACTGTTCCCTGGTGAACTGAATCTAACGTGAAGATAGTTTCAAATGTATCCCAAGGATTTTCTTCAAGTTGTTTGTGACCTAGGCTCAATTTACGGTTCTCAACATCTAATTCAAGAACAACAACGTCTAAAGTATCACCAACCTTAGTAAATTCATTAGGGTGGTTAACTTTTTTAGACCATGAAAGATCAGATATATGGATAAGACCATCGATACCTTCTTCGATCTCAACAAATACACCGAAGTTGGTCATGTTTTTAACTACTGCAGTATGTTTGCTTCCGATAGGATATCTTTCTGCAACATTTTGCCAAGGATCTTGAGTCAATTGCTTGATACCTAAGCTCATTTTGCGCTCGTCACGATCTAAAGTAAGAACTTCAGCTTCGATCTCATCACCAACTTTCAAGAATTCCTGAGGGCTGCGTAGGTTTTGTGACCACGACATTTCTGAAACGTGAATCAAACCTTCAACACCTGGAATAATTTCAAGGAAAGCACCGTAATCAGCAACAGTAACAATTTTACCTTTAACTTTAGAACCAACAGTTAAGTTAGGATCTAAGCTTTCCCAAGGGTGAGGAGTTAATTGTTTTAAGCCTAATGCAATACGTTTTTTCTCATCATCGAAGTCAAGAACAACAACGTTGATTTTCTCGTCTAAGCTCAATACTTCTTTCGGATGCTCTATGCGGCCCCAAGAAATATCAGTAATGTGAAGTAGACCATCAACACCACCTAAATCGATGAACACACCGAAATCTGTAATGTTTTTAACAGTTCCTTCCAATACCTGACCTTTTTCAAGTTTAGAAACGATTTCAACTTTTTGACTTTCTAAATCGTCTTCAATTAAGATTTTGTGTGATACTACTACGTTTTTAAATTCATGGTTGATTTTGACAACTTTGAATTCCATAGTTTTACCCACATAAATATCGTAATCGCGGATAGGTTTAATGTCAATTTGAGAACCAGGTAAGAACGCTTCGACACCCATGATGTCAACGATTAAACCACCTTTAGTACGGCTTTTTACAAAACCATTGATGATGCGGTCATTTTCAAGAGCCTCATTAATAGACTCCCATGATCTTTGGGTTTTAGCTCTCTTACGAGATAAGATTAACTGGCCGTTCGCATCTTCAGGTGCTTCCACGAAAACGTCAACTGTATCGCCAATTTTTAAATCCGGTGTATCACGGAATTCAGATGTAGATACCAATCCGTCAGATTTAAATCCTACGTTCAATACCACGTCTTTGTTGTTGATTGAAACAACAATACCGCTAATGATTTCACCTTGATTGATTTGATTGAAAGTATCGGTATACATGTTTTCAAACTTTTTACGGTCATCGTCACTGTAATTTCCGAAAGCTTTGTCGTCTGCATCCCAGTCAAAATCCTGATCTGGAGTTGCTAATGATGATTTGATCGCTTCGATCGACATTGTATCAGCTTCTGATTCAACGGTTTCTTTCTCGGTCAGACGAGCGTCTGCACCTTGCAATTCGGCTTTTTTAGCCTCTAGTTCTTTTTCTGCTACTTGTTTTTTTGCCATTAAAAATTTAATCTCCTTTTCCCCGCTAGGGACAACAAATGTAGGAATTTATATTTTTAAAGAAAAGAAAATTTAATAATCTTATTGATTTTGAAGCATTTGCCACCTAAAATCACGCGTTAAACGCGGGTTTTACGTCGATACTGTTCCATTATTCACGTATAAGATTTTAATTGTGCGTTAAAGCATAGCTAACTTCCGGATAAATAACGTGTTTAAATTACATAGATACGGAGGCGTTGATTAGGAGCCGTCGCCATTTACTCAAGACCAGCACGAGAAGCTCTTCCACACCCGAATCAAACATCAGGCAGCAATGCTTCTGCAGACTAGGAATGCATAATCAAGAATGGTTCCACTTTCTCTAAAGCAAAATCAAGCTGTTCTTGTTCCGACAGTTCCGTGTTGTCCAGGATTATCGCATCTTCGGCACGGACCAGCGGACTCTCTTTGCGGGTGGTATCGGCATAATCACGGTGGGCAAGATTTTCAAACACTTCTTCAAGGGTGGTTGTCGTATCCCCTTTACTTTTTAGCTCATTAAACCTGCGCTCCGCCCGGATGTTCGGGTCAGCCGTCATGAAGAACTTCACTTGTGCATCCTCGAAAACGGCAGTACCAATATCGCGGCCGTCCATGACGAGGTTCTTTGATTTTCCCATCCGCTGCTGCTGTTTTACCATCTCAACGCGCACCTGCTTATTAGCAGAAACTTCGCTTACATATTCTGAAACCGGCATCTGCCTGATTTCTTCAGAAACTTCTTCGCCGTTTAAGGTAATATGAGACATGTAGTCGCGTGCATGGAAGTTCAACTCAATGTGTTCAAGTGCTTCCTTTACAGCTGCAGCATCATCGATTTTAACGTCGTTGCGTAAGAAGTATAAGGTCACGGCTCTGTACATGGCACCGCTGTCGATGTAAATGAAGCCTAGTTTCTTTGCCAATGCTTTCGCCAAGGTGCTTTTTCCACATGATGAATATCCATCTATGGCTACTACAATGTTCTTTCTCATTCCTGCAAAGTTAGTATTTTACCCAATTTCACCTAATATGTTCCCTAAACTTTAATACCTTTCCAAGGTTAGAATCCTATGCTTGCTCAACAGAAGATATAGTCTGCTCGCAGCGAGCAGCTTAAGCGTTGCACAATTTAAATATATATGATACCACTAAAAACAGAAATACTAAAGGCGGTTACATTTAGAACATCCAGAAGTGGAGGCAAGGGCGGTCAGCATGTAAATAAAGTATCCAGTAAGGTAGAGCTGATCCTGAATATCTGCACGGCGCCTTTCTTTTCTGATGCGCAGAAGCAATTGCTGCAGGAGAGGTTAGTACACCGGCTGGATCAGGAAGGGAACCTTCACATCATTGCCCAGGACGAACGCAGTCAGCTGGCAAATAAAGAAACGGCTGTCGTTAAGCTCTTAAACTTGCTTTCAGTGGCACTTCATGTCGCGAAAACCCGAAAGCCGACCAAAATACCCAGGTCTGTACTAAAGAAAAGAGCGATCGCTAAACAATCTACAGCCTTTAAAAAGGAACTGCGGAAAAGGCCGCAGTGGGAGTGAGGCACTACTAATTGAAGCGGTAGTACATGCTTATAGATCCATATTGGTGTGCGCGGGCACTGCTCCTAACTTCCTTTGTCTTGAACACCATACCGAAATCAAATGTGAATCGTTGTGAACTGTAGTTGAGTCCCAACTGCTGTGCAAATACAACAGGCCTGGCATCAAACGTTACCGGGCTATTGTCGTTGAACATGCTTCCCTGAATGGTCGCATCATAGGCCACTACGTTTAACTGCGGCTTCGCATAAAAAAAGAATTCCCTTTGCACCAAGGCCTTCGTTTTGGGATTGTTGCGGATAACCGCATTCGTGTACCCGGAATTAAACAGTTGGTTGATGCGCCCTGCGCGAAAGAGAATCCCCGCACCAAGTCCGCTGAATACATTTCCTGCATTCACATATCCTTCAAAGCTGAAGTCTGTGGCCTTGTTCTCAGGCCGATAAAGCAACCTCCGGTACTGAACAGCAAGCGTTGCCGTAAGCTCATTTTTTATCTGGTATTCCCAGCCGGCAAGGGTGTAGAAACCGATTGTGTTGTGCAACAGCTTTTGGCCGTCTTCTGCCAGGGCGTTCGGGCCGGTCGTTCCGATTTCAACACCTGCTTTCCATGCACTTTCATCTGTGCGGAACCAGTTAATTGCCCCGCCAACATACAGGTAGCCTGCAAACGGGCGTTCATGTGTCGCCGGATCAGGCGCAAAGCCGGATTGTGGATTGAAAATTTTCTGACCCGCAGAAAATTCATAAATTTTCTTTTCCAGACCTTCCTTCAAAGTCTGCTGAGACGCTGCCGTCCTGTAGTGGATAAACAGCCCATTGGTATAGTACCGGTCGGAGCCTTGTGCCAGGTAAGAGTCGTTGTCACTCTGAAATCCAAACTCATGTTTAAATTCCTGCGCATTGGCGGTTCCGAGAATTAGCAACGGAATAATAAGTAGGAGCAGTGATCTTGTGAAAGTCATGGTCAAAAAAAATCCCGGGCGTTTGGCCCGGGATCAAATATATAATTATTCTCTTATCAATCAGGATACTTGCGACACTTCCTTGAACGTCAGGTCCTGAGGATTTGCAACCTTATCTTTCATCAGTGCAAGTTCGATTACCTCACGCATTTCTGTCACATAGTGGAAATTTAAGTCTTTAATATAACTCTCTTTGATTTCCAAAATGTCCTTTCTGTTCGATTTACAAAGAATGATATCCTTAATATTCGCACGCTTCGCGGCCAGGATCTTTTCTTTAATACCACCTACAGGAAGCACTTTGCCCCTTAACGTGATCTCACCGGTCATGGCCAGGTTAGACTTCACTTTACGTTGCGTGAAAGAAGATGTCAATGCTGTCAGCATCGTGATACCAGCTGAAGGGCCATCTTTTGGCGTTGCACCTGCGGGAACGTGGATGTGAATATCCCACTGATCAAATACACGGTGGTCGATACCAAAAAGATCTGCATGCGCCCTTAAATAAGCCAGTGCAATTATTGCTGACTCCTTCATGACGTCACCAAGGTTACCTGTTAGGGTTAATTTTCCTTTGCCAGGGCTTAAACTTGCTTCGATAAAAAGAATATCGCCACCTACAGAAGTCCATGCGAGTCCGGTTACCACACCTGCAACTTCATTGCCCTCATATAAATCCTTATCGAATATCGGCGCACCTAATATACGTTCCACATCGTCATTGCTCAAGGTAGGGTCGTACTCCTCCTCCATGGCAATTTTTGTAGCTACGCCACGAACCAAAGCACCAATCTTTTTGTCCAGAGACCTTACGCCAGACTCTCTGGTGTAATCTTCAATCACTTTTTCAATTAAACCCGGCTTCAAAACAATGTCCTTGGTTTTTATACCATGCTGTTCTTTTTGTTTCGGCAACAGGTATTTTCTGGCGATTTCAATCTTTTCCTCTATTGTATACCCGTTTACTTCAATAATCTCCATCCGGTCCAGCAATGCGGGCTGGATGGTGCTAAGTGAATTGGCGGTCGCAATAAATAAGACATTGGACAAGTCGTAGTCGGCTTCTACATAGTGGTCGTTAAAAGCATTGTTTTGTTCCGGATCAAGAACCTCCAGCAAAGCGGAAGATGGATCTCCACGGAAATCTGCACCTACTTTATCGATCTCATCAAGCACAAATACTGGATTTGCTGCTCCTGCTTTCTTTAGCGACTGGATGATCCGTCCGGGCATTGCACCAATGTATGTCTTACGGTGGCCTCTGATCTCCGCTTCATCCCTGATACCCCCTAAAGCAATCCGTACATATTTACGGTTTAGCGCTTTGGCAATGGACTTACCCAGCGATGTCTTACCGACCCCCGGAGGGCCAACCAGACAAATAATCGGCGCTTTCATATTGCGCTTCAGTTTCAGTACGGCCAGGTATTCAATGATACGCTGTTTTACTTTCTCCAGTCCAAAGTGATCTTTGTCTAAAACACGCTGCGCACGCTTTAAGTCGAAGTTGTCTTTGGTAAACTCGTCCCATGGAAGGTCAAGCAACAGTTCCAGATAGTTGATCTGGATGGAATAATCCGGAGCAGCAGGGTTCATTCTTCCAAGCTTTTCAAGCTCCTTGTTGAAGTGCTCTTTCACGTGAATGGCCCATTTTTTCTTCTTGCCACGCGTCTCCAATGCAGAATATTCCAGGTCGGAAGAATTTCCGCCAAGCTCTTCCTGTATGGTTTTAAGTTGCTGATTCAAGAAGTAATCACGCTGCTGCTTGTCCAGATCCGTACGCACCTTAGATTGAATCTGGTTTTTCAATTCCAGCATCTGCAGTTCCAGTGTCAACAACTCCATAACCATTTCAGCACGGTCACGCAGATTGGCCATCTCCAGCATCTTCTGTTTGTCGCTGACATCCGCATTCATGTTCGAGGAAATGAAGTTGATCAGGAAGGATGTACTCTCAATGTTCTTTAACGCCAGACCGGCCTCGCTTGGAATGTTCGGTGAAAGCTGAATGATCTGCGAGGACATTTCTTTAATAGAAGCGATCAAAGCTTTGAATTCTTTGTCTTTCTTATATTTCGTCTCCTCAAATTTCTTTACACGTACTTTGATATAGGGTTCAGATTGAATTTCTTCAATCAAACTGAAGCGCTGTTTACCCTGGATAATGACAGTTGTATTGCCATCGGGCATCTGCAGCATTTTAATGATGTGGGCTACAGTTCCAACCGAATTCAGTTGTTCAAAAGTGGGATCTTCTATGGACACATCGCGCTGCGAAACAACCCCTATGATTTTATCTCCTTTATATGCTTCTTTTATTAACTTGATAGACTTATCGCGTCCCACTGTAATCGGTATGACCACCCCGGGAAATAAAACAGTATTCCTTAATGGCAGAATGGCCAGGACCTCCGGCGTTTCTTCTCCGTTCATGTCGTCTTCATCCTGTTGAGACATTAAGGGGAAAAACTCGGTATCTTCATTTATGATGGGCATTGCATTGCTAAAGTCAAATTGATCTTTTATACTCATTAATAGCCTTTTTTTAAAAACGACAAAGTGACAGCGTGTCGTTTAGAATGATGGTAATATTGTGTACATGCGTAAATTCAACTCTTATGCCAAAACCAGAATTTGGGAAAGATGTCTGTTAAAAAGTCCGATTTTAAAAAAGTCGACCGCAATATCATATTTTGATTTAATTAACGTTTACAGTATTATTGCCTCTTATTGGTATAATACTTGCCAATAGTGAAACTTAGTTTTATATCTTTATCCTTATCAAAAATTAATGAATTACGTTAAAAAAGCATTTGTAATATTATTCGTTATTTCTTCCAGTACCAGCTTTGCACAAAGCGGAGGTTACTACAACCTTGGTATGCAGACGATGATGAAAGGCGACTACAAAGGGGCAGTAAAGCAGCTGGAGAAAGCCGATTCTAAGAGTCCAAACAACGCTAACGTTCTTAAGCTGCTTGGTTATGCTTACTTTCAAGTTGCGGATTACGAGAATTCAATTGCCACATATACCAAACTGATTGCCCTGAAACCAGTCGACTACTCCGCTTATTATTATAGAGGCAAGGGGCGTCTAAACATCGCCAACGATCCGAAAGAATCTTTAAATACCATGCGGGAGAACTTCTACGTTTCTGCAATTAAAGATTTCACCAAAGCACTGGAAATCAATGGTGAGGAAGATGCTCAACTGTTGCAGAACAGAGCGCTTGCCTACAAGGATTATGGTATATTCAAATCCTATAAGGTCAAAAAAGCTGCACAAAAAGCAACCTGTACGACTTTGTTTAACAACTCGATCTCAGATTTTCAAAAGATATTGGTTATGCAGCCGCAACGAAAAGACATTATTTCATTGGTCGATTACGTGAAAGCACAAATCGCAAGCTTAAAGTAGTTTCTCCGGTAAACCTGCAGAGACAGATACAATAAAAAAGCCGAAGGAAACTTCGGCTTTTTTCATAATAATGCATATATTTTTTTCAGTCTGCGGGCAATTTACCTTCAATCGCCCAGTGAAGCCGATGATCAGAAAACCCCACTAATCTGATACTTTTTTTCATCCAGCAACTTTATCTGCTGCCTCTTTTTAACGCCATACTCTTTTCCCGGGTAATAATATAGCGTATCGTTAGATGTATAGAGGTAATTCTTATTTGTAACAACGATCACAATGCCTGTTATTTTGTCGTTCTTCTTCTGAATGGTAACACTTTTAACCGGAACCTTTTCATTGGTTGACAAGTAGATTTCACTGGAGTCACTTACTTGTTTTTGAAACTCACCGCTCCAGGCGCGCTTGTTTATGTCTGCATCTATGAAAGAAGATAATTCTTTCTCCCAGGAAGCAATTTTCAATCTCTTCGTCTCCGGATTACCATTTACGGCTACTGTTTTCTGTATTTCAGGATTTAAGCCCTGAAGACGTTCCGCTTCTTTCAGGAAATAACTTTTTAGCGGAAAATAGCTGTTCTCCGGCACAACAGCCTTTTCAGGATTGTTGCAGGCAAATGCCACCGTCAAGAAAAGCAAAGCGTACTTCCTCATTATATCAGAGCGTTTCCGGTCATGATTGCTGGCTTCTCAATTCCCAAAAGTTTCAGGATGGTAGGGGCAACATCACCAAGTTTGCCATCCGCAATATGGTGGTAGTCGTTGTCAACCAGGATACATGGCACAAGGTTGGTGGTGTGAGCAGTGTTTACCGACCCATCGTTGTTGATCATGTATTCCGAATTTCCATGATCAGCCAGGATAATGAAAGAGTAGCCGGTTTCCAGACCTTTATTAACCACCATTTCCGCACATTTGTCTGCAGTTTCAACCGCCTTAACCACGGCACTGAATACGCCGGTGTGACCAACCATATCTGGATTGGCGAAGTTCAGGCAAATGAAGTCTGCCCATCCTGTTTCCATCTCAGCCAAGATAGCAGTCGTAATGCCCATTGCACTCATTTCCGGCTGCAAGTCGTAAGTAGCCACCTTCGGCGAGGGAATCATGATACGCTTCTCATTTTCAAAGGTCTGCTCGCGTCCTCCAGAAAAGAAGAAGGTCACGTGCGGGTATTTCTCTGTTTCGGCAATGCGAATCTGATTTTTATGGTTTTTCTCCAGTACCTCTCCAAGCGTTTCCGTTAGGTCATCCTTTGTGAAAACAACCTTTACGTTAGAAAAACTCTCATCATAGGTAGTCATGGTTACATAGTATAACGGAAGTTTGTGCATTCCGGCCTCTGGATAATCCGTCTGGCAAAGTGCCGACGTGATCTCACGGCCTCTGTCCGTCCGGTAATTGAAGCAAATGACTACGTCATCTGCCTGTATCGTGGCAATTGGCTGGCCATCGGGTTGAGTCACCACGATCGGTTTAATGAATTCATCTGTAATACCATCCTGGTAGGACTGCTGTATGGTGCTGATTGGGTCGGTGGTCGCTGTACCAACACCTGCAGTAAGCAGATCATATGCTTGCTTCACGCGTTCCCATCTAGAGTCTCTGTCCATTGCATAATACCGTCCAATTAGACTCGCAATCTTGCCTGCAGACGTTTGCAGATGCTGATCAAGTTCCCTGACAAAGCCCAGTCCGGATTGTGGATCGGTATCCCTGCCGTCCAGAAAGGCATGTATAAATACGTCGTCTAACTGATATTCTTTGGCCGCATCACAAAGTGCCTTTAAATGGTTGATGTGTGCGTGCACCCCACCATCAGACAACAGCCCAATGAAATGCACGGGTTTGTTGTGTTTTTTGGCGTATTCGAAGGCAGCGACTAAAGTATCATTGCTGAACAATGACCTGTCGCTAATTGCTTTGTTTATTCTTCCGAGCTCCTGGTAAACGACGCGTCCCGCTCCTAAGTTCATATGTCCCACTTCTGAGTTTCCCATCTGACCTGCAGGAAGGCCTACGGCCTCGCCACTGGCTTCCAGCTTTGAGTTGGGGTATTTCTTCAATAAAGAATCAAAAAACGGAGTGTTGGCAGCATAGGCTGCATCAGATTCATCTTGTTTTCCATATCCCCAACCATCAAGAATAAGGAGCATCACTTTTTTGTTAGTCATTTATCGTCTTTTAAATTGATAAGAGCGGCTTAGAATTTAAACAAATATAAGCTTAATGGCGCCTTTGAGAGGAACATAATTGCAATTTATGCGGCAGTAATGGCATAGTTTATGGGGAAAAATCTATATTAGGAAAAATTATAATGATCAGACTGTTGTTCCCCATCCTCTTATTTGTTGGCGGATTCTTATCCCCGCTTCAGATTCAGACTGACCTGGTAAATGATGTTTCCGTGCAGTTTCGGGGAGGCAATGCAAGGGATGTTGCCAAATATTTCGCAAATAGCGTTGATCTGAGCATTTCTGATGATGCAGATGTCTATTCTAAGGCACAGGCAGAGCAGATATTACGGGATTTCTTATCCAAACATATACCCCAGAGTTCATCCGTTGTACATGTCATCAATACCAATCCAAACTACCAGATTGGCATAATTTCCTTGGCTACCCGCAACGGGAAGTTCCGGATTACGGTCACTTTTAAGAAGACATCTGGCATGTTTCTCATCACTGAATTGCGCATCGATCCCGATAAATAATCTAAAAATTGCTATTTTTGTGTAAAAATTCGAATTTTGAATAAACAAGTTATAGACCAATTTATAAAGAACGCTATCGCTGAAGATCTGGGCGATGGTGATCATACCTCACTCTCCACAATTCCCGCTGATGCGCAGGGAAGAGCCAAACTCATTGTAAAAGAGGAAGGTATTCTTGCAGGAGTATCCCTTGCCTTAGCTATTTTTCAGCATGTGGATGAGAAATTGGAAATTGAAGTTCTGATCACGGATGGTGCAGAAGTTAAGTTTGGAGACATCGCCCTCGTGGTCAAAGGAAATACACACTCCATCTTGCTGGCAGAACGGCTTGTTCTGAATTGCATGCAGCGCATGAGTGGTATTGCAACGAAAACCAATAGAATTGTAAAACTCCTGGAGCCTTACCATACTCAGGTTTTAGATACCAGAAAGACAACCCCTGGACTACGGTACCTGGAAAAATGGGCCGTACGGATCGGCGGCGGCGTAAACCACCGTATTGGCCTGTATGATATGATTCTGATCAAAGACAATCATGTTGATTATGCCGGCGGCATTGTCAATGCCATCAAAGCGGCTAACGACTACCTGGAACGTACAGGAAAGAAGCTTGACATTGAGATCGAAGTCCGGAATATGGAAGAACTTGAACAGGTACTTTCAATTGGTCGGGTAAACCGGATCATGCTCGACAACTTTAACCTGGTGGATCTAAAAGAAGCTGTCCTCAAGATCAACCACCAGATTACTACAGAAGCATCCGGCGGCATTCTTGAAACGGATATTGCTGATTATGCAGCTAGTGGTGTGGATTTTGTTTCCATGGGCGCATTAACCCATTCGGTGAAAAGTTTAGATTTGAGCTTAAAAGCCTTTTAGGAATGATATCTATTTATTCGATTTCAGCGTTAATCCTGGCATATTTATGCGGATCTATTCCAACGGCAGTTTGGTTGGGCGGCGCATTCTATGGGGTCGATGTCAGAGAATATGGTAGTGGCAACGCAGGTGCGACCAATGTATTCCGGGTACTCGGCAAAAAGGCAGGGATCGCAGTGATGGTGATTGATATTGCCAAAGGATACACAGCCACTAAACTTGCCTACTTTATAGGGCTTTCCGTCACCGGACCACACAATTCATCTCAGTTTATTAATTACGAACTTGCACTTGGTGTTACTGCGGTAATGGGCCATTTGTTTCCGATTTTTGCAGGTTTCAGGGGCGGGAAAGGCGTAGCTACGCTTTTTGGAATGATTTTGGCAGTTAACTTCCCGGCATCTATGCTTTGCGTTCTGGTTTTTGTCAGCGTTTTATTGATTACCAAATACGTTTCTCTTGCTTCGATCTGTGCGGGTTTCACCTTCCCACTGAGCATTATATTCGTATTTCACTCCTCCATTAAATCAGAGGTATTGTATGGGATGTGTGTCTGTGTGCTGATTCTCATCACGCACCAGAAGAATCTGGAAAGGCTGCTCAAAGGCAAAGAATCTAAAGTGTATTTGTTTAAACGAAAAGAAAGGCCAACGGCCTAGCCAGCACTTGAATTCGTTTTCTTGAACAATTAACAACAGATACTATAAACTAATGAAAAAAATTCAACTTACCGGGCTTGCACTTGCAATGCTGCTGACTGCAAATTCATGTTCCACAGTGCCGCTATCCGGACGGAGCCGGCTGAGCTTTGTGAGTGAGACAGAGATGCAGTCTGCCGCCGCCCAGAGTTACAATGCCCTGCTTAAGGATCCGGGAACCAAAGTGCTGAACAATGCAGAGGCGGCAAGGGTGAGACAGGTTGGGCAAAAGATAGCAGCTGCCGTAACAAAGTATATGAACGCGAATGGCTATGGCGAGCAGATAAAAGGATTCAACTGGGAGTTTAACCTGATCAACAGTAATGAGATCAACGCCTGGTGTATGCCTGGTGGTAAAGTGGCAGTTTACACCGGGATTCTTCCGGTGGCCAAAGACGATGCTGGCCTTGCTACAGTAATGGGCCATGAAATCGCTCATGCTGTCGCACAACATTCGTCAGAACGGGCATCAAAGGCAGCAGTCGCTGAAGGTGTTGGTAGCCTGATCGGCGCAGCTGCAGGTACCAAGTCAGCGGCCACTCAACAGGTCATCAACCAGGTATACGGTATAGGTGCACAGGCTGGATACTTGCTGCCGAACTCCAGAACGCAGGAGTCCGAAGCAGATCATCTTGGTTTGATATTCATGTCTATGGCTGGTTACAACCCAGAAAATGCAGTCAGTTTTTGGCAGCGGATGTCTGCCGCAAGTGGAAGTGCCCAGAAACCGCCTGAATGGATGAGTACACACCCTGCTGATGCAACGCGTATTGCGAACATTAAAAAGGATTTGCCGGAAGCACAAAAGTACTTCAAGTCTACAACAGGTAAGATAAACTAAGAAAGTTCAGTTAAATACAACTGTTAAATTAAACATGTAAAGGGCCGCTATTGCGGCCCTTTTATCGTTTCTATGATCGCCGATGCCTTAAGCAGGCACTCTTCATATTCCTTCTCCGCATCTGATGAATGTGTGATCGCTCCGCCAACCTGAAAAGAGAGCTGCGCCCGTTCTGCATCATAAAAAATACTACGAATGACGACATTCAGATCAAAGTCCCCGTTGGGATCGAAATAGCCCAGCGCACCCGAATACGCCCCACGTTTGCTGCGCTCGTACTCATTAATCAACTCCATCGCCCGGACCTTAGGTGCACCCGTCATTGATCCCATAGGAAAGGTGTTCCTGATCGCATCAATAACATTGAGGTCACTTCGCATGTCACATTCAACTGTTGAGATCATCTGATGCACCTGCGGGAAGGTGTATACCCCGAACATCTCTGTTACGCGAACGGAGCCAGGCACCGCGCATCTGGTAAGGTCATTTCTAACCAGGTCAACAATCATCACATTTTCCGTTTGTTCCTTCAGATCGTATTTCAGTGTCGTCTTCAGCCGTAGATCTTCAGCGGCTGAAGTACTCCTTCCTGACGTCCCCTTTATTGGTTGTGAAATCAGCACATTTTTTCGCCTGGCTAGAAATCGCTCGGGACTCGCACAAAGTACATACTGTTCTTTAATCTTCAGGAAGCAGGAAAACGGGGTTGGGGAGATGCGGTTCAGCCGCTCAAACGTATCAAGTGGATCAATTACGGCTGCATTCGAAAAAAATTCCTGGCAGTAGGTGACCTCGTAAATATCCCCCCGGCTGATGTGCTGCTTTAGTGCTTTTACATTGTCCAGATAAGTCTCTTTGCTCATATTGCGCTCTATCGTCAGCGGTGCCATTGGACTTTCGGTGGGTGGAATCTCCATTTTGTCGATTTCCTCCAGTATAGAAGCCGCCCCAAGTAGTACTTCAGCAACATCTCCTTTGACGGAAATCAGATATTCGGGAACAAAGAAAAAAAGATCTGGTAGCCCAACAGTGTCTTCGTCTCTGGAAGTAAGTGCTTCCAGCTCATTTTTCAGATCGTAACCAAAAAGGCCAAACATCCAGGTCGGGTTCTCCTGATAGAATTCTTTTAATGCCTCAAAGGAATCCTTGCGGGGAGACTGGATAAACCTTTGAGCGCCCGCCGCGATCAGCAGATCATACTTCCCCCTTGGATCCTTATAATTGTTTGAATCCAGCACACAACAATATTCAAACTGACTGGCCCACTTTCGGGCTTTCCTTTTAAACAGATCTGAACTGGCCATAGTCTGATGATGGTAAACAAAAAAGGGTGGTTTAAAAGCCACCCTCTATATCGAAAAACGAAGTTCGTTAATGTAATTGCAAAGTTTGTACCCGATCTGGTCCAACGGACAGATATTTGATTGGAACCTCCAGTGCGTCCTCCAGGAACTTGATGTAGTTCGCCAACGCTGCAGGAATTTCTTCAACTTTAGTGATCTGCGTAAGGTCAGTTTTCCAGCCTTCTATTGCTTTCAATACTGGTGTAGGCTTGATCGAAATGATGTCATACGGCATGTAATCTATGGTTTCTCCATTGTGCTCATAATGTGTACAAGCGTAGATGGTATCGAAACCGTCTAAAACATCCGCCTTCATCATGATCAACTCGGTAACCCCATTTAACATAATGGCGTACTTCAATGCAGGAATGTCAATCCATCCGCAACGACGGGCACGACCGGTTGTTGCACCGAACTCATGACCGACCTGGCGAAGATTTTCGCCAACTTCATCATCAAGTTCGGTAGGGAAGGGACCTCCGCCTACACGTGTTGCATAAGCCTTAAAAATTCCAAATACATCACCAATCTTGTTTGGCGCAATGCCCAATCCGGTACACGCACCAGCAGTGGTCGTATTTGAAGAAGTAACGAACGGATAGGAACCAAAATCAATGTCAAGCAGTGTGCCTTGTGCGCCTTCTGCTAAAACGCTTTTTCCTTCTTTAAGATAGCCGTTGACAAAATGCTCGCTATCTACATGAGGGATCGTTTTTATAAATTCAATGGCTTCGAAGAAAGCCGCTTCTTTTTCAGACAGGTTGAACTCGAAATCGTAATGCGAAAGGATCTCCTTATGTTTTTCCACCAACTTGGCGTATCTTTCTTTGAAATCCGGAAGTGTGGTATCTCCAACGCGTAAACCGTTGCGCCCGGTTTTGTCCATGTAAGTCGGACCAATACCCTTTAAGGTCGATCCGATTTTATCTTTACCCATTTTCTGTTCGTTCGCAGCATCCAGCAACTGGTGTGTAGGAAGAATCAGGTGGGCTTTTCTTGCGATAACCAATTTATTTTTAGCTACGGGGTCCTGACCTGCCTTTTTAAGGTTGTCAAGTTCTCTCTTTAAAATGATGGGATCAATAACAACACCGTTCCCGATTAGGTTCATCGTTTTCTCATTGAAAATTCCGGAAGGGATAGTGTTTAAAACAAACTTTTTGCCATCAAACTCTAAAGTGTGACCAGCGTTTGGTCCGCCTTGGAAGCGAGCGATTAAATCATATTGCGAACTCAATACGTCCACAATTTTTCCTTTGCCCTCATCGCCCCATTGCAGGCCAAGAAGCACGTCTACTTGCGTCATTACTTAAAATTAGAAAAGATTATATTTATATAATTAATTTGCATGTTGAATTTCGGTGTTTACAACCGGAGCGGACTTGGCTTTGCAGTCAAAGCAAACGCCATAAAGATTTAGCGAGTGATGTTTGATGTCAAATTTCAGTAAGTCGCCAACCATACTCTGGATCTGGTGAATCCGGGGATCACAAAATTCCACCACCTTGCCACAGTCTATACAAATGATGTGATCATGCTGATGATAACCGTATGATTTCTCAAACTGCGCCATATTCTTCCCAAACTGGTGTTTAGTCACCAGGTCACAGGAAACCAATAATTCCAGCGTATTGTAAACAGTAGCCCGGCTCACCCTGTACTTTTGATTTTTCATATGGATGTAGAGGGTTTCTACATCGAAATGGTCATCTCGGGAATATATTTCTTCAAGGATGGCAAAGCGCTCCGGTGTTTTCCGCAGACTTTTATTTTCGAGATAGGCTTCGAATATTTTTCTTACCAACTCGCTGTTGTGGCTTGTAGACATACTTTTTTAACTCCTTTCAAAGGTATCAATTTTTAAATAAAACTTCACGATCTATTGTACTTTAAGCGTCAAAGCGCGTAACGCTTGTCACGCCTTTAACTTCCATAAGGTTCTCCATGAGCTTGTCCAGATGTTCTTTATCATTTACATAAATCATAATAGAGCCATCAAAAATACCATTATCAGTATCTACCGTGATGGAGCGCATGTTCACCTTAAAATCGTTGGAAATTACTTTTGTTATGTTGTTGATGAGCCCCACATCATCGATACCCACAATATGAAGTCCGGTTAAAAACGTTAACTCTTTCTGTTTGTTCCACTTCGCTTTTACAATACGGTAGCCATAGTTGGCCATCAGCTGCGCCGCATTCGGACAGTTTGTACGGTGGATTTTAATTCCCTCACTTACGGTTACAAATCCAAAAACATCATCGCCTGGTATCGGGTTACAACATGGTGCCAGCGTATAATCTATGCGCTGCATGTCTTCACCGATGAGCAGGATGTCAGATTCAGGACCCTTAACCTTACTCAACAAGGCCTCAATCTGCTGGTGGTCATTCCGATCCGCACCTCTGTTTTCAATCTCCTTCTCACTGGCGAGATAATCTTTCAGGTCCTTCAATTCAATCTTCCCATGTGCAACGGCGATGAAAAGTTCCTGTGTAGACGGAAGCTTAAAGAAGTACGTCAGCTTGTTCAGATTGTCCGTGTTGTATGTGATCTTCAGGGATTTCAACTTTCTTTCCAGTGTTTCCTTTCCCTGCTCTGCAATCTTTCTTTTCTCTTCTTTTAAAGAGGACTTAATTTTGGATTTTGCTTTAGCCGTTACCACGATGTTCAGCCAGTCCTCCTTTGGAACCTGCTTTCCAGAGGTGATGATCTCCACCTGGTCGCCATTCTGTAACTTGTAAGACAGCGGCACCAGTTTATGGTTCACCTTTGCGCCGATACACTTTGCGCCGACGTCGGTATGGATTTCGAAAGCAAAGTCAAGGGCTGTTGCGCCCAGCGGAAGTTGGATCAACGCGCCCTTCGGTGTAAAGATGAAGATCTCATCCGAAAACAGATTCATTTTGAAATCGTCCAGAAAGTCTAAAGCGTTGGCTTCCGGATTGTTGAGCATCTCCCGCACTTTCATAATCCATTGGTCAAGTCCGTTGTCCGTGCTCGACTCTTTATATTTCCAGTGCGCGGCAAATCCTTTCTCCGCAATTTCATTCATGCGCTGCGTACGGATCTGAACTTCCACCCATTGTCCCTTTGGCCCCATTACTGTGGTATGTAACGACTCATATCCGTTTCCCTTAGGCGAGGACACCCAGTCTCTCAGCCGGTCCGGATTTGGACGGTATAGGTCTGTAACGATAGAATACGCTTTCCAGCAATCTGCCTTCTCCTGTTCCGGGGAACTGTCCAGAATAATCCGGATGGCAAAAAGATCGTACACTTCTTCAAAAGGAATGTTCTTCTTCTTCATCTTATTCCATATGGAATGGATGGACTTCGGCCGGCCGAATATATCTGCCTTGAGGCCCTGCTCGGCAAGGATTTCTGCAATCGGCTCTACAAACCGCTTGATAAAAAGATTTCGTTCCGCTTTTTTCTCGTTCAGTTGTGTTGCAATGTATTTGTAGGTATCCGGCTCCAGGTACTTCATGGAGAGATCTTCCAGCTCAGATTTTATTGCATACAGACCCAGGCGGTGTGCCAGTGGTGCATACAAATAGATTGTCTCTGAAGCTATCTTCAGTTGTTTTTGCCTTGGCATGAAGTCCATGGTCCGCATGTTGTGCAGCCGGTCGGCCAGTTTAATCAATATGACCCGAACATCATCAGCAAGAGTGAGAAGCATCTTTCTGAAGTTTTCCGCCTGCAGCGAACTGTTGTAATCAAATACTCCGGATATTTTCGTTAACCCATCTATGATTTTAGCGGTCTTCTTTCCAAATTCACGCTCAATGTCTTCCAGGGTCACGTCTGTATCCTCTACCACGTCGTGCAGTAATGCGCAAACAATGGAAGTTGTTCCCAATCCGATTTCCTCAGCTGCAATTTGCGCAACTGCAATCGGGTGGTAGATATAGGGTTCACCGGATTTCCTGCGCATATTCTTATGGCTCTCCAGAGCCATATCAAAGGCCTTTCGGATCTCCTTCTTGTCTCCCTTTTGCATGGTTGGCTTACAAGCACGTAATAAAGCTCTATAACGCTTCAGTATCTCTTGCTTCTCTGCTTCTAAATCAATCACCAACGTATTCTTCATTTGTATTATTTTCGTAATATAACTAGCTTGTTTTCTTAAAAGGTTTATATTAGTTATGATCGCTATCTGACAATCAGTCGACAAATCTAAACGTTCAAGCAAAACCTAATGTGTCAATTTAGGTTTAACTTTGTGGGATTATAAATTTATGAAATTTTATAGGTTAATTTTTCTGATAATTGTCATTATTGCCACTACAGTTCGGTCTAACGCACAGGAACATGCAGTTGGTGTTAAGTTTCCGGCGGTTGGCAAGAATGATTCGATTCGCGTCGCAGGAACGAACATCGATGGTGAAATGGTTCCCTGGATACCGTTAAGAGAAGTTGCGATCTATGGCGTACGTATCTTTAAATCTCCCCAAGAACAGGCCGCTTACAACAGGCTCCGGTACAATGTGCTGAAAGTCATGCCGTACGCGTTGTTTGCAAAAAGAAGGTATGAACAGCTTGAGCAGGATATTGCCCTAACATCCAATAAGCGGGAACAAAAAAAGCTGATCAAGGAATGTGATCAGGAGATTAAGCAAATGTTCAATAAGGAAATTAAAAACCTGACCATCACGCAAGGGAAGATCCTCACGAAGCTCGTAGACCGGGAACTGGGAAGAACAACTTTTGACATCGTGAAGCAAACAAAGGGTGGGCTCACTGCATTCCTATATCAGTCTGTCGCAAGAGTAGTTGGCCACAATTTAAAAAGCACCTACGACCCATCAGAAGACAGAGACATCGAGTCAATTATCCGCTCATCCGGTTATTATCAATGAATTATGACAGACAACGCGAACAGTATTCAACAATTCAAAGTAAAGCTGATCAACGGTACTGAAAAGAACCTCTCAGATTACAACGGAAAAGTCCTCTTAATTGTAAATACTGCTTCTTGCTGTGGATTTACGCCTCAGTTGAAGGAGTTGCAACAACTTAAAGAGGAGCTCGGAAATGAAAACTTCGAAGTACTTGCGTTTCCTTCAAACGACTTCGGCCGCCAGGAACCGCTGGAGGGTGCTGCCATTAGTGAATTTTGTGAACTGAACTATGGCGTAAAGTTCCCTGTCTTCGATAAAATTATGGTCAGGGGTGAACATGCACATCCACTCTATAAGTTTCTTAGCGACAAGAAGCTAAACGGGCAGCTCACCTCAACCCCAAGATGGAATTTTCACAAATACCTGGTCAATAAAGATGGGGTAGTTGTTGACTATTTCTTCCCCTTTACCAAGCCATTATCCTCAAAAATTAAAAAACAAATACAACGGCTACTGGCCTAAAAGCCTTTTTCGCAGCCTAAATACAAAGTAAATGAAATTAGATATTTTAGTACTGGCAGTACATCCCGATGATGCAGAACTCGGATGTTCCGGTACCATTGCAAAGCATATTGCCCTCGGAAAAAAGGTTGGTATTGTCGACTTTACAAGAGGGGAACTCGGAACGCGCGGCACGGCGGAAACCAGAGATGCCGAAGCTGCCGATTCCGCAAAGATCCTCGGGTTGCATACCCGGGAGAACCTTCGTTTCAAAGATGGTTTCTTCCAGAACGATGAAGCACACCAGGTGGAGGTCGTTAAAATGATCCGTAAATACCAGCCCGAAATTGTACTAACCAACGCGCTGCACGATCGCCATCCGGACCATGGGAGGGCAGGGGATCTGGCCAATGACGCATGTTTCCTCTCCGGACTATCCAAGATCCAAACGGAACTCGACGGCGCGGCACAGGAGGCGTGGCGGCCGCGGCTGGTACTGCAGTATATTCAGGACCATTACATCAAGCCAGATATCATTATAGACATCACGCCCTACATAGACCTCAAGATCCAATCTATAAAGGCATTTAAAACTCAGTTTTACAATCCCGATCATCAGGAACAGGAAACCTATATTTCCTCGCCGGAGTTCTTCGAAAGCGTACTGGGACGGGCTCGTGAATTTGGTAAATCGATAGGGGCAACTTTCGCAGAAGGATTTACCTCACGCAAGCTGCTGGGAGTAGATAACCTTTCGGACCTAAAATAGGCACTACTTCGCTAAATTTACTGGAAAGGTGCCTTAGTTAAACTTACGTTACCCATGGCACTTTTCTCGTAAAGCGCTACGCAGGAACTGTTGAACTTTGGATCGAAGTTCACCTTCCCGGAGGTCAGCTTTGTGGGCACTTCCGTGCCTTCCATGAAGAAATAAACCTTGGTGGTGCCGCCCTTATGGTGTGGTTGAAAGTTTCCAAACGTGATCATCTCAGCGGATAGGGTGTCTTTTACGGTAACCGAAAATACATTCTGTATCGGCCCGGTATTGTTTTCATTCCGGTAATGGGCGACTTCCCGGAAGCCGCTCTTTAGGTTTTCTATCCCCGGCTGGGTGAAGGTTCCCTTAACCATCCAGGCAATCAGAACCAGGACGAGGATGCTTAGTATGATGTTTGTCTTTTTATTTTTCATTCGTATCTATTGTTCTTTAAGGCAATGAAGCGTTTATTGGCTCTATTCATCGTCTTATAGCCTGCAGGCTTCTGATGGTTCATCGGTAGCTGGTTTAGTGAAGCATTACAGTCCCGGCAATAGTTTCTCCATGATCTCTATTCCCTCATCAATATGTTTCTTCTCCATACAAAGGGCCGGGCGGAAGCGGACCGTCTGCGCGCCGCATCCCAAAAACATGACGTTGTTTTCCATTCCTTTAATAATAAACGCATTCCGCATCTCGGTAGTATTGAAATCAAAGGCACACAGCAGGCCCTTACCACGCACATTACTCACCTTATCGTAACGGTTGGCCAATGCCTCCAGCTGGTCCTGCAGATACTTTCCTACTTCTGCCGCCTGCTCGCAAAGCCGATCTTGCTTCACAATATGAAGGATCTGCGTACACCGCACCATATCTACCAGATTACCACCCCAGGTCGAGTTTATTCTGGACGACACATTGAAGACATTGGTTTCCACTTCATCAACCTTTTTTCCAACCAGGATTCCACAGACCTGCATCTTTTTACCGAAAGCCAGAATGTCCGGTCTTGCCTTTTCGCTATAATGCTGATGGCACCAGAATTTTCCCGTTAGGCCTACGCCGGTCTGCACTTCGTCGTAGATTAAGAAGGCCTCATTTTCATCAGCTATCTCTCTCAGTTCGATGAGGAATTCCTCCCTTAAGTGGTTGTCACCGCCTTCAGATTGTATGGGTTCAATAATTATTGCACAAATGTCATCCTTATTGTCGATAAATGCTTGTTTGATCTGATTTATGGATGCCTTTTCCGTCTCTATGGCGGTAGCCAGGTTATCTCCCGTTAGTGGAAACCGCACGGTTGGTACTTTTACCCTGGGCCAGTCGAACTTTGCAAACCACTTGGTTTTATCTGCCGATGTATTCGTCAGGCTCAGCGTGTAGCCGGTTCTTCCGTGGAAAGCACGCTCGAAATGCAGTACTTTAAACCCTTTCTCCTCCTTGTATCCATTTGCGAAGTTCTTCTGAACTTTCCAATCCATGGCAACCTTCAAGGCATTCTCTACGGCCAAAGCGCCACCTGCAATGAAGAAGGCGTGCGGCAGATACGATGGGATTCCGATTTCACCGAATGTCTTTACAAACTCTGCGTATTGCTGCGTGTAGACGTCGGAATTGGACGGGTTTGCCATTGCTGCAGCAAGCAGGTTCTTCTTGAAGCCCTCATCATTAACCATCTTCGGATGGTTGTAGCCCAAAGGCACAGAGGCAAAGCAAGTAAAGAAATCCAGCAGTTTACGATTGTACTTGGAGTCGTAAATATACGTGCCCTGGCTTCGTTCCATATCGAAGGTCAGATCCAGTCCATCTGCTAAAATGTGTTTGCTTAAAGCTTCATTTACCCGCTCCGGAGTTACCGTTAGTTCATACATACACGCGTTGTTGGTTTTTGCAATGTATCAAAAAAGGCCTCAAATAGCAAATAAAACGGCTTTTTGGGCCTTTGTTGAAAAAGCACCTTTAAATGGTTTAAAGTGAGATTTCCAGTAATAACATCAGTATTCCGGAACTAAACAAAAAAGAAATATGGCACTTCCGCAGAAATATAGTCAGGTGACTCGCTTAATTCCCTTTTTGAAAACCAGCAAGGTTTTCGCCTGATGTTGCGGAGACCGGTTCCTGCAACACATCCAAATTAACGGATCCGGTTCATGTTGTCGTCAACATCTTTATTCTTAAACCGGGAATCTTTGACGTTCCCGAACGCATACTTCAGGCTCAATCCAACTTCGCGGACATCCGCATAGTAGATGCCTTTGGAAGCTATATTGTTTATGGAAAAGTTCTCCTTGTATTCAGAAGAGCTGAGTATGCTGTTGTAACTGATGGTTGCACTCAGTTTCTTCAGGAAGGTTTTTGTTATGGCTGTATCTACTGCATAGGATGCATTCCGCTCAAAAACCCCTTCATCCCTTTTGGTAATGCCCCAGCCGGAGACCATAAACGTATACCCCGCAGGCAGCTTAAATTCGTTGTTGGAATACAAATATACATACGGACTGACTCGGCCGACCACGGCAGCTGGATCCTTTACCTTGTTGATGGTCCCGGTTAACGTGTTGGTGCTGGTCCAGATCCCCGACTTAAAGGGAACAGCTAGATTTAGGTTTACGCCAGACTCCGACTGGTAGTTTGTATTAATCATGCGCAGCTTCCTCGCATCCTTGTCGTAGTGGACCGCATAATACACCGGGTCACTGGCCTGATAGTAGGTGAAGCCAATGGAGCTTTCTTTCACCTGCAGGGTTGCCGACACCTCTTGTCTGATGGTTGGCTTTATCTGAATGTTGTTGGCCCATTCGAAAAATGGATTGATATAGGTGGTTATCTGACTCATTGCCGCATAATCCGGCCGGCTGATGCTCCGTGCATAATTGAAGCTCAGGTTAGTCGAATCTTTCAAAGCGAAATCGATGCTGGCCTTAGGGAAGAGGTTCGTGTAGTTTCGTTTGATCGTCAGTGCTGCGGCGCCACCTTCTCCATCGATGCTGGTGTTTTCCATCCTAAGCCCTGCGGAAAAGCTTGCTTTGCCCGCTTTTCCGGACACCTGGGTATACGTGCCGTAGATCTGCTCTGCATAGCCAAAGTCAGATGTCACCTGCTGTGCGGGATCGTAGTTTACCTGGTTCATAAAAGCGTTCGACGAAGCGCTGGAAAGGCTCGTTCCCGCCTCAAGCTTCAGCGCATTTTTGAAGGACTTTTCAAAGTCTGCCCGTCCGGCAAAAACACCTGCGCTGTAGTCCTGCTGCCGCGTCTGGCTGAGTGCCAATCCCGTATGGTTGTAATCGTTGGAAATCCTGCTGTTCAGCTTATGTGCAAACTGCGCATATTGTGCGCCAATAAAAAGCTGCCCATCTAGCTTTTTCAAACGCTTATTGTAGTTCACATTGGCATTCAGGAGCGGCTTTCCGTTGTTATTCTTATTGTATGTATAGATGTTGTCCTGGCTTTCCCCTTGTTTCATGTATGTTCGGGTGGTGTTGACGAAATCACCATCCTGATACCGCTTGCTGACGTTTGCCGATACATAGTCGGCATCATTAATCTGATAGTAAACGCCGCCGGAGAAAACTGTTTGTACCCGTTTGCCAATGGAATAAACACGATAGTTTGTTGCGAAATCTTCCTCATCTATACGGAAATCGCTGCTGTTGCTTTCCCACAGGTTCTGGTTGTTGTATTGCACATTGCCCTTGAATTCGAAACGATCCTTCTTGACATTCACATTTACGCCGTTGCGGCTGTGGAAGTATCGCTTAAATGCGTTCGATGTTGATAACGCGACCTTCGTACCATCCAGATTGCTTTTGGTTCTGGTGATCAGCAGAACAGATCTGCCTTCCGCTTCATATTTCGAAGAAGGATTGTGAACGATCTCAATCGTCTTTATATCCTGGGTAGACAGGGAGCTAAGGTCGTTAACGGTAATCCGCTGGTTGTCGAGGTAAATGAGTGGTTCACCGCGGCCAACGACCCGGAGCTGTTCTCCGTCCGGGCTTAGTTGTACGCCAGGAAGTTTGGTGATCAGTCCGGCAACATCGGGAACTTGCGCCAGAATGGTGTTTTCAATGTTTACCTTGAAATTGCCTTTTTCGTTCCTGAAGGTCTGCCGGGTGCCCCTGACCGCTACTTCATTCAAAACTGTCGACTGCTCCGCCAATACGACGATTAAATCGGTATTCGCGCTGAGGGTTACTTGTTTTACATCATCCTTAAAGCCGATTCCAGACGTTTGTACCAGGTATGAACCTGCAGGAAGTGTCTCGAATTTGAAGTTTCCCTCATTTGCCGCCGCCGATCGGACGACTGTAGAATCCTGCGGCTTCAGCAACTTAACCGTTCCTCCCGGAATGCTTTTGCCCAACAGGTCTATAATTTTTCCAGAAAGTGAATAGGTGTCCTGCGCATATCCCCTTAAAGAAACTGCGGTAAGGAATATAGAAACGACTAGGCCATAGTAGCAATTTTTCATAAATATGGGATTAGGAGCTGGAACTGATTAATTTGCATGTGGTATTGCACGATAAAATTACATGTAGTTGTTGTGCTCTAAAATAGATGTTTAAATGAAATTTCAGGTGTATTTAACTTTGTTTAACATCTAAGCCCTCCGAAGCTCAAACATGGTGATTTCCGGCAGTATGCCTACTCGTCCGGGATAACCCATAAAGCCATAACCCACGTTCACATACAGTTGTTGGTGGTTCTCCTGATATAATCCTGCCCATTCCTGATAACGATACTGCACAGGACTCCACTGTATGGCTTCCGTCTGAACTCCGAATTGACCACCGTGCGTATGTCCGCTAAACACGACGTCGATCTGCGGATATCCCTTCAATACTTCCGCCCGCCAATGTGAGGGGTCATGTGACAGGAGAAGCTTTACCGGGAAATCACCAAGGTTCTTACTTGCCACATCCAGCTTCCCGTAGTTGTTCTTGTTGTTGAGGCCCCAGTTTTCTACGCCTATAATTGCAATCTCGTCATTGTCGACTTTCACTTTCCTATGCGCATTCAATAACAGATCCCAACCCATGTTTTTATGGGTTTGTATGATATGCCTAAAGTTCTCCTCCCTGGAAAAGCGATCTGACTGCCCGAATTGAAACCGGCCAAAATGATAATCACCATAGTCGTGATTTCCAAGCACCGAATAGACTCCAAGTGGTGCTTTAACCTTCGAAAAAATAGACTGATAATCCTTCATTTCAGATGCAAGGTCGTTCACCAGATCTCCCGTGAAGAAGACCATATCTGGCTTTTCCTGCATCAACATATCGACACCTCCCTGCACGGCAATCCTGTTGTAAAAACTCCCGGAATGTATATCTGAAATTTGTGCAACTTTAATGCCTTCAAACGATCCGGGCAGATCGTTAATGTACAGCTTTACGCGTTTAATCTCATAGTCGTAGGCGCCTGAAATGATCCCCTTTGTTAAGGCAGACAAAGGAATCGCGGCAGCCACCAAGCCTGCCTGAACAAGAAAGGTTGATCGTGGCATTTTAGCCAGTGCGGGTTCAGAGTGTTCTTCCTTTCTTTCTGGCTGTCTCAAAATATTGGCGGCCAGCCAGGTGATTAAACGCTTGATGTCATCAATGACGAGAAAAGGGACCAGTGTAAGCTTGGTGATCAGAAAGACCAATGGGACGGCCGAAAATACAGTCTCGGAGAACTTGTTCAGGTTACCATACATGATCAGGAATAAGCTAGTTAAAGCAAAGGCAGACAAGCTCCACCAGATCGCACGGAAACCCAAATGTCTTTTCTGCAATGCCGGAAGCCTGCGAAGTGCTTTATACAGGTACCCGTCGATCAATAAAAAAAGAAAACTGTTAAACAAGAACGGTACGAATTGTCTCCACATGTAAAGGTTGTTTCCTTAAAGAGTCAATGCTGCCAAGTTTTCCATAAAAGAAAGTGATGTGCGAGGAAATTAGACTGGATTTTTCACTTTATAATGCTTGATTATTCCCAAAGGTACTCACTTATCCGAACAGCTTTTCCTTCATTCCCCAGATGCCCAGCAAGCCGCCAGTATGGATCGACATCACTTTTGCGTCCTTGTCAATAACATCCTTCTGCGCCAGATCTTCAATCGCGTAGAATAGTTTTGCGGTATATACCGGATCAATGAGCATTCCATGGCGGGCGATAAACTGTTTCATGAACGTCAGCAGCTCGGGTGTCGTTTTCGCATAACCGCCAAAATGGTAGCCTTCATGCACAATAATCTGCTCCGTAACATCCACATATTTCGAGATTTCACCGCTGATGTAGCCTGGGCCTTTCAGAACCGGTACCACATGAAGCTTCGTCTTTAGGCCGCGTTCCCGGATGCCCTGCAGCAAACCGGCCGCTGTTGTACCCGTACCGGCAGCACAGAAGATATGATCTACATCCTCCGGTAATTCTCCAATCAGCTCCGCACAGCCTTTTATCGCCGCTTTACCTGCACCACCCTCGTCGATAAAACAGGCCTGCTCGTCGTGCCCGAAATGCTGCTCAAAAAGCAGGTTCTTATCTTTGTACGATTCCCGGTCTGTGAACTTAAGATCCATGCCGAAAAGCTGGCAAAGCAACAGCATTTCGTTGTTCACTGGTTCTCCTCTTACGAACGCAGTAGCGCTGAACCCTGCCCGTGCAGCGGCAGAGGCCGTCGCCACCAGGTGGTTCGAGTAGGCGCCTCCGAACGTTACCAGGTGTTTCTTTTTGTGCTCCACCGCGTCTGCCAGAATATACTTCAGCTTACGCCATTTATTTCCGGAGATGTAGGGGTCGATCTGGTCATCGCGCTTTACCCACAATTGGGTCAGCAGTGGATGTTCCAGTTTTTCTACCGGGCTATTCAGGTTGGTAAACATGCCGCAAATATAAGTTATCCCTGGGGAACACCAGAAATCCTTGATGCTGGCCGCCAGGGTTCGAATTCAATCGGAGTCGGGTGGGGGTTCAGTCGGGTTTGCTTCGGGCTTCTTTCGGTCAGGAACCGAAGCAACCCCGTTCCAACCACGTCCCAGCCCCGTCTGAAACCCTACGCAAACCCGAAGATATATGCGGGCTGGATAAAAACCTTTCCGGACAAGAATTGCTTCATCCTGCTTGTCCCTGAAGTTTAACAATTTGATAATCTTTACAGGTATTTTAACTCCACACGCGGCAATCTTTTGTAATAATGTAGTTGCTAAAGATTAGTTTTGCAAAATGGAAAATACCAATAGCGTGCAGGATGTCGAGGATCAGGATTTATATGAACACTTCAATATTGTCGTTGACAAAGGTCAATCGCTGCTGAGAATAGACAAATTCTTAATGGCGCGTGTTGAAAACGCATCCCGGAACCGCATACAAAATGCTATTGATGCCGGCAACGTTCTCGTCAATCAGAATACCGTAAAGCCGAGTTACAAGGTGAAGCCGGCGGATGAGATTTCCATTGTTTTTCCACATCCGCCAAGGGATACGGAAGTTTATCCGGAAGATATCCCATTGAATATCGTTTATGAAGATGCCGATCTGCTGGTTGTAAATAAGCCTGCCGGTATGGTGGTACACCCGGGTTACAACAATTACCATGGCACACTGGTGAATGCGCTTGCCTTTCACTTTGAGCAGCTGCCACAGCTGCCCGGCAATGAAGGGCGCCCCGGGCTGGTTCACCGGATCGACAAGGATACTTCGGGGTTGTTGCTGATCAGCAAGAACGAAATCACCATGACCAAGCTGGCGAAACAGTTCTTCGACCACACCATCACCCGGAAATACCTTGCCCTGGTGTGGGGAGATATAGAACAAGATGGCACCGTTCAGGGTTATATAGGGCGCAGTGCCAAGAACCGCATCATCATGGATGTTTACGATGACGAAGAAAAAGGTAAGTGGTCGGTAACACATTATAAGGTACTTCAGCGTTTGGGTTATGTGACCCTGATCAGTTGTCAGCTGGAAACCGGCCGTACGCACCAGATTCGTGCACACATGAAACATATCCACCATCCGCTGTTCAATGACGCGAACTACGGCGGTGATAAGATATTAAAAGGAACGACGTTTGCAAAATACAAGCAGTATGTGCAAAACTGTTTCGATATGATGCCGAGGCAGGCGCTGCATGCACAGACACTAGGATTTATTCATCCTACAACAAAAGAATATATGGAATTTGAAGCCCCACTGCCTCCTGATTTCGATGCAGTGCTGGAAAAATGGAGAAATTATATCGTACAGCCACAATAATACATGCAGCAATACATTCTACACAACGATGAGTTTATTTTAGCAAATCAACCGGTACTTTCTGTCTCAAACCGGGGTTTCAAATATGGCGATGGCCTGTTTGAGTCCATGCGCATGTGTAATGGAAAACTGAAGTTTGCCGAACAACATGCCGGTCGTTTGCAGGATGGTATGAAAGCATTGAAAATGGACGGCGGCACCTTGCTGGATGATTATTTTCTGAAGCACAAGACTGCTGAGCTTGCTAAAAAGAATAAATACAAAGGTAATGCACGTTTCCGCCTCTCCGTATACAGGGAAGGTGAGGGCCTGTATACGCCGGATACCAACAAGTCGAGTTATGTGCTGGAATCGTCGCCACTGGCAGAAGGCGACTACCAGCTGAATAAAAAAGGACTGATCATTGATGTGTATGAT
Source organism: Pedobacter sp. (assembly GCA_045629455.1). GTDB lineage: Bacteria > Bacteroidota > Bacteroidia > Sphingobacteriales > Sphingobacteriaceae > Pedobacter. Next base: position 137,628 of record JAZQRI010000092.1, on the reverse strand, counting down.
GAGCTGACCAAGCAGGTCAATATCCTCTCGAATTATAAGACCAGCAACGCCCTGATCTATGTGATGGCAGGTCTATATAAAAAGCAGCGCAAGCTGGATGATGTGTTCATGCTCAATCAGAACGGCTTCTTATGCGAGAGCATGAGCTCCAATGTTTTTGTGGTCTACGGCAAGCAAATCTACACGCCGGCACTTACCGAGGGCTGCGTTTCCGGTGTGATGCGCAGCGTTGTGATGGATCTGGCCAAAAGCAAGGACATCGAGATCATTGAAGCGCAGCTTAATCCGGAAGTGCTCAAAGAAGCTGAGGAGGTGTTCGTCAGCAATGCGGTTGGGGGTATCCGCTGGGTAATGGGCTATGGCCGGAAGCGGTATTTCAACGAGAATGCCAAGTTGCTCAGCGGTCTGTTGAACGCCGCTGTGGTCTGATTACAGACGCATTCCCCTTAAAAACTCGTCAACTTTCATGCGCTTCTTGCCTTCGAACTGGATATCTGTCAGCGTTAAGTAGCCATCCGGAGCGGCAAACTTCAGGAACCTCTTTCCATCTGTTTCATATTCGCCGGCCGCTATTGCGGGTGTTCCATGTTCTATAGCGGCTTTAAAGACCTTGAGGTTCTTACCCTGCAGTTTGGTAAAGGCGGTTGGGTAGGGGCTTAGTCCGCGCACCAGGTTATGAATCTGCTGAACGGGCTGCGTCCAGTCGATCTCACAAAATTCTTTAAAGATCTTCGGGGCATGTTTCAGGTCGGCCGACTGCACCTGTGGCTGTTCGGTATATGCGTTGTCTTCGATGGCCTTCACCGTTTTGACCAGTAATGCTGCCCCGGTTTCCATGAGCTTGTCGTGCAGCTCCCCGGCAGTCTCATCCGGTCCTATGGCAACTGTTTCAGAAAAGATCACATCACCGGTATCAATTTCATGCTTTAAGAAGAACGTGGTTACGCCACTGGTGGTTTCTCCGTTGATGATGGCATGGTTTATCGGTGCCGCACCGCGGTAATTTGGAAGTAAGGAAGCATGAAGGTTTACGGTGCCCTTTGCGGGCATATTCCAAACCACCTCCGGTAACATGCGGAAAGCAACCACTACCTGCAGGTCTGCCTGGTAGCCTTTTAGTTGTTCAATGAACTCCGGATCTTTTAGTTTTAGTGGCTGTAGAACAGGAATATTCTTTTCCACGGCGTATTTCTTTACGGCACTTTCATTCAGTTTTTGGCCACGCCCGGCCGGCTTATCTGCTGCGGTAACCACCGCAACCACATTAAATCCAGCGGTCACCAATGCATCTAATGAGGCGACGGCAAAATCGGGCGTACCCATGAAAACTATTCTCATTATCCTGTGTTTTTAAAGCAAAATAACTAAAAATTTAACGGAGTTTTCCCAAAACATATGGTCGAGACGGAGGAAGAGATCAAATTAAGCGGTCTGGAATACATTACCGACCAGGCCCCAGGTATTTACAGAAAGGGGACACCGGGAAACTTTTATTATGAAGATAAAAATGGCAACCCCATTACCGACGAGAAGCAGCTTGAGCGGATCAAGGCTTTAGTGTTGCCTCCTGCATGGACAAACGTCTGGATTGCAAAGAAAAAGAATGCACACCTGCAGGCAACGGGCATCGATGCCGCTGGAAGAAAGCAATACCGTTACCATCCGAGATGGACATCCAGACGGTCCGACAGCAAGTATTTCCGGTTACTGGAATTTGGAAAGGCATTGCCGCAAGCCCGAAAGCTGATTGCAAAGGACCTGAGACGAAAGGAGCTGGACGAAAGAAAAGTATTAGCGATCTGTGTACAGGTGATGCAAAAAACACTCATCCGGGTGGGAAATGAGACCTACAAGGAACTCTACGGCAGCTTCGGGTTGAGTACCCTGCGTGACAAGCATGCGAAATTTAACGGGGATAAGGTTACACTCAGCTTTGTTGGTAAGAAAGGCGTCAAGCACGACATTACATTGAACGATAAGTCATTGTCCAAATTGGTTAAGAAATGCCAAGAGATACCCGGGCAGGAGCTGTTCCAGTATTATACCAAGGGCAACGAACGGCGCTCGGTGGATTCCGGTAAGATCAACAACTACATCCGCGAAATCACCGGCAGTGATTTTACAGCGAAAGATTTCCGTACCTGGGGGGGGACCCTAGAGGCATTGCGGCAACTCGCGATCTGTTGTATGGACCCAACGGAGGTGATTAAGAAAAAGAAAGTGGTTTTACAGGTGCTGGACTGTGTGGCCAGTAAGCTTGGGAATACCAGGGCGGTGTGTAAGAGCTCCTATGTATATCCACTGTTGCTGGAGGCCTTTGAAAACGATGAACTCGGCAAGTACCTGAAGAAGGTACATACCGAGAAGCCCAACAGCATTGCAGCTATGGAAAATGATGAAAAGGTGTTGATGAAATTCTTAAAACAAGCGCAAAAGGACGTTAAGAAGAAGGAGGGGTTTTAATCGGGTTCACCGGTTGCTCCTGATTTTCTTTTCTTTTGGCGATGTCCTTAAAATCGGGCTCATCTTTCGTGTAGTCTTTGTCTTCAGGTTGTTTCACCACATGGTCCCCGGAAGGTACTTTGCCTTTTGGCGCTTCTTCCTGAAAATTGCTGCTTGGTCTTTCGTTTTTCTCTTTAGGTGCGTTGTTCATGTCTTTTTTCCTCCGTTTTACATTCGTTGTTAACCTGATGAAGCCTCGTTAAAGGCTTCATCAGGTACAGTTGTAAGCTGTTTATGGATACAGCAGGTACTTGTCGCGCGTTGCTTTGTACGCACTTAAGCCCGGTTCCCAGCTTGCCCTGATTTCTGCCTCTGACTTACCGGCGATAATCTGTTGTTTTAAGGTCGTTACACCCGCAAGCTTATCGAAATTACCCATCTGCTTACTTAGTTTGTTGTTAAAGAAGTCTGCTTTTTTCGGGTAAGCCTTGTACAATTCGATAAGCCACTTGATGTTTAACGTTTTTTCGTTTCTAATGTTTGCAATATCATACTTTCGGAGATCCAGCCCATAGCAACGTTGGTCCTGGTGTAAGGGTGTTTCAGCCATGCCTTTAATGCTTTTTGGCGTGAAGGAAAATTTGTATTTACCCTTTAAAGCCGGCGCACCGAGGACGGAGAAAGGAAATTGCGTTCCACGACCCTGGCTCAGTATCGTTCCTTCGAACAGGCAAAGCGTAGGGTAGAGCATAATGGACTGTTGTGTGTTGAGGTTTGGTGAGGGTTTAACCGGAAGCTCGTAAGGAAGATCGTGGTTGTAGTTCGCAACCTTGATGATGTTGATGTTGCATTGCACCTTATTTCTCAGCCAGCCTTCGCCATTTAACATTTGCGCGTACTCACCCACGGTAAGGCCGTGAACGATGGGGATGGGTTGCTGGCCAATTCCAGATTTCAATTTGGGATCCAGGATAGGGCCATCTACGTAAAATCCATTGGGGTTGGGGCGGTCGAGGATAAGCAGTTCCTTATTGTTCTCCGCACAAGCCTCCATGACGTGCTGCAGGGTATTGATGTAGGTATAAAAGCGAACGCCGACATCCTGAATGTCGAAAACCATGATGTCGATGTCAGCAAGGTCTTCCGGGGAAGGCCTTTCGTGCTTACCATAAAGGGAAACGGCCTTGATTCCGGTTTTCTCATCTATGGCATCATTCACCGATATTCCTGCACTTGCGTCACCGCGAAAGCCATGCTCCGGTCCGAAGATTTTGACGATGTTAACGCCGACTTTAAGCAGGCTGTCTACTGCAGTCTGCCCACCGATGATAGAAGTGGGATTAACGACCATGCCGACCCGCTTGCCCGCAAGTATTGGCAGGTATTTATCTGTTTGTTCTGCTCCGGTCTGGATGTCCGTATTCTCAGCTTTGCTGCCGGAAAGAAGCGCTGTAGAATCTGTGTGAAGTGGCTGGGCCCTTGTGTTACCCGGCGGATTGCCGCAGTTTGTTAATGCAGGTGCCAGCAGGGCAACATTCAATAAGATTGGGATAATTGATTTCATTGATTTGCTTTTTTCCAAATCTAATAAAATACAACATTAACCAAGCGCTTTTTGGTATTCAGACGTACTATTGATTCTTCTTTTTGCCCGTTTTTGCTGGCGGGCCTTGTGATAAATCTGGGGCCTGGTGTACCGAAAGGATGCTTTCAATGGTCACTTTGTTGATCTGATAATCATTGCTGATCTTTTCCCAATGATCGAGTTCCTCCTGGTACTTAGCAATTTCGCTGCGTATGGATTCAATTTTCCTCGCAATTGTCTCTTCAATTGTGGGCGCCGGTGTTGCTTTATGTCTTGCCATTGTTGTTTTCGTTTATATGTGGTTCAAAGATAACGTATGCCAATGAGGAATAGTTTATAAGGCATCATTATGTGAAATAGTGAAATCGGGATTCACATGGGTATATTGGAATAATAATTGCATTTTTACAGACTACTAAGGAGTAGGACACAAAGCCATTGAACACAGAATATTTCATTGCCCAGCGCATCGCCATCAAATCAGAAAGAACCTTCTCAAAGTTGATAGTTCGCATTGCCATTTCCGGTGTCATGCTGAGCCTGGCGGTGATGATGCTTTCCATTGCGATTATAAAAGGCTTTAAAACGGAGATCCAGCAGAAGGTACGTGGGTATGTTGGGGACATCAGAATCTTTAAGCTGGACCTGAACAATTCTTTTGAGCTTTCGCCCTTTACGCCGCAGGCAGAGACCTATGCCAACCTGAAAAATAATAAGGATATTGTTTACTTTCAGCCATATGCGACGAAGCCGGCAATCATTTCTGCAAATGATGAAGTGGAAGGCATCAACTTCAAGGGAGTAGACAAAACATACAACTGGGATTACATTAAGCAACATCTGGTGAGCGGTACGTTGTTAAACTTCGATGATCCGACAAAAACGGGCACCCAGATCCTGATCTCCCAGTACACTGCAAACCGGCTGAAACTAAAGACAGGAGACGATTTCATCATGCATTTTCTGATGCAGGGCGCCAACGAGTCACCACGCAAGCGTAAGTTTAAGATTGTGGGGATCTATAATGTCGGTGTTGATGAAGTGGACAAGAGTTTTGTGCTTGGCGACCTGAACATTATCCGACGATTAAACAGGTGGTCGCCCGAGGAAATCGGCGGCATAGAAGTGCGTATCAGGAACTTCTCGAAGCTCACAACTGTGTCTGACGAGATCTACAAGAACCTGGAAATGAAACTCAAAGCAGAAACTGTTGTTGATTACTTTCCCAATATATTTACCTGGCTTTCGCTGCTGGATGTGAACACAAAGGTGTTGCTGGTCCTGATGATGATTGTTGGTGTGATCAACATGATTACCGCACTGTTGATTATGATTCTGGAGCGTACCAATATGATCGGGATGTTAAAGGCATTCGGAATGACCAACCTCAGCATCATGAAAGTATTTCTTTACAATGCACTCTACCTCGTGGGCTTTGGTTTATTGCTCGGCAATATACTGGGGCTGGGATTGGGCTTTTTACAGAAGTTTACCCACGTGTTTAAGCTGGAGCAGGGCTCCTACTACCTGTCTTATGTGCCGATCGAATTTCATTTCACCGATATCTTGTTTTTGAATCTGATCACGCTGTTCATCTGTTTGATTGTACTGGTGCTGCCGTCGCTGCTGGTCAGTAAAATATCTCCGTTAAAGGCCATCCGATTTAAATAATTCTTCGGCGCTTTCCATACTGGAAACTGGCTTTCCCTGTGGATGTAGTAAGCCGCTGGCAGGAATCGACTTGCCTTCGCACATTCCTGCGCTTAAATGTGTAAATTTGCAGAATTACCTTAAAAGATAGAATTGTGTCGTTAGATAAACTAAAACTCAGCAAGTCATTGGTCATCGCCATGACCGATGCCGGATATTTAAGCCCGAAAGAGATCCAGTCGAAAGCAATGTCCAGGATTCTCGGGGGACAAGATATCATCGCCGTTGCGCCGGAGAAGTCGGGAAAGACGACCACCTATGTTCTGGGTGTATTGATGCGTCTGAAATATACGAAGGATGACGCACCAAAGGTCCTGATCCTGGTAGCGGATAAAGAGAGAGCGATTGCTGTGATCGACCAGTTTGTTTCGCTAAGTAAGAACAGGGATTTGAACATCATGGGCCTTTATGGTACCGGGGGCACGGATGCAGAGGTAAGCGAGCTTGCTTTGGGCGTAGACATCGTTGTGGCTACGCCGCCGCGTGCCAGAGCCGTGTATTTGAAGCTTGGCCTGAACCTGAGCAAGCTGCAGACGTTCATCGTCGATGATGCAGCGCTCCTGGTGAAGCAGGGCATGCAGCTGCCGGTGGTTGAACTCGCACGAAGTGCAGGCAAATGCCAGCACCTGGTCTTCACGGAAGTTGTTCATGAGAAGTTCTATAAAATGGTCGACCAGTTTATGCAGTTTCCGACGCTGATTGAAGTGGAGGAATTTGCAGATGCGGCAACCGAGGTGGTTACGCAATGGCTCTATCCCGTTCCCAATTATAAAACGAAACTACACCTGTTGCATACGCTGCTAAGAGATGATGAGGTTTTTAATAAGGCGGTAGTGTTTGTCAATACCCGATTGACGGCACAAAAGGTTTCTAAGAGCCTTGTAAGTGCTGTTGAAAGTGAATATTCCATGCTGAAGCCACTTCATTTTGACGAATTTGGCTTTGACGATTTCGAGGAATTTAAGCAGACACCGGAAGCACGGGTGCTGGTTGTGGCCAATGAGGGTACAGCTGGGTTAGACCTGTCTGGTATTCCTTTTATATTTCATTTTGATGTTCCGGAAGAAAAGGAAGTTTTCTTGAGTCGGATCGTAAAGAACAAAGATGCGGAGGAAGTGGTTTCCATTACGTTCTCTACCGACCTGGAACTTTTACAGGTACGCAAAATTGAACAAGCGATGGGCCGTAAGATGGAAGTGATGGAACTGCCGGAAGAAGTTACGGTTGACAAACCCAGTAAGCCAAAGGGCGTAGACAAGAATCGTATTGTAAAGGATAATGACGTTCAGCCCGCAGGCGGTGGTGCTTTCCACGATAAAAAGGAGAGCAATTCTAAAGATTACAACTATGGCATTGGACAGAAAGCAAAGATGACCATGAAGAAGAAGCACAGCTAAAGCTGCTTTGCTTCATTCCAATAGATGTCCATTTCGGCGAGGGTCATGTCTTGTAAGGCCTTCCCGTTTTCTTTTGCTCTGGTTTCCAGATGCTGGAATCGTTTGATGAATTTGCGATTGGTTTTCTCCAATGCATTTTCCGGATTGATGTTGATAAAGCGGGCGTAGTTGATCAGGGAGAATAAAAGATCCCCAAATTCTGCTTCCGCTTTATCCACATCTATAGCGCTGTTTTCAATAACGTTAAATTCATCTTTAAATTCCTGGAGCTCTTCTTCCACTTTTTCCCATACCTGCTCCTTATGCTCCCAGTCGAACCCAATACCTCTTGCTTTCTCCTGGATCCTGGATGCTTTAACGAGCGCAGGCAATGACGCCGGCACCCCACCCAGAACAGATTTATTGCCTTCTTTAAGCTTGATCTGTTCCCAGTTCCTTTTTACATCCTCCTCATTCTTCACGACAACATCTGAGTAGATGTGCGGGTGGCGGTTGATGAGCTTATCGCATACACCATTGAGTACATCCAGAATGTCAAACTGACCCTGCTCTTCTGCAATTCTGGCGTAAAACACCAGGTGCATCATCACATCCCCAAGTTCCTTCTTGATCTCCTGCACATCACCTTCCATGATCGCGTCAGAAAGCTCATACGTCTCCTCTATAGTCAGGTGGCGCAAGGATTCCATCGTTTGCTTTTTATCCCAGGGGCACTCCGTACGAAGGGTGTTCAGGACATTCAGTAATCTTAGAAATCCAGATGAAGGATCGGTTGCAGTCTGTGGTGGAACGAAATTGGGCATAGTTGCGTTATTGTTGTCTGGCAAATCTAGCGTTAATTGGGCTTGTTTTAAAATCCGGGATTATTCCCCGGCACTGGCTTCATCCAGAATGCTGATGTCTTCGTTGCTCAGATTCAGCGCAGCTGCAGCGGTGAGTTCCTCCAGCTGCAGCGTATTGGTTACACTCGCTATAGGCGCCGTAACTGACGGACGGGCAATTAACCAGGCGATGGCCACGCTGGCAGGAGAAGAGTTGTATTGTTCCGCGACCTGATCCAGGGCTTTCAGAATCTGGAATCCGCGGTCGTTTAAGTAGTTCTTTACACCACCACCGCGCGGACTTTTCGCAAGATCGGCCTCCGAACGGTATTTGCCGGTTAGAAAGCCACTGGCCAGCGCATAGTAGTTGATCACACCAATGTTGTTGTCTACCACGATCTGCTCATATTGCGTTTCATATTCACTGCGATTGTACAGGTTGTATTCAGGCTGGAAGGCCTGGTATTTTGGCAAGTTCAGGCGTTCACTAGTCTGTATGGATTCTAGTAATCTTTCTGCGGAGAAGTTGGATGCACCGATCCAGCGAACCTTTCCGGCTTTGATCAGCTGGTCGTACGCTTCCAATGTTTCCTGTACGGGTGTTTCTGGATCGTCGTAGTGCGAAAAATAAAGGTCTATATAGTCTGTTTGCAGCCGCTTTAAAGAGCTTTCTACGGCAGTAACGATATAATCCTTACTTAATCCTTTTCTGCCGCTGCCCATGTCGGATCCGACTTTCGTTGACACAATGACTTGCTCACGGTTTTTGCGGCTCTTCATCCAGTTGCCAATAATAACTTCGGATTCTCCGCCCTGGTTGCCGGGGTTCCATCGGGAATATACATCCGCAGTGTCGATCAGGTTGAATCCTTCAGCGGTAAATTTATCGAGTATATCGAAGGATGTTTGTTCGTTTATGGTCCACCCAAATACATTTCCGCCGAAGGCTATAGGTGCTACTTCCAGATCTGATTGTCCTAATTTTCTTGTTTTCATAAGTATAGATTTTCGGTAAGCGTTAAAGGCTGTCCGGACCTATGCAGGGTGGGCAGCTTTACAATTGATTTGAGCATAACAATGCTACAGGACGGTGGTTTGGAATATTAAAGTCATTATTTGACTTACGGGGCATCTTCTTTGGTTGCACGGAGCATTTCCCGCTTTCCAGCGGCACCGGGTAGTTTCTCAATGCGGAAGCCCAGTGCCTTTAGACATCGTTTTAACTTCCCGGTGATGGCGTAGGTGACGAAGGTCCCCCCGGGCTTTAAGAATGCTGCGGCATGTGCAATGACCTCATCGCTCCACATTTCCGGCTGGTGCCTTACCGAGAAAGCATCGTAATAGATGAGGTCGAATTGAGCTGTTGCCTGGATCTCCTGAAACGGTTTCTTATGGATTGTTAGGTGGTGCCGGTTAAACAATGTTACCTCCTGGTCTATGGCAAGTTCATAGTTGTTCAGCAATTCATCCCATATCTCTGCAGGCACGTGTGCCCCGTAGTTCGTCCCGATGATTTCTGTTTTCGTTAATGGGAATGCTTCAGCAGCTGTATAGTTGATTTTTATGTCGTGTTCCTGGGAGAAGGCAAGGGTTAAGAGGAAGTTCAGTCCGGTGCCAAAGCCGACTTCCAGAAGGGAAATTTCCTTTTGTGACTGCTCAATGGCGTGCTTTAGTCCGGCATCAATGAATACATGCTGACTTTCCTGCAGCGCGCCATGGGTGGAATGGTAATGTTCTCCGATGGTTTCATTGTACAAGGTATTGGAACCATCGGCGGTGGTGATAATTTTATTCATTGGGTCAAAATTAGCTAAAGCTTCCTAACTTTAGACATTTACTTTCATGCTGCCGGATACTCTGGTAACGATTTTCTGGTGTTTTTATAAAATGCGAAACTATGGATATTGAAATGTTTAGGGAATATTGCCTGTCGCTACCCGGAACCACGGAAGACTTAAAGTGGGGAGATAACCTGTGCTTTCTGGTTCATGAGAAAATCTTTGTGATTACCTCGCTGGATGCGGGAACATCCGCGTTCAAGTGTGACAAAGAGGAATTCAATGAGCTTGTTGCCCGGGATGGCATTGCACAGGCCTTCCACCTGGCGAAGGGGCAGTGGGTACAAATTGAGAATTTTGATGTGATGCCGCTTCAGGAGTTGAAATCAAGAATTGCTGCATCGCGTGCCTTAGTGATTAGTAAGCTGCCCAAAAAGATTCAGGCCTTGTATGTTTCTGAATGAAGCGGATAATGAGATAGAAACTTTGCCGTAGCTGTGTAGCAGCTTGAATAGTAGCTGTTTCTTAGCTTACATATTTATAAAAAAAGCGGGCAGCTGTTAAATGCTGCCCGCTTTGGTTTTACCACATCCGGATTCTGTCTTCCGGCTTCTTGTATAATTTATCTCCGGGTTTAACGCCGAAAGCATCGTACCAGGCATCCATATTTACAGGAGCACCGATGGTGCGGTATTCTCCCGGGGAATGTGGATCGGTCTTTATCAATTGTGCGGCACTTTCAGGAAGGATGTTGCCCCTCCAGACCTGCGCCCAGGACAGGAAGAAACGCTGGTCAGGAGTGAATCCATCGATTTTCTCGTTCGACTGCCCCTGTTTGGTCATTTTGAATGCAGTGTATGCTGCATTTAAGCCACCGAGGTCGCCAATGTTTTCGCCCATGGTCAGCTTGCCGATCACGTGAATTGTATCCAGCACGGTGTACGCATCAAATTGTTCACCAAGTGCTTTGGTCTTTGCATCAAATTTCTCCCGGTCTTCTTTGGTCCACCAGTTGTTCAGGTTACCGTTTTTATCGTACTGGCTTCCCGAATCGTCGAAACCGTGTGACATCTCATGACCGATCACGGCACCGATACCGCCATAGTTGACCGCGTCATCTGCTTCCGGTGCAAAGAATGGAAATTGGAGAATTCCGGCAGGAAATACAATCTCATTCATCGTAGGGCTATAGTACGCATTTACCGTTGGAGGGGTCATACCGAAACGGGTACGGTCGACAGGCTTTCCGAGGTAGCTGATCATCTCCTGATATCTCCATTGCGCTGCATTTTGCAGGTTTTGGTAATAAGTTGTACGGGTGATCTTCAGGCCATCATAGTTCTTCCATTTTTCAGGATAACCAATCTTAGGGATGAAAGCATGAAGTTTTTCCAATGCCTTCTCTTTAGTGTCCGGGCTCATCCAGTCCAGATTCTTAATTCTGATTTCAAAAGCGGAACGCAGATTCTTGATCATTTCCGTCATGCGTGCTTTAGCTTCCGGTTTGAAATACTTAGCAACATAAAGCTGCCCGAGCAATTCGCCAATGTTGCCGTCTGTTACCGAAGACATCCTTTGCCATCTTGGCGTTTGAACACGCTGCCCGGTTTGTACCTGGTTGAAGGCAAAGCTCGCCTGTACGAACGGCGAACTCAGACTCGAAGCGGAGCTTTTTAACAGATTCCATTCCAGGTAGGTCTTCCAATCACCGACAGGCACACTTTTCAGCATCCCGTCTACTGCAGCGAAAAACTTCGGTGAAGATACCAGAACGGTATCCTGTCCGGTAACCTTCATTTTAGGGAGCAACGCAGACCAGTTGAGCTGCGGTGTGGTTTTACTGAATTCGGAAACAGCGAACTTGTTGTAGGTGCTGTAGGGATTGCGCATCTCTATACGGGCCATCTGAACTTCCGCCAGCTGCTTTTCAACAGATAGTACAGTTGCAGCCTTTTGCTTTGCTTGCGCTTCAGAACTTCCCGTAAGGGAGAATAGGGTAGTCATGTAGGTTAAAAAGCCCTCCCGGATCTTTACGCTCCGCTGGTCATCTTTAAGATAATAATCGCGGTCAGGTAAAGTTGTTCCACCCTGACTTAAAGAAGGAAGGTACTTGTTTACATTTTTTCTATCCTGTGACACGCTAAAACTAAATATCGGGGAACTGATGCCCGAGGTACGCATGTATACCACTTCGTTGATGACGCCAGGAAGGTCTTTGATCTTGTTTATCCGTGCCAGATCTGCTTTGATTGGCGTATAGCCCAGTTTCTCGATCGTGAGGCTATCCATGCCAGCGGCATAGAAGTCGCCAACACGCCGTTTTACCGATCCTGCAGGTGCAGACTGATCTGCTGCGGCTTCAGCGACGAGACCTTTTACTGCGTTGATGTTAAAATCCCGAAGTTCATTGAAGCTTCCCCATCTGGTTTCTTTAGGGGGAACAGGGTTGTTTTTTATCCAGGTTCCGTTGGCATACTGGTAAAAATCGTCACCCGGTTTTATGGTAAGATCCATATTTGCGGGATCAATTAATTTCATTGGTGCTTGTGCGTCAGCGGTATAGCTGGCGGCCACAATACCCATGACAGCGAAATAACGCTTAAGGTGTTGTATTCTCATATGGTGCAAAAATGTTTGTGTGTTAATGGACTGGCGGGTGTGCCGTTCATTAAGGGGCCGAAACTAAGTAATAGAAACAGAGGTTTCCGTTTATTAATGAAAATATTACTTATTGAACCAGTAGTAGATTTTGCTCAAACTAATCCGCCTGAAGATATTTCCTGAAAAAAGGTATAGCCTAAAAGATTTCATTTTCCTTAGATTGTATAGCATATTAACATATTTTAACACTTTTTATTGTGGTATCTGTGCAAATAATCGCTATCTGGCGCGCCAGCGTGCAAACGGGGAGGGTAAAGAATTGAGGACAGCGGACAGATAATCTCCTTTTTCTTGTTATTTTTGCCTTTCAACAGCTATTTCAAAAACTATAATGAGCATATCCACAAAATACGACCCCTCTGCTACAGAAGATAAATGGTACAGTTACTGGCTTTCGAAGAAGTTCTTTCATTCGGAACCGGATGAGCGTGAGCCATATACGATTGTAATTCCGCCGCCAAACGTTACCGGCGTGCTGCACATGGGGCATATGCTGAACAATACCATCCAGGATGTGCTGATCCGCAGGGCAAGAATGCAGGGTAAAAATGCATGCTGGGTCCCGGGGACGGATCATGCGTCCATTGCAACAGAAGCGAAGGTTGTGGCCATGCTGAAGGAACGCGGCATCAGCAAGAAGGACCTGAGCAGGGAAGAGTTTTTGAAATATGCCTGGGAATGGAAGGAGAAGTACGGAGGCATCATCCTCGATCAGTTGAAGAAGCTTGGTGCCAGCTGCGACTGGGACAGGACACGCTTCACGATGGAAGATGACCTCTCTGACGCCGTTATCGATAACTTTATTCACCTGTATAAAAAAGGGTGGATCTATCGCGGTATTCGGATGGTAAACTGGGATCCGGCAGGGAAAACAGCCGTATCTGATGAAGAAGTTATCCGTAAGGAAGTAAACCAGAAACTGTATTATATAAAGTATGCTATTGCCGGTGAAAACGGGGCAACGGACGAGATGCTGACTATTGCAACGACCCGTCCGGAGACCATTATGGCCGATGCAGCGATATGCGTGAACCCGAACGATGAGCGCTATTTGCACTTGAAAGGCAAGAAGGTGTTTATTCCCCTCTTGAATAAAGAAATTCCCGTGGTCCAGGATGAGTATGTAGCAATGGATTTTGGAACCGGCTGTTTGAAGGTAACACCAGCGCATGATCTGAACGACTATGAGCTGGGTGTTAAACATAAACTTCCGGTAGTAGATATACTAAACGACGATGGTACGCTGAATGAGCTGGCCGTGATTCTTGTTGGCGAAGATCGCTTTGTTGCACGGAAGAAGATTGCGGTACTGCTGGATGAAGCGGGGCACCTGGACCATGTAGAAGAATATAAGTCGCAGGTTGGCTTTTCTGAACGTACCGACGCTGCGATTGAACCCAAGCTGTCTTTACAGTGGTTCTGCAAGATGGAGGAGATGGCCAAACCTGCTTTGGCAGATGTGCTGAATGGCGAAGTGAACCTGATTCCGGATAAGTTCGTGAATACGTATCGCCACTGGATGGAGAATGTAAAGGACTGGAACATCAGCCGCCAGCTATGGTGGGGGCAGCGTATTCCTGCCTGGTACGACAACCAGGGGAACTGGGTAGTTGCGAAAACGAAGGAGGAAGCGCTTACTGAATTCTTGAAATTAAAAGACCTAGACGGTGTTTTCACTGAAGCGGAGGCAGCAGGGTTTAAGCATCAGCTGGAGCCTTTTGTGCGCCAGGATGAAGATGTTGTAGATACCTGGTTTTCTTCGTGGTTGTGGCCGATCTCCGTATTCAACGGCTTTAAAGATCCGGACAACAAAGAGATAAATTATTACTATCCGACAAATGACATCGTGACGGCACCGGAGATCTTGTTCTTCTGGGTAGCGCGTATGATCATGGCCGGTCATGAGTTTATGGGCAAAAAGCCATTTACGAATGTGTACCTGACCGGTATCGTAAGGGATAAGCTGGGCCGTAAAATGTCTAAGTCATTGGGCAATTCTCCAGATCCAATCGGACTTATCGAGCAGTATGGTGCGGATGGTGTCCGGGTGGGGATGTTGCTATGCTCCCCTGCAGGAAATGACCTGATGTTCGATGAAAGCTATTGTGAGCAGGGCAGGAACTTTGCCAACAAGATATGGAATGCCTTCCGCCTGGTTAAAGGATGGGAAGTAGACGAAAGCTTGTCAAACCCCAATGAACAGGCGATAAGCTGGTTTGAAAACCGCTTTAATGAGGCGCTGTTAGAGATTGAAGAAAATTTCAAACTGTATCGCTTATCGGAAGCGCTCATGAGTACCTATAAACTGGTATGGGATGATTTCTGTGCATGGTACCTGGAGATGGTTAAGCCGACTTACCAGCAGCCGATTGACGTAGCGTCTTTGAAGGCTACGATTGGTTTCTTTGAGTGTATCCTGAAGCTTTTACACCCTTTCATGCCTTTTATCACGGAAGAGATTTGGCATGATGATCTTTTTGGCGAAAAAGGTGAACTGGATTGTATCATCGTAGCTTCCTATCCGGTTTCAGGCGCCGCTGACGCTGCAATCTTGAAAGAGGTAGAAGTTATAAAGGGTGTTGTTGCCGGTATCCGCAACGTACGAAATACAAAACAGCTGTCGCCTAAGGTGGCGCTGCCGCTGAGCATCAAGTCGAACGCTGATTTAGACTACCAAAAGTGGCTGAATATTGTAAATAAGCTTGCAAATGTGGAGGACGTGGCGTTTGTGAATGATAAGGTTGCTGGCGCGGCAACGTTTATGGTGGGTAGCGACGAGTTTTTCATTAAGCTGGAGGAGAATATTGACATGGAGGCCGAACGGGAACGTTTAAATGCAGAGCTGACGTATTTACAGGGGTTCCTGAAGTCGGTAGATGCGAAGTTGAACAATGAGCGATTTGTTCAGAATGCAAAGCCGGAGATCATACAGAATGAGCGGAACAAGAAGGCGGATGCAGAAGTTAAGATTGGAATAATATTGCAGAGTTTGGGGTCAATTGCATGACAAAATGATGGTGATCTATTCTCAGGCTGAAATCTTTTGTCCGCTGAAGCGGACAAAATTTTCTAGGCCTGTTCATAGACACAATCATTTTGTCTGTGGAGATTAACTTTGTTAGTGAATATTACAGAGGGGGCGTCCGGTAGGGAGGTGACTTTTCTAGCGGGGATAGGTTTTATGTTGGTCGGGTTTCTTGGGTGCAGAGGTTTGTTAAGCTTTTATAATTCTTCTTTAGTTTTTACAATTACAGATCGTGATATTGTGGGAGATCTTCACAGAACGAGAAGGTGCCTGCCTGATGGTCAATGCGGGCATAGCCGTGTTTGAGGCCGTTGGTTACGGCTAGCCATTTGGCTTTGTGAACAGAGTTGTATCTGGCGGCCTGATCGAATACGGACTGGGTGATCTTGATGGAGGGCGCTTTGCATTCGATGATCATCATACGTGCTCCGGAGGTATTGAATATGACGATGTCTGTTCTTTTCTGCAGCTGATTTAAGCTTAGACCACCTTCAATCTGGATCAGTGAGCGGGGGAAATTCTTTTCCTTAATCAAATACTGAATAAAATGCTGCCGTACCCATTCTTCAGGGGTGAGCACAAGATGCTTCTTTCTTATTTCATCGAAGATGAAGTGCTGGCCATCTTTTAAGGTGATTTTAAATGGGTATTCAGGTAAATTGAGTTCGGCAGGTGTAAACGTCATTTCTGCAAATCTGCAAAAATTAGCTTAATATTCCCGAATTAGGGGTTACATTTGATGCCATATGACTGCCCCGGAGATTATAAAAGACCTTAAAGCCAGAAAATTCAAGCCCGTTTATCTACTACATGGCGAAGAGCCGTATTACATTGATCAGGTGATCAATTATATTGAAGATTACGTGCTTACGGATATGGAAAAGGGCTTTAATCAAACCGTTCTGTATGGCAAGGATACAGATATGGCGACCATACTGAATGCTGCTAAACGCTATCCAATGATGTCTGAGTACCAGGTGATCATCGTTAAAGAAGCACAGGATCTCAAGTGGGCAAAAGAGACCGAGGGATCTGGAAAGGAGGTTGAATTCATCCTGAATTATTTTGAGAAGCCCCTGCTGAGCACCATTCTGGTACTGGGGTATAAGTATGCAAACTTCGATAAGCGGAAGAAGATCTTCAAAGCCGTCTCCAAGTCTGGGTTGGTGTTCCAGTCGGACCTGGTACGGGACTACAAACTGGCACAATGGATTGAAGATTTGGTCACAGAAAAAGGATACCGCATTGCGCCGCAGGCAGCCGCACTTATGGCAGAATACCTTGGTGCAGATCTTTCCAAGATTGCCAATGAAGTCGACAAGCTTTTGCTGAATATCACGAAGGCGGTTACCATAGACACAGACCTTGTTCAGAAAAACATAGGCATCAGCAAGGAATACAATGTTTTTGAGCTTCAAAAAGCACTTGCTTCCAGAAATGCACTAAAATGCAATCAGATTATCAATTACTTTGCGGATAATCCCAAAAGCAACCCGATGGTGATGGTTTTGGCAAATTTGAATGCATACTTCTCTAAAGTGCTGAAGTATCATTACCTGACAAACAAGAACGATGCAGCAAAGGAACTTGGCGTGAATCCATTCTTTGTTAAGGACTATGAACTCGCCGCCCGGAATTACAATATAAATAAGTCGTTCGACGTGATCAGCCTGTTGCGTGAATATGACCTGAAAAGCAAGGGAGTGGACAGCACCGGCAATACAACAGACGGAGAACTGCTGAAGGAACTACTCTTTAAGATGATTCATTAGAATCCCGATGGGTATCTGGCTGCTTCGCCCCTGCACCACGAAAATGGCTGCAAAGCAGTTCCATCCCTGGTATGCTTTTTTGTTCGGTCAAATTTCCATTAATTTGTGCCATGAATTACTTTTTGGTCAAATCCGAACCTTTTAAATACAGTTGGCAGAAATTTAACGAAGACGGACGTACCTTTTGGGATGGAGTAAGGAACTACCAGGCACGTAACAACATGAGAGAGATGAAAGAAGGCGACCTTGTTTTATTTTACCACAGCAATGAAGGGAAAGAGGTTGTCGGCGTAGCAAAGGTGGTCAGGGAGTTCTATCCCGATCCGACTACAGATAATCCAAACTGGGTTGTTGTGGATCTCGTCCCTGTCGAAACATTAAAGAATCCGGTTACGCTTGAACAGATAAAAGCGGAAGAAAGTCTTAAGGATATTTCACTTGTCCGCCAGGGAAGATTGTCCGTAATGAAGCTGAAAAACACAGAGTTTGATAAAATACTGGAGATGAGTATGTAAAATATTTATTGCATTTGTTTGACAATCGACAAACAAAGATGAAATTCTCATGTTTAAAGCATATATTAGGATAAATTCCATTATATGAGAAAAGTGCTGTTACTACTACTTCCGGCCGTTTTTTGCTTTTTCAAGTATGATGCCAGTGCTCAGGTCACGCCTTATTTGGCAATTGTCCACACAGATAAGGATACATTCAAGGGATTGCTTTATAAAGCATCCGCAGACAGCATCTGCTTGAAAAATGAGAAATCAACCGTTAACATTTGCGCTTCGAGCGTTAAAACCATTGAACTCCGTTCCGTAGCTAAAAACTCGAAATACAGAAGGTATTCCAATTATGACCCGTACAACGATCGGTTTGTGAAGGTGTCGCGGAAGATGGTTCCTGTGCGGAAGTGGGGAGAAAAAGACCCGACCATAGAAGAAGAGCTTAGTGGAAGAATTTTGACAGGCTTTTACAATGCCGCGCTAAACGGCATAGCCTCTTCGCTAAACCTGATCAGTGGGACGGTAAGTTTCATGAACATCAATTATGACAAAGAGAATTACTATAAAGAGCTTACCAATCTAAACTACCATTCCATTCAGCATCAGTTGGATCCGGAATTCACTGAAAGCACCCAGCAGGTTCTGGCAAAGGGAAAGTAATTAGTTTTCTGCCGGCTGAATCTGCTTTTTAGAAAGCAGCAATCCAACACTCATAAACAAACTCGAGCCAAGCACTACCATAAACATGAACGAGGTTCCAATTTCCGGTATTCTAAGCGATGCCGGCAGATTCATGTAAAGCAAGATGCTGACCAGACCCCGAGGGGCAATAAACAACTCCGCACCGCTATTTTCATTTCTGAACGTTTTCAAGTATAACCAGCGGATACCATAGATCGCAATCAGAATGAACAGCCCATTTGCCAGGATAATAATGTTGTTGAGCTCGTAAACATTCATGGTGAACCCAAAAATCACGAAAAAAAATGTCCTTACAATGAAAGCGCTTTCTGCCGAAAGCTGATAAAGCTGTGTCAAATCATTCGACAGGTTCTTATAAATAAACATGGTCCGGAAGTATGCATGTTGAATGGCGTCTGCATTGTTGAGGAAGAGGCCGAACGACAAAATCAGCACCAGAGAAGAGAGGTGATAAGACTGCCCGATTGCGTACATCAGAATAAGGATGGAGATGATCAGGAAGAACTTGATGTGGTGGGAAATCTTCCCCATTAAATACAATAACAGTATACAGGATATTGCAGAAAAGAAAAGGATTAGACTTGTGCTCAGCGCAAGCCCCGTGAATGAGGCAACGGAGATGTGCGGATTGGTAATGCAGAAGTTAAACAATATGATGCCCAGGATGTCAGAAAATGAAGATTCATAGATGATGAACTCCTTACTGTTCCCCCTGAGCACCGATGCGGAGGGAATGGCGATTGCAGAACTGACCACACTGAATGGAATTGCATTGCTGAAACAGGTATATAGGGCCTGTCCTGTGATCTGGTAGATGATGATGGTGACGATGGTCACCGTTCCGATCAAAATGAACAGCGCGGAGAAAAATGCTCCCCTGATGAGGTTGTTTTTAGTTTTCTCATACTTGAGCTCCAGCGACCCTTCAAAGACGATCAATATTAAGCCGACGGTGCCGAGTGTAGGTAAGACGGTGAGGAAATTATACGTTTCCAGATGAAGCTTATCAACCATTAGCCTCAAACCGATTCCCAGGAGTAGCAGCAGTAAAACAGAAGGGAGCTTCGTTTTGCTGGCTACCAGATCAAACAGATAAGAGAATATGACCAGACCGCTTAAAATGATAAGTATTGTGTATGTGGTCATATTCAGCTATTGTTTATTCTTTAAAAAATAAGGCTTTAAGTTCTTTTGCATCGTTAGGCTGCATCTTTCCGGCAAGGATTAAACGCAGCTGACGGCGTCTTAGCGCGCCGGCAAACAACTCTATTTCATCGTCCGATTCCGGTGTAAGGCCGGGAACTGGGATTGTATTGCCATCCTGATCCAGTGCCACAAAGGTGTAGTATGCTTCGTTCGATTTGGCTCTTGTACCAGAAGGTATGTTTTCTGCCCATACATCCAGGCGGACTTCTACAGAGGTGTTAAAAGCTCTTGTGACCTTTGCTTCTATCGTAATTACATCACCTAACTTGATCGGTTGTTTGAACGATACGTTGTCTACAGATGCAGTAACCACGATCCTGTTGCAATGTTTTTGGGCCGAAATGGCGGCCGCGATATCCATCCAGTGCAACAACCGCCCACCCATCAGATTGTTCAGTGTATTCGTATCATTTGGTAAAACCAACTCATTCATGATGGTGAACGATTCTTTCGGGGTCTTAAGCTTTGTACTCATATTCGAGTGCAAAAGTAAACAAAATGTGGCAGTTCATGTTATTGTTTTCGTCCGCTGAATCCGTGGACGTTCCGAAATGGTCAACCAAACCCTGTTCCAGTATTTCCACTGGTATTACAATGAAGAAGAGAAGCTGTGGGTTAAAGCAGCGGCAGACGCGCAAGCGCTAGAAAAAATGGGCGTAACCATGGTCTGGTTACCACCGGCCTATAAAGCTACCTCAGGCGAGGGGTCTGTCGGGTATGATTGTTACGACCTTTATGATCTTGGTGAGTTTGACCAAAAGAATTGCAGGTCAACGAAGTACGGCAGCAAAGAGGAGTATATACAGGTCATCAAGAACCTGCAAAGCCGGAATATCACCGTTATGGCTGATGTGGTAATCAACCACAAAGCCGGCGCAGATGAACTGGAGAAGGTTCCTGTGCGAAAGGTAAATCCAGACAACCGCAAGGAATTCATATCCGATGTAATAGAGATTGAGGCCTGGACCCGGTTCACTTTTCCGGGTAGGGCAGGTAGGTACTCGGAGTTTATCTGGGATCAGCATTGTTTTACAGGGATAGACTGGGCCGAAGATCTGCAGGAAAGTGGTATTTTCTCCATTCAGAACCAATATGGGGAAGCCTGGGAGGAAGTGCCATCCAATGAGTTTGGAAACTACGACTACCTGATGTTTAATGACGTGGATTTTCGAAATCAAGCGGTGCAGGAGGAAATTAAGCGCTGGGGTGAGTGGTATTATAAGACATGTGGCATGAAAGGATTCCGCCTGGATGCTGTGAAACACATTTCCCCATGGTATTTGAATCAATGGATTGATCATATGAATGCAACGTTTAATGAAGACTTTTTCATCGTTGCAGAGAACTGGGTAACCGCAAGCGTTGCCGAGTTGCAAGACTATATCGATCAGACGGGTGGCCGGATGCAGTTGTTCGACTCCATTCTGCATATGAACTTTTACCAGGCCGGGCAAGAAGGTCAGAACTATGATCTGAGCAGGATCTTCGAAGGCACACTTACCCAGGCACATCCGGAATTGTCAATCACTTTTGTAGATAATCACGATTCTCAACCGCTGCAGGCACTGGAGTCTTATGTTGATTACTGGTTCAGGCCGCTTGCTTACGCGCTGATCTTACTGAGAGAACAAGGGATACCCTGTCTGTTTTACCCGGATGTTTATGGATGCAAGTATACAGATGTAAATGCGGAGGGCGAAACTGTTCAGATTGAGCTGATAGGAGTTCCAGACTTGTCTATCATCAGTAAGGTGCGGAAGGATCTTTCCTATGGCATTCAGACAGACTATTTTGACCATCCAAATTGTATTGGCTGGACACGTTCGGGGCATCCCGGACAGCCGGATTCTGGTCTCGCTGTCGTGATGAGCAATGGTGAGGAAGGAATGAAGCGAATGGAAGTTGGGATTGAGCATGCCGGAAAGCAATTCATCGATGTTTTAGGTCACCGCAAGGAGACCATACACATTGATGAGCAGGGTTGGGCCGACTTCCTCTGCAATGCAGGGAGTGTGTCTATCTGGATTTCAGACCGTAGCCTATAAGCTCTTCCCAGCGAGCACCAGGCTTACGGAAGTACACAAATACCTCGTACTGGTTTTCGGTTTCATAATGGGTTCCTTCAAATACCGTGTCGTTAACCTTTCCTGTTTGCTCGTCCACCCAGATGTATTTGTAGTCATACAAGCCCTGTTTCAATCGGAGTATACTGAAATAACCGCCTTTAGCCGCATCAAAGGCCATCATGCTTTGCTCGTTTAAGGCATAGTTGTTAAACCGGCCGACCACATACGCCTTGCCTTTGTGCGATGGGGGTGAGGCATCAAGCGTGAAGACAACATTGGCATAGTCGCTTTCTGTATCATTGTCCCGTTCCTCCTGATTTCTGATGTAAAAGCGGCCATTTTCATCAAACTGCTGCACATACCTGCCTGCTCTCAGGCCGTCTGGGAACAGACGGATGTTAACGCCAATGTCTCTGTCAATCCGCTCTACGTGCTCGGTCTTATACCGGAAGCTCCTTAGGTTGAACTTACGGAATTCATTTCCCCCACTAAAGTCATTGCTGAGCACATCGTTGTAAATCAGATTACCGGGCTTAATGTAGGTTGGCTTCGTGTTGGTTATCGCTGTTTGTGGTATCCCATTTTGCATCACCACTGCCTTGATGTCGTTAAAAGGATTCTGAATGGGAAAGGAGTGAAAGATGCTGAAGTTAATCTTCTGATTCGTCATGCGGAGCTGCACCTGCGTGCTTGATGTGCGTTCAATACCTACATTGACCCGGCTGTCTACTACATAAAACCGCTGCGAAATGGCAGGCTCGTCCTTGCGCTGGTCCAGATACACTTTGAGCAGATAATTGCCAGATATTTTCGGACTTACCTGTTCGTTGGGGATCCGTAGCGCATAATGTGTGAACTTTTGAAGCGTGTTTGAGGAGTAGGTATAGTCGTTAATCCTGTCTTCACTGAAGCTTTTCAGGTAGTCTATGGGCGAGATTCCCGATGGCTTCCAGTCCGATGTACAATGTTCTATGGTGTACCAATAGTCTTTGCTTCCGGCATCCAGGTCGTCAAACGAAAAAACCAGCTGATCGCTGGAATTTAAGTTTATAATTGGTGTGGACTGCTCTTTTTGCCCATTGTAGCATTGAACTGTTTTTACCTGCGGTAAATAAACGTTGTTTTCGTAGTTGAATTGCTGTTGCGCAAATGTTCCATGAAAAGCAATCAACAGAAGAAAGAGCAGTCCGGTGCCTTTTATCATTTATCTTCCATTTCCATGATTTCAGCAGCCAGGGTTTCCCATGATTGCTGTGCGGTGTCCAGAAGATGTTTTGTCGCCGTATATCTCTTATTTATTTCGTCAAGTTTGGCTTTATTGCCATACACCTGATCATCCGCCAGTTCCACTTCTGTGGCCTTTAACTGTTTCTCCAGGTCAGCAATCTCTTTTTCAATGTTCTGAAGTTTATCATTCAGCTTCTTCAGCTGGCTTTGACTCGAAACAGGCTTCTCTTCCACTTTTGGCTTAACCTCTTTCTGTGGCTTTACTGGGATGGTTCCAGGAGCCGCAGGTGGTCTTTTGCTGTTCCACTCTTCGTATTCTGCATACGTTCCCGGATATTCTTTGATGTCCTTATCTTCGATAAACCAGATCTTATTGGCAACGTTATCTAAGAAGTACCTGTCGTGGGAAACAGAGATGAAAGTGCCGTCATACTGCTGTAAAGCCTGAATCAGGATATTTACAGATTGTATATCCAGGTGATTGGTTGGCTCATCCAGAATCAGGAAGTTAGAGTCCGTAGTCAGGGATTTTGCAAGTGCAACCCTGGATTTTTCTCCTCCGGAAAGTACTCTGATCTTTTTGAACACATCGTCGCCCGTAAAAAGGAAACACCCTAGGATTCCCCGTAGTTCCGTATCTGTATGTTTCGGTGCGAAAGCCTGCAGCTCCTCGAGAATGGTATTTTCAAGATGAAGGGATTCCAACTGGTGCTGTGCAAAAAACGTTGTGGTTACATTGTGCCCGGTTTCGCAGGTACCGTCAAATTCCTCCACACCGGCGATCATTCTCAACAGCGTGGACTTACCTTTACCGTTGGCACCGATCAGGGCAATTTTGTCTCCTTTTTCAATCAGTCCATCCGCATGCTCAAGGATATCTACATTCGGATAGCTTTTTGTCGCGTTTTCAATCTTGATCACGTGACGGCCTGAGGGTTTGGAGAACTTAAACTTAAAGTTAACCGTCGGATTGTCGTCATCTACATCCTCCACACGCTCCATTTTGTCCAGCGCTTTCATGCGTGACTGCGCCATTTTCGCTTTCGATGCCTTGGCTTTGAAACGCTCAATTAAACGTTCCTCTTGTTTTATTTTTGCCTGTTGGTTTTTGAACTCACCTTTTTGGATTTCTCCGCGAAGTGCCTTTTCTTCCAGATAGAAGGTGTAGTTACCGGCATAAGGGGTTAGCTTTCCTTTTCTGGATTCTACAATTCTATTCACAACTTTATCCAGGAAATATCTATCGTGAGACACTATAACAATGGCACCTTCGAATCCCATCAGGTATGTTTCGAGCCATTTGATGGAAGGTAAATCCATGTGGTTGGTCGGCTCATCCAGCAGTAGGATGTCCGGCGTTTGCAGAAGTATCTTGGCCAGCATCACGCGCATCCTCCAACCTCCGGAGAAGGTATTCAGTGGGCGGTGCTGATCTGCTGTACTGAAACCCAGACCAGCGAGAATCTCGTTTGCACGATATTCGATGTTGTAGCCGTCCAGTGCCTCGAATTCCTGCTGCTTATCGCTAAGCTTATATATCACATCCTCGGAATAGTCTGTCTCAATTTTCTTCAACAATACCTCAATTTCATCGTGCAGCTGATTTTGCCGCTCGAAAGCTTCCATGGCCACGTGCAGAATGCTGTGGTGAGAGTCATAAGAAAGCAAATCCTGATTCAGGTAGCCGATCTTCAGGTCTTTAGACATGGAAATCGTGCCGGCAGATGGCGCGTACTCACCTACAATTATCTTCAAAAGGGTAGATTTTCCAGTACCATTGGCGCCAATCAGGCCAATTCTTTCACCTGGTTTAATGTGCCAGTTGGCCTCATCGTATAAGGCTCTGGAGCCGATCTGGAAAGTTAAGTCGTTTATTGAAATCATTTGGCTGCAAAAATACGATTTTTACACGCAATTTTTTTTATCAGCTTTCATATTCAGGGCATATTTGAACATTTTTAAGTCAGGGTTCTGAAATCGTTCTTATATTCGCGCCATGTACCGTTTAGTCAAGCCTGTTTTCTTTCGATTTGACCCAGAGAAAGTTCATCATTTTGTCGCTGAAAGGCTAAAGTGGTTCAATGATTATTTCCCTCTTGGAAAAACAATATTGAGAAGCAGCTTTGATGTACACATTAAAGGGCTTGAACGCGAGGTTTTCGGTATTAAGTTCAGAAATCCTGTTGGCCTTGCTGCAGGTTTCGACAAGAACGGAGAATACGTAGAAGCATTGAGCAACTTAGGCTTTGGCTTTATAGAGGTTGGTACGGTAACACCGCTGCCACAGCCGGGAAATGAAAAGCCCAGAATGTTCCGCCTGACGGACGATTCCGCCATCATCAACCGCATGGGATTTAACAATAAAGGTGTAGATACCTTGGCAGAGCGTCTCCGTTTACTGCGTTCGAAGAATTCCAAGATAGTCATCGGTGGAAACATCGGTAAGAACAAGAATACACCTAATGAGGATGCTGTAAGTGACTACCTTAAGTGTTTTTACCGTTTGTTCGACGTCGTAGATTATTTTGTCGTGAACGTGAGTTCACCAAATACACCTGGATTGCGTGCTTTACAGGAGAAGGGGCCACTGAAGGAGCTTCTAAATGCTTTACAAAGTGTCAACAACGTTAATGGGATTTCAAGGCCTATTTTGCTTAAGATTGCGCCTGATCTCACAGAAGAGCAGCTGGATGATATTGTGGAAATTGTAACTGAAACCGGGATTTCGGGTGTAATTGCAACGAACACAACAACCGACCGGAATGGACTGAATACGCCTGCGCGTATCTCAAAAGAGCAGGGCGGACTGAGTGGAAGGCCGCTCGCACGACGATCAACTGAAGTCATCCGCTACTTATCTGAAAAATCCAATAAATCTTTCCCGATTATTGGCGTAGGTGGTATTCACACGCCTGAAGATGCAAAAGAAAAGCTTGCTGCAGGCGCATCCCTCATTCAATTATACACCGGCTTTATTTATGAAGGCCCCGGCATTGTTAAAAAGATCTGTAAAGCGCTTGTGTAAATGCTTTAGGTATTTAGATAGGAGTGGAGACACTCCTGTAGCTTCAGGCTAGAAACAAATTTTCAGCAACGCAATGCCGCTAAGAAGGAACACCTAAATTATAACGCATAAAAAAAGGATACTTGAACAAGTATCCTTTTTTTATGTCTTTTAGAAAGATCTATGCGTTAGCAACAAGTTGTGCTAAGATTGCATTGTTTTTTGCCAACTGATCAGTAGTTGATTGTTGAGAACGGCTTCCAAGTTCAATGTTGGTAGCCAATTTCAATGTCTTCACTTCAAGACGTGAAGTAGTTTTATTCTTTCTGTCTTTTCTTTTTAATCTCGTAACTGCCATTGTCTTAAGCTTTATTTTTTTAATTTAAACAAATCAGGAGGTCGAGAGCGGATTCGAACCGCTGTACGAGGTTTTGCAGACCTCTGCCTAGCCACTCGGCCACTCGACCTGTTGAAATTCAGGCTGCAAAAATAGTAATTATAAGTTAGGATGCAACTTATTTATTCAAATTTCTGCTGATCTCTGCACATATTATTGCGGCAGAAATCGAAACATTCAGCGATTCAGCCCCTCCGGTTCTCGGAATGGTAACAGCTTCATGTATCATATCAGCAACGGAATCAGAAATCCCCTGACCCTCATTCCCGAGCACAATGATACCTTCTTTTTTCCACTTTATCTCAAATAAGTTTTCACCTTCCAGCATTGCGCCATAAACGGGAACATCGGAGTTCTTTAAAAAGACCGTCAGGTCGGTGTAAAAAACGTTTACCCGGGCCAGCGATCCCATGGTCGCCTGCACCGTTTTCGGGTTGTACACGTCAACGGTATTTTGCGAGCAGATTACATTGTTAAAGCCGAACCAATCCGCAGTTCTTATAATTGTCCCCAGATTTCCCGGATCCTGCACGGCATCCAGCGCAATAGAGAACCTGTCCTTACAAATGTTCTTTTTGTCGGAGATCTCCTCCGGTATTCTCAGCACGGCCAGAACCCCGGGAGGCGCCTGCAGTGTACTAATCTTTGCGAGTTCGGCGTTGTTTACTTCAAATAACTTTATATTTGGAGCTAGTTTGGGCAGTAAAGGTTGGTATTGATGAAGATAATAGACACTGTGTATCTCATACTTCGAGGAAACGAATTCTACAATCGACTTAACCCCCTCAATAATAAACAGTCCGTTTTCTTTACGGTACTTTTTTTGATGTAACGATTTTATAAAACCTATCTGAGATTTTGAAAGCATACCTTATTAATAAAAAGAAGCACAAGTTTCCTGCAATATTACTGTTTATTATTCTTTTTGTTTCGGCATGCTCTTCCACAAAATACATACAGGACTACCAGTCAATTGTTAAAAAGATAGAGATCGACAGTGTACCGAAGGCTTTCAGCGAGGAATCGCTGAACTATGTGCAAAAAGATATCCGCCCTGCACCTAAATTCGGAATCAACGTAGGGTTGTATAACATCTTCTATGGATTGTTCAAAACCAAGTCTGTGGGAAATCCTGCACCGATCCTCGACAGCGCACTGGTCGAAATTTCCAGAACGCAGATCCAGAAGTTCCTTGTCAGTAAAGGTTATTTTAAGGCCACGGTCAAGTCCCAGATCAATATCAAGGACCAACGGGCAGAAGTTTACTTCACCGCAAACCCCGGCGTCCCTTTCTCCGTAAACAAATTCCAGTACGATATCGCAGATTCCACCCTTCAGCAGGTGTATCTTCGAAACAAAGCATCGTTTACCCACCTGAAAGATGGTATGCAGTACGATGACGACTCGTTGGTTTATGAGCGTGAAAAGATCTACGAGGTCATGAAGCAGAACGGCTACTACGATTTTCTCCGACCATACATCAAGTACTCGGTCGATTCAAATCTAAATAACAATAAAGTTAACGTTACCCTGCAGGTCGATAATCCTGAGGGTAAAGCGACACATCCGGTGTACACCATCGGCGAAACTAACGTCATCATCGCACCATCTACAGAGGGATTCCCGGTTATGGATTCGCTGAAGCTCAATCCGAGGATTTTTCGCGGTATCCGGTTTACAGACCTTTCAAAAAGATTCAGAAGAAACCCGGTGGTCCGGTATGACTTCCTCAAGCAGGGGGACCTTTACGATGTGCGGAATGAAACACTTACTTACGACCGCCTGTATGAGCTTAATGTCTTCAAGAACGTGAAAATCGATTATCTCAAAGCTAAGGACAGTTCAAACAAAGTGGATCCGGTCATCCGCCTCATCCCTCAAAAGCGCATGAGCAATCGGGTTGAGGGTGAGGTGCCATTTAATGCTGGTACGATCGGCTTTAGTCTGAGCAATACCTATACCAACAACAACATCTTCCGTGGCGCTGAGCGCTTTGAATTCCAGATCAAAGGCGGACTGCAGTCGAGGATAAACAACGGCAGTTCTCTGTTCAGCGATGTGTATCAGCGCGACTTCTCGCTAAGCGCCAATCTTGCTGTACCCCGTTTGATGATTCCTTTTGACATTCCATTAATGGGAAAAAATGGAATGCCGTTTACCACATTTTCGACCAGCTATGTATACTCCCTTCAAAAGAACTTTTTCAATAGAAAGGTGTTTTTAAACTCCGTAACATACGATTGGGTAGAGACCAGATCCAAGTTGCACTCTTTAACCCCGCTGAACTTCGAATACCGCTTTGGAGGGCTCCTGATTGATACGAGTACCGCTGCAGGACAAGAACTGATCGCAGCCAATATTTACAACATCATATTACTGGACAGGAAGGATATTACCCTCGGGATCAAGTACACCTACACACTAAACGCAAACAAGCTGCTCCAAAATAACGAGTTCCTTTACTTCCGTGGTAATATAGATATTGCAGGAAACCTCTTGCAGGGGATTTCCAGGGTGTTTGACGGAAAACATGATCCCCGGTCTGGCGATTTCGGAGCACTTTTCGGCTTGCCCTTCAATCAGTATGTACGGCCGGAGATCGATGTGAGGTGGTATAAAGGCCTGGGTGGCATAAAACAGTTTGTCGCCCGCTTAAATGCCGGCCTTGGTTATGCCTACGGCAACTCGACGGCAATCCCCTTTGAGAAGTTGTTCTTTGCGGGTGGTTCGAACGGCGTCAGGGCATGGCAGGCCAGAACACTGGGACCCGGTAATTACAACCGTGCCTTAAGGATTCCTACAGAGGAAGCCCGGAGTACTCTTTACGGGATTGATCAGCTTGGACAAATGCATATTGAAGCCAATCTCGAGTACCGGTACAAGCTGCTGGACAAGTTTTTTGGTGCTCAGCTCAAGGGTGCTGTATTTCTAGACGCCGGAAATGTCTGGAACATATCTCCGGGAAATCCACAGCCGGAGACCTATTTCGATTTAAAGAAGCTGGGCAATCAGCTGGGTATTGGTACCGGTATCGGATTCCGGTATGACGTAGACTACTTCGTGTTCCGGTTTGACATTGGATTAAAACTTAAGGACCCTCAGTTTTCGGGATCTGATCAATGGGTAATATCCAAATACTTAAGCGGCGCAGAAGATTTTAAAGCGGAGTACAACCGTACCCATAGCCCGGAGAGTTATCGCTTTGTCCAATACAACTTCGGTATAGGCCTTCCGTTCTAAAACAGTTGCCTCAGCGAGTCAAAAATAGCATCGAAGAACGTGCCCAAACTCAGTCCGTTGCTGTGGTTGAAGTAGATGAATACCAGCAAGAGAACAACGCCAATGATGATGAATCTCCTGAATGCAAATATCAGAAAGATGATGATTAGCGGAAAAAAGATCAGCCATTTGGTGCTGAGCGGGTAGGGACTTAGGCTTCCTTCTTTCTTATACACATATAAAAGCTTACTGTGTGTGCCCTGATCGTTCTGGTGTCTGATGTATACAAATGATGATTTCTCAAGTTGCAACGGTACAACCGCTACGCCGTCGTGGAAACTTAAGGGCTGCGAGAAGCCACTAATCGTAAAAGTATAGGTGCCGTTAATGGCTTCATTTGGCCGGTCCAGCGAGTCCGCCGCTATAATCGCCAACTTACTGTTTTTGAGCAAACTTTCTTTTACAATGAAATTGTTAATGTTTGTTTTCTGACTATAAGCATTGGTAGCCAACATCAAAAGCGTCAGGAAAAGAAAGATTCTCATTCTAAGGATCGTTTATTATATATAAGATATCCCAAATGTAGCAAAACGCCGTTTCTTTTTACCGGGTCATCATATAAATTATAGCTGAGGCTAATGGGGCCCACCGGCGTATGGTACACCAGACCTGCGGTGCCTGCATAGTGCCACTCCTTGAAGGCTTCCTTTCTCCCGGCATATCGGATGGCTTGCTGCTGGAACTCCTGATAAGGAAGAAACATAAATCCCTCCAGGCGGAAGTCTATATTCCGGCGCACCTTAAATACGTTCTTCAGCCCGCCCGCCAGGTAAGTCGATGCCCGGAACTTCTCCAGAAACAGGGAACGGCTGTCCTGAAGCGGGTAGAAAGCAGGGGCGTACAGTAATGTGGAATAGTAGCTGGAAAGTAAAGGGAAGTTTGACAGCACGCCCTCAAAAAGATATCCCAGGGTGTAATTCCGCGTATGCAGGATGTAGTTCTCGTCACTTATCTTTAGGTATCCCCAGTTTCTGGTGTGTGCAGCAGGCACGAGGCTGGAAGTCAGTGTGGTGTTCCGCAAGATATTCCCGGGGGTATAATCTTCCTTTCCATTAATGTAATTTGCGCTGAACAGGAAGTGCCTTCCGGCGCTGGCATATTGCTTAAAGTTGAGCGTATTCTGTTCAAAGGACAGGTTTCCCCGGAATCCATCATATAGGGTCTTATCCAGTATATCTCCGACGGAATACGTGTTGGTGGGGCTGTACTTGTCGTTGTTGTTGATGTAAGCCACACCAATGGTGATCCGGGCATTTCTATTCAATGGCATGCCGACTTTCAGATCAATTGTACGGTCAGACTGTTCAATGTAGGTGAGGTAGGGGTTCTCTATAAAGATCTGGCTGGTGCTAAAGAAGTTGAAGTGGTTGTAGCTCATGCCAGCGGCGAGAAACAGCGGTAAACGGGATGGTAAATCCATACGCCCGTTTATTTGCACAGACTCATAGAAGCGGCCCGAATAGAAGTTTGTCCCAAAGGTGTAGGACTTGCGGTTCAGGTAGTTGTACTGCAAGCCCAAATAGACGTTACTGATCGGCCGGGTGGAGATATTACCGCCGAAATCGATTTTAAAGCTCTTTCTTGGCTGTGCCTGAATATCAAAAATATACCGGTCATCTACAGCATCATAGGAAATTCTAGGGTAAATCGTTTCAAAGGTCTCATCGGCAACCAGCTTGTAGTAGCCCCGCCGGATATCCGTGAGGTTAAAGGATTTCCCGTCATGTTTAAACAGGCGTTCGATGTATTTTTTCTGCTGATCGTTTACCCCGCTGACGTTTACTTGATCAAATACGAGTTCCCGCTTTTTGCTGTTGAATAGCGACCGCCGGCTGGCCACCTGCTCCGGACTCACCCGCCTGCTCACCTCGCGCTTAATCTGATCCATGTCCGCCAGGGTTGCATCATAGCCCAGTTTAATGATTTCTGCCACCGGCTTGAAGTTGCCTACGCTAAAGTCATCCAGGCTAGGCTGTATGTAAACACCTTTGTCGCCGATCAGCGTCGAATCCGATTTTGAAAGAAAAAGGTAGATCAGAAACCTGTTCATTAGCCGTTCGTCATTGTTTTTCGGGTATTCATTGAAGTTTTTAGAGGAAACGTTTGCGCCGATAATGTAATCCGGATCGAAATCCACTTTCATCACATCAGCAGGGAAGTTGTTGTAGATACCACCATCAAACACATATTTGCCATCGAGTTTGATGGGTCGGTAAATGAATGGTACCGTTAAAGTGCCCCGTACGGCTTCGGCCAGACTGCCGTTTTTTACGGTGATGCTGGACTGAGACAATACGTCAGAAACCATGCAGCGGTATGGAATAAAGAGATTATCGAAGTTATCCTTCGAAATTGCTGAAGCCTGGGAGAACAGTTCCAAAAGTGCGAAGTTTAAAGGTATATCGTTCACCAGGTTGGATCTGAAACTGAATCTGAGGCTGGTGTCAGCGGTGAGTTTCGCCGTCAGCATTGTTGCATTCACCGCATTCTTTTGAAAAAAGAAGTTATAGTCACTGGTGTATTTCCCACTTACCCAATTCTGGAAGTCTGTACTCAGGGCAATGCGCTCCATATCAGAAGGGCTGTAGCCGGCAGCATACATGGCACCTATAACGCCACCCATGGATGTGCCGGTGATGTAATCTATTGGTATATTATTTTCTTCTAACGCTTTCAAGGTGCCGATATGGGCCAGTCCCTTCGCGCCGCCCCCGCTTAATACCAGACCTACTTTTTGCGCGTACACGTGGTGATAGGCAAAAAACAAGAATAGTAAAGTAAGGTTTATGGTAATCTTCACGTCCTAAAAATAATGGTTTTTACATTAGAAATAGTTCATTATAAGGAAGTTAATGGAAAGTTTCCCGTGTGGAGTGAAGTTTGAAGCGAATTGTTTATTCTAGTTCAGGCGTCGAATAGATGCTAATCTGAAATTATGTTTAAAAATAAGTCCGGATTGTATATCTTTGCTCGCATTGTTCCCGTAGTTCAATGGATAGAATTGCTGATTCCGGTTCAGTTGATGGGGGTTCGAATCCCTTCGGGAACACCTCACCGGAGTGAAAATCTGTTAAAGATTTTTCTCCGGTTTTTTTCTCTCCTTCACATCTTATCTGCTGTTTTCGCTTTCATTTCTGATCCGTTGATATTCATCACTCGACACTCCTTTATTGATCAATAGTTCCGAAGCCGTTGCTATCCAATCTGATCAGTTTTTGACTTTGCTCCCTTAAGTTCTTCCACCGTTTTCAATGTAGAAAGGGCTATAGGGCTAGTTTCCCGCTATTCCAAGCGCTTTCCTGTGACGGTAATTTTCCAACGTTTGTGATCTTCATCAACTTGAATTTTGTCTTTCATTGAGGAGTGACTATGATCACTTCTTAGTGGCGCTGGCGCTTTGGCCAGATTACTTATCCACTATCCTTTAGCTGCGTTAAATAAAGGCATATCGTGCCTGTTGACCACTGTTATTGGCTAATGTGATCACGATCACTAGCTTGCGAACTTTTACCATGTAGCTTTAGGTGTTGTCTTGTTAATTATATAACGATGAAAGCAATTGTATACAGTGCCCGAAAAAACGAGAAGGATATATTCATGAAGGTTAATAATAATGGCAAGCGTGAATTGACCTGGCATACCGCCGGGCTTAACGATGAAACTACCGTAACGCCGTCGGCCATCAAGTGGTTATAGTATTCCTCAATGATGACGTTTGTTGCTCAGTAATCGCTAAACTTGCTGCGCTTGGCGTAAAATACATTCTAACCAGATCGGCCGGAACTGAACACATAGATTATCACGCGGCTTCCAGATACCAGTTTGAAATAAAGAACGTTCCTGATTATTTCCTTTTTGCGGTGGCTAAACACACGGGGGCAAGACAGTTGGCATCATTGGCATGGGCAACATCTGAAAAGCAACAGATAAGATCTTTGATGGTTCTGGCTGCAAAGTAATCGGTTATGATAACGAACTGGCAGGAAAAGATACGGCATCATCATTGTTGTGCTTAGCTGCGGATCAATGTTTGATCTTATCGCTAATATGCAGAAGGTCAAGGTGTCAGCAATAATTAATGGTAGGAAAAGACGTTTTTAAAATGCGTGTAGGGGTTGTATTTTCGGGTGGAGGTGCAAGGGGTATCGCTCATCTAGGTTGTTTACAGGCACTTGAGGAGCTGGGTGTTCGTCCGTCGGTGATTTCCGGAGTAAGTGCTGGTGCATTGATCGGTGCGCTTTATGCTTCAGGGAGATCGCCTCAAGAAATATTAGAAATGGTTAAGCAGCAATCCCATTCCAGCGTGGCAGCGGCGATTTTGTTTCCCGGTGGCTTGTTTTCTTATAAGGGATTGCGGAATCTTTTAAAATCTGTAATTCATTCAGATGACTTTGCGGACCTTAAAATACCTTTAACGGTTACTGCTACTGACGTTGTTACCGGAACAACAGTCCATTTCTCGGAAGGCTCCCTGTATGATGTTTTGCTCGGTTCAGCAGCGGTACCCGGTTTGTTTGATCCTGTAAAAGTTGGTAACTGTCAATTGGTCGATGGAGGTGTTCTGGACAATTTGCCAGTAGTGTGCATTAAGGACAGGTGCGATAAAGTGCTGGGAATTCATGTTAATAAATTTCAAAATGGTGCTCAAAAATTGACCAGACTACAGGTGATTGACCGCTGCATTCATCTAGCTATCGCCCCGGGGGTGACTGCAAATGCGAGGTTGTGTGACCTGCTGGTTGAGCCTGACACATCTGGTTACACGATTTTCGATACACAACAGGCTGGGCAGCTATTTACAGCCGGTTACAAGGCAATGATGCGCGAAAAAGAGCTGCTGATGTCATGGTCCGGTGATCTGTAATTTTCACGGAACTTTGCGTTAGACCGTATGCATACGCGATATATGGGCGGCTCAGGAGGATGATAAAAATCAGCTGTACGCGTGATTTAGGTCATGGTTATAGAGTTACCAAGGCGTAACTTCGGTTATTAATCTTTAATTTATAAGTTATGAAAGCTTTAACAAAATCAAATGCCTTTCCATCATTGAGGTCAATGGTGGGAGATTTCTGGAACACGGATGGCTTTTTTAAACCGTTTTTCGAAAACGAGTTTCTTCCCGCAGTGAACATTCGTGATAAAAAGGATAGCTATGAATTGGAAGTGTCGGCGCCGGGTTTTAAAAAGGAAGATTTTAAGGTGACAATGGACCATGGCATGCTGAACATTAGCGCTGAAACCAGCTCCGAAAATGAGGAGGAAAAAGAGAATTATACCCGAAAGGAATTCTCGAGGTCTGCTTTCTCCAGAAGCTTTGGCCTACCGGAAAATGTTGCAGAGGATCAGATAAAAGCAAGCTATAATGACGGCCTGTTGAACATTACCCTTAAAAAAGCACAAGCCACAGAAACACAGGCAAAGCAGATCAAAGTTGACTAAAAAGAAGCGTCATCGCCAGACTGAGGTGATGAGGCTTGAAAATGCTGTGGGTCCTTGGGTGCCGGATAAAAACTGGCCAACTAAAGACTTGCTAGTAGAACTAATGAAAAGATACAGAT
Organism: Pedobacter sp.; assembly: GCA_045629455.1. Taxonomy (GTDB): domain Bacteria; phylum Bacteroidota; class Bacteroidia; order Sphingobacteriales; family Sphingobacteriaceae; genus Pedobacter. Next base: position 102,489 of record JAZQRI010000092.1, on the reverse strand, counting down.
TTCCACCAATTCTTCTCCATCAGCGGAAAAAGCCGTAGGATATCCGATAGCTTATGTCGCTGTCAGTAAAAGGCAATGTGTTTTGATCTGCAAGGCAGTCTGCGTACCACCTGAGGCTCATATGGTTTCCAGGGTCATCACCTGACCCTCGGCTGGATTATTCTACTTATAACAACTAATCTGACGGCGGGCTTGACCTTCTGCTGTGCAGCATAGAGGGAGCTTTAAGTAGGTTTAAGACCTTTTTTTGTTAAATCATTCGCTATAAGCTTGTGCGGCGTAGCGAATTAGCCCGCTGCCTCAAGCTTTCATGCGGTACAGAAACTCAAATGCCGATCAGGAAAGGCACACAGAGGACTGTAGGCCGGATGAATTGATGCTTAAAAAAATCCTCTCATCTCTGACGGGCTTTATAATGGAGCATGTGTTTTAGCTATTGTCCAAGTCTATATCTCATATTAGCTAAGGCGAATTTTGCGAGAACTCGCTACCCATGGAAGATCCCTATCTTGGTCTGGTGGTGAATTTTTAGGCAGCCTACTCTTTACTAACAGTTACTTGACTTTGGTTAAAGTGTAATGGATGCTAATGTACATCTTGATACATGTGTGTTTATCCGCACCAGTCTCGTCTGTAATTTAACACGCTGATTGGTTCCAAGAACCAGTGATTTAACTCGAACTAAATCCGCCTAAGTGGCTGTTTTTTGGAAATAAAAACCCATTTTTGCAATCTTGTAAATCGTCGGGCACATGTAAAAACTTGTTTTATGGAAGAATTGATTGTTGAAGAAGTAGTGGAACTTATCGAGCAGGGCGAAGACGCTCAGCTGAAACTATATCTCGACGATCTGAATATCTCTGATGTAGAACATTTGATCGATGAACTGCCCGACTATGCGGTTAAATTCATTGACACACTTTCCATAAACCGGGCAGTCAATGTTTTCAGGATTCTTGACTTTCCAACGCAGGAACGCATTATTAAAAAACTTCCGGGCACCAAGCTGGCGGAACTGCTTTATCTGCTTCCTCCAGATGACCGTACCGCCTTATTCAGTGAACTCAAGGGGGATGCCGTAAAGAAGCTGATTATACTGTTGCCTGCAAAGGATAGACTGGAAGCCCTTTCTCTTCTCGGCTACCGCGAAGACAGTGTCGGTCGTTTGATGACGCCGGATTATGTCGCTGTTAAGACCCACTGGACCATCTCAAGGGTAATCCAGCACATCAGAATGTACGGTAAGAATTCCGAGACCGTCGATGTAATATATGTTATTGATAAGGACGGCGTGCTGCTGGATGATCTTCGTATCCGCGAGATCCTGCTTGCAGACCCGGAAACAAAAATAGGGGACCTTGCCGATAACCGGACCATATCACTCAATGTCAATGATCCCCAGGAAGAGGCTATCAACGTGTTCAGGATGAACAACAGGGTGGCCTTACCGGTGGTGGACGACAGCAATGTGCTGCTCGGAATAGTCACCGTCGATGACATCCTCTGGCTGGCCAATGAAGAATATACAGAAGACATTCATAAGATTGGGGGTACCCAGGCTTTGGACGAACCTTACCTGGATATGCCACTGTTTGGACTCGTCAAGAAAAGAATTGGCTGGCTTGTGGTGCTGTTCCTGGGTGAAATGCTCACCGCTACGGCCATGTCACACTTCGAGGCAGATATTGAAAAAGCAGTTATATTGGCCATGTTTGTGCCCCTGATTATTTCAAGCGGTGGCAACAGTGGGTCGCAGGCCTCCACACTAATCATTCAAGCGATGGCGCTGGGGGAAATTACCATTGGCGACTGGTGGCGGGTGATGCGGCGGGAGATCCTGTCGGGATTGATGCTCGGGGTAGCACTGGGCTTCATCGGGTTCCTAAGGATATTCATCTGGACGCGCTTTTCCGACATGTACGGTCCGCATTGGTTTTTAATTGGCGTTACCGTAGGGGTTGCGCTGGTTGGCGTAGTCTTGTGGGGCTCTCTTTCCGGGTCGATGCTGCCGCTGCTGCTCAAACGTCTGGGTGCTGACCCTGCAACGTCCTCGGCACCTTTTGTAGCCACACTGGTCGATGTTACCGGTTTGATAATTTATTTCTCCGTAGCGGTATTCTTTCTGCGGGGCGTGCTGCTCTAAGTTCATCGGGGCAGCAGATCCACAGCATAATTATATTAAAACAGGAAGAGCCAGTGATTACTCACCGGCTCTTTTATGCGTCACAAACCGCGGCTATTGCTTCTTAATTCTTTTAAACATTGAAGCGGAAGTGCATGATGTCACCGTCCTCAACAACATAGGTCTTTCCTTCTACATTCAGTTTTCCTGCTTCTTTGCATGCGCTTTCGGAGCCAAGTGCCACAAAATCGTCATACTTGATGACCTCCGCACGGATAAATCCCTTTTCAAAGTCCGTGTGGATTACCCCTGCAGCCTGTGGCGCCGTGAACCCCTTGGTAATGGTCCAGGCCCTTACCTCCTGTACACCTGCCGTGAAGTAAGTGTATAAGTCCAGCAGACGGTACGCTGCCTGAATCAGTTTGGTTACGCCAGACTCCGTCAGGCCCAGGTCTGCAAGAAATTCCTGACGTTCCTCATAGCTGTCCAGCTCGGCGATTTCCGATTCAATCTTTGCCGAAATGATCAGGATCTCCGCATTCTCATCTTTAACCACTTCCCGCACGCGGTCTACATATGCATTGCCGTTCAATACCGAGTTCTCATCTACGTTACACACATAGAGAACCGGTTTCTGTGTCAGCAAGCCCAGGTCTTTGATGTACTCAAAATCATCTGCTTCCAAAGCTGCAGAACGTACAGAAAGGCCGCTTTCCAAATGCGACTTCAGCACGCTCAAAATCTCAAACGTACGCTTAGCCTCTTTATCTGTTTTGGCCATCTTCTCCACTTTCTGGATCCTTTTGGAAACCGTATCCAGATCTTTTAGCTGTAGTTCCGTATCGATGATCTCTTTGTCACGGATCGGATCTACCGAACCGTCTACGTGGATCACATTGCCGTCGTCGAAACACCGCAACACATGGATAATTGCACTCGTTGCCCGGATGTTTCCAAGGAACTGATTTCCGAGTCCTTCACCTTTCGACGCACCCTTTACCAAACCGGCGATATCAACAATTTCTATGGTGTTTGGCACGACCTTATTTGGTTTTACCAGTTCTGCCAGTTTCGTTAAACGGTGGTCCGGAACGGTGATAACACCTATGTTGGGTTCGATTGTGCAAAACGGGAAGTTTGCCGCCTGCGCTTTTGCGTTTGATAAACAGTTAAATAAAGTCGACTTTCCTACGTTCGGTAAGCCAACTATACCACATTGTAATGCCATGAATGATTATTTCTAGATTTGGCGCAAAGGTATCGAAAATAATCTTTATGTTTAGCCAACTAATTCAAGCTAAAATATATCGGAATGGGAAACATTGAAGAGACTGAAAACGGGCTCTCAGCTGAGCATGAAATGGAAACGTTGATCATCACCGAAGATATCAGAAGCTACATTTATGAATCCGCGAGGTGGTCTAAATTTCTGTCCATCGTCGGATTCATCTTTACAGGTCTGATGGTGCTGGCTGCATTCAGCATGAACTCCATCATGACGGCAATGTCCCAGATGCCGGCATACAGCGGACTGGCTAAATTTGGTTCGGCTGGTCTCACCATCCTTTATCTGATGATTGCCCTGCTTTACTTCTATCCGAGTTTTCTGATGTATAAATATGCAAACTCAGCCAAACATGCCGTGTTATACGGAGATCAGCCGAGTTTGAGTGTTGCAATGAGTAAGATGAAGTCTATCTTCAAATTCTGGGGCATCCTAACCATGATATTGGTTGGTATTTATGTCCTCATGCTCTTAGCCACCATTATGGTCGGCATCAATGCTGCAGGTGTAGGCGCCTAAGCTTACTGCATGTTAACTGCTTTCACCTGGTAGGCAGGAGCCTTGTTTTCAATTTTATGTTTGAATGTCTTGATCTCGCTCTTAAGAATCTCTTCAAAGACTGGGTTCAATAGCCTTGACAATCCAATGCCAACGCCGCCAACCGGTGGGCGGTAGGAAAGAACGATATTCAACTTCGTTGACAAGCCGTCTGCATTTTCTTCAAAATCCACGCGGCCGACATGTGGCAGCATAGAGCCTTTTCCTGCTCTCCAGCCAATCAGACGTCCGGGCTCATCTTTCACAATTTCTGCTTCCCAGTTGATCGGAAAAGATTTTCCAAAAGCATTTGATTTCCACCTGGACAGATTCTCGTCCACCATTTCCACGTCAAGCAAATGATTGACACTGGCCGGAATGTTATTCAGGTTGCGCCAGAAATTATATACTTCACGCGCCGGTTTATCGATCACAAATTCCCCTCTGATGTTTACAGCATGCGCCTTCCTCGCGTCAATGCCCAACTGATCATAGATCAGGCATCTTCCGGTGAAACCACGGTAGGTCAGGTATGCCCCATACCAGAATTTGGCCTTAAGCGGATTCTTAATTCCTTTGGTTAGTAAAATGCCTCCTAAAAATACGGATACCATCCGCTCTGTAAATCCTACATTTCGTCCGTTCTCCTTATGCATAGAAAACTTGCCGGAGTGTAGCTTTAATGTACTATCATGAATTACCATCTTGATTCTGTTTAGTGATTTCTTTGCCCAACGCATCTACGTCGCTCTCGGATAGCTCGCCCCACATTTGCTCCCATTTGTCCTGGCCTTCCTTGCGGATCTGCGTGATCTGTTCCTCTCCCCTCAGGCAGATGAAGTATTCTACACCATCACTTGTTTCCTGTGGCTGTACAACAATGGTTTCGGGTTGTCCGCTCAGCGAAACTTCTATATTAAACTGTGGGTTGTGTTTTCCAAGATCTGTCATATTTGTCGGTTATCTTTATACAATAAACAGTTTTTCTACCCTTGTGTTTTAACAAACTGAATTTGCGGTGCCGTCCTGCACAGGAAAATTATGGGTGAGATGCAACTTTTCCGAAAACCACACGTCTTATAATAAAACGGTACGAATGGGAGGCCAAGTGAGTGTATAGGCTACCATCCCGCAACATTTAAAAACAAACAAACAAATATGAAAAAGCTATTTCTATCAACGTGTGTAGGTCTGATGTATTCCGCAAGCTTATTTGCACATGTACCCGCAGTGTTTAACCCACATCACATCAGCGTGCAGCCTATTGCTTTTGTTCAGGCAGACGACCGGGTGGTAAAGGATTTCACAGGCGTTGCTGCCGGAGGGCCGATTGATGTCGTTGTTAAGCTTGGAAACACGGAGACGGTCAGGTTTGAGGGGGATGCGGACGCGATCGAGTCCCTGGTAACCGAAGTTAAAGGTAGCGTGCTGATCATTCGTCCGAAAACGAGCTGGACAAGCTGGGCGAAAAAATATGAAAACAAGAAAATAACGGCTTACGTAACCGCCAGAAATATTACAAGCCTGGCCATGAGCGGAAATGGCTCCTTGTCTGTGACCGGCACGGTTAAAGCAGAAGAACTCGCTACCGTCTTAAGTGGTTCGGGCAGGATTACAGCCAAAATTGCGGTAGGCAAGTTAACGGGTGTGATCAGTGGATCAGGTAACCTGAACCTGGCAGGGGAGGCTGATCAGGCGAAGGTTACGATCAGCGGGTCGGGAAGATTTTCCGGTAAAGACCTTTCTGTAGATGATCTGAATACGCGCATCAGCGGCTCCGGTATGGTGAATATACATGCAAATACAAGAATCGATGCACTCATCACCGGATCAGGTCATGTAAGCTATAGTGGAAACCCGGAGATCCAAAAAAGAGTCATTGGTTCGGGTGGAGTAAGCAAGATGTAGTGGTGTAAAGAATCAAGATAAAGCCGCCCTGCACCACAGGGCGGCTTTTATTTTTCTGAGAATTTCAGTAAAGTTAGTTCGGGAACTTCCGTTGGTGCCAATATGGATAGATTGGATCTACTTCACTCACCTCATCCAGTCGTTTTAACTGTGCTGCGTTTAAGTTCCACCCTACAGCAGCCAGGTTTTGCCGGAGCTGCTCTTCGTTACGTGCACCGATTACGAGATTGCACACGGTCGGACGCTGCAGCAACCAGTTCAGCGCAACCTGGGCGGGGCTTTTTTCAGTCTCTTCGCCGATGTCCCTTAAAACATCAACAATGTCATAGAGGTATTCATCCGGAACATCCGGACCCTGTCCGCCGCCCTGGCTCAACCTGCTGTCTGCCGGTGCCGGATTGTTGCGGTTGATCTTGCCGCTTAGCCGCCCGGCAGCGAGTGGGCTCCATACAATGGTGCCAACGTTCTGGTCAACGCCCAGTGGCATCAGCTCCCATTCAAACTCGCGATTGATCAGGGAGTAATAGGCCTGATGGGCAATGTATTTCGCCCATCCATGCCGTTCTGAGATGGAAAGCGATTTCATCAGGTGCCATCCTGAAAAATTTGAGCTAGCAATGTATCTGACCTTACCACTTTTTACAAAGTTGTCTAAAGTACTCAGGGTCTCCTCCACGGGTGTCCGCGCGTCGAAGCCATGCATGTGGTAGATGTCAATATGGTCCGTTTTGAGGCGGCGGAGGCTATCTTCTAACGCCTTTATAAGATGGTAGCGTCCAGAACCGAAATCGTTCACACCATCACCCATGCGGAATGTCCCTTTTGTAGAAAGAATAATCTTGTCCCGGGGAATACCTTCCAGTGCTTCTGCCAGGATTTGTTCGGAGAGGCCGTTCGAGTAACTGTTAGCCGTATCAAAGAAGTTCACGCCCGCATCGATACACACGTTAATCAATTGCCGTGCTTCTTTGGTTTGTGTGCTTCCCCAGGATTTAAAAAATTCGTTGCCGCCACCAAAAGTGGCTGTTCCGAAGCTAAGTACCGGTACGATAAGTCCGGATGCGCCCAGTCGTTTATATTCCAATTTCGTATAGTTAAAGTGAAAGAGATGACTATTCTGTGCTGCTGGTATGTACCGGAGCATGCTGTTGAGAGATCGGTCGGGACGCCGGTTTGTTGCATTGGCCAAGTGCATAATAGATCAATACAAAAATAACAATGGTAGATAGGCATCCACCGCCTAGCTTTTTCGCTCCCCAGCCGGCAATGATTGTTTTGAAGAAACCGTTCATATTTGATTAAAAGTATATATATAGAGGTATAACAGAATCCTAAAGTAAATGTTTTTAACCGCAAGCCCAGTCAGGTCGGACTGTTTGAAGCTTAACAGGCCCGCTTGGGGAGGTGTCGTAAACGCTTCAGCACAGATGGTTGTCTGACTCAAACCACAACCGAATCTTACGCGCAGCATAGGCGCACCTTACCCGGTGTTTGTGTGCGTTATGTGCGGGTAAGGTCCGGGTAAGGTGCGGGTAACATGGCTGTAAATTCCAATGTTTGCTCAACGCTTTATCCGCCCGTGATCAGCGGCATTCTGCCGTTCGATGTTGCATGAGTTTAATCCTTTGTTTGCCGAGGAGCTAGCTGTATTCGTGTTGAGGCACATTTGTAAAATCATTCCGTCGATTCTTTAATGACCCAAAAACAAGGAGTGAATCTCTTGTTTGTAATCCACGAAACTGCATCTGGAGAAGTAAGTGTACAAAGTACACATCATTTTAGGTCAATTGATCTGTTTTTACGTTATGAATGTGGTTTTGGGGTACTAAGTGTATAAAGTACACACTATTTTCCATATGAATTATCTGTTTTCTGTTGATATATCGCTCATACGTGTAGAAAATTACTCTATTTCTGGAGAAATGTTTATAAAATCGGTTGCATTCCTAAAAATATTAACAAATAAATCGTTTTGCCATTGCATTTTTTATAATTAATTGATAGGTTTATAAAAGATGCAGATTAAACCTTTTTTTGGCAATTAACCCAGCCGCCCGGCTGGGTGTATGAACAAAATACGGCTGCTTCAGAATCATTTCACGGATAGAAATACAGAATACCAAATATATAAGCTACTGAAGCTTCAATCAAGTAAACCAACGATGAGAACAGACACCAGTTAAAAGAATTTTTATTCAAAATCTACACGTCCCTATAAGTCCTTTTTTTTTAACAACTAATCAGAAAATATGAAAAATTTTTTACTCGATAAATGTAGTTCTAGCTGCATGGATCTTTATGAGAAATATGCCCGTGCGATAAAGCTTACGGGTATAATTGTCCCGATGGCATTTGTGCAGGTTAGTGCATCAAGTATCGACGCACCCGGTCCTGATGATGTTTTCAGAACTTCACTGAGGGCTGTCCTTCCCGCCGTGCCCCTAATCAACCCGTCTCAAAACCAGGCGGTGATCAGAGGTAAGGTTACGGATGCCAAAAGAGCACCACTTCCAGGAGTGAGTATTTTGGTTAAGGGTACCAGTGTCGCGACAACCACAGATGCAAATGGTAATTACTCCATCAGTGCGCCGGGTACGGCAACACTGGTATTTAGTTATATGGGGTTTGCCGCACAGGAGGTCAGTGTAAACCGGAGAAGCAGTATTGATGTAACTTTGGCGGAGGATTCGCAGGCACTAAGTGAGGTAGTTGTTACAGCCTTTGGTGTGAAACGTGCACGTAGAGGTCTGGTGTATTCCAGCTCTGAAGTAGCCGGTGCGGATCTAACGGAAGCCAGGGAGAATAACGTTGCCAGCGCATTAACGGGAAAAATTGCCGGGGTAGACGCCAGTCAGATCTCTTCCGGGCCAGGTGGATCGAGCCGCGTGGTTATCCGCGGTGCGGGTGCGATTAACCCGAACGCCAACAACCAGCCTTTATATGTGGTGAACGGCTTGCCGATCAATTCCGGCAATAGTGGCGCAGGAACCAACACAACAGGTTTGAACGTGGATAGGGGTGACGGTATTTCCAGCATCAACCCGGATGACATCGAAAGCATTACTGTTTTGAAGAGTGGTGCTGCTGCAGCACTTTACGGTAGCCAGGCGGCCAATGGTGTGGTATTAATTACCACAAAAACCGGTCGCGCACAAAAAGGAATTGGTGTGGAGTACAGCTCGAACATCGTTTATGGAACACCAACAGCGTATCCGAACTTCCAGCAGGAATATGGTTCTGGTAACGATGGTGTTAAACCGGCTACTCAGGCAGCTGCCTTAAGTGCAGGTCGTCTGTCTTACGGTGCGCGGGTTGACGGAACATTGGTTCCGCAGTTTGATGGCGTTTTGCGTCCGTACACCGCAGTTGGCGTTAAGAACAACATCAACAACTTCTACAATGCAAGTCGTGACTGGACCAACACCATTGCCTTCTTAGGTGGTAGTGAGGCCCTGAATTTCCGTTTGTCGATCTCCGATCTGGATTCGAAAGCACAAACGCCGAATTCAACATTCAATAGAAAAACAATCAACTTGAATACCAGGGCGAATCTTGGTAAAAATAACCTGATCAATCTGGAGTCATCCATTCAGTATAACCTGGAGGATGCCAAAAACAGACCTGGGGTAGGTTATGCAGAGCGAAATTCCAGCTGGGCGACTTACCTGGTGGGTAGCACGGTTGACATCAGGAACCTTGCAGGTCCGAATGGCAATGGAGCAGATGCCAATGGAAATGAGATTCAATGGAATCCGGTTCCAGCGGCGATCAACCCTTACTTTGCTGCTTATAGTACAGGAAACAGCGATAAAACACAACGTTTGATCGCGAATGGAAGTATCCGAATCAACATTTTAAAGAACTTGTTCCTAAAAGGTACTGCGGCAAGGGATTTCAGTTATACCACGCTGCAGGATTTCGTGCCAATGGGTACTGCATTTACGCCACTGGGCTATCTGAATACCCAACAACTTCAGGATGACCGTACGAACTTCAACGCCATGTTGAACTACAACACGGAGTTTTTGACAGATTTCAGGGTAAATGCGATGGTTGGTGCCAACCGTGAGCGTTTGTCTGATTTGAATACGAACATCGGCGGTATCAACTTCCAAGTTCCAAACTTTATTCACATCAGTAACCTAAGTACCATCAATCCGAATACGGATGCCAGACCATACCGTAACGAAGGCCGTTCAGGTACGAACTCCATATTTGGATCAGCGGATTTCGACTACAAAGGTATCGTTTACCTATCCGTAACCGGAAGACAGGATTCGTTCTCTACATTGAACCCTGGAAACAACTCCATCTTCTATCCATCAGTCGGAACAAGTGTCATCCTTTCCGACCTGGTGAAACTTCCAACAGCATTCAGCTTCCTGAAACTTCGTGGATCATGGGCACAAGTTGGTAGCAATACCGTAAACCAAGGTCAGATCAACAGGACGTTTAGCTTTGGAACAGCCTTCGCAGGTGTTCCGGTGCAGAACAATCCAAATATGCTGATCGATTTTGACATACGTCCCTTGACCGTAACCACAACTGAGGGTGGTTTCGAGGCGCGCTTCCTGGACAACAGACTTGCATTGGATGCGACCTATTACACAAGGATGACGACCAACGATCAGCTTTCACCAACCATATCTGCGACCAGCGGTTATCTTGCCGGACCTAGAAACGTGGGTAAGGTTAGAAACCGGGGTGTGGAGATCTTATTAACGGGTACGCCGATTAAAACGAATGATTTTAGCTGGTCCGTGAGCCTTCCTTTCGCCTACAACCAAAGTCAGATTCTGGAGCTTGCACCTGGATTAAACACAATTGAAGTGGGTACAGGTATCAGCAACGGCGTGAGAATTATCAATGCCGTTGGCCTTCCTTACGGTACGGTACGTGGTTGGGGTATGCTTAAAGACGCCAATGGCGTGCAGGTGTACAACAAGACAAGCGGATACGAAGAGCGCGTGGAGAAAGATCTTGGTGTTGCGAATCCACCATATACAATGGGTTTAAGCAACGACTTCCGTTACAAGAACTTCTCCTTGAACGTTTTACTTGATGCAAAATTTGGTGCAGTATCTTTCAACAACATGATGGTGTACGCAACGCGCTTTGGTTTAACACCAAATACATTGCCGGGACGTGACACAGGCGTTCAGCTGACTGGAGTTGACCAGACTGGTGCACCGTTCAGCAGACTGTGGCCGGTACAAGACCTTGATACGTATTACAACAACATGGGTGCTAACTATTCTGAGTTGCAGACTTACAAGACTGACTTCGTGAAACTTCGTCAGATGATCTTCAACTACCACATACCGACTGCAAAGTTGGGTATTGGTGGAATTCAATCGGCGACCATTGGACTTGTAGGACGTAACCTTGCTATTCTTTACCGCGACAAGAAAGTTAAAGAAGCAGGACTGGATCCGGAGATGCAACAATCTGTTGGAAATGCAACAGGTACTGCCGGAGCAGGAGAACCCCGCACACGTACTTTCGGTTTAAACCTGAACATTAAATTCTAACATTAACTCATCGATTATGAAGCCTGCCCGGCTTCATAATCCTCAAAAAATTATACTGATGAAAAAGAAAATTTTTAAAGGTATTTCTGTTCTGGCTCTGGCGGCTACCGTATTGCTGCCAGCCTGTTCTAAGAAAGAACTTACAGATTTAAATAAACCTGTGAACGCCATCGGATTTATTATTCCGGAGAACGTGTTCACCAATGTGTTGCTCAACTTACCAAAAGATAACTACGGCGTAATGGCGCAGGGTGTTCAGTACTTCTCTACGTACAAAGAAGTTCCTGGTGTTGGAGACAAGTACTACAGTTTTAATGGTACGACCGCAGATTTCGGAACCTATACCAACAACCTGAACCGGTTGATGGAATTGGATAAAGCACTTACGGCTCCTGACGATGGAAACAGAAAGGCAATTGTCCGTATTCTTCGTGTATATACCTACCATCAGCTTACCGATGTCGCAGGTGATGTTCCCTACTTCCAGGCTGTCAAAGGTGAAGAAGGTGTTCTTTCGCCGGAATATGATACTCAGGAAAGCATTTACAAGGATATGTTCAAGGAGCTGAAAGAATCTGCAGAATCTTTAACCGCCGGACAGCCTGCCTTTGGAAACGGAGATCTTTTTTACAAAGGTGACGTTGCCAAATGGAAAAAGTTCGCTTATACCCTGATGCTTCGTCTGGGCATGCGTTTAACGAAAGTTGATCCGGCTTTGGCAGAAACATGGGTTAAAACGGCAATCGCTGGAGGTGTAATGACTTCTAATGATGACATTGCTAAAATCCAGTATGCCAACACAACCGGTAACATCAATCCTAAGATAAACAGTTACATCAACGGTAACTATGCAAGTCCGGGTGGCGACAATGTGGAGGGTGGTAAATATGCAGCAACCTTCATCGATAAGCTGAAGTCGACCAGTGATCCGCGTTTGCCAGTAATGTCTGTCGTATGGAAACAATCCAACACCGGCTATGTGGCAGATAACACTCCAGACGTTCAACGCGGGATGGTTAGTGGTTCACTGAACACCCGTCCTCTTGATTTTGACACCTATTCAGAGCCATCTCCATTGATCCTGAACCTTGCGGCACCGATTGTAATTATGGGTCCTGCGGAAGCCTACCTGCTTTTAGCAGAAGCATCTTTACGCGGCTGGAACAATGGCGCCACTGAAGAAGCGTCGTACAACGATGCTGTTCGTTCTGCGATGGCACAATGGTCATTGTGGGCACCTGTAGCACCAAGTTCAAACGTAATCACTCCTGCACAGGTAGATGCCTACCTTGCTGCAAACCCGTATAAAACCGGTGGAACTTTCCAGGAGCGCCTGGAGCAGATTTCTGTACAGAAATGGATCTCTTTATTTGGTGACGATTATGAAGTATATTCAAACTGGAGACGTACCGGATATCCTGTGCTGATGCCGGTAAACTACCCTGGTAACGTAACCGGAGGACAGTTGTTCAGACGCTTCTCAATTCCAATCACGGAGAACCTGGTTAACCGCGAGAATTACCTGGAAGCTTTACAGCGACAAGGATTTTCTGAGCAGACAGGGGATAACCTGTTGACCCGTGTATGGTGGGATAAACAATAATTAACGTACGGTAATAAACAAAAACTATGAAACGTAGAGATCTTATTAAATACATGACTGTTGCCCCTATCGTAGGGGGAGTGGTCGGGTCAGGGATTCCTTTCCAGTCGGCAAGTGCCGCTGTTTCAGGCGGCGTTAAGCGCGACCTGATCAAGGAACTTGGTCTGCGTACCTTTATCAATGCAGCTGGTACCTATACCACGCATACAGCGTCACTGATGCAGGAAGATGTGGTGGCGGCGATCAACGATGCCTCCAAACATTTTGTGATGATCAATGAGGTGCAGGATAAGGTTGGCGAAAAAATTGCGGCTTTGTGCCACGCACAGGCAGCAATGGTTACTGCAGGCTGCTGGTCTGCCCTGGTACTGGGTACCGCTGGTATTCTTACGGGAACGGACCAGAAAAAGATCGCCCAACTGCCTAACCTTAGTGGTTTTCAAAAAACGCAGCTGATCGTTCAGAAGACACATAACGTAGGTTATGTGCATGCGCCAACCAATACGGGGATTGAGATTGTAGAGATCGAAACCGCGGAAGAGCTGGAGAAAGCAATTACCGACAAGACGGCAATGATGTGGTTTTTAAATTCCAGCGGACCGATGGGGCAGATCAAACATGAACAATGGGTTTCCGTCGCGAAAAAACACAACGTTCCAACGATGATCGACATGGCTGCTGACGTTCCTCCGGTAGAAAACCTGTGGAAATACAACGACATGGGCTTTGACCTGGTTTGTGTATCCGGAGGTAAATCCATCTGTGGACCTCAGAGTGCAGGTATTTTAATGGGGCGGAAAGATCTTATTGCTGCGGCACGCCTGAACGCACCACCAAATGGAGGTAACATCGGCCGTGGAATGAAGGTCAACAAAGAAGAAATTTTGGGCATGTATGTGGCGCTTGACAATTACATCAAACGCGATCACGCAAAAGAATGGAAGCAATGGGAAGGTCAGGTTGCCATAATTGAAAGCGCAGTGAAGAAAGTTCCGGGCGTGATGGCTACTGTATCGGTACCGCCGGTAGCGAATCATACACCATTACTGAGCGTTTCCTGGGACGTAAACAAGCTTAAGCTGACCAGTAAAGAACTGGGAGGTCGACTGCGCACAGGAAGTCCTTCTATAGAGGTGATGAGCAATGGCGACAATGGAGTAAACATTACGGTGTTTATGTTGAAGCCGGGCGAAGAGAAAATTGTTGCAAGGCGACTTCAGGAAGAGCTCAGCAAGACGGCTTAATACATTTGATTTCACAATTAAAGCTTACCTGAACACGTTCAGGTAAGCTTTATTAATTCTCACGATTTATGCACAAAACCTATTATTGCTTTCTACTTATCTTTTCTATGCTCTGCCTGGGCGGAAGTACCTATGCCCAATCTTCTAAAAAGTACAGCATCCTGATTAAAGGGGGGCATGTTATTGATCCAAAAAACAACATAGACGGACTAAACGATGTCGCCATTCAGAATGGTAAAATTGCGCTTGTTGCGAAAAATATTGACGATAAGCTGGCTGCACAGGTGGTGGATGCAAAAGGTCTTTATGTGACACCGGGCTTGATTGACGTTCATGCACATGTATTTTTCGGTACAGAACCTGATCGTTATTTAAGCAATGGCACGGTAGCTGTTTACCCGGACCCTATCACATTACGCTCCGGCGTAACCACGGTTGTTGATGCTGGTGGTGCCGGATGGAAGTCTTTCCCTACCTTTAAAAAGAACATCATAGACAACTCAGTGACGCGTGTACTATCCTTTATGAATATTGTTGGTGAGGGTATGCGTGGAGGGAAATATGAACAGACCCTTGAAGATATGGACGCGAAGAAGTCGGCGGAAGTTGCTCTTCAAAACAAAGAATATGTTGTCGGTTTTAAACTTGCGCATTATCAAGCTGCAGACTGGACCCCTGTTAAGCGTATCGTTGAGGCGGGTACGCTGGCGAAGATGCCGGTCATGATCGATTTCGGAGGAGACACGAGTCATCCGCCCCTTTCCATCGAGGAGTTGTTTGGCAAATACCTGCGTCCGGGCGACATCTACACCCATGTATTTACGGAATTACCGGTGAGAGACCCAATTGTTGATTTGAAAACGAGGAAGCTGAAACCCTTTGTGCCGGAAGCTCAAAAACGAGGAATCGTGTTTGACGTTGGTTTCGGTGGAGGAAGCTTCAACTTCGGGCAGGCACTTCCTGCCATCAAGGCTGGATTTTATCCGGATCTTTTGGGTACTGACCTCCATTCACAAAGTGTTTTGGGAGCCATGAAAGACCAGGTCAACGTGATGTCCATTTTTTTGGCGATGGATATGCCGTTATCAAAAGTTGTGAAGGCTGTGACTTCCGAGCCGGCAAAGGTAATACAGCGGGAGGAGCTTGGTAACCTTTCCGTAGGATCCGTGGCCGATGTAGCATTACTGAACCTGCGCTCTGGAAAGTTCGGGTTCAAAGACATTGCAGGGAACAAGGTAGAAAGCACCAAGCGGCTGGAGTGTGAGATGACGATCAGGGCAGGAAAAGTTGTTTATGATCTGAACGCAAGAGTGACTAACTTAAACAAAAACCAATAATTATGAGAAAAGTATTATTAATGCTTGGTGTAATGCTGTCTTCTTATCTCGTACAAGCCCAGGGGCCTGTACAGGGATCGGCTGCGCCACTTTATAGAATTGTGATCAAAGGCGGACATGTCATTGACCCGAAGAATAACATCAATCAGGTGATGGATTTAGCCATCCAGAATGGAAAGATTGCTAAGATCGCCAAGAATATAGACACCATGCAGGCTGCGCAGGTCGTAAATGCGAAAGGCTTTTACGTTACCCCAGGGCTGATCGACCTGCACGCCCATGTTTTTGCCGGCAACGAGCCGGATCATACCTACGGAAATGGTCCGAGCGCAGTAGCCCCGGATGGGTTTACGTTTAGAGCTGGGGTGACTACCGTAGTCGATGCCGGTGGCGCAGGCTGGAAGTCTTTTCCAACCTTCAAGAAAAATATTATAGATCGCTCGAAAACACGTGTACTGTCGTTCTTAAACATCGTCGGCGAAGGCATGCGTGGCGAAGACACCTGGGAACAGGATGTGAATGATATGGACCCGGTTAAGGCTGCAGAAGTTGCCAAGGCCAATCCGGATTACATTGTTGGGTTTAAGGTAGCTCACTTCAGAGCTGAATCATGGGCACCTGTAGACAATGCGGTAAAAGCGGCTACAGCAGCGAAACTCCCTATTATTGTAGATTTCGGAGGTGACAACAGCCATCCCCCGCTTCCGATTCAGGAGCTGTTCTTCAAGCACCTTCGTCCGGGAGACATTTATACACACGTATTTACGGAGTTGCAAAGAAGAGATCCGGTAGTGGATGTAAAAACCAGAAAGTTAAGACCTTTCGTGCTGGACGCACAGAAGCGCGGGATTATTTTTGATGTAGGCTTTGGTGGTGGAAGTTTCGATTTCCGTCAGGCGATACCGGCGATGAAAGCTGGATTGTACCCAAATACATTGGGAACTGATCTTCACGTTGGAAGTATGAACGGTGCAATGAAGGATCAGCTAAATGTGCTATCGATCTTCCTGGCACTTGGTATGGATATGCCATCCGTAATTAAAGGAAGTACCTGGGCACCGGCGCAGGCCATACACCGCGAGGAGCTGGGACATTTGTCTGAAGGCGCGATAGCGGATGTTGCGGTGATTTCCATGCGTACGGGTAAGTTTG
The DNA here is from genome assembly GCA_045629455.1 of Pedobacter sp. GTDB lineage: Bacteria > Bacteroidota > Bacteroidia > Sphingobacteriales > Sphingobacteriaceae > Pedobacter. The sequence goes on along the minus strand of JAZQRI010000092.1, from coordinate 85,770 downwards.
GTTTCCGTGACATCGCTGGAAACAGACAAAGCGGAACAAAAAAGCTGGAATGCGAAATGACCATCAAAGACGGCAGGGTTGTATATGACCTGAATGCCATTGCGGGTGACTTGAAGGCCGAGTAGCCTTTATTGAAATTATAAAACAATGCCCGGACGGTTTATCAAGCTGTCCGGGCATCTTTTTTTATGATGATTTTTTCTTTTTTATGATGATTTTCTAATTAGCCGAGTGGATTCTTTGGCGAGTTGGCCAGCTCGAATATCGCTTCGATCTCTACAGGGATATTGTCGGGCAAGGAGCCCATGCCGACGGCACTTCTAACGCCTATTCCATTCTCTGTTCCCCATACTTTTGCGAACAGTTCGCTACATCCGTTGATGATGTAAGGATGTTTCTCGAATTCCGGAACACAGTTTACCATACCAAGAACTTTTATTACTCGCTTTACTTTATTCAAGCTACCGAGGTGCGTCTTGATTGTAGAAAGGATGGTCAGTCCGACTTGCTGTGCAGCAAGTTTGCCGGCTTCGATATCCAGGTCGTTACCTATTCTGCCGATGATTAGTTTTTTATCGTTCTGAACCGGTCCGTGTCCGGAAACATACAGGTATTTTCCATCGATCAGATATGGTGTGTATACGCCGATTGGGGTAGGCGCGGGTGGCAACTGTAATCCGGTTTTAGCGAAGTTCTGCTCAGGGGTTGTATTTTCCATTGTTGTAATTTGGGTTAGATGTAAAAATACCAATTCCGGCCGTAACGGCAAATGTGCGGCCGCGGAGTTTATCAGGGGAACCCACGACGTTTTAAGTTCTTTTCCGGTCACACATCTGGCGCCGCAGTGCCCGCCACGGTGGTTGCTGCCGTAGGGTACAAGAGTGAAGACTTACAGAAATCTGTGTAACGATTTAGTAGAAACAGGCGATAAATCAGGGTCTTAGGTACGGTGCTGTGTTTTTTAAGTCGGTTTTTCCAGCTATATTGCTTCTACAAAATAACCTGAACAAATGCTTAACAGTTAAGTACATGGAGCATGATTTTAATGCCGTTCTGGAATCCTATCATGTCAGGATATATGCTTATGTACTTGCAATATCCAAATCTGCTCACGTTGCAGAAGATATTGCCCAGGATATCATGATCAAGCTTTGGTTAAAGAAAGACGAACTTGGTGAGATCAGGAATCTTGACGGATATGTCTTCGTTATGGCAAAGAACATGACGTTGAATCATCTGCTAAAGGTTTCTTACAACCAGAAAATGACCGCTGAATTGGTCAGAGCGGTGAAGGTCAACAATAGTCAAACGGATAGCAGAGTGTTGCTTGATGATTACAACCGGCTAATCAATGAAGCGGCAAACCAGTTGTCTCCACAGCGAAAGCTTGTATTCAACTTGACCCGGGAACAGGATTTAAGTTATGACGAGATTGCCGTGCGGCTGAATGTCTCCAAGTTTACGGTCAAGAATCACTACCTGACTGCTGTTGGCGTGATACGGGCATTCTTAATCAAGAACGGTATAAACCCGGTGATCATTTTCTTTATCTTGTGGATTAATGCGCTTTGAAGGCCCGCAGCCCGTTTGGGGGGCACGGTGGAAAGCTTACCTCAACAAAAAGCCATAATGATGGGAAATAAGGATCAGTTGCCGGACCTCTTTAAGAAGCTTGTTGACAATAATGCGACCGAGAAAGAAGTCCGGATGTTTCTGGAAATGATCCGGAAGGAGCATGCGTCAGATGATCTTGATGCAGAGATGGAACGGCTGTGGGCCAAAGTAGGTGAAGAATCTATAATACGGGAGGAAGCAGCTCATTCAGTTATTTTCAAGAGATTGAAGGCTAATGCAGCCCTCATTACTGCGGTATGTGCAGGCATATTGGTAACCGCTTTTTGGCTTTTACTGCCGCAGTATCATTCCGCACCCAATTTGAGCTATGCCGTGGCAAAGGCTGCTCAGACAAAAACTACATTGGTGCAGCTTGCCGACGGAAGTAGAGTGACCTTGAATTCAGGCTCGGTATTGCGCTATCCTGAAACCTTCGGGGATTCCAAAAGAGAAGTATATCTGGAGGGCGAAGCTTATTTCGAGGTGAAGCATGATCCGGAAAAGTCTTTTCTTGTTCACACGGGAAAGGTTTCGACTACGGTGCTGGGTACATCATTTAACGTGTCGGCGTATAACCGTATGCCTACCGTTGCGGTGACGGTAATTACGGGAAAGGTCGGGGTGAAAAATGAAGTCAAAAAGCAGAGCGTATCGCTACTCCCTAGCGAAAGAGCTGTATTTAATTCTGCAACCCGTATGCTTGATGTTGACTCCGTTGATAATATCTCCGATGCAATTGCATGGAGAACTGGGAAACTGGTGTTTTCTGCGGCTCGTCTGGACGAGGTTTGTTTAAAATTGGGACATCATTTTGGTGTTAAAGTATCTATCAACAACAGGCAAAAGCACGGCATGAAAATAAATGGCTCGTTTAGCGATCAATCTCTGGAGACCATAGTTGAAGCGATCTGTGAGCTTTCCCAAACCCACTACCGGCAGAGCAGTGCCGGCTACGTCATCTACTAGGTACCCGCAAGTTCATAGAGATCCACTGCTCTTTGTATTTCTTCTACAAAGTCGCTCCTTGTGTCACTGATCCCATGATCGATGCGCTCCTTAAGTTTTTTTCTTTTCTTTCCCTTTATACTAGTGCGTTCAGCCGCTTGGTTTGTCTTTACCTAGATTTTCAAAAAAAAAGAGTTGCGTTCTCAGGCGTATACAATAAATATGTCTGCGCTTAGACAAATTGTCCTGTTGATTATTTTAAAATTCATGCCTATGCTTAGATTTTGAAGAAAAAAGTTGCCATTTGCCGGATCGGATCCCGCCTTGCAACGAATTCAAACCTTGTAGATCCTTAATTAGAACTGAAATTTTCAAATTCCTATTCATCCATGACAAAAACAAATTACACGAAGTGGTACTTTTTACGCGTAAAACGGTGGCTGGCACTGCTCCCGGTTATGCTCTTTACCCTAAGCACACATGCAGAGGTGCCGCAACCTTTGGATTTAGATACTCGCATTACGCTTAAAGCGGACAATATGCCGATCACAGATGTGCTGCGAAGGATCAATGATATGGTCAAGATTGATTTCGTATATGGCTCAGAAACGCTGAAACCGAGCCGAAAAGTGAGTGTGAATTTCAAAGATGAAAAGCTTTCAATGGTATTGAAACAGATTTTAGAACCCTTGAATATGACGTTCAGGTTGTCGAATAATCTTCTGATCATCAAAGAAAAAATTCCTGAATCCACCAAAGCCACAGCCGCGCCCGCGGCCATACCGGAGCAGCAAACCCGGGTAAGCGGTACGGTAACCGACGCTCAAGGCACCACATTACCGGGCGTAAGCGTAAAATTAAAAGGAGGAACGCTGGTAACCAGCACGGACAACAATGGTAAATATGTGATTAATGTACCAGGAGCAGGAGAAACACTGGTTTTTACCTTCATTGGTTACCTGACACAAGAAGTTGCGCTTGGATCCAGAACTTCGGTCAATGTGCAGCTTAAAGAGGAGTCACAGGCCTTAACGGAGGTTGTTGTAACTGCTCTGGGTATATCCAGAGAAAAGAAAGCGCTGGCTTATGCAGTGACCGAATTGCCTGGAACTGAGTTTACGAAAGCCCGTGAGAACAACCTGGGGAATGCCTTGGTGGGGAAGGTAGCAGGGGTAAATGCCACCAGTACGGCAACTGGTGCAGGAGGATCGAGCCGCGTTATCATTCGTGGTAACGGGTCCCTGAGTGGAGAAAATCAACCGCTCTATGTGGTGAACGGCGTGCCGATGACCAATTCCACACCAAGTAGCGCAGGGACATACGGGGGGATTGATCGTGGAGACGGCTTGAACAGCATCAATCCGGATGATATTGAGTCGATCTCCGTACTGAAAGGAGGTACAGCTGCGGCATTATATGGTTCGCGCGCTGCGAATGGGGTAATTATCATCACCACAAAAACAGGTAAGGGACAGCGTGGTTTAGGTGTAGATTTCAATTCGACCTTTACAGCTGAAACGCCGTTGTCGGTTCCCGACTGGCAATATGAGTATGGCTCCGGAAACAGGGGAATCAAGCCGACATCACAATCAGAAGCCGTTGCAAATGGCAGGATATCCTGGGGCGCGAAGCTGGACGGTTCGATGGTGGTGAATACAGATGGTGTGGAAAGACCATACGTCGCACAAAAAAACAACATCAAGAATTTCTACAATACAGGGAATACATTTTCCAACACGCTGGCCCTCACGGGTGGCAATGAGAATGCCAACTTCCGGTTCTCCACATCCAATATGGACAACCGTGGTATCATTCCGAATTCATCCATGAACAGGAAGACCTTCAACCTAAGCGCCAGCGCCAACCTGTCCAAGAAAATTATATTTGAAGGAACCGCACAATTTAACCTTGAAAAGAACAAGAACCGGAGTTACATTGCGGATTTCACCAAGAATCCAAATGCATCCGTGGGGCTTATCGCAACAAGTCTTGACGTTCGTACCCTTGCACCGGGCTATGATGAGCGTGGTTACGAAGTTCCCTGGAACGACTATGTCTTTGTTGTAAATCCTTATTTCGCGGTGAACAAGGTGCGGAACGAGGATGAGCGGAAACGATTTATCGGTTCATTCAGTACCCGGTACAATGTTACGGAGGATCTTTACATCCGTGGAAGGCTGGGGATTGACTACTTAAACAGCAACGCTTTTGATATCGATCCAACCGGGATTTTAACGAACACACAGGGGAGCATGACGACAGATCGGAGCTCCATTTACGAAACCAATGCAGAGGTGCTGATTGGATTCGACAAGACTTTTGGCAAGTTCAGCACGAACATCATTGCCGGCGGAAACCAGATGCATTCAGAAACCCGCTCTGGAAATCTTTCCAGTGGCCTGTTTAATGTGCCTTTCCGCTACTTTATTGCAAACGGAAACAGCCAGAACTTCTCTGAACTCTATATGGCCTCTGGAATAAACTCCTTGTTTAGCTCTGCAGATATCGGCTACAACAACTACCTGTACCTGAACCTTACCGGGCGGCAGGATTGGTTTTCCACGTTGTCTTCGAAGAACAACAGCCTTTTTTATCCTTCAGCAGGTCTGAGCTTTATTGTTTCCAATGCATGGGCAGCAAAGCCGTCCTGGCTTTCTTTCGCTAAAGTCAGAACCTCTTGGGCGCAGGTAGGTGGGGGTGCGCCAAACCCGTATTCACTGGTTTTGAGCTACAGTGCCCCTTCGGTGAAACACCTTGAACAGCCGCTGATGTACATTACGGGCAGCAATATACCGAATGAACTTAAACCCTATACCTCGACAACAACGGAGGCAGGTCTTGAAACGCGGATGTTTGATAACCGCCTGGGGGTAGATCTTACCTTGTACAATCGCTCTACCACCAATGATATTGTGAATGCTGCGGTGGCCGTTTCCTCCAGCTTCAACAGTGTTTCGCTGAATGTGGGTAAGATGAGAAACAAAGGGGTGGAATTGCTCCTTACCGGAACACCTCTACGGAGTTCTACCGGATTGAACTGGGATGTGAGCTACAATGTGGCATACAACGACAATAAGGTCATCAGGTTGGCAGAAGGATTGACAAAGCTTGCTTTGCCCGGTGCGAGTCCAAGAACGGAGAATGCGTATGTGTATCACTATGAGGGGCAGCCCTTTGGCATGATCGCCGGAAACAAGGCTAGAACTGATGCCAATGGAAATATCATTTATAATAACGCCAATGGAATTCCTTTGCAGAGTGAGATTGTTGCCCTTGGAAAAGGCGTTCCTCCGCTTACCATGGGCGTATCCAACAATTTTGGCTATAAAAACTTCTCACTCGGATTTTTGATTGACGGTAAATTTGGCGGCAGCATGTATACCTCTACAAATGCTTATGGTACTTATTACGGTCTTGACAAGCGAACGGTAGAAAATGGTGTGCGTGAAAATGGTATTCCGGTAAGTGGAGTGGACCAGGACGGAAAGCCTTTCAATACGGTAGTATCAGCTCAGACGTATTATCAGGGTATTGCGTATACACTGACCGACCAGTTCGTGTATGATGCAAACTTTGTCAAGCTGCGTCAGCTGACATTTGGATACTCCTTACCAAAAAACCTGTTGTCTAAGACACCTGTTCAATCGGCAACGATATCGCTTGTTGCCCGAAACCTGCTGCTGATCTATAGTGCGGTGCCAAATGTGGATCCCGAATCCACTTACAACAATAGCAACGCACAGGGTCTGGAAAACTTTGGCGTACCTACGACACGTAGTTACGGGGTCAATTTATCTGTTAGATTTTAAACAACCAGTCACATTTTGAATTATGGATATCAAATTAAAAAAATATAAGTTCCGCGCTTCCATGCTGGTTTTTGTGCTCGCCTTTAGTGCCTTGCTGCCCGCGTGTGACAAGGGATTTGAGGAACTCAACACCAATCCAAATGCCTATTTAGAGCCGGAGATTCCCGCATTATTTTCATACAATCTGATTAAGACTGCGGGTAGCGATGATGGAAATACGTTGTACCCGAACGATAAGCTGGCCGGTGCATTCATGCAGTATTTCGCCTCGCTTAACCCATACCAATGGACAGGGGATAAGTACCTGGCAAAGACATCTTATTCGGATGGTTTGTTCAACACCGTCTATGGGGTGGAGCTGAAAGAGAACTCGCTGATCATTGATAAAACGAAAGACGATCCTGAAATGCTGAACCTGCATGAGATTGCCCAGATCTGGCGGGTCTATATTCTTCACCGGGCAACAGACATGTATGGTGATGTTCCTTATTCCGAAGCTGGCTTGGGTTACATTTCCGGTGTTTACAAGCCAAAATACGACCGGCAATCGGAGATTTACCCGGCCATGCTGCAGCAGCTTGAGGCCTCGGCATCAAGGTTGAACCCAGGTAAGCCTTCGTATGGAGCGGCAGATTACCTGTATGGCGGGTCTGTCCCGAAGTGGAAAACCTTTGCTTATTCCCTGATGCTGCGGCTGGGTATGCGATTAACGAAAGTAGACCCGGCACTGGCGGAAACATGGGTTAAAAAGGCGATCACCGGTGGTGTAATGCAAAGCAACGATGACGTTGCCAGGCTAAATCATACGGATGGAACAGAATTGAATTTTTATTGGGACGGACGCGAGCTGAGGGGTGGAGAAGGGGTGCCACCATCGGCAAAAGGAACAGGTTACGGGAAGATGGGGCAGACCTTCGTCAGCCAGTTGAAGAATACCAACGATCCGAGGCTGCCATTTTACATTACCCTTTGGCCCGGAAATGCAGACCCCACAAAATTGCCATCGAGTACGGTGCCTGCAAATCAGAAAGGCCTGCCTCATGGATATGATTATACGTCGATAAAGACATTGATACCGAACTGGACCGACGCCATGCTTGCGGAATATTCGGAGATAAACCTGAACACCATTGGCAGTAACTCGACGCCAAGTGTATTTCTGAACTACAATGAAGTTGAGCTTTACCTTGCTGAGGCCGCGCTCAGGGGCTGGGCTCCAGGGACGCCGAAGGCACACTATGAAAATGCAGTTCGGGCTTCTATGCAGATTCAATCGATATATCCGGGTGGAAGCAGTGTCTCCAATGCGCAGATTGCGGCTTATCTCAGCCAGAATCCTTATACCGAAGGCTCTTTCGAGCAGCAAATGGAACAAATACATACGCAGTTCTGGGTATCGCAGTTCATGAACAACATGGAGGTATTTGCGAACTGGAGAAGGACGGGCTATCCGCGTTTGACACCGACCAATTATCCCGGAAACGAAACGGGCGGAAAGATTCCAAGGAGGCTCCCATATCCGCAATCCGAGATCAGCTTAAATAGTGATCACTACAGAGAAGCAGTAGCTGCACAGGGACCCGATCTATGGACAACCAGGGTTTGGTGGGACAAGGAATAGTTTTTGTTATTTCAACATTTAAATCAAAAGCAGGCATTCTTCGTGCCTGCTTTTGATTTTTTTACTGGTTTGGTTCGGATTCCAGTATCGCAAGTTGCTGGAGGATCTGATCTTCCCTGACCGGGTAAGCTATTCCATTTCTGATGGCTTGGTATACAGCTTCAAACAGATTCAGGTATGAAGATTTTACAGTTGGGATTCGTTCCTGGTTTTTGCTGCCGTCTTCCGCCACCAACGTGAGCAGACCATCGTTCTGTGGTTCTTCTATTCCAAATGAAGCGTCATCAGGCGCTATGCTTTGCAGCAATTGTTTTTCCTGGATATCAGAGCGTTGTTTGATATACGAACCCTTTGTTCCGTGCAGGATGAACGCCGGTTGTACATCCGCAACAAGCATGCTCATGGTAACGAAGACCTGCAGGCTGTTGGGATACTTCAGGTGGATGAAGGCGTAGTCGTCAACTTGCGTATCCGGGCGGTATTGTCCGACTGTCTTGGACCATCTCAGCGGCGGGCCGAACAAGGCGATGACCATATCCAGCATATGCGGACCGAGGTCATACAACAAACCACTGCCGGGCACAGGCGTTTCTTTGGCTACTTTTGGTCCGATTCCGTACCGGTAGCGGTCGTAACGGATGTGAACCTCAACCAGTCTGCCGAGTTTCCCGCTGTCGAGGACGTCCTTAACCGAAAGGAAGTCGCTGTCGTAGCGGCGGTTTTGATAGACAAGGATCTGAAGATTCCTTTTGCGTGCTTCGGCAAAAAGTATTTCTCCCTCTTTGGTTGTGACTGTAAAAGGCTTTTCTACCAGAACATGTTTTCCGGCCAGCAAGGCCCGGTGCGCAAAGTCGAAATGCGTATAGTTGGGCGTATTGACAACGACGAGCTCAATTTGGGGGTCAGCAAAGATTTCTTCAACAGAATCGTAGCTTAACACGGAGGGATATTGCGCTTTGGCCTTTTTTTCGGATCGCTCTGCGACTGCATACAGCAGAAATCCGGGGTGTGCGGCTAAAAATGGTGCCTGAAATAATTTTCCAGACATTCCGAAGGATAGTAGTCCGGTTCGTATTGGGTGATTCATCTCTAAAGCTATAAAATGCCGGGATTAAATATGATTTATACCTTAAAATTTGCAAATTTAGGGCTGAAACTAAACCATATGCGTGATTACAAGATGGAAGCTGCACAAGCTTCTTTGAATTTTATAAAAGAGGGCCAAACCATTGGTCTCGGTGCCGGAAGAACGATAGCCAATTTGGTGAACTTAGTTGCAGAAAATCCACCCTTAGCACAATCACTGACGTTCGTTTCTTCTTCTTTCAAGACACGCGCCTTTTTACATGAGAAAGGCTTACGCATACAATCATCGGCCTACATCGACCGTCTAGATATTTATTTTGACGGTTGCGATCAGTTTGATAAAGATCTGAATGCCCTGAAAAGTGGCGGCGGCATCCATACCAGTGAAAAGATACTGGCCGCTATGGCGGATGAGTTTATCCTCATCGGAGATGCAAGCAAATCTGCGGTCGCTTTAGACAACAGCTATCCACTTGTTGTAGAAATTCTGCCTGAAGCTTTGCCATTGGTATTAAAGCGTGTGGCGACAGCATTTCCGAGTTCAAAAACAACACTTCGGATGAGCAACCAGAAAGATGGCGCGGTGCTCTCCGAATATGGAAATCTACTTGCAGACATTCATTTTGACCAACTTCCCGCGTTGGATATGTTGAACGTAACAATAAGGATGATTCCAGGCCTTGTGGAACATTCCCTTTTTTACCAGCTCGCAACAAAAGCCATCGTGGCCGGCGAGAATGGAATTACAGTCTTGACTAAATAACGATTATGATTAGAAACCTACTTATAGCGGCAGCGATGTCGTTGTGCTGTTTATCCGCATCCGCACAGAACGACGTCGTGAATGATGCCGAAGGAAGCAACTTCAACTTGAATAAGCCAGAACGTGAAGAATGGCTCCGGAATACCGGCGCCGGCTTATTTATCCACTTTAATATCGACTCGCAACTTGGCGTGGTGATCAGCCACTCCCTTGTTGGTGCTTCATCCGACTATGTAGACCGCTACTTCAAAGACCTGCCGAAAACATTTGATCCTTCCAAATTTAACCCGAAGGAGATTGCAACGCTAGCTAAGATGGCGGGAATGAAGTACATCTGTTTTACGACCAAGCACCATTCTGGCTTTTGCATGTGGGATACGAAAACCACAGACTTCAACATTACCAAGACGCCGTACAAGAAAGATCTCTTGAAAGAATTTGTGAATGCAACGCGTGAGGCAGGGTTGGATGTTGGATTTTACTTCTCTCCGGAAGATTTTAATTTTTTGCATGAACATGGAATTAAAATCAGCCGTACTAATGTGAAGATGGATGAGAAAACCACCAAGGCGTACAGCGATTACAACCGGAAGCAATGCGAGGAGCTGATGACGAACTACGGTAAGATTGATGTGTTGTTTATTGATGGTGAGCCTAAGGATGTCGTTAAGGAAACCTGCTGGCGGCTTCAGCCGGATCTGCTGATCACCAGGGGAGCGATTAAGACACCCGAGCAAACCCTGCCCGGTGCAAAGATCACCCAGCCATGGCTCGCGCCGATCACGATGGGTACTGCCTGGCAATATCAGCCCACCAATGAGCGGTACAAATCTGGTAAAAAGCTGATCGAACTGCTGATTGAAGCTCGCGCCAAGGGCGGTTCACTGATGTTGAATGTAGGTCCGAAGCCAAATGGGGAACTGCCTATTGAGCAGGAAGAACGGCTGCGGGAGCTGGCGCTCTGGAATTTCATCAATCAGGAAAGTATGGATAGCGTACGCAGTTGGGTGGTGAACAAGGAAGGCGACATCTGGTTTACGAAAAAAGGAAAACAGACGGTGTATGCATTTGTAACAGATGAATGGACGGAAGGGGCACGCAGGACATTCTTATTGCGTTCGGTGAAGGCTACGGGGGCGACTAAAATCAGCGTTCTTGGTCAGAATAGTGAGATTCAGGAATACAAGCCGGAGGCGGATGTCAGCTGTAAGTTCAAACAAACTCCGCAAGGCCTGGAGGTCTCTGTGGTAAAAGCGCAGCGGATTTACGATGATCACCGCTGGCCCAATCCGGTGGTCATAAAACTGGAAAATGTGAATCCTGTATTCCCGGAAGCTGTAGAAGTACAAACCGGCACTTACACGGTTGCCGATGCTGGCGTGAAGATGAACGGTAAGGTACTGCAATATAAATCTGGCCAGGTACGCCGCGCGCGCTTTGAGTACCGCCCCTATGCCGGGCAGGTGGAAACCTTGTATGCTGCACCATGGGTAAAGACCGGCTGGGTGAATATCAATGCAGATGGCACGTTTTCCATTGTACAAAAGGGACTGGGCAAGGGAAAACGTTACGAGTACAAAGCTATTGTTGAGCAGCAGCAGGTAGAAGTGGAGGCGGACAACAAAGTAATGAGTTTATAACGGATAAGTCTAATAAAGAAGGCCTGGATCATATCGATCCAGGCCTTCTTCGCTTATGTCTTCTTCTAAATTGGTTATCCTGGCGCAGTGTTAAGCCTGGCGCGTAAGTTCTTCTTTGAGCCGGTCTGCTACGATCTTCTCTTCGCCTTTAACCATGACGAATGTAGCGATCTGGATGCTGTTCTTTCCAGGGTTGATCTCGATGGATGGGTTGCCGTTTCGAAGATTCAATTGCAACTGCTGCGTGGTTAATTTTATGACCTGGGGGTCCCAGCTCACCTCTAACGTTGGAACATGGTTGGCGATTTCAGGAACAAATACACGGGTGGTTACCCCTTTGATGCCTTTGACTTTGTTGTCGATATGTGCGATCTGCGCTTCCCATTCTTTCCAGTCCTGATCGCCTGTGGCTAAAAATTTCTCCAAGGCTACATACAGGCCAAGGATTTCTTCTTTATTTACTTTGTGACCTCTGCCAATGGTGTTGGCACGGGGAGAAGCACTTAAACGCGCAGCGGCAATAAGATCTTTTTTCCCCATCAGAATACCCGAACTCTGCGGACCACGAAGGGCTTTGCCGCCGGAACAGCATACCAGGGAGAAGCCCATGTCATTGAATTTCCATAAGTTTTCTTTTGGTGGAACATCTGCAGCAATGTCGATCATCGTCGGAATGTTATGCTTTTTTGCGACTTCCAGCCATTCTGCATGCTTTATCGGTCCTTCGTTGGTATTGCAGTTTAAGAAGTGCATCAGTGCTGTTTTCTCCGATATTGCGCGTTCCAGATGCTCCCGGTTTTCTACCCACACCAGCTTCACGCCGCAGTTTGTGAGTGCCTGTACGTACCCGATTTCATGGCCTTTCTGTATGATGACCTCGGTTTTCATGCCTGTACCTTCCAGGTTGGGGATCATTGCTGCTTTTTTCGCGTCGAGACCGGACAGGACACCGGCAAGCCCCAGCATGATCGCGGAGAATGCACCTGAGGTAACCGTTGCAGCCTCCGCGTGTGTCCACTCGGCGATCTTTTGCCCGACCTTATCCTGAAGTTCATCGATCATACAAAAGGATTTTGAGGTATCCCTGATGGTTTCCAGTACTTCATCCTGCATCAGTGAGCCTGTCATGAATGTAATTGTCCCGCGTGCATTGATGAAAGTACGCACGCCAAGTTCTTTAAATAAATCACGCTTTGCGGCACCTGAGGAAGGTAGCGTGTTTCCTTTGACGGATTCTGTAGCCAGTAGCCCACCAGCGAGGGGTAAAATCGTTAAGCCTTTAATGACGTCTCTACGCTTCATGTTTGTTGTATTGATGGTTTGATTGTAGTTGCTAATTTATCATATTGTTGATGGGCTGTGTGTAATATTACTGTTAATGAGCTTGAATCAGGGGAATGATCTTATTCCCGTCAGGTAAGCTTGCCGCTATAAAATAAAAAAGCTTCAAAAGCCTGACGATTGGTTAGGTCGTCAGGCTTTTGAAGCTTTTTAGGATGCGCAGGCCTTATTACCTGGTTGCGCCCGTGCCAGTCGCTGTACCACTTGCTCCAGGTGCACCGGTTGTTCCTGTAGCACCAGTTGTTCCTGTAGCGCCTGTTGTTCCTGTAGCGCCAGTAGTACCGGTTGCTCCGCTTGTGCCTGAGGTACCAGTTGCTTCGGATGTTCCTGTTGCACCTGAAGTTCCAGGTGTACCGGTTGTATTCGGCGTCCCGCTAGTTCCGGTAGTTCCGCTGCCAGTGGTTCCGCTACCTACTGTACCTGTTCCGCTAGTGGTACCTGGTGTACCTATTGTACCGCTCTCTGTTCCGGTTGTACCAGGTGTGGTAGTCGATGTTCCGGGCATGGTAGTGCTGGTGCCTGGGCTGGTTGTAGTTGTGCCCGGGCTAGTGGTGGTACCTTCTGTGGTTGTGCCAGAATGTTTTCCTTTTGATTTGGAAGGTGTTGTCTGTGCGACTGCACATGTTACGCTGAAAGCTGTTAGTAATACAGCTGTTGAAATCATTAGCTTTTTCATAATCTTAGATAATTAGTTATTGATTGGGGTAACTACAACTCGTGAACTAAACTGGTTTCAATAAATGTTGAAACAGGTAGTTTCAACGGGGGTATAGGGTGTTTGTGGCAATAGAAAGCATCTGAATGGATATCCATTCAGAATCCGGACGGAGATTTAGACCTATTTTTTGATATTCCTGTTTATTTTTGTTATCCTGTCAAACACGCAAAATCGGAGAATGGAAATCAATAGCTCAATAAACAGTTTTAGCCGCTGGACCTATGAATATCTGGTAAAATGGGGGATCCCAAACCATATTGCCACCTATGTAAATTTGTTTGTTTTACTGTTTACGACAATAGCGCTTACCTACTTTTGCCACACCCTGGTCAAACGCATTTTACGAACCGCGTTTATACGGGTGATGCGAAAAACAAGAATCAAATTCTTTCAGCACCTTCTCGAAAACCGTTTCTCTCATTATCTGGCACTTACGGCCTCTACACTTGTGCTGAGACTGGCTGTGCCCGTTGTATTTGCCGACTTCAAAGCGTTTATCAAGCCAATACATACGCTGACAGATATCTATTTTATACTGGTGTTGATGTGGGTACTGATGGCGCTGATCGTTTCGGCCGGCGATGCGCTTCGAACGCGTTCCTCCTTCAAACACAAGCCTATTGACAGTTATTTGCAGGTCATACGCATCATTTTATATGTATTTGCTGCCGTTGTAATTTTCTCGAATCTTACCGGGAAGTCTCCGATCGCATTCTTTACGGCAATGGGTGCGCTCTCAGCAATACTTCTGTTGATGTTTAAAGATACCATCATGGGTTTTGTAGCAAGCATTCAGGTTACGTCGAATGACATGCTTCGAATTGCCGATTGGATAACGTTTCAGAAGTACGGTGCAGATGGTGCCGTTACGGAGATCAACCTCACTACGGTAAAGGTTCAGAATTTCGACAAGACCATCACCACTGTGCCTACCTATGCATTTATTTCGGATGCTTTTCAGAATTGGAGAGGGATGCAGGAAAGTGGCGGCCGTAGAATTAAGCGGGCGATACACATTAAGCAGTCCACAATCCGGTTCCTCAGCCCTGACGACGTAGCTAAATTCAGAAAGATCCAATCGCTGGCAAGTTATATCGATCACCGCCAGAAAGACATTAACAAGAATAACGAGCGGATAGGGGCGGATAAGACTTTATTAATTAACGGGCGCAATCTGACAAATGCGGGGCTGTTCAGGAAATACATCGAGGGCTATATTTCCGGTCATTCCGGTACGCATAAGCACATGACCATGATGGTCCGGCAGCTTGCACCTACTGCGAACGGCTTGCCCCTGGAGGTTTATGCATTTACAAGCACAACGAAGTGGGCTGAATATGAGCACATCATGGCAGATATCTTTGATCATTTACTCGCATCAGCACCCTACTTTGACCTGCAAATTTATGAAATGGAGGGCTCCGGTGATACCAAGAAGCTGCACATCATGGCCGGGCAGGAGGCATCTTAAATATCTCCGGCGAAAGAACCCCGAGTCGGCGCCCTCATTTCCGTTGAGCGAAAGCTATTGAATGTTTATATATTTACGAAAACTTGAATGTATAAATATGAACTTTACGGGTACCAAACTAATTCTTTTTACTTCTGCTGTCGTTTTGAATCTTTCTGCTCAGGCGCAGGACAATTTCACTGGAGTCTTCGGAAAAATCAATGAAGACGTACAGGCGCATTCCAAAGCGTATGGAAATTTGAAAGCCGCAACTGAGACTATTGGCCACCGTTTAACTGGATCTCCAAACGGTAATAAAGCTGAGGAATATGCGTATACGCTCCTGAAATCCTACGGAATGGATGTCCGGTATCAGCCATTTGAAGTGGAGAGCTGGAACAGGATCAGCATGGAGACAAAAATTGGTGCTGCGAACAACTTACAAAAGATAAACGCCGTTACACTGGCACACTCCCCCTCAAAGGCCAATGTGAACGCAGAGCTGGTGGATATGGGAAATGGATTGGAAGCAGACTATCTTGCTGCACCGGAAAAGGTAAAAGGCAAGATCGCACTCGTCTATCTTGGCGTATTACCAGGGTCGCCGGCTGGTACAGAGACCTTGCACAGGTCGGAGAAAACAGCCATAGCTACGAAGTATGGAGCAGCTGGTATAATCATAATAAATGGGGTTAAGGGAGATGTGCTGCTTACCGGGACTGCTTCCGTGACCGGCAAGCTAATTCCCATTCCGGCCGTCTGTATCGGACTGGAAAACGGAATGAAGATCAAGGCAACGTTGAAATCTGAAAAACAATATGCGAGCATCAATATGACAAACTTTTCGGGCTTGATTAAAGCAAGGAATGTCATTGCAACGGTTAAAGGCAGCACGCTCCCGAACGAGAAGATCGTCGTTGGCGGGCACCTGGACAGCTGGGACCTCGCTACCGGAGCTGTAGACAATGGAATTGGTTCCTTTGCGATCATTGATATGGCGCGCACTTTTAAACAGTTGGGCCTCAGCGGAAAACGCACGGTAGAATTCGTACTGTTTATGGGAGAAGAGCAAGGGCTGCTGGGCTCCAAGGCTTACATTAAGGAGGCCACCCAACAGAATAAGCTTTCGGAACTACGTTTCATGTTGAATTACGATATGAGTAATGATCCAAAAGGATTTTCTACCAGCCGTGAAGAGATGCGCGAACTATTCACGTCATGGGGCGCGGACATAAACAAGCTGGATACTGGATTTAAGAATCTATTTGTAGCCGGTGCCGGACTGCACAGTGACCATCAGCCCTTCATGCTGCAGGGCATCCCTACGGGAGGTGCCGCAGGTGGAAAGTTGCCCAACAATTCAGGACCTTTTTATCATTCCAACGGCGACTCCTTCAAACTTGTTGACGAGCAAGGGTTGAAAAACACGGTTCGGTATAGTGCAATGCTTACCTACGCATTGGCCAATACCGCGGAAATTCCAGTTAAAGTACAGACAGAAGAACAGTTGAAGTCGTTTTTAAAAGCAAACAACCTCGAAACGCCCCTTAAGATCGCCGGCGAGTGGAGGTGGAAGGACTAAGCTTACATAAACTTCTTGTAGAACGCTGCTTTTGAGTCCCTGGCAGAAGTTATGGCTCCGAACGCCTTCAACATTTTAATATAATACCATGCAAGATCGACCTGATGTGGCTTAAAGCCACTTCTGGCGCTCTTGGGATAGAGATGGTGGTTGTTGTGCCACTCTCCGGCTACGATGCCCGGCCATACCTGGTTGATGGACATATCGGCACGGTTGTGGTCTACGCCATCTTTTCGCTGATCTTTTCCTTTGCCATGCCCTTCATAGTTGAAGGTTCTGACGCCCACTGCCCAAAAGCCAGCCGCACCAAACAAGGTGCAGGCAAGCGCATGTCCCCCTGCAAAATAGAATAGCAGGTACCAGAAGCCCCAGTTCAGTACCCAACTGAGGATGGCTCCTGAAGGATTTACAATAGAACCCCAATGCCGGTACTGTGCGTAGGTATTGGGTTTTATGCCCGTATGCTTCATTAGCGCCGTAAGGCGGGAGTAGTCGGAGCTGCTCAGGTTCTTTGCAATTGGCTGATGGTTCACGTCTGCAAGGAAGCAATACAAGAATCCCGCGGAGGCATTATAAGGATCACCTGGCGTATCGGATTTCGCATGATGCACAT
This sequence comes from Pedobacter sp., assembly GCA_045629455.1. GTDB lineage: Bacteria > Bacteroidota > Bacteroidia > Sphingobacteriales > Sphingobacteriaceae > Pedobacter. The sequence goes on along the minus strand of JAZQRI010000092.1, from coordinate 68,588 downwards.
GGTGGGACACCACATATATTTCCTCAGGGATGACGTTGATCGTCAGGTTTTGCGTGAACAGCCGCCAGAAATGGTTCTTAAAACGGTAAGCGCCGTGGGTGCAGTACCTGTGGTGCCATATCGTTCCATGGGTTCCCATGATGATCATGCTGTAGATGAAAGCTGCGACGAACATCCCGATACTGAAGAACTTAAATAGAAAGAGGATGAAGAATGGGATCAGGCAGATAACCTTCAGCCAGCTGAAAAAGGGAAGCCAGTTTTTTCTGTCTTTGAAGATGTTTAATCGCGAGAAGAATTCCTGGAATATTTGTTTGGGACTTGGTTTGATAAGTTCCCCGGCTGAAGTTTTCCACCCGTAAGATGGTTCCTGCAGCACATAGTCAAGTAAAGGCAAATGTTTGTGTGTTAGGTATGGTGGGGGTAAGGTACGTATAAGAAGTGGTATATACGTATTGCGCCACTAATAAAGATTCTCAATATCATGTGGTTCTTTTCCTTTTTAGTTGTACCTTTGCAAACTTGTTTCCGTTGGGGCAAGTACCTGCTATTAAATACATTATGAAGAAGATCGTAGATTACAGAAAATTATTGGGTGTACAGAAGGATACCGAATTGAAAGAGTTAAAAACCATTTATCGGAATCTGATGAAAGACTGCCATCCTGATAAATTTCAAGACAACGAAGCGGAGAAAGTAGCAGCAGAACAAAAAAGTAAAGAGATAATCGAGGCCTACCATTTTCTGGTAAGCATTGCACCGGAAACACTTTCTTTATCTCTTGATGAGTATACACAAACGACGGCTACATGCGGAATCGCTGATTTCTCATGGGCAGGCCTGGTTTTAACCGTTCATTTTCTGGATGGAAGTGGTTATGAGTATTTTGAAGTTCCAAAGGCAGTATACGTCAAGTTGGTAAATGCAGATTCGCCGGGTCGCTTTGCGCGCAGACACATCTTCAATGCTTTTCCTTATAGAAACATCGTGAAACTGGCAACAGCATAATTTTTTCAGTTTCATACAATAAACCGATTTTATTGACGTCTTTATATGGAGAGCGTTAATTAGATTACGGGGATGTTGCGAAAGCGACATCCCCGTTTTTTATTTCCACAGTTTTTATTCCGGAGTCAATGACTTACTTTTCTTTAACCTGGGTCGGCTTCTCTGCGTTTTGCTGAATGGAATCGTTTCCGGTTTCTACTTCCACCTGTCTGGTCGTTACCGCGTAGTGGCTCGGATGGATGGGAGATCCATAGTTCACGGCATACGCCTTGGTAAATTCAGCGCCATAGTACAAGATTAATGAGGAGTAATAGGTCCACAGCAGGAGAACGACTAAAGATCCGGCTGCGCCAAAAGTGCTGCCTACGTCGCTTGTACTGATGTAAAAGGAAATACCAAACTTCCCGATCATGAACAATACTCCGGTAACAATAGACCCTAGCATAACGTCTTTCCATTTGATCTCTGCGTCTGGGAGTACCTTAAAGATCACACCGAAGATGAATGAAATTACGGACAAGGTAATGATCTGGTTGACGATGTAGAAGACTATTACGGATATGTCGCTGAAGCGTCGCATTAATGCATTGTTCAGGCCATCTACCAGTGAAGTTACCGCGAGAGAGACCAGCAGTATAAATCCAAGACTGATGATCACGGAAAAGGATAGAAATCGATTTTGAAGCATCTTTAGCCATCCCCGTTTGGGTTTTGGTTTCAAGCCCCAGATCGTATTTATGGAGTCCTGGATTTCCCCAAAGACGGTTGTCGCACCGATAAGCAAGGTTACGGCACCAATGACTAACGCCACGGGACCCTTACCACTTATCGCTGCATTTTTAATGATGTCTTGCAGCTGGCCTGCAGTATCCTTTCCCATAAAACCTTCAAGTTGTTGGTACACCTGACCTTCAATCGCTTCCCTACCCAGGAAAATTCCACAAAGGGATATGATCAGGATCAACAGTGGTCCCATGGAAAATACCGTATAGTAAGCCAGCGAGGCACTAAGCTTGGTCACTTTATCGTCTGAAAAGCCGGAGAAGGAGTCCTTAAGTACCTTCCATATTTTCTTGAAATCTGGTTTTTTCATCTATGTTCGTTCTAGGTTTATCAAATAGGCATACGCGCCAACCGACTGGTTGTCCACCGGTATTGCCGCCGCTTTTCGGTTGACGCCGGTGCACTGCGGCCATTTGCCAGGGGAGTGTCTGTTTACTGGAACAGAAATCCTGCAATTTGGTTTCAAATAATTGGCAGTTTACGAAATGCCTGAGTGGGTATGTGGTAAGCTTTTTGTTGTGATGTTAAGGATTTATACCTAGAAAGAAAAAATGTTATATTTACGATTGTAAATGAAAAACATCAATCAGAACTTTAATGAGAAGAATATTTAACACCAATATAAATCATGCAACTTTAAACTTTGGGCTGCTTGTTCTGCGTATCGCGATCGGAGGTTTCATGCTGGTCCACGGATACCCCAAGCTGGAGATGCTAATGGCAGGCGGAGACATCCGGTTTGCTGATCCCATTGGAGTAGGGCCGGTCCTTTCGCTGATCATGGCAATTTTTGCTGAAGTTTTCTGCAGTATTCTGGTGATCCTGGGTTTGGGAACAAGACTGGCAGTGATTCCCTTAATGATTACCATGCTGGTTGCAATCTTTATCGTGCATGTTCCCGATGGGTTTCAGAAACAGGAACTACCTGCTCACTTCCTGTTGGTTTACTTCTTCTTACTCCTGGCCGGAAGTGGTAAATACAGCCTTGACCATTTTATCAGTACACGCCTGAACCGGAGATACAGAAGACGTTAAATGCGTGATTTGCCGATAAGGGATATTTGTCCGCTGTTGCGCACCGGCAGGAAGGTATTTGTGCTTTATTAATCCAACTTCAAGTGGAATTCAATGAGCTTTCCAATCTCTGTGATATCGAAATCAGCAAAAGGAGGAGCAAAGTCGCCGGTACTCCACTGGCCTTTGCTGCCCATGAAGAATAAACAGTGCTCATTATCCTTGCGGATTTCAAAGGCATTCGGTTTGTCTTTTAGCGCTAAAACGGTATAAGTGGTATTTGCAGCAGTGGTAATTTTAAAGTTTTTCATGATAGGTAAATCTAACTATTTTTAAGTGGTGCAGGGACGGCTAATCTCTTTAATAAAGGCCACTGACAATAATCAACGCTAAAATCGTTATAGTTGCATGCGGTAGGTTGTCTGAAAACGAATGACCAAACCTGTAGCTTTACGAAATATACATAGAAGAATAAAACATAGCAGAATAAAATAACGACACACCCGAATGAAAAAATTCTTAATAGGATGCCTCACTGCCCTGACACTGTTTGGCTGCGGAGTAAACAAGCAAACACAACAGATCAAGGCACTTGAAAAATGTACTTACAAAATACTATCTGCGGAGAATCTAACCATTGGTGGAACAGACATTAAAAATCTTGTTGATATGGACAACTTGAATCTGGCAAGTTTACCAGGGTTAGCATTTGGCCTTCTGCGGAAAGACGTTCCGCTTCGCGGAAAGTTGAACCTGGAGATTACCAATCCCACAGGAAATGATGCCGCGGTTAACGAGTTTGAATATAAGATTCTGATTAACAACCAGGAGCTGGCAACTGGTTTCGTAAATCAAGCCGTGAATGTTGCCCGTGGCGCTACGACTGTCGTACCCGTTGATGTAAACCTGAATGCTTATAAGTTTATATCGAATAAAGAAGTTATGAACGATATTGGCAAATTCCTGCAAGCAGGTTCAGGCGGAACTGAACAGAAAGGACTGCTGACGCTTAAGATCAAACCAAGTATTAAGGTCGGAAGTACGCTAGTAAAATATCCAGGTTTCATCACGGTTGATAAAGAAATCAGTAGTAAAATTCTGTTGTAGAGCGATTGCTTGTAGCTGGATTTGTTACCCAAAGGGGCTGGCTTTTTCAAATGAATTGCTGATTTTTGATTAGATTCGAAAATCAACAACCATTATGATTGCCAGGAACTATTTTTTTTTTTTACTAACGCTACTTCCATTTTATCTAAAAGCTCAGAACGGCCTCAATGCTGCTGAGATTAAGCAGAGGCTTGAATCTTTAAATGTCTCCGGTAGTGTGCTGTATATCGCCGCGCACCCTGATGATGAAAACACACGATTATTGGCGTACCTGGCCCGGGGAATGAAGGTCCGTACCGGATACCTTTCGTTAACGCGGGGGGATGGCGGACAGAATCTAATCGGAACGGAACAGGCAGATCTGCTGGGCGTAGTCCGCACACAGGAGCTGCTGGCTGCCAGGCGCGTTGATGGGGCAGAACAATTTTTTACAAGAGCCAACGATTTTGGGTTTTCCAAGACCTCCGGAGAATGCCTGAAAATCTGGGGCCATCAGAAAATTCTTGGGGATGTCGTATGGGTGATCCGAAAGTTTCAACCCGACGTGATCATCACCCGTTTTCCTGAAGACGCCAGAGCGGGACATGGCGCCCATGCAGCTTCAGGGATTCTGGCCCGTGAGGCTTTTGCTGCTGCGGCTGATCCCAAGCAATTTCCAGAACAACTTAAGTATGTCAAACCATGGACGACTAAACGCATCGTATGGAACACGTTCAATTTTGGGGGGAACAATACGACTGCTGAAGACCAGCTAAAGCTGAATGTAGGTACCTTCAATCCACTACTCGGCGAAAGTTATGGTGAGATTGCTGCCGAAAGCAGGTCTAATCATAAGAGTCAGGGTTTTGGATCTGCAAAACAACGTGGAACGAGCTTTGAGTATTTTTCACCCGTGGCCGGTGAGGCCGCTGGCAAAGACCTGTTTGAAGGAATTGACTTTTCGTTAAACCGCTTCGAGGGAATGTCTGCGGTGCAAAAACTGGTTCAGGAAATCAATGTCGAATATCAGGTGGCCGACCCTTCGAAGTCACTGCCGAAGTTACTGAACCTGAAAAAAGCTGTAAATGGCCATCCTTTCAAGACCCAACTGCTCGATCAGCTGATCCTCGCCTGCGCAGGCATCTGGGTAGAGACTTCTGTTCCTGCTCCGGCTTACGCAATCACCGATTCCATCCCCGTCCGGATACAGGCAATTTCAAGAGTGAAAGCAGGTACTCCTTTCAAGATCTTCCTGGAAACGGCGAATGGAGGCAAAAAACTCCAACTTGTTCCGGACCAGCCCGTAAGTTTTGAACAAACAATCCCAGCAAGCGCTATCGGGCTAACCCAACCATACTGGCTGGAAAAGAAACACGGCATTGGTGCATATGAAGTAGAATCACTGGATAGGCTGGGCAATCCCGAGAATACGTATCCATCTGTAAAACCTTCCAGGATTTACATCAACGACCAACTTGTCGAAATGACCTTGCCTTTGGTTTACAAGTTTACCGATCCGGCAAGGGGTGAAATATATCAACCTTTAGTTGTCACTCCACCAATCACGGCCACACCTGGCGAAACAGCTTATGTATTTACCGCAAATGCACCAAAGAAGATTATGGTTACGTTAAACAGCTTCTGTGCAAATGCACGCGGAACACTGATCCCCAAAGTTCCCGAGGGTTGGAAAGTCTCACCTGAGGAGATTGCGGTTGAGTTCACTGGAAAAGGCGAGGTACGCGAGGCGGAGCTTACGGTTACCCCGGGTAACGCATCAGGGGGGACCATATCCCTGGCAGTCGAGGTAAATGGCCGTGTTTACGACAAGGGCTACCATGCCATAAACTACAATCACATTCCGCTGCAGACATTGTTTCCTTTTGCGGAATCCAGGGTGGAGAAGGTTGATCTGAAACTTGCAGGCCGCCGCATTGGCTACATTTCCGGTGCCGGAGACCTTATCCCGCAGTCGCTTCGCGAGGTTGGATATGAGGTAACCATATTAAACCTTAATCAGGTTCTTCATGCAGACTTGTCCCGATTTGATGCCATTGTGACTGGCGTACGTTTGTACAATGTCAATGATCAGGCGGCAACCATGCAGCCCAGGTTGATGGAGTATGTGAAGAACGGCGGTACATTGCTGGTACAGTACAATGTAAATTTACCCTTGAAGATAAACAACCTTGGTCCATATCCCTTTAAGCTCAGCAGAGACCGGGTGACGGAAGAAGATGCACAGGTAAGGTTCTTAAATCCGCAACACCCTGTGCTGAACTACCCCAACAAGATCACTGCGGCTGATTTTCAAGGCTGGGTACAGGAACGCGGAATTTACTTTGCTTCCGACCTGGACCAGCGGTATACATCCCTGCTAAGCATGCACGACGCGGGCGAGCAAGTTAAGGACGGATCGTTGATCATCGCTGACTATGGGAAGGGAAAGTACATTTATACTGGACTGGTATTCTTCAGGGAGCTGCCGGCAGGTGTACCTGGTGCATATCGCTTGTTTGTGAATCTAATCTCTGCCGGAAGCCAGAAGTAAAATAATCGTCCAGAAACCAGAAAATGAAAGACAGCAATACCGGAGAAGATCTACCGCCATTTGTGAAATCATGGAGTCAGTTCTACAGATTGCTGGTGATATGGCTCATTGTGCTTATTTTTCTTTTATATCTGTTTACAAACTTTTTTGAATGAGTAATATAGATTGGTTTGTATTGGTCTTAACGCTCCTGGTGATCGTGTGCTATGGCGTTTACAAGAGCAGGGGCTCACAAGATATCCAGGGCTTCCTGCTCGGAAATCAGTCGTTGCCATGGTATACGGTATGTCTCTCTGTGATGGCTACTCAGGCGAGTGCGATAACGTTCTTATCTGCACCAGGGCTGGCTTTTTCTTCCGGAATGAGTTTCGTTCAGTTCTACTTCGGCCTTCCTTTGGCTATGATTGTACTCTGCATTACCTTTGTTCCAATTTTCCATCGCTTAAAGGTGTATACGGCCTATGAATTCCTGGAGCATCGCTTTGACCTGAAAACAAGGGTTCTGACTGCGGGTTTATTCTTGATTCAGCGCGGGCTTTCCACGGGAATTACCATTTATGCCCCCTCTATCATCTTGTCTACCATCCTCAACATCAATAGCACCTACACAACCCTCTTCATCGGGTCTTTGGTCGTCTTTTACACCGTTTACGGTGGAACAAAGGCCGTATCCTACACCCAGGTACTCCAGATGAGCATCATCTTTTGCGGGTTGTTTGCAGCAGGCATTGTGGTTGTGCAGTTGCTCCCGTCGGAGATTGGCTTTGTGAAAGCCATCGGTATTGCCGGAAAGATGGGGCGGACAAACGCCTTAAACTTTGAGTTCGACTTGAACAACCAGTATACACTTTGGAGTGGACTGATCGGTGGTTTTTTTCTGCAGCTTTCTTATTTCGGCACCGATCAAAGCCAGGTTGGCCGCTATTTAACCGGTTCGTCGATTGCACAGAGCAGGCTGGGTTTGCTGATGAACGGGCTTGTGAAGATTCCAATGCAGTTCCTTATTCTGTTGATCGGTGTACTGGTCTTTACCTTTTATCAATATACCAGGCCGCCTGTTTTTTTTAACCGGTTTGAGTTGAACAAGCTGCAAACGAGTCCCTATCGACCCCAGCTTGATTCAATTAATCAGCAGTATAATGTGGTTTTCGAGCACAAACAAGAAGCGCTTGCTAAACTCAATACGGCCATTGATGCGGATGACGATGCCGCAATAGATCAGCAGCGGAACGCCTTAATGTACGTAGATGCCCAGGAGAAAACACTTCGGAAGAATACCACGGAGCTGATGCTCAAGAATGATCCAAATGCAGACATCAACGACAACAATTATATATTTCTGAGCTTCGTCACCCGGTATCTTCCACAAGGACTTATCGGATTGCTGATCGCAATCATATTCCTGGCCTCCATGGGCTCAACAGCCAGTGCGTTAAATTCGCTTGCTTCCACAACAGTAATCGACGTCTATAAAAGACTGATCAACAGCAATGCGTCCGAAAAACAATATCTTTTTGCCTCGCGATGTGCAACGATCATCTGGGGCCTGATCTGCATCGGAATGGCCTTGTATGCAAGCAAAATTGGCAATTTAATAGAGGCGGTCAATATCCTGGGTTCCTATGTTTATGGTACCGTGCTCGGCGTCTTCTTGGTTGCTTTTTACTTGAAGCAGGTGGACGGCAGATCAGTTTTCATTGCAGCAATTGCCGCAGAAGCGATTGTTTGCATTTGCGGATTTCTCGATGTGGTCGCTTATTTATGGCTTAACGTCATCGGCTGTTTGCTTGTTGTACTACTGGCTTTGATTGTACAGCGTTTTGCCGGGAAAGCGCAGGCACCACTGATTAAATGATGGATGTAACGTATTTTAATATAACAATCATGATTAGAAAATTGAAGACAGTGATTTCGCTGCTACTGCTCTCGACGAGCGCCTTCGCCCAACAAGAAGCAGCTTTAACATCCCAGAGCCTCTCTGTGAAGCAGGTAGATAGCGAGCTCAGTGCTGCTGCCGGACAATACCGCCTACTGGCGAAAAATGTCATGCGCAACCAGTTTCCAAAAGCCTATTTTCCTGCAAATGATTCACTCGCCACAAGCAATTCGGAATGGTGGTGCAGTGGTTTTTATCCGGGCACACTGTTCTATTTATATGAGCAAACGAAGGATGAAGCGTTACGTAAAACTGCCGAAAATAAACTAAAGGAGCTAGAAAAAGAGCAGTACAATACAGGAACTCACGATCTTGGTTTTATGATGTATTGCAGTTTTGGCCATGCCAACAGGCTTCACCCAAATGATGCATACAAGCAAATACTCATCAACAGTGCAAAATCGCTCTCGACCCGGTTCGACCCAAAAGTAGGACTAATTAAGTCCTGGAATTCCAATAATCCGTCTGATTATACGGTCATCATAGACAACATGATGAACCTGGAACTGCTTTTCTGGGCAACACGCGTGACCGGAGATTCCAGTTTCTATAAGGTTGCAGTCACGCACGCAGACAACACCATTAAACACCATTTCAGGCCAGACAACAGTTCCTACCATCTGGTTGTTTACGATGCAAACACAGGTGCCGTGAAACAGAAGAAAACTGCCCAAGGTTATGCGGACGAATCCGCCTGGGCACGCGGACAGGCCTGGGGCCTTTACGGATATACCTTAATGTACAGGGAAACACACAATAAAAAATATCTGGATCAGGCCAGGAAGATCTCCAGCTTCATCCTCAACCATCCCAATTTGCCAAAAGATCTCATCCCATACTGGGATTTCAATGCGCCCGATATTCCGAAGGCTCCCCGTGATGCTTCTGCTGCCGCAATCGCAGCGTCTGCCTGGATAGAACTGGCTGGATATGTAGATCGGGCAGAGCGCAGTAAATACCTGAATGCCTCAAACCAAATCCTTCATGCGCTATCGTCACCACAGTACAAGGCTGCTCCGGGAAGTAATGGGGGCTTCATCCTGAAACATAGCGTCGGCCACCTGCCGGCAAAGTCGGAAGTTGATGTCGCCATATCCTATGCAGACTATTATTATATAGAGGCACTGCTTCGTCTGAAACAATTGTCAAGGCTGAAGCAATAAATCTCCACTCAAAATTGAAAGCCATCGCACATCTCCATAGATTTGGCCTCCGTATGCCGGAGAAGCCTTGCGTTTATGGCTTAGTTCTTGATTATAACCGAATAATTAAATAAAAGATAAAACGATCAGTCATAAATGGATTTTCTGCATACAATTCTAGGCGACGACATACAGGCGGGTTTACTGATCATACTTAATCTTATTGTCATCGAGAGCTTACTTTCGGTAGATAATGCTGCGGTGCTCGCGACAATGGTAATGGACCTTCCGAAATCACAGCGGGAGAAGGCACTTAAATATGGTATCATCGGGGCCTATGTTTTTCGCGGGATATGCCTGTTCCTCGCCGCCTGGCTGGTCACAATATGGTGGTTGAAACCTATAGGCGGTCTTTACTTACTGTACCTGGCCATACACTTCTTCATAAAGAAGCAATCAAAGAAGAAAGCGCCCGTTGTTGTGGAGAAGATCGACAAGAAGAAAAACTGGTTTTACAGATACACAGTGGGGCTTGTTGGGAACTTCTGGGCTACCGTTGCGCTTGTCGAGCTGATGGATCTCGCGTTTTCAATCGATAACGTGTTTGCCGCTGTCGCATTTACCGATCACATTTATCTTATCTATATCGGTGTCTTTATCGGCATCCTGGCCATGCGGTTTGTTGCGCAGGGCTTCGTTAAGCTGATGGAAAAGTTTACATTCCTGGAGACTGCCGCATTTACCGTCATTGGCGTACTTGGCCTTAAGCTAACCGCCTCCTTCCTCACGCACTTCTTCCCGGAAGCCGCCATCTCGAAGTTTCTCGACGGTGAACATGCCGACCTGTTCGTATCCATACTCACGGTCGCCATCTTTCTGGTCCCCATAATTTCTTCCATGCTGTTTAATTATCCCAAGCACTCGCCTGGGCATAAGGACACCGCCAACAATTAACAATCAACCTCTTGTATGCAGGCTAAACAAACGTATGCAAGAGCATTATTCACGTCTTAATCAACTATGAGAACATTCAATCTTAATTTTAACCGCTCCTTTATTTATCTGCTCTTATCCCTGACGACTGTCGCAGTTCTACAGTCCTGCGGAAATAAGAACCGTTCAGACATCTCCAAAGTATTGTACGCGGAGACCAGCAATAAAGCATTCAAAAAACTAAACAGCGATACCTTCGCTGTCGTACTTAAAAAGACGCTTGAGGCAAAACGCAGCACGCTGAGCAATCCAAACCTGATCACTGCCTTTTATGAGCGAAACAACTATGAGCCTGCACTCGTGCTGCAGCACCTACCAAAGGGCCAGTTAAAGATCATCCCTGAATATCTTGCCAAAGCCAATGCCCATGGTCTTGACCCTGAATTCTTTCAGTACACCGCGCTAAATACGCTGGTTGGCAAGTTTTACGACAAGAAAGCGATCAAGAGTCAGGAGGAAGCCTATCAGGAACTCGCCAATCTCGAAATAATGACAGCAAATGCGCTGATCAACTACGGTAATGCACTTGAGTTCGGTGTCATCAGCCCAAGGAAGATCTACGCCAGGTACTATACCGAAACAAAACGGCCGGACAGCACCAGTATGCAACGTATTTTAGCCGTAAAGGAGCTGAAATCATTTCTGGACAGTATCCAGCCAAAGGACCCGCAATATCTTGCCTTGCAAAAGGCGCTTATGGGGAATTTCAAAGACCCGAAGATGACTCAGGAAGAAACCCAGCGTGTACTTACAGTAAACCTGGAACGTTTGCGGTGGAAGAATAAACCTGCCGGCGATAAATATGTGCTTGTAAATATTGCTGACTACCGCCTGGACGTGATTGATCACGGAAAGTCTGTGTTGAATATGAAGGTCGTTGTTGGAGAAGGCAGAAATACAGATTTTACCGACAACCTAAAGGAATATGACGAAAATGATCTGAAAAAGGACAGACCTTTTACCAGGGAAACACCACAGCTAAACAGCATGATTCACAGCGCGCAGGTTAACCCAGTTTGGAACATACCACAAAGCATTGCGACGAACGAGATCACCAAACAGGCTGCAGAGGACCCGTACTACCTTTCCAATCACAATATTGATGTCTATAAAGACGGAAAAATCATAGAGAATCCGGAAACGATCGACTGGACCCAGGGCAATCCCGGGAAGGAATATGCATTTAAGCAACGCCCTGGCGACGACAATGCACTCGGACAAATTAAGTTTTTGTTCAACAATCAAAGCAGCGTTTACCTGCATGATACCCCGGCAAAAGCAGCCTTTAACCGTGCGGAACGTGCACTAAGTCATGGATGTGTGCGGGTAGAAAAGCCACTGGATCTCGCGTACCAGCTTTTTGGTGATGGTGCTAAATACGAGCTGATCAAGAAGAACATTGCAAACCCGAATCCAGAGGCCACAACATTGAGCCTGCCGAAACAGGTGCCGGTATATTTAACGTATTTCACCGCCTGGGCAGATGAGAATGGAACACTTCAATTCCGTAAAGATGTTTACGGGTTAGACATTGTCTTATATACCTACCTCAAGCGACTTGGTGGGCGCTAGTTGCGCGCTTTCCACCCCGATGCTATCTGATAGCGCAGCGAAGCTTGCTGCAACATGCGTATCCAGATACCTGGAAGTATAATTCCGATCAGTACCATTGATAAACAATACTGTTTTACCTTCGATGGTACTGATCAATTTATTCGCATACTCAGGCGCTACAGCGGGGCAGCCCTGACTCCGCCCCAGACGGCCTAAAGCGTTGATCGTTCCCTGACCAACATATGATGCACCGTGTACAACAATCGCACGCTCACGTGCATTGCTGTTGTACCCCGCGTCCATCCCGTCCAGTCTTAAAGAACGTCCATGCTTTCCGTAATAAACTTCGCCGGTAATATAAAAGCCAATGCTGCTTTGATTGGAGGAGTTTATGTTGGAGAAATGTGTCGCCTTATCATTGCCGGTATTTTTTCCATGGGCAACCCAGGTGTTCAGAATCACTTTCTTCTTATCCAGGTCAATAACCCACAGGCGTTTGCTCGTACTCGCCTGGTCCATATCGGCAATGCTGATAACAGATTTGGCGTTGCTCAGCTTTCCTGAGTTTTTAAGGTTGTAGTAGCCTGTAACCGCTTTTTCGAAAACTGCGGCATTCAGACCAGAACCAACAAGGTTAATCTCGTGATAAAGTTCCTGAACGTATTGGTTGTATAGAGTCTCTTCTGAAATGGGATGAGCTATTGCAGTGGTCGTTGCCTGCTGCGCCGCTGGCGTTTTTTTCGTTGATGTCCAGCTTATGGTGAAAAAAGAAATGGCGATTAAAAGGGTACCCGCTCCTGTTAAAATGTATTTTCTCATAGTGTTTGGTTTAGTTGCTATGGGTATTGATACGAAATTGTGTAGGTAAGGTTAGCGTCAAATAGATCCGGCTTGAAAGGTTTATATTGGTTGTGGTTGATTGCTTTCGGTAATACAAATGTAAGCAATGATTATTAAGGATTCAAATTGTTGGGATTCCTTTACGGTTAGATGACTTTCTTAGAATGGATCTAAATAGCTCAGCGCTCAGCAGCAGAGATTGCTAAAAAAATAGTAGGGATGTTATAATTACACCCGGATAGGATAGTTGCAAGCGTCAAAAGATGATAAATTGTTGTTCAGTAAAGCAGTTATAATGTATGATTTTAAATGCACTTTAGTTTACCTGTGTAGCGGTAATTGTGCTTTTTTTCAGGCTATCTACAGTAACTCTGATGATTTTAAGTGTTTCTTGAGGGCTTGAGATTGGAACAAAGATCTTTTTCTCGGCAACCTGTTCTATTTCTGGTGCTTTCGAGTCTTTCGACGCCGAAAAGATGAATGGAAATGCGACAATAATTGCTGCATACGTGAATTGTTTTAAATGTGGCAGAGTTTTCATGGTTCAAAGGTTTAACAACCTAAACCAATTTGAATGCCAAATTTTCAATTTAATACAAAATCACAGTAGTTCTATTGCAGTAATTCTAGACCAGATAGAAAATGTTAACTTACTAATTTATTGGGAGTTAAAATATTTAATAAAGTTGTTGATGAGCAACATTCCGCTTCTGCTCACCAACCCATGTATGGTTATTTTACGTAAACGGTTTTGATGTTCACGAACTCATGAATTCCAAAAAGACCAAGTTCCCTGCCGTATCCGGATCGATTGATTCCCCCAAATGGTAGCCTTGGATCCGACTTCACCAGTGAATTTACAAAAGAGCAACCCGCCTGAAGCTCGAACTTTGCAATACGCTCACCTTCTTCGATGTTACGTGTGAATACTGCTGAACCCAAGCCAAAACTGGTGTCATTCGCAATGCGTATCGCTTCTTCCGTATTCTTTGCGGAAAATACAGATGCGACAGGACCAAAGGTTTCCTCCGTATAGGCTGGCATCCCTTTCTTAATCCCAGTGAGTATTGTCGGCGTATAGTAGGCATGCTCGACTCCAGCATCGGGAATTTTGCCGCCCAGAATACAGGTAGCACCTTCTTCAATGTTTTTCTGAACATGTTTGTGCAGCTCGTCACGAAGATCAATCCGGGCCATCGGGCCAAGGTCACTGTGCTCATCCAGGGGATCTCCCGTAACTTTTTCCGCCATACGTGCCGTAAAGCACTCTAGAAAGGTTTTCTCTACACTTTCAACAGCAATAAAGCGTTTCGCCGCAATGCAGCTTTGGCCATTATTGATGAGCCTGCTCTGCGCGCACACTTCTGCGGCAAACTCCACATCTGCGTCCTCCAGAATCAAATATGGATCACTGCCTCCAAGTTCAAGAACCGATTTCTTCAGTAATCCGGCAGCCTGCTGCGCCACCTGCATTCCCGCTTCGGTACTCCCCGTAAGCGTGACAGCCTTCACAAAGGGATGGGCAATAACCTTCCGGGTAGCTTTGCTGTCGATCAACAGTGTCTGGAATACATATTTAGGGAATCCTGCTGCCAGCAGCACATCTTCAATGGCAAGTGCACAGCCCGGCACATTGGAAGCATGCTTCAGTACACCGCAGTTGCCCGCCATCAAACCAGGTGCTAAAAAACGGAACGCCTGCCAGAAAGGAAAGTTCCAGGGCATAATTGCCAGCACGACGCCAAGTGGCTGAAAGCTGATGAAGCTTTTTGAGGCTTCCGTTTCTACCTCCTGGTCCCTCAGGAAGTCAGCGCCATTTTTTGCGTAGTACGTGCATACGGTTGCACATTTTTCGATTTCAGAGATCCCGTCCTTTAAGGGTTTACCCATCTCCAATGCCATCAACATCGCCAGGTCAGTCTTCCGCTCGCCAAGTACATTTGCCAGGTTGTCGAGCAATCGCGCCTTTTCTGCAAGGGACACCTTTCGCCACTCCGGCCAGATCTCATGGGCATGCACAATTTTACTTTCTACCGCGGCATCGCTGTCGGCTACATAGGACTGGACAAGTTTTCCGTTAAGCGGGTTGATGGACTGGATTGACATAGAATTGGGCTTAAAAGGTGAGCGGGGATATCTCCTCCGAAATACCCCCGCTCTAAATTAACGCTCTCCCTATAAAGACGATCCCAATCCCCGTTTAGTATATGGCCATGAAAATAAATTTAAAAACACGCCGGGCTGGAATAATCTTGATTTGTGGTTTCTACGCCCGTATAAAGAGTACAAAACTTAAAACATTTGGAATCACTTTTTTATTGATGTATGCATGAAAGAAAGGATTAGCCTGGACCACAGAAATATTGGTGTAAATTTTAATGGATCAAATGAAGCAAGCGTTACGCTTTGGGCTCCGTTGGCAAAAGATGTCAAACTGGTCCTGAAAGATGGAAATATCCTGGACCTCACCAGGGAAGAACTCGGCTACTGGCATGTGACAACAAGCCAGGTCAAGCCCAATGACAGTTATCAATTTTCTGTTGATAAACAACAGCCACTTCCAGACCCTGCGTCTTTAAGTCAGCCCGATGGTGTGCATGGACCTTCCCGCGCATACGATCTGAATGCTTTTACCTGGAACGACCAGGCCTGGAACAACATTCCGCAGGTAGATTACATTATCTATGAACTTCATGTTGGAACATTCTCTCCATCCGGAGACTTCAGCGGGATCATACCCAAGCTGGATCACCTGATACAGCTTGGAATTACCGCGATAGAGATTATGCCCGTTGCACAGTTTCCCGGAAGCCGCAACTGGGGGTATGATGGCGTATTTCCTTTCGCCGTTCAAAACTCCTATGGGGGCCCGGAAAAGCTTCAGGAACTTGTACAGGCCTGCCATGAGAAGGGGCTTGCCGTAATCCTGGATGTCGTCTACAACCATGTCGGTCCGGAAGGCAACTATTTTGGCCAGTTCGGGCCATATTTTACGGATAAATACCATACGCCCTGGGGTCAGGCCGTGAACTTCGATGATGAATATTGCGATGGTGTACGCGATTACTTCATCGAAAACGTATTGATGTGGTTCCGCGATTTCCATATCGATGCCCTGCGGATGGATGCCGTTCACGCGATAAAGGATCTGAGTGCGACACATATACTCAAGGAAATCAAGGAACACGTTGCCCGCTACGTGGAAAGCTCCGGCAAAAATCACTATCTGATCATAGAATGTGACCTCAATGATCCCCGGTTCCTCGATGATACCAATAAAAACGGATTCGGAATGGATGCACAATGGATCGATGAATTCCATCATGCCTTGCGCGTTACCGCAGGTCAGTCACCAACCGGATATTATGAAGACTTTAAGGGCATTAAAGACCTCGAGAAGTCGTATAAAGATGCCTATGTGTACGATGGCCAATATTCCCCGCACCGGAAGAAGTTGTTTGGAAGGAATGCCGAAGAACATACCGGCGCCGAGTTCATTGTCTTTTCTCAAAACCACGACCAGGTCGGCAACCGGATGCTTGGCGAAAGAAGCGGCACCTTATACAGCTATGAAATGCAGAAGCTGCTGGCGGCTGCAGTCCTCTGCAGTCCGTTCTTGCCCATGTTATTCATGGGTGAGGAGTGGGGAGAGACCAATCCCTTCTTGTACTTCGTCAGTCATACCGACCAGGAGCTGAACCTTGCCGTCAGAAAAGGAAGAAAAGCAGAATTTGCCGCCTTTCACAATGAGGGAGAAGCACCTGATCCAGACAAAGAAGAAACTTTTCTGCAGTCGAAGATCCAATGGAACCTGCTGGAAGAACAACCGCATGCGACACTCTTAGCCTACTATCGGGAGCTTATCGCGCTGCGGAAAAGCCATCCGGCACTGCACAATGGCAGCAGAAAAAACCTGGAAGTTGCGGCGTTGGAAGACCAGAACTGCCTTGTACTAAAAAGGTGGGAAGGTGAAGAAACCCTTATTTGTGTGATGAACTTCTCCGAAAGCCCGCAAACCGTTCCGCTTGAACAGGAAACGGGTACACTCCGCCTGCTGATCAACTCCGCCGATGACAGGTGGAACGGCCCCGGAGCCACCGCCAATACGGAAGTGTCCACCAATGAAGTGTCTTTACAACCAGAGTCAATTGCTATTTATACAAGAACAAATGCATAATCCCATATCTACATATAGAATTCAGTTCCATAAGGAATTTACCTTCTCAAACTTCAAGGAGGTTATTCCATACCTCCACCAACTGGGTGTGAAAACCATCTATGCATCGCCAATTCTGGAGGCCAGTCCGGGAAGTATGCATGGCTATGATACGGTAAACCCCCTTCGCATTAGTCCGGAAATAGGGGATGAAGAACAGCTGCTCGAAATTTCCAATAAGCTGAAGTCGCTTGACATGCAATGGATTCAGGATATCGTTCCCAACCACATGGCTTACCATGAAAACAACCTGTGGCTGATGGATGTTCTGGAGAACGGGACAAACTCTGAATACTACGATTACTTTGACATCAACTGGTCTGGCGATAAAAACGAGCCGATTATGACACCCTTCCTTGGGAAGGAACTGGAGGAGGTCGTACAAAGCGGCGAACTTCAGGTGATCAAAGACGGCGACAAGTTTAAACTGGATTACTTCGGCACCCGCTATCCCTTAAGCCCGAAGTCACAGAAGCAAGTCCAGCAGGAGGGCCCGGAGGCCTTCAACAGCGATGGCAGCAAAATGCTTGAACTCGCAAATGCGCAGCATTACCGCTTGTGCAGCTGGAAAGAAACGGACCGGAAGATCAACTACAGGCGGTTCTTCACCGTCAACAGCTTAATTTGTCTGAACATACACCATAAGGATGTTTTCCGCGCCTACCACAAGTACATCCTGACACTATTGGCGAAAGGCGTTTTCCAGGGCTTACGCGTCGATCATATTGACGGACTGTTTGATCCCACGGCGTACCTGAACATGTTGCGGGAAGCAGCGGGCGAGGATACCTATATCGTTATCGAGAAGATCCTGGAGGAAGGGGAGAAGATGCCGGTTGGCTGGCCCATTGAGGGCACAACAGGATACGACTTCCTTGCTACAGTCAACAACCTGCTGACGAACGCTCGGGCGGAGAAAACTTTTTCTGACTTCTACCATGAGCTCACCGACACCAAGGACAGCATCACCGAGCAGATTTATCAGAAAAAACGTGCAATCCTGAAAGATCATATGGCTGGCGAGCTGGATAATCTGGTCCAGCTGTTTCAAGCCCTGGATCTTGCTACTGCCGAGCAGCTGCCAACGGCAACGCTCCCCCAGTTCAAAGAAGCACTTGCAGCGCTGCTGGTCCATTGCCCGGTGTACCGCTACTACGGCGAAGGCTTTCCTTTAACTGCCGCAGAGGAAACGCAACTGAAAAGCCTATTAAAATCGGTAGAAGACGAGTCGCTTCAACCCGCCCTGAAGTTATTGAAAGAGGTATGGATAAAAGCGCCGCGCAACGAAAACGCAAATTACAACGAACGCGCTGCACTCTTTTACAAGCGATTTATGCAATTCAGCGGCCCGCTCATGGCAAAAGGAGTGGAGGATACACTCATGTATACCTACAACCGGTTTATTGGCAAGAATGAGGTCGGTGATTCCCCCGATGGATTTGGTAAATCACCGGAAACTTTTCATGAACAGATGCTGGATCGTCAGCAGTTCTGGCCAATGGCGCTGAACGGAACTTCTACACACGATACCAAACGTGGTGAAGATGCCAGAGCCCGTCTGCACGTGCTCACAGATCTCCACGAGGAGTGGCTGGAACACGTCAAGCAATGGCAGCAACTCAATGCAGAACTTAAGCCGCAAAATAAGCCGGATGAGAACGATGAATATTTCATTTACCAGACCTTAATCGCAACACACCCGATGCCTGGTGAAAAGGATGACACCTATCAGCCGCGTATGGAGGCTTATCTGGAGAAAGCCTTCCGTGAAGCAAAACGCCATACTGGCTGGGCAGATCCTGCAGAAGACTATGAAGTAGCATCAAAGACATTTGCGAATCAGTTGCTTGCTGCCAATAGCCCTTTTCGACAACATTTTTCCAGTTTTCATAAAAAAATTGCCGACTTCGGCATCCTGAACTCGCTTACGCAAGTGATTTTGAAATTCACCTGCCCCGGCCTGCCCGATGTGTACCAGGGAACAGAACTCTGGGATTTTAGCTTCGTAGACCCCGACAACAGAAGGCCGGTCGACTATGCACAGCGTTCTCGGTGGTTGGCAGATTTCGAAGATGAAACTGCGTTAAAATCACTTTGGGAGGACCGCTATACGGGAAGAATAAAGCTGTGGCTGGAGCATACTTTGCTCGGTATACATCAGCAGCTACTTTTCTCTGATGCAGCATATACCCCCCTTGAGGTTACCGGCCACTACAAAGAACATATACTCGCCTTTGCACGCCTCCATTCGGCAGGCTGGATGATTACCGTGGTACCGCTTCATATCGCAGCCCTGTGTGCCGACCAGGGGGTTGACGTGCTGGAGCTCGACTGGAAGAATACACGGGTGTCCCTGCCGGATGAAGCGCCATCGGCCTGGCTGAACCTTTTGGATCAGCAAAGCGGAACGCAGCAGGATGGTATCGCCGTCTCTGATATTTTCAACGAGTTCCCATTGGCAGTAGTAAAAATGCAGCAGCCCGAAAATAACCGTGGTTCCGGTATTTTGATGCACATCACGTCGTTAACTTCCGCTTTCGGTATTGGGGACCTCGGGCCTGAGGCACACGCTTTTGTAGATGCACTCTCCAGAAGCAACCAAACCTACTGGCAGCTGCTGCCGCTAAACCCGGTAACGCGTGAACAGAGCTATTCTCCATACAGCTCCACATCCAGCATGGCGGGCAACGAGTTGCTGATCAGCCCGGTTTTGCTCGCCGCAGATGGCCTGCTGACGGAGAAGGAGCTAAAGAGTTTCATTTCCGGCGCTGGTACGGATAGGGTAAACTACCCGGAAGTGCAGGAAAATAAGTCGGCAATCTATGATTTGGCTTATGTGTGTTTCAAATCCACCAAACCTAAAGTGCTTTCGCTGCAGTTCCTGCAATTTTGTAAGCAGGAATCCGACTGGCTGGATGACTTCGTGCTTTTTACGGCATTGAGGAGGGAAAATGAGGAACGTCCATGGAATGAATGGCCGGCGGAATTCCGCCTCAGAGATGAAGCGGCGCTCTCCGGTTTTCGGCATTCCCACAGGGAAGATCTGAACAAAGCCAAGTGGCTTCAGTTCATCTTCTTCAAGCAGTGGAAGCAATTGCGGAAATATGCAGCGCAGCACCAGGTGAAGCTGTTTGGCGACCTGCCTTTTTACGTCAGCTATGATTCTGCTGACGTCTGGGCGCACCCGCACTTGTTTAAGCTGGATGAGGAAGGGAACAAGATCTCTGTGGCAGGCGTTCCCCCGGATTACTTCAATGAAGAAGGGCAGCTCTGGGGAATGCCCATCTATAAGTGGGATGTGATGGCGGAAGACGACTACAGCTGGTGGCAACGCAGGCTGAAGAAGAACATGGAACTGTACGATTTGCTGCGCCTGGATCATTTCCGAGCCTTCTCTTCCTACTGGGAAGTGCCGGCAGAAGAGCAAACAGCCATCAATGGCGCCTGGATCGACGGCCCCGGTGCAGCATTCCTTGAGGCCATGAACCGCTCACTTGGCAGATTGCCTTTTGTTGCGGAAGATCTTGGAGACATCACGGACGACGTGTATGCGCTGCGCGATCAGTTCGGCATGCCGGGTATGAAGGTGCTGCAGTTTGCATTCGGAGAAGACATGCCTTACTCGATCCATATCCCACACCAGTATTCAACGGACAACTGCGTGGTGTACACCGGTACCCATGATAACAATACAACAAAAGGCTGGTACAAGTCAGAAAGCAGCAAGTTGAACCGCCGGAACATGACCGATTACATCGGGTCAACCATAACCAAGAATAATGTATCGTTCCAGCTGATGCGGCTTGCATTTGCCTCAACCGCCCGCCTGGCGATTATTCCCCTTCAGGATATACTGGGGCTTGGGAAATCTGCACGCATGAATACGCCCTCGTCAACGGAGCACAATTGGGGCTGGATCATGAAGCAGGGTGCATTCAGTACCGATCATGAGACCCAGTTGCGTTTGCTCACACGGCTTTTCGGGAGGTTCTAAGATTCGTCTTCTTCCATCTCCCGAACCTCATGTTCTTCCTTTCTCGAGATTAATTTGCCGGTTTTAAGATCTATACGAATCTTGTTGTACAGGCTCATGTAAAAGTTGGCAATCCACACCAGTGAGAACCCTGCCAGTACATAGCCACGCCAATCATCCAGGTATAACTTATAACCAGTAAGGATAAGAATAAAGACGGTTACATAATGGCTGAAGCAATATTCACAGGTGAATAGATAGAAGAACTTTCTCCGGAACAAAGAGACTTCGTCTCTTGATTTTTTAACACAATATTCCCTGGGCTCCCGGAAAACTTCTTCATGGGTAACTGTCCATGCAATGCATGCAACCGGGATGGCCAGTATAAAAAGCCAGTACAAAGGTGGGTCCTGCAACATAGATGTATTACAATAATTCAAATCAATTGTTTTGCGGAAGCGTGACAATTAACCTAGCGGGAAATTCATTATCGCGTTTTCTATTGGGTACTTTTGTGTTTTTATTGAATTAATTATAAACCATATGGAGCAATCCAAATTCGGAAAATTAACTGAACTTACTCAAGGCGATTATCAGGCCTTTTTATATGATTGTGATGGCACACTGGCCGATAATATGCCCGACCATGCGAAATCTTATGTTGAAGCGGCAAAGGAACACAATGTTGTGTTTGATCCGGAAATCATTATGGAACTTGCCGGATGGCCAATTGCCAATGTTGTCGAAGAGATCAATTCCCGCTATAATGCCAATCTGGTACCTACCGAGTTCCGCACTAGAAAAGGCGAAATCTTTCAGGAACGTTATCTCGAAAATATTAAGCCAATTGACTACGTAGTCGATCATTTGAAAGCCAATGCCGGCAGGGTTCATATCGCTGTCGTTTCAGGTGGTGACCGCGCCGATGTGCAACGCACCCTCGAAGTTATAGGCGTCGATCACCTAGTGGAAGTCTTGATCTGTGCAGGTGATACGGAACGCGGTAAACCTTTTGGAGACCCATTCCTGAGGGCTGCTGAACTGCTCGGCGTAGATCCATCTAAATGTCTTGTTTTTGAAGACGGCGCACCGGGGGTAAAGGCGGCGGAAGCGGCGGGCATGCATTGGGTGCGTGTAGACAAACTTCAGTTTGGATAGTTCTGCATCAAATCTTATTTTACAGGAATGAAGCGATCCGGGTCGGCAGATCTACCTTTACATTACGGTCACGTTCCGTTGTGGCTTGCAGAACGCATGTCGAAGCTGGGATTTGCCATCACCGAGGCCATCATTACGGAGTACGGAACTGCAGAAGTGTTGAGAAGATTGGGAGACCCTTTCTGGTTTCAAAGCCTGGGTGCTGTTATGGGTATGGACTGGCATTCTTCCGGGATCACGACCTCTGTAATGGGTGCCTTAAAAAAAGCAATAAACCCGCATTCCAAAGAACTGGGCATTTACATCTGCGGCGGCAAGGGTAAACATTCCCGGAATACTCCGCAGGAACTTCTAAACTACAGCGCCAGAACAGGAATAGATGGTCAGTCGCTGGTGCGTTGCAGTAAACTCAGTGCTAAGGTCGACAATACCGCCGTCCAAGATGGTTTCCAGCTGTATCTTCATAGTTTTATTGTCGACGCCAATGGCCTTTGGACAGTGGTTCAACAGGGGATGCAGCCGCAGGGCAACACGGCCCGGCGTTACCACTGGCACTCCTCTGCAATGACTTCCTTTGTAAATGATCCCCACACCGCAATCTGCGGCATAAACCAGGGGGCGATCCTGAACATGGCTGCGGGTGCAGCCCTTCCATCGCGGAACTCCATCTTAAGTATGACTCAGGAAGATCCCCAACGGATGCTTACTGAAATCCGCCACTTGAAGATGCCAGACCACCACGAGGTGAAAGCGAAGGATGTAGATCTGAAACGTTTGGGTGCCATGCTGTGGCTTACACACGAAAAGCAGCCAGCGGATTTCGAATCCCTTTTACTGCTGGAGGGTATGGGTCCAAGAACACTACAGTCGCTGGCGCTTGTCAGCGAGGTAATCTATGGCACACCCTCCAGGTTCGATGATCCGGCCCGATTTTCATTTGCCCATGGCGGAAAGGACGGCCACCCTTTTCCGGTTCCCATCACCGTATATGATGAAACAATCGGTGTACTTACCAAAGCGGTGCAAAAGGCGAAGCTGGGCAATACTGATAAACTCCAGGCGATACAGAAGCTGGGAGAACTCGCCAGGATGGCCGAAAACAGCTTCAGCCCGAATCAGAATTTTGAGCAGGTTATAGAGAAGGAAAGACGTGAATCCTGGAAGTATGGCGGGAGAACGGTGTTTGGGAAGGCTAAGCCGCCCAGGGATCAACAGCTAAAGTTATTTTAACCCGCACATGTGTAATGGTGTATTATTTGTATGAAGATGACCACATCAAAACCATTCGTTAGTATGAGGTGCCGGACTGCCGTGTTAGGTCTAATGTGTATAATTTTACTGGGGAGCTGCGGCGTGCTGAAACGGAACCGGATCTCCAACAATCATGGGCAGCAGACAAATGATTTCGACCTCCCGGTTATCGTATACCCCTCTGCCCATCCGGCATCAAAGCGACTGCTCATTATGCTCTCCGGAGACGGTGGATGGATGGACTTCAGCGACCAGCTTGCGGCGAGCTTTGCCAAACGCGGCTTCAACGTCGTGGGCCTGAATTCCAGAAATTACTTCTGGGAACAACGGACACCGGAACAAACTACAGCAGATATTTTGCAGCTCATCGGCCAATATTCCAGGCAGTATAAAACAAACCGGTTGTACTTAAGCGGCTATTCTTTTGGGGCTGATGTAATTCCCTTTGTTTACAACAGGCTCCCGCTTGCAATTAAAAAGAAGGTTGTCGCCCTGCAGTTGCTAAGTCCCTTTGCGTCATCCGATTTCATGATCCATACCTCAGATCTGCTGAATCTCTCTTCCGATAATAAGCCATACAAAGTCGAAGCAGAAATTGCTTCTATACGGATTCCGGTACTTTGTTTCTACGGCGACAAGGAAAGTCCCAAACCACTGGGCGAAATCAAAAAACGAAACTTCTTTCTAAAGCATGTCGCCGGTGATCACCATTATGATCTTTCGGAAAATGAAAAAATTGTGAATTCACTCCGTTCTTTACGTTTGTTAAGACTTTAAACACATGAAATTATTGTACACACTGGTACTCGTCATTTTCCTTTTTCCAATATGGCAAAGAGCCAGCGCGCAGGCTCCCGATACTGGATTGCCGCTCCACTTGTTTCCCAAATCCGGAAACAAGCCATTGGTTGTTTATTTAACCGGCGATGGCGGCATGAACAGTTTCTCAAAGTCACTTGCCGCGCAGCTTACTGCCCAGGGATATGCGGTCGTGGCGCTGGATACACGCAAATACTTCTGGGAGAAGAAAACGCCTGCACAGTTTGGTAAAGCTGCAGAAGACTTCATTCAAAAATATCTAAGTGCCTGGAATAAAACCGCGTTTATTTTGGTTGGATACTCCTTCGGGGCGGATGTAGGTGCATTTGTTCCCCCGCAGCTTTCCCCAGGCATAGCGCGAAAATTGAAGTCCGTCGTACTGCTGTCGCCCGGATTTTCCACCGGATTTGTGACCAGGCTGACCAATATGCTGGGGATGGGTGGATCTGATAACGACAAATACAAAGTCCTGCCGCAAGTGCTTAAAAGTCCGGCACCGGTGCGTTGCGTCTTTGGTCAGGAGGAGGGGAGCGATTTCTATACCAGTTTAAAGCCGACGGAGCAGATTCAGAAAACCACGGTTCCAGGGTCGCACAGGTACAATGACAACGTAAAGCTCATTGCAGAATTAATTGCCCAGCCACACTAACGGCCTTCCGAAACCCGCTTCAATGCACGCGGTACCTGCAGCAGATGGTAATTGTGGCTGTAGATCAGATACTTCTTTTCCCAGCTGGGGAAGAATTTATCCTTGTACCGCCGCAAGCCCTTAAACTGCCCAAAAATTTTAAAGTTTTCATATGCATATTTGATGGTCTTCTGCGTGATGTTTACGTCTTCCATGCCTGATAGTGGCGCCAGGCCCATATTCGCTGACGTGTATCCTTCTGCCTTCAGATACAAAAAGGTCTTCGCCAAGAGCATGTCCAGAATTCCATTGGGTGCATCTTTAACTTTGCGGATCAGATCGTACGTTGCCTCTCCAGGTGCATAGTCGGGGATAAGGTTTAAAAACGCATATACTTTTTCTTCCTGATCTTCAATGGTCAGGATGGTTTGCTCTTTCAATATACCGGCGTCGAAGACCCCCTGAGTAAAGGCCACTTCCTTTTGATTCAGGTCGGCCAGCCAATCTTGCGAAACTTTTTCCAGCTTCTGGATAAGGCCTTCTTTAATCGGCGCTTTGTAAACCTTCAACTCGAAGCCTTCTGCTGTAAGCCGGTTTACCGCACTCCGCGTGGTCTTCATCTTACCGCCATCCATGGTGAATGTGCTCAGATTTAAAATCGCCTCTTCTCCGATTGGAATGTGTTTCCTGCCAATGGACTTATAAAACTCCAAAGACGATTCGGGTACACGGTAGTATGCACTGATGAAGCCATTCTCATGGCAAAACGTTTCAAAGCTTTCTACGATATCCCTTTTTATGGCATCATTTTCAGCAACAGGGTCCTCCAGCACAATTGCAAAGTGCCTCGTGATCTTGAAGCTGATAAAAGCTGTGCGGTCAATGTTGAAGAACAACAGTTTATCCGGATAGGTCTTGAAGTAGTCCAGGGCCGACTTTCCGTGCCTGGTTAGAATATCCTGAGCAGTCTGGAAATCTGCCTCTGTGTTGTAAGGCTTGGAGAAGTATGGCTTGAGCAGGCTGAAGATGATAAAAAGTATGAGGCATGCACCTGAGATATAGATCGAATCTTCAAACCTGGCGCCGAAAGCTGTGCGGGGTACGATGGCCTTGTCATCCACCAGGAAAAATAACTTAAGAACAGCTGTTACCGCCTGATCCAGGTGAAAGTCGATCCCAAAATGCCGTTTATCGATGAAGTAGAATCCAAGGACGCCATAAGCCAGAACCGCCCCCAGGGCGTAGAGTACCACCAGGTAGTTAAAGGAGACAAACCTCGGACTGGGCTTTAATGTGTAGAAGCTTCGCGTGTACCACAATGAGGAGGCGGCAATAAACGCGAGAATTGCTTCCTCAAAGTCTACTGCCTTAAGCAGGTGCCCAACGGCCGAGAAGCCGGTCAGCAGCAGTGCCGCGTACCAGGCACGTTTTGAGCCCTGAAAAAGAAATATGCTTAGCATTACGAGAATGAGGCCAAGTACGAGTACCAGGGAGTTGCTGATCACAATGAGATTCTCGGGAAGTAAGTTGTGCACAAGGTGTAGCCGTGCGGGTATCGCCGGTGTAATGGCCGAAATGATATTTACTACACCCAGGATGACGATGATCACTGCCGGCAGGATCCGCAGAAGCAGATTGTCTTTTCTGGTAATGAAGCTGACCAGTCCGCCGAACAATGGAAGCCAGAACTCAAAAAACCGGAAGAGGAGCGTGATTGTTGCGGCGGCAACAATGGGAAAGCCGAATTGCTGCAGAATAAAGGTCAGAGACAACTCTATGGTTCCGAGACCACGAAGAAAGGGAGACGCAATAAGCAATACGACCATAACCATATAGCCAATGATGGCTGCCGGCCAGCTCGCCGGCAGTCCGAGGGCCAGCATGGAAATGTATAAATGTACGATACCGATGATCTCAATCCCGACCGAAACAAGCAGCGTCATCCAGAATTGCCGGCGGTCTACCTTCTGGTCGATCATATCATCCAGCACAGTTGTCAGCGACGGCCGCATTCTGGAGAGCCAGTGGTAAGACCTTCCTTTCTGGGCTACAGAATAGATGAGCAGTATCATGGCTCCGGTCAGCAGGAGTAAAAAGAGAAAGCTTAATATCTCTGTGGTGCCCAGACTTGTAAACAGCAGGGCAATGCCAATTACGGGAATGCCGACAAGGACCACGGACAGGATGCCGCATAAACCGAATATCGTAGACGCAAGGTGAATGTTTGATTTGGATATCCCATGATCCTCCGCTTCGCGGGTAAAGAATACCAAAGAAGAAAACCCGCCCGCAGGAAGGAAAATGCTGACAAGGTTTCGCTTTAAAAACAGCCGGATAGCCGCTGGAAGCGGAAGTTTTTTGTTTAAGGCCTTAAAGCTGTGTACATACATCTGTCCTTGCGCAAGCACGTAGATCAAGGTGATTCCAATGCCAAGCGTAATATAATAAGGATTGCTCTTGTTCAGCTGCTCCTGAATCCGGAACAACTCAATGTGCTGCTCACGGAAAAAGAATATGGCCATAGCAAGCATGAAAATCGCCACGAAGAACTGCCAGAAGAACTTATTGTAAATGAGCTTGGAAAATAACTGCGTGGGCTTTTGCATGCTACAAAGATAACGAATCACTTTACCTCTTGGTTTAGAAATGTTTGCTCCGCATACTAACTCCATGATCCACAGGGCACCAGTCTCTAAGATGCGAGTCCCTTGTGGCGCCCTAAACCGAGCATTGAACCGCCGTTGGACGGGTCAAGGCCGGATCAAGGCCGGATCAACACCGGCTCAACGCCCCCTTAACATCAAAGCTGCTTACAATTTCCCTACAGGGATCCTCAACGGCATCGCTGCTTTAGTGGTTGCGGGCGCTAAGCAATGACTGCATTTCGTGTGCGGCTTCCTCAATCCCGTCACGCTGTCTTCTTAACAGTTCAATGTGGTCCGCATGGTCTCCGTAATCTGCAATGTACCCGTTGTATTTTTGCAGCGCCTTGACTTCGCCGTTAACTACTGCATTTAGTATGGCCTTGTCGTCGTTACCGTTTATCGTCTGTTTAATGTCGATCCAGGTGCGGTGCAATGCGCCGAGTACGCCGCCGCGTTCGTTGTCCGGATTTCCGCCATGGGCCGTGATATGCTCTTTCAGCTCGCTTGAATACAGCGCACGTTGCGCCGAATACCGGAGGAAAACGCCTTTCAGCTCAATTTTATCGGTCGCCTCACTAGCTGTGTCGTATCCTTCTTTTCCGTCGTTGACGGTTGATAACAGATCTTTTAAGTCGGTAATGATCTCTCTGTTGCTTTCCATAAATATTATACTGTTTGTTGGATAGACAAAGATACAGATAAATGCTTGCCGCGTACGTCTGTATAGAATGTCAGCCGGTTGTGTATGCAATGTCAAATCTCCCGTAGGTCGATCAGGCAAACTTTATAATCTTTAGTTTTGTTCCTTCTTAGTTACAAGGACGATACATATGATGAACAAGTCACTGAATACGCTCCCGATTTCCGTACTGGATCTCGCCACAGTCATTGAAGGAAAAACACCCGCAGATACCTTTAAAAGCAGCCTCGATTTGGCTCAGCATGCAGAACAATGGGGCTACACCCGTTACTGGCTTGCCGAGCATCACAATATGATCAGCGTAGCCAGCTCCGCAACTTCGGTGGTTATCGGCCACATTGCCGGCGGCACAAAGACCATTCGCGTGGGTTCCGGCGGCATCATGCTTCCCAACCACTCACCCCTGGTTATTGCCGAGCAATTTGGAACTTTAGAATCCTTATTTCCCGGACGGATAGACCTGGGGCTTGGGCGTGCGCCGGGTACGGACCAGCTGACCGCAATTGCCATCCGGGGTGACCGCTTCAATGCGGCGAACAATTTCCCGCAGGATGTGCAGAAGCTGCAGACCTACTTTTCGGCAGAGAACAGCCATTCGAAGGTGCGTGCAATTCCCGGTGAAGGGTTGGACATTCCAATCTGGATTTTGGGTTCCAGTACAGACAGTGCACATCTTGCAGCTGCAATGGGTTTACCCTATGCCTTTGCCAGTCACTTTGCACCGGCTCAATTTCTGGCGGCCATCAACCTGTACCGCAACAACTTCAAACCATCTAAATATCTGCAGGAACCTTATGTTTTATCCTGCGTGAATGTGGTCGCTGCGGATACAGAGGCCGAGGCAAACCGCCTGGCCACCTCTTTGTACCAGATGTTCAGGGGTATTATCACCGGGCAGCGCACATTGCTTCCGCCTCCGATTGACAATATGGACGAGATCTTAAGTGATTATGAAGCAGAGCAGATCAATCAGATGCTTGCTTGTACCTTCGTCGGTACAAAACAAAGCATCCGGGAAGATATGCAATCCTTCCTCGACCAGACCGGAATAGACGAAATCATGGTCACCGCACATATTTTTGATCATCAGGCAAAACTGCATTCTTATCAGTTGTTTGCAGAACTGATGAAGGAGCAGTAAGTATTATTATTGCGTGCGCAACAGGGGTGTTGCAGGGTTAGTCGACTTTTACGAGCCCTGTAACCAAACCTTTCCACTGCGGAAAAGAGAAACCTATTTTAGCACTGGTACCCACAAGGGTATTCCGGACGTTGTCGGTGAGGTGTTCCGTATCGGTGTTTGGCTGCTCATTGCGGCCGTGGACTTCCGCAAATACCTCGCTGCCGATTCTTTTTACCTGGAAGGTTGATGTTGCGGTATCTTTAAAGAAATGTGCCGTGTCCGGATCGGGTGTATTCGGATTGGCAGCAGGGCGCACCCGGATACTGATGATTTCGGTACCATTGATTTCCTCTTCCTGCAGGTGCTCTACTTTTACCCAGTCGAATCCGTCGCCGGAAGTCGTTCCCGGACCAGGAATATCTATTTTAAAGTAGTCCCCTTCCTTTACGAGTCTGTCTGCCTCCGCGCCGCTGCCGTCACAAAGCCGGAAAGTCGATGAGGGCAATGCCGATATTTCGGCCCAGCGGTTTACGTTGAGTAATCTTTCTTTTGCAATCTCGTAGAATTGCCGGGCTCCTGCTGTGTTGTCGAAAGTTGCTTTCTCCACAGCATTCATTTCGCTGCCGGTTTCTTGAGAAGGGATCGGATTTTCCATAAGATACGTTTTAGTCGTTCAACAAATCACCAGCCTTAAATGTTGTGTGTTTTTGTAAATATAACCTCCTATGCCTCCGGGTAAGGAACACACCCAGCAACCCACGACCGGATTTTGGATGTTCACAAGGATGGTATCATTATTGCAAACAGGAACGTACACCTAAATTCAGACTAGAAATATAGAACTATGGAAGATTTTGAGATAGAAGTAGCAACCGGCGGATCAAGCATTACCTATACGATTACACCGCTGGAAGACGGTAAGTTTCAGGTGAAGCAGGGCGACGATCCTGTCGGCATCGTATACCCGAATACAAAGGAAAAGGGGATCACCTGGTACACCGATGATGAAATTGATGAGGAGCTGCTGGAAAACATCGGAAAAGCCATAGAAGCGGAAAAATTGTAATAGTTCTCTATCTTTGCAGCATGACTGTTGAAGAGATTAAAGCATATTTTCAGGGATTGGAATTACCCGGATCAATCCAGATTGACACTGGCGTCGTGATTGAGGACCTGCCCTTGTTTTTGCAGTCTCACATTGAATACCTGGAGGTAAATGCCGGAAAAAAGCCGTCAGAGGTGTATCTGGATCGTATCTTGAAACTCATAAAGGCACTCGAAGTACGGGAAGCTTAGGACTGTGTACCGGCTTTTGGCCTCCAGCTTCTGACCGGACCTAGGGCTCTGTTTTTATATCCGTGTACCATGACGTTTATGAGGATCAGCACGGCTGCGGCAATGGCGACGTGTGCAACAAGCGGCTCCATCTTCCAGTTCCTTACCGCGATGGCAATCAGGCCCCAGGCGCCTGCAGTAGCTGCTTCCCTCATGTTTCGTGTCCAGATGATACCAATGAAGATGGCGGCGGCAATCAGCAGGACGATGACGGCCCAGGTGGTTGGCTGCAGCGGGTCACCGTTCCATCCCAAAGAAACCAGACTGCTCGATATGTTTGTGATTGTGGCTACCGTGATCCAGCCAAAATAGCAGCTGAAAGGCCACCAGATCAGTAATATGATGTGCAGGGGCGCATCCCACTTTTCCATATCGAGGTTGAGGATGATCTTCAGGAGCGATAAGAAGAGCAGAATAATAATCAGTACAGAGGGACCAATGTGATCGTAGGTGAAGGCAATGATCCACAGCGCGTTAAGGATGTTCGATATGATAAACCAGGGGCCTATCTTAAGCACAAACTCGTCGTCTTTAATCCCGCTTGAAAACAAGCTCCTTGCCTGAAAGATGGCAAAACAGACCAGTCCGAAATAAATCAGACCCCAGATCGAGAATGCATAACCTGCCGGCGTAAGCAGGTTTTCGTATCGCGCAGATATCGTCGACATGCTTTGTGCATCGTCCTGCCCGTTGCTGAAAATATAGTTGATGGCAATAATTGCAAAAAGGCTGAGGGCGTTTAGAACTTGCAGTGCTCTTTTCATCTTCGTTGAGTTTGAAAGAAATGGGATCTCCTTTATCTATAAGGCATTTGGAGGCGTTTTGTTTTTAGTAAAGTAAATATCGCCTCTGTTTTTAAACTTAAGAAAAACAATACCGCCGGTAAATCTCTTTATGTATTGTATATAAAAATGCCAGGGAAGATGCAGGCAACTGTGCCCGATACTGGTGATGGCGTTACCGCCATGAAAATAAAGACGATGCAAAATGGATAGACTAATAATTGAAACGATTCTGGCCGATGTGGATGAGATCTTGTTGTCTGGTGATAACTCGAATACAAACGTTAATCCATGCATTCTGCTGGGTTACAAAGCGAGCAATATCGACCAGATTATTCATGCTTTTTCGGCACTAAAGAAAGTGGTTGCCAACCACAAGGTTTCCTTCATCATTTGTAAAACCTTGGTTCATGGCATGTACGACCTGGAGATCGTGTCGGATGCACTGGATGAACCTGTACGGATCGTGAACAAGGTAATCGAACAGGATACGCTGCAGGAAATTGAAAGTTTACTGGAGAACAGCCCTGAAATAAAGCTTGCCATAAATGTATCGCAGGAGGAAAACTGGATCCATGTGGACAAGGCTGAGGTAAAGGTCTGTTAATTGCTTTAGTTCATTGTGCTGTACTTTTCCATTCCGGCAGCCGGCTTCCAGTCCGACTTTGGCTCATAATAATTCCACAATGTTTTGCTTAATTTCCGGATCAATACCAGACCTTCATTGGTGTTTTTCCAGGAAGTATCCTGCTGGTTTTTCGTCGTGATGCAAAATACATAGTCGCCGTGTGGCGCGTTAACCAGTACGACTTCTGACCGCGCTTCGTCAACGGCCCCGGATTTCGATGCCACCTGTACGTAGGGCGGTATTTGCGACAATGCTTCACTGTCGTAATAGATCCGGATCAAATTCCGGTATATCCGTTCTGATGCCGCTGGATTGATCATTTTTCCATCCCGGATCAGGGTAAGCAAGGTGGCCATCTCTCTTGGCGTCGTCTGACCCCATCCATATTTGTTTTGATTGGCTGCCCGTCCAGGTGTACGCGAATTGACCCTTGTAAACTTCATGCCGTTGGCCTCCATAAGGTTGTTGATGGCGGTACCACCTCCGGCCATAGACTGGCACCAGAGGCTTGCCGTATTGTCGCTGGTCGTAACCATCAGCATCAGCACTTTACTCAGGGCGATCTGCTCTCCATTTTTAAAGCTACCGAGGATGTCTTCTCCGGCATACATCAGGCTGTCTTTATAGGTCAAAATGCTATGGTAGTCGAGTTCCTGATGTTCGATCTTATTGAAGATTCCCGATGTTATCGGGATTTTAACCATACTGGCTGTCGGGAAAATGGTGTCGGCATTAAAGCCTGCGGATTTACCGGTCTTTAGGTTTTTAACGTAAACACCCACGTCGCCGTGGAAATCTTTGACCAAACCGGTTATGATCTCCATCAGCTTCTTATCTTCTTTTTCTTGTGAATGTAGGGTAGTGGTGATTATAGCAAGTACAATCAACAGCGCAAACTTCTTCATCAGATTAAATTTTAGGCAAAAAAAAGGCCCCTGAAAGGGGCCCCGTATACTTTATATGTTAGAAAGAGAAATCATCTGGTGTTTTGCTGCCCACTTCCTGACCTTCTGAATATTCATATCGTTTTTCAGTGACATCCTGGTGGCTCTTGATGTAATCAACAGTTTCGTTTAAACCTTCGGCAAATTTTTCAAAGTCTTCCTTGTACAAAAAGATCTTATGTTTAACAAATACGCCATCTTCGAGTCTCTTCTTGCTTTCTGTTAAAGTCAGATAGTAGTCGCCGGAGCGGGTTGCCTTCACATCGAAAAAATACGTCCTTTTTCCTGCTCTTACTTTCTTAGAAAAAACCTCTTCTCTCTCTTTGTTGTCAAATTCTGCCATATATTTTGTACTAGTCTTTGTTTGGTACGTGTAAATATAATGGAATATTTATCAAACTTCAAAATAGAAAATTATAGAGAATGTTTTTCTTCCTCAAGCAGTTGGTTCTGATACATATCGGTATAAATGCCTTGCATACTAAGAAGTTGCTCGTGTGTTCCCTGCTCGGCAATCCTTCCATCATCAAGTACAATTATCTTGTCGGCATTCTTGATTGTCGAGATCCGGTGGGCGATTAAGATGCTTGTTCTGCCTTTCATAATCCGGCCAAGGTTGTTAAGTATCTCTTCTTCTGTGCGGGTATCTACTGCGGAGAGGCAATCGTCAAAGATCAGGATGCGAGGCGATCTGATCAGTGCCCGCGCGATAGAAACCCGTTGCTTTTGCCCCCCGGATAAAGTTATTCCCCGTTCGCCAAGCATCGTTTCGAACTTCAGTTCAAAGTCCATAATGTTGTTGAGTACGGCTGCGTTCTTTGCGGCTTCTTCCACTTCATTGCCTTTAATCTCGTCGAGTCCAAACGCGATATTGTTTTTAATGGAATCTGAGAAAAGGAATACTTCCTGCGGGACGAATCCGATCTGATTCCGGTAGGTGTTCAGATCCAACTGTTCGAGCGGTTGCCCATCGATGGTGATCTGTCCGGAATTTACATC
Organism: Pedobacter sp.; assembly: GCA_045629455.1. GTDB lineage: Bacteria > Bacteroidota > Bacteroidia > Sphingobacteriales > Sphingobacteriaceae > Pedobacter. Next base: position 34,480 of record JAZQRI010000092.1, on the reverse strand, counting down.
ATACATTCGCATGATCAGGTTGGCCAAAGTAGATTTTCCGGAGCCGGTGCGGCCGATCACGGCAACAAACTGGCCTTCCTCCACATCAAAGCTTACCTCCTTAAGGGCCTGAATGCCGGTGTCGGGATAGGTGAAGCTTACCTTTTGGAAGCTGATCTTTCCTTTAAGATCCGGCAGGCGGATGTCTCCGGACTGGATATCGGGTTGAAGTTCTAAGAACTCGTTAATTCTTTTTTGTGATGCCGAAGCCCGTTGAATGAGGGTAGTTACCCATCCAAGCATCGTTACGGGGAAGGTAAGCTGGTTCACGTAAACGATAAACTCCGCAATGTTTCCTGCGGATATGGAACCTTCGATAACCTGCTTGCCGCCTATAAAGACGGTAAGGATGGTACTGAGCCCAACCATGAGCAGCATGGTTGGATAGAAGAATGCCTGCACGCGGACCAGGCTCATCGAGTTACGCTTGTAGGCTTCGCTCTCCTTGGCAAAGATCTCCCGGGTGTAATCTTCACGCACATAGGACTTGATGACCCGTATGCCAGAAAAGCGCTCCTGCACAAAGCTGGACAGCCTGGAGAGCTGCTCCTGGATCTGCTCGCTCTTCTTGTTGATCAGTGTGTTCACAAAGTAAATGGTGACGACCAGTACGGGCAGGGGCAGCAAACAAAAGGTGGCCAGGGTAGGGTTAACCGAGTACATGGACCAGATGATCAGGATAAACAGTACACCCGTGTTAATTGCATACATGATGGCGGGGCCAACATACATCCGGACGCGGTTTACGTCTTCTGTAGCCCGGTTCATCAGGTCGCCGGTGTTATTTTTACGGTAGAATCCCAGGCTAAGCTGCTGATAGTGCGCATAGATCTCGTTCTTCATGTCGAACTCAATGTGCCTGGACATCAGGATAATGGTTTGCCGCATAAAGAACAGGAACAGGCCGCGGATCAGATAAAGAAAGAGGACGAGTGCACCAAAATAGAATAAGCCGGCGCTGAAAATGTCATAAATCAGCGCCTGCTTGTTAAACCCGTTGAACAGGCCATAGATCTGGATGTTCTCGGTGATCAGATTGAAAGCATGTCCAATAACCTGTGCAGGTATTACGGCGAAGATGTTGGAAATGACAACAAAAAAGACGCCGGGGATTATCCACCATTTGTATTTATAGAAGTACTTATTTAAATAACGGAGGTGTTTCATGAAGGTGTAAAGTTATGTAAACGCGCGTTATTTTTTCGAAAGTATTGGTTATTACTGGGTAAAATATTCTTTTTTTAAGTAGTTTTGCAGCATATTCGATAATTCAAAATATATGTCTGATACTGGTTCTCCTATAACTTCTGTTTTAGATCAATTAACTGCATTAGGGCATAAAAAAGTCGTTTTCTGTAACGATCCCGACACGGGCTTAAAAGCAATCATCGCGATACATGACACAACTCTCGGGCCAGCTATTGGAGGAACCCGGATGTGGAGCTATCAAACAGAAGCTGAAGCATTGGAAGATGTACTGAGACTATCGAGGGGCATGACTTATAAGGCTTCCATTACCGGTTTGAACTTGGGTGGTGGAAAAGCAGTAATTATCGGAGATTCGCGTAAAGGGAAGTCCGAAGCGATGATGCGCAGCTATGGCCGATTCATTAAAAACCTCAACGGAGAGTTTATAACGGCTGAAGATGTGGGTACGACGACCAGGGACATGGAGTTTATCCGTATGGAAACGACGCATGTTACCGGTGTCCCTGAATCCATAGGTGGCGCGGGAGATCCGTCGCCATATACCGCGAAAGGTGTTTATCTGGGCATCAAGGCCTGCGTTAAAGAAGTATTTGGCACAGATATGCTGGCCGGTCGTTCTGTGGTTGTGCAGGGAATTGGAAATGTGGGCGAACATTTGGTGGAGTTGCTGAGAAATGATAACGTTGAAGTATTTATCAGTGATATCAACCAGGAGCGGCTCCAGGAAGTTGCAAAGAAATATAAGGCCAAACCTATTGAAGCAGATAAGATTTTCGGGTTAGACGCAGATATCTATGCGCCTTGTGCGCTGGGTGCAACGGTGAATGCGCGTACGATCGAGAAAATGAAGTTTGCCATTATTGCAGGGTCGGCGAACAACCAGCTTGCAGACGAGCTGGTGCAGGGCACACAACTTCTGGAAAAGAAGATCCTTTTTGCACCGGATTACCTGATTAATGCGGGCGGGCTGATCAATTGCTATTCTGAACTTACCGGTTACGGTAAGAAAAGGACAATGCAGCTGACGGAAAACATTTATGATGCAACACGTGACGTCATTCAGATGTCTAAAAAAGAGAATATCCCGACAATCCTGGCTGCAAACCGGATTGCTGAACAACGAATAATTGATATCAAGAAAATAAAATCATCCTTTTAGTACACCGGTAAATTTACCAATCGTTCTTACAAAAATCATGTTAAACAGAAGGCACTTAAGAATTAAAGCAATGCAAAGCATTTTTGCATGGCAAATGACAGACAAGCGGGATATTGTAACCTCTAAAAAGAATCTGATGGCCAGCATAGACAATGTCTATGAGATGTACATCAGAATGCTGGCATTGTTGTCTGAGATCACGGAATACACCGCCATTGACAGCATTGAGCGCGCAAACAAGCACTTCCCAACGCCGGAAGATCTAAATCCGAATGAGAAGCTACTGCACAACCCGTTTATCGTGCTGCTTCAGAAAAACCCGGAATTCCAGGGTGCCGTAAATAAGTACCAGGTAAACTGGAATGCCGAACCGGACTTCCTAAAGACCATATACAACAAGTTAAAAGCCACGCCAGAATATGCAGCCTACCTTGCAGATCCGGATGAAAGCCTGGAGGGTTCTAAAGAGATTATTAAATTTATCTTCCGGAAAATAATATTGAAAAGTCAGAACATCATTCAGGCTTTCGAAGATAAGTTTATCAACTGGTCGGTAGATAAGGAGGTAATGCAGGGTATGGTCGCGAAGACCATCAAGAATTTTACCAGTGAAGATCCGTTTAAAAACAAACTGACGCCAATTAGCGCGGACTGGGAAGAAGACAGCAAATTTGTGCAGGAACTTTTCATGTACACGCTGCGGAACAACGACGAATACCAGAAAATGATCGCGGAGCGTACCAAAAACTGGGAGTCGGAAAGGATTGCTTTAATGGATACCATTCTCATGAAAATGGCCATCTGCGAACTGATGAATTTCCCGTCGATTCCCGTTAAAGTGACCATAAACGAATATCTCGATCTTTCAAAAGATTACAGTACCCCAAAAAGTAATTCATTTATAAATGGTATATTGGACAAAATTTTAGGCGACCTGAAAAGAACGGACAGCATCCATAAAACCGGTCGCGGACTAATAGAAGAATAAGGCTGATTGAGGCTTCATAGCCGTTAACAAAATTAAATTTCGTGATGAAAAAGATAATGATACTCGCCCTTGCCGCAATGTCGTTTGCTTCGTGCCAACAAAGTACATCGAACGCCGGGACAGGGTTGGATTCTGCCGGATCAAGCACAGCGTCCCTTGCGCCGGCAGCAGCAGATGCAGCCATATTGACTTTTGAGAAACCTGGATATGACTTTGGTAAGATCAAATCAGGGGAGAAAGTCCAGTATGAGTTTAAATTTAAAAACACAGGGAAGTCGCCATTAATCATTACCAATGCGACGGCAACTTGCGGATGTACGGTTCCGGAAACACCGAAAGACCCGATCAAGCCAGGAGCGGAAGGAGTAATTAAAGTGGTTTTCGACAGCAGTGGTAAATCAGGACTGCAGGATAAGGTGATTACGGTAACTTCGAACGGAAATCCTTCTGTAAACGAAGTTCATTTGGTTGGGGTAGTAAACCCTGCATAAGCATTACACACAATAAATTAGAAACAACAATATGACGTTAGCAGTAATATTACAGGCCGCAGGTGGCAACAGCATGTTAAGCACGCTGGTACCAATGGTATTGATCATGGTGGTATTTTATTTTTTCATGATCAGACCTCAGGTTAAAAAAGCAAAAGACCACAAAAAGCTGATTGCAGAACTTGGAAAAGGTGATAAGATTGTTACTACCGCTGGAATTCACGGTAGAATTGTAGACATGAACGAGACTACATTTTTGATTGAAGTAGAAGGTGGTACGAAGATCCGGTTTGACAAGTCAGCCATTTCTCTAGATGCAACTAAAGCATCAACTACAAAAGCATAATTTGCAAGGATTAGCATAGCCGCTTCAGTATTGGAGCGGCTTTTTTGTTTTCGAAAATTTGAGTACTTTACAGCCATGCCATTGATAAGATTAACAAAGATAGAACGAAAGCGATTTATGGCATTGATTTCCTGTCTACTCCTTGCTATTGCTGGCTGGCTGGTGATGGCGCTGAACAACAAGTATGTGTATACTGCAAAAACAGTGCTGGTGTACAAGAACTTCCCTCAAAACAAGGCTTTTCACCCATTGCAATCTGACACGGTAGACTTGCAGGTGGAGGGTACAGGGTGGCAGCTCCTTTTTGCACGCATGCGGGTGAATCCGCCCTCGATATCCATAGGCCTGGAAAAGTTGAACAACAAAGACTATATTCTATTTTCTGAGCAGCTGTACCAGGTAAACAACCAGCTGGAGACTTCTCAGAAGATCATTTCTGTACGTCCGGACACGTTATACTTTGATTTTTCCAAGCGTACGGTAAAACGTGTCCCGGTAAAGCTGCTGTCGAACTTAAATTTCAGTAGTCAGTATGGGATTTCAAACGATATTGAAATTACACCCGATTATGTTACGGTTTCGGGACCGCAGGAAGACATCGGGAAAATTAAAGAATGGGAGACCGACACCTTGAAGCTGACTGATATCCGGAATACCACGGTGACAAGGGTACCGATGATGCAGAATAAGCTCAAAAATGTGAGTATATTTCCTGCTACCGTGGAGGTGAAGATTCCGGTTGATGAGTTTACGGAGAAAATGGTGGAGCTTCCGCTGAAGGTGTTGAACAATCCAGAGTATTACAGTTTGAGCCTTTACCCGAAGAAGGTGAAGGTGACCTATCTGGTCGCACTTTCCAGCTACCAGCAAATCAATGAAGACTTTATGGAGGCCTCGGTGGACCTGAATGAATGGAAGAAGCTGAAGCACAACCAACTGAGCGTAAAGATTACGCGCTTTCCCGAATACTGCAAGTTTGTGCGTGTGACACCCGCTAAAATCGATTTTATAATAGAAGAATAATGTTCAAAGTAGGCATAACAGGTGGAATCGGCAGTGGTAAAACAACCGTATCCAGGGTTTTTGAAGTACTCGGAATACCAGTTTTCTATGCGGACACCGTAGCCAGGCAAATTATGACTACCGACCTCCTTCTTATAGAAGGTGTAAAGGCGGCATTTGGTGCCGAAAGCTATTCTGCGGAAGGAATCCTTAACAATAAATATCTGGCGAACATCGTGTTTAACGATCAGGCGCAGCTGGAGACCTTAAATGCATTGGTGCATCCGGCCGTATTTAGGGCTTTTGACGAATGGATCGGACATGTTCCTGCCGGAACCCCGTACATTCTTAAGGAAGCCGCTTTACTCTTTGAAAGCGGATCCTACAGGATGTGTGACACCAGTATCCTGGTTACCGCGCCGGAGCTGATGAAGACCAGCCGGGTAATGCACAGGGATGGCGTTACAGAAGAGCAGGTCCGTGCACGGATGAACAAACAATTTAATGATGAAATAAAACGGGCAATGGCCGATTATCAGGTGTACAATGATGAGCAACAATCCATCATTTTGCAGGTGATGGATCTCCACATTACGTTTTTGAAGGTTAATAAGACAAATGATATTAGATGATTTTATAGTTCAGACCAAAACTGGACTATATTGTGTATATGGGGATTTCTACCTTGATCCACAGGAAGCTGTAAAAACTGCCGTAATATCCCACGCTCATGGCGACCATGCCTGCAGCGGCAACAATCAGGTTTACTGCACCCGCCCAACCTCTATGTTTATGCTGCACCGCTACAAGAAGTTTGCCGCTGTGGATTTCCATATAAAAGCCTACACTGAAGCTTTTAACCTGAATGGGGTTACCGTCAGTTTTATCTCTGCCGGCCATATTGCAGGCTCGGCACAGGTGGTTATGGCGTACAATGGGATTACCTATTTGTACACCGGCGACTACAAGCTCCAGCCGGACCCAACATGCGAGGCCATTGCGTTTCGCAAGGCGGACGTACTGATTACGGAGACAACCTTCGCCAATCCGTTGACGCAGCATCCTCCGGCTGAGGAAGAAATCAAGAACCTGGAGTCCTGGGAAGGAAACATCATGCTGGGCGCTTACGCGCTGGGGAAAAGTCAGCGTATCATTCGTCTGATTAACGACCATTGTGCGGGAAAGCGAATTCTGGTTCACCACAGCATTATGCCCTTCGTAAAGCTCTATGAGCAGTTGGGTGTGAACCTGGGCAGTTACGAGGTGTACGACCGCAAGGTGATGAAGATGAATCCAAAGGGGCTGATCTACCTGGTTCCGCCGATGGTTTTCCACAGCTACATCAAAGCCATCAATGTCATCCGGGTGTTTGCCTCCGGCTGGAAAAATCTTCAGAGTAAAGAATTGCAGCTCTGCATATCCGATCATGTAGACTGGAACGACATCCTGGAAACGATCAGGCAGGTGGAGCCGCGGGAGGTATGGACCACCCATGGAGATGGGCAGCAGCTCAAGGAGCACTTTAAAGATCAGGTAGTGGTGAAGGTGCTAAACAGATGAAAGAGGGAACAGACTTCTATTTTAATGAACAGGGATTAATGGTGTTTACAGAAGCCTACCACCTGAAACGGGGTACTTGCTGTAAAAACAAATGCAAACATTGCCCCTGGGGTTATGGCAAGCCAAAGGGCAGTGCTAAAGCTAAGAAATAGCTAGTGTCCTCCGGCATAAAAGCCAATCAGCGCCACGGCAATTCCAATCAAAACAGCAATCATTTTCCGCCTGGTGAACTTGTGGTCTACACTGGTCTCGAATAGAATGGTGGTTGATATGTGCAAGAAGATCCCGATCACAATCCCCATCATCTTGTTGAAATAAAGCTCAATACCGCCAATCGTGCCGGTGCTGATCCCGTAACTGAGGAGAAATCCAAGCGGAGCCATAAGCGCAAATATGCTGATATACAGCAGCAGGCTTTTGGGTTTATAATGGTTCTGCATCAGGATGCTGGAGAGCGCAAATGCGGCGGGGATATGGTGCAGTGCAATACCGAAAATAAGTTCATTGTGGTGGTCTTTCGCCAGCGGCATGCCTTCCAGAAATGCATGCAGGCATAAGCTGATCATGATCCCGTAAGGAAAAACATGCCCTTCCTGGTGGTGATGGTGGTGCATGTGCCCATGTTCCACACCTTCAGAAAACTGTTCCAAAAACACCTGTATCAGGAAGCCGATCAGGATATAAATACCAATATCATGCGCATCAACGCCGCTGTAGGCGTCAGGAATCAGGTGAAGTACGGTAATGGCAAACAGGTAGGCTCCGCTAAAAGAAAGGATCAGCTTAAGCAGTTTAGACCGGTCACTTTTAACGAAGAAAATTGAGGCACCGCCCAGAAAGGCGCAGAAGAATAAAACTAATATTTTCCAGGTTTCCATTAAATATGTGGTTGTAGTCTGTTGAATAGGGTGCCGGTGAACAGGCCTATGGCTGTGCCCAGTAAAGCGCCGACCATGGTGTCGACAGGGTAGTGCACACCGACGTAGATTTGCGCGAAGGAAATGAGGAAAGCCCAGGTAAGGCCGATTGGCAAGATCGGCTTCCAGCTCTTATAAAAGACGAGGATCAGAAAAATTGCAATGGCAAAATGGTTCGTCGCATGCGCAGAGGGAAAGCTGTAGCCGCTTCCGCAGTTTACCCGGTGTATAATCAGGTCCGACAGCCGGAAATCGTTGCACGGCCTTATCCTGCCCACGAAAGGCTTGATCAGCCTGGATGCAATCAGGTCGCCCAGTGCAAAGGTCAAAAGTAGTAGTCCATTGATGTACCAGCCTCTTTTTTTATACTCTCTGATGCAGAACAGGATGATGAAAAGATACAGGGGAGACCAGAAGAATTTGTTTCGGATAAGTGGCATGAACCAATCCAGAAATCCACAGGATAATCCTCTGTGTATCTTCAGAAATAAATCAAGGTCAAATTCCTGTATCGTCAGTATCATGCTTTTTGGCAAACTAGTATTAAACGGTCTGAATTGGCTTCGTCATAGTCCTGAAGACTGTAATTCCCGAACGTATTAACGATTTTCAGTCCGCTTTTTTCAAACATCCGTTCAAAGTCTTTTAGTTCAAAGGCCTGTACGCGCTCCTCGAAGGCATACGCTTTATTCTTGTGTTCAAAATTGATATGCTTGATGATCTTTCCCTCCGAGACGAATTTATTGAGGTGAAATTCGATCCCATCAACCGTCTTCGTCTCCCTTAAGGTAAGATTTCGTATGATTTTGATGGTGTTAAAATAATCGATCACCAGCGTTCCACTAGGTTTAAGCCCCTTGCAAAAGGATTTCAAAGCATTTACATGATCCTTTTCGGTTTCGAAGTAGCCAAAGCTTGTGAATAAATTTAACGCGATGTCGAAGTAGTTTATAAAGGCCAGCTTACGCATATCGTGCACAAAGAAGTGCAAATGTTTCTGCTCGAACTGCCGGGCAAACTTGATGTTCTGTTCCGAAAGGTCTATTCCGGTTACGTCATATCCTTTTTTGTTCAGGTAAATGGCATGTCTTCCACGGCCACAGGCAATGTCGAGGATGCGGGAATCCGGTGCCGGCTTCAGAAAAGAAGATAAGTTATCAATTAAGAACTCGGCCTCTTCATCGTTACGCTGACTGTAAAGTATGTGATAGTAAGGAGAATTGAACCAATATTGAAACCATTTACGCTGCATAGAGCTTTTATTATCGTCTTTTTGAAAAAAAACAAATATACTATTTTGAAAACGCAAAGCGGATAAATGGGACCCTTTGTGTTTAAATCAGAAGGCTTCCTAAATTTTTCTTAATTTTGCAGTATAAATCTGAAATAAGTTGACTTTAATAAAATCGATCTCCGGAATCCGTGGAACAATAGGTGGTATAGCTGGCAATGGATTGACGCCCATAGACATTGTGAAATTCACTGCCGCCTATGGTAGTTGGGTAATCAACACCACAAACATCAAGAAAGTAGTGCTGGGCAGAGATGCAAGAATTTCTGGCGAAATGGTAAATAACCTGGTTATAGGCACCCTGCAGGGGCTGGGAATTGAGGTTATAGATCTTGGGCTGTCTACAACACCAACGGTGGAAATTGCGGTGCCCATGGAGAATGCAGGTGGAGGGATCATATTAACCGCCAGTCACAACCCCAAGCAATGGAATGCACTGAAGCTGTTGAACCACAATGGTGAATTTATCAATGATGCAGACGGCAAGGAAGTTCTGGAGCTTGCGGAACGCGCGCAATTTGAATTTGCAGGTGTGAATGACCTTGGGAAAGTAATCAGAGACGACACCTATCTTCAGAAACATATTGACATGGTCCTGGCCTTGCCGCTTGTTGATGTGGAAGCGATCAAAGCAGCGAAGTTTAGGATCGCCATTGATTGTGTAAATTCTACCGGGGGTATTTTCGTTCCCGCATTGCTAAAGGCCTTGGGCGTTGAGACCGTGTACGAACTTTTTTGTACCCCAAACGGACAGTTTCCGCACAATCCGGAACCCCTGCCGGAGAACCTCGGGCAGATCGCGAAAGAAGTTCAGGCTAAAAACGCCCATCTCGGCATCGTGGTCGATCCAGATGTAGACCGCCTGGCATTTGTTTGTGAAGATGGAACCATGTTCGGTGAAGAATATACGCTTGTTGCTGTCGCCGACTATGTTTTAAAGAATACACCCGGAAATACAGTATCCAACTTATCTTCAACGCGTGCCCTTAGGGATGTGACCGAGAAATCAGGGGCAGTATACAATGCCGCTGCCGTTGGTGAGGTGAACGTGGTGAATAAGATGAAAGAAACCAACGCTGTTATTGGCGGGGAAGGTAATGGAGGGATTATTTATCCGGAATCACATTACGGCAGAGATGCCCTGGTGGGTATCGGACTGTTCCTGACACACCTGGCGAAATTTGGCAAATCGATCTCGTTGTTGCGCAGTAGCTATCCGGATTACCACATCTCCAAGAACAAAATTACCCTTACTGCCGACATGGATATTGATGCCCTGCTGCTGAAAGTACAGGAAAAATATAAATCCCATCCAAACTCTACCATTGATGGGCTTAAAATAGAGTTTGAGAAGGAGTGGGTTCATCTTCGCAGATCGAATACGGAACCCATTATCAGAATATATAGTGAGGCACAAAATGAGGCCGTTGCCGAGAACCTTGCGGTGAAAATCATTGCCGACATTAAAGAAATATTAAAATTAAATTAATTGGTCATGACCAGAATCTATTTAGATAATGCTGCAACGACCCCTTTGGATAAAGAGGTGATTGAGGAGATGGTGCATGTGATGGAAACCTTTTACGGAAATCCATCTTCGATACACGCACAAGGGCGAGAAGTACGCACATTATTGGAAAAGGCACGTAAAACTGTTGCTGGCTTGCTTAATGCAACACCGGCTGAGATCTTTTTTACCTCAGGCGGTACGGAGGCAGACAATACGGCCATCAGATGTGGAATTCAGGCATTTGGAATAAAACATGTAATTACGTCTAAAATCGAGCACCATGCCGTAGAACATACGCTGGATATGCTGTTGAAACAAGGGATCATCGATCAGGTGAGCTTTGTGAATATCGATGAAAAAGGCAATGTCGATTACCTCCATCTGGAGGAGTTGTTGAAGAATAACCAGCGCTCATTTGTATCGCTGATGCACGCCAATAATGAGCTGGGTACGCTGACAGACATTGAACGGGTAGGGGACCTCTGCGAGCAGTTTGATGCCATCTTTCATTGCGATACCGTGCAGACGATGGGACATTACCGTCATGACGTACGTAAGCTGAAAGCCCACTTCATCGTGTGCGCTGCCCACAAGTTACACGGACCAAAAGGTGTGGGATTCCTGTATGTAAATCACAATGTGAAGATCAGTCCGATGATCTTGGGCGGTGCACAGGAAAGAAACATGCGCGGTGGTACGGAGAACGTTTACGGTATTGTTGGCCTCGCAAAGGCGCTGGAGAACGCGTACGCGCATATGGATGAGCATCAAGCCTACATCCAGGAATTGAAGGACTACTTGATCTATCGCCTGCAGGCGGAGATTCCCGGCATTCAGTTTAATGGCGAAACCTTGAAGGAGAAAAGCTTGTACACCGTGCTCAATGTATCATTCCCGGAAATGGATATGGCGGATATGTTGTTGTTTAATCTGGATATTAATGGCATTTCCGCCTCGGGCGGCAGTGCATGTTCTTCGGGATCCAATATTGGCTCTCATGTTTTAACCGGCATCAATGCCGATGCAAACCGACCGTCTATCCGTTTCTCTTTTAGTAAATACAACACCAAAGAAGAACTTGACTTTGTAGTTTCCAAGTTGAAACCCATTGTAGAGCAGAATGTAAATGTTTAACAATTCTGTTTACAGAAGTTAGCGATTGTTGTCTGTAATATAGTTCGAGTGCCCCGGAAATACCGGGGCCTCTTTCGTTTGCTGTCCAGCATTTTGGTGGAATTGATATGCTGCATTTAGCGTGTTGGAAAAGTACGCGGTTTCAATATGAAGAAACAATTGCACACGTGGGTTGTTAATAAGCTATTGTTAACCTAATACTTACCACTATGATTCTTCCAGAAAACAACGATCAAAATTTAGATAATACGAACGAAGAGCAAGACAATAATGAAAAAAAGAAGTTCGTATACAAAGAAACAGAGGATACCATCAATGAGACACAGGCAGACAATGGGGATAGTTCATCGATAGCAGATATCGGCAGAACAGATCTGATCAATACGCCGAGACGGGCGAATAAGCCACTGGGTTCTGCGCATGAGCCGGGCACAATGCCGGGAAGCAATAACCTATAAGCGGCATGTCGAAACGGTATTTCGTTGCATAGCATTAGAAAGGCCTGTGGTTGATACTACAGGCCTTTCGCATTATGTTGTAAAATGGGTTAGTTTTTTAACATCTTCAGGAATGTTGCCAGTTTCGCTTTCATCGCTCTGCGGTCTACAATGAAGTCAAGAAAGCCATGTTCCAGTACAAACTCAGAAGTTTGAAATCCTTTTGGCAGGTCTTTTTTGATCGTCTCTTTAATAACACGCGGTCCGGCAAAGCCGATCAAAGCACCTGGTTCAGCGATATTGATGTCGCCGAGCATGGCATAAGAGGCCGTTACCCCACCAGTGGTTGGATCTGTAAGTAAGGAAATGTAAGGGATCTTCGCCTGGCTTAATAAAGCAAGTTTTGCAGATGTTTTGGCCATTTGCATCAACGAGAATGCAGCTTCCATCATCCGCGCTCCACCAGACTTGGAGATCATCAGGAACGGAATTTTATGTTCAATGCTATAATCTATAGAACGTGCAATCTTTTCTCCAACTACGGAGCCCATCGATCCGCCGATGAAGTTGAAATCCATACAAGCTACAACGAGGTCTTCACCTTCGATCTTGCCGTGTGCAGCACGTATGGCATCCTTCAGTCCGGTCTTTTCCATACTGGAAATCAGGCGTTCCTTGTAAGGCTTTGTGTCTGTAAATTCGAGTGGATCAGCAGACCTTAGGTTGGCAAACAGCTCTGTAAACTCGTTGTTGTCGAACAGTACCTGAAAATATTCCTTAGATCCGACTCTTAGGTGAAAATCACAGTATTGACAAACGTATTTGTTTTCTGTAAGGTCAGCACTGTGTAGGACTTTCTTGCAATTCGGGCACTTCTCCCAAAGTCCGTCCGGCGCCTCCTTTTTCTCTTCAGTCAGTGTACTGATACCTTTTTTTTCTCTTTTAAACCAAGCCATGTTATTTGTTCAGAATACGAGTACAAAGAAACAAAAAAAAATTAGAACAGATAAGCCTAGTTTTTAGTTCATTCGCTGAAATAAAAGGCCTATACTTTGGCTAAAGTTATATTTTTCCTAACTTCGGCAGATACAAAATTTAATAAACATGAGTTTAAAAGGCTATAAGGGTGTGATTTACGGAGATGCCGTTCAGGAGTTATTTGAACAGGCTAAAAAACACCAATTTGCACTACCAGCAGTAAACGTTACTGGTACCAACACGATCAATGCGGTTATGGAAACTGCGAAGGCAGTAAATTCACCTGTGATGATACAACTCTCTAACGGAGGTGCCCAGTTCTATGCAGGTAAGACTTTAAATAACGATAACTTAAAAGCCTGTGTTCTTGGCGCAGTATCTGCGGCGAAGCATGTGCATTTGCTTGCGGAGCATTATGGTGTTGCGGTAATCCTGCACACAGACCATGCAGCTAAAAAGTTGCTCCCATGGATAGACGGATTGCTAGATCACGGTGAAGAATTCTTCAAAGCGACTGGTAAGCCACTTTTTTCTTCACACATGCTGGATCTATCTGAAGAGCCGATTGAAGAAAACATGGAGATCTCTTCTAAATACTTCGAGCGTATGGCTAAGATGGGAATGACCATTGAAATTGAGCTAGGCGTTACCGGCGGTGAGGAAGATGGCGTGGACAACAGCGATGTGGACAGTTCAAAACTTTATACCCAGCCTTCTGAGGTTGCTTATGCTTATGAGCAACTGAGCAAGATCAGCGATAAGTTCACCATTGCAGCTGCATTTGGTAATGTTCATGGTGTTTACAAACCAGGTAACGTTAAACTTCAGCCGGTAATTCTGCACAACTCTCAGGAATTCCTGAAAGAGAAATATAGCTTAACTGCTGAAAAACCAATCAACTTTGTTTTCCATGGCGGATCCGGATCTTCTCAGGAAGAGATCAGAGAGGCAATCTCTTATGGTGCCATCAAAATGAATATCGATACCGATATGCAATGGGCATTGTGGGAAGGCGTATTGAATTATTATAAAGCGAATGAAGCTTACCTTCAGGGTCAGATCGGAAACCCAGATGGTGAAGATAAGCCAAACAAGAAATACTATGATCCGCGCGTTTGGTTGCGTAAAGGTGAAGAAGCATTTGTGAAGCGTTTGACACAGGCTTTTGAAGACTTGAACTGCAGAGACGCAAACGAAAAATTATAATTCGAAATCTATTTAGTGAAGGTCATAAGCTTGCTTATGGCCTTTTTTTGTCTACAATATCTATAGCATGATGACAAACCTTGAAGTTCATAAAATCACAAACACGCAGGACCTGGAGAAGGCCTATGCGATACGTAAGGTCGTTTTTGTAGAAGAGCAGAACTGCCCGCCGGAACTGGAATGGGAGAATGAAGAAGTCTCTGTACATTTCCTTGCGACCATAGATAACGCGCCTGCCGGTGCCTGCAGGTGGCGTAAAACCGATGCAGGCTACAAGCTGGAGCGTTTTGCTGTGCTCAAAGAGTTCCGGAAGAAAGGCGTGGGACAGGCGCTGGTGGCTGCCGCACTCGCTGATCTGCCGGAGGATGCCACTTATATATACCTGAACGCGCAACTGGAGGCTATGCCTTTATACGCGAAGTTCGGCTTTGTGGCTGAGGGCGAGCAATTCGAAGAAGCCGGTTTTCAGCATTTTAAGATGGTGAAGCGGTAGATTTTGTTGCGAATACTTTCTGGGACAGGACAAGTGCTTCTGCCCAGCGATCAAGGTCTAGACGTAAGTCCAGACCTTGATCTGTTAAATAGGCGAGGAGGTTTTCGGTGGCGATATTACCGGTAAGGCTGTCGCTAGCCATCGGGCAGCCGCCATAACCTTTAAGTGCACTGTCAAAGCGGCGGCAGCCCGCTTCGAAGGCAGCAGCGATCTTCTCCGTTCGGCTTTCCGGGGTGCTGTGTAAATGCACGCCGATCTCGACCTTCGGAAACTCCTGTACCAGCCCGGGTAGGATAGCCCTGATCTTCTCCGGCGTGGACACGCCGGTCGTATCTGCCACAGAGAGGATCTTCACACCCCGCGCAACCAATTCTCCAGCCCAGTGCTGAACTATATCCAGGTTCCACGGGTCCCCGTAAGGATTTCCAAAGCCCATAGACAAGTAAACCACCGCAGTTTTTCCATGGCGGTTGCACCGTTCGAGCATCTGTTCAATGGTGACGAGGGATTGCGCTATGCTGGAGTTCGTATTGCGCTGCTGAAAGGTCTCAGAGATCGAGAAGGGGAAACCCAGGTAACTGATCTCCGGATGGGATACAGCTGCTTCTACCCCTCTTAGATTGGCTACAATGGCCAGCAGTTTCGTCGGAGTGTTATCGAGGTTCAGCTTGGCCAGTACCTTCGCCGTATCCGCCAACTGTGGAATGGCCTGAGGAGAGACGAAGCTGCCGAAATCCAGCGTATCGAAGCCGACCTGCAACAGCAGATTCAGGTAAGCGGCCTTAAGATCTGTATCGATGAAGTGGTGTATGCCCTGCATGGCATCCCTCGGGCACTCGACAAGCTTAACTGTTTTCTCCATGGTTCTTTGTAAATATACACAACAAACAAAAAAGGTATCCTTTTGGGGATACCTATTTAAAGCAATATAAATTGATGTTTCTTATTTTGATTTGCCTAAATCTACAACGATAGGCGTAGAGATACACAGAGAAGAATACGTACCTATTACACGGCCGATCAGCAAGGCGAAGATAAATCCGCGGATGCTTTCTCCACCGAAGATGAAGATCACCAGCAATACAAAGAATACCGTTAATGAAGTCAGGATGGTACGACTCAAGGTACTGTTCAATGCGAAGTTGATTACTGTATTACGTTCTTCTCCATGAATATCGTCTTTTCCTGTCTCTGCAAGTTTCTCGCGGATCCTGTCGAATACAACCACTGTTTCTGTCATGGTATAAGACATTACCGTTAGAATCGCTGCAATGAAATCTTGTCCGATCTCTAAAGAGAATGGTAAAACGCCATCTAAAATCGTGTAGAATGACAAGACGAGCAGCACATCATGGAACAGCGCGATTACCGCACCCAACCCATAGTTTAACTTCTTAAATCTTACAATGATGTAGATAAACATTACCAGACAAGAGAACAAGATTGCACCGTAAGCGCTGTACACAAGATCGCTTGCGATGATCGGACCAACTTTCTGGTTACTCTCAATGGTGTATTTAGATCCGGTTTTGTCTAATCCGGCCCTTAAAGCGTCTTCAACTACCTTATCTGCGTTTAAAGCAGGATCTGAAATGTGGTAAGTCGTTGTAATTTTCAACTCATTGGTTCCACCTGCAGTTTTTACTTCCGGTGCTTCATCGCCAAATACAGGCGTTAGTTGTGCTTTAACTTCCTCTGTGTCCATTCCTTTATCGAAATGAACGATGTAGTAACGGCCTCCTTTGAAGTCGATGCCCAGTTTCAAGCCACCATTCTTGAAGTAGAAAATAAATCCTAAAACAATGATTACAGTGGAGATTGCGTAATAGATCTTTCTGCGTCCAACGAAGTTGAAGGCGATGTCTCTGAAGGCATGAAGGGTTGCTTTGTTACCAAACGTGATGTTTGATCCTTTTTGAAGCAAGCTTTCAAACACCAGTCGGGAGATCAGTACCGCACAGAATAATGAAGATAGAATACCGATACAAAGTGTTGTTGCAAATCCCTGAACCGGTCCGCTACCGAAGATGTAAAGGATGATACCTAAGATGAGGATGGTTACGTTGGAGTCAATGATCGAAGGCATTGCATGTTTGAAACCTTCTCTGATCGAAAGTGAAATGCTCTTACCGTGTAGCAACTCTTCCCGTACACGCTCGAAGATCAGGATGTTCGCATCTACCGAAAGACCAATCACGAGAATGATACCTGCGATACCCGGCAAGGTTAGTACAGCACCCAGTGACACCAGGATGCCCATGATGAAGAATAAATTGATCACAAGGGCTAAGTTGGCAACCCAACCTGCTTTATTGTAATATAAAGCCATGAATACCAGAATGACAACGAACGCCAGGCAGAACGACAATAAACCATTGTCAATCGCTGCCTGACCCAAAGATGGTCCGACAACAAACTCACCCACAATTCTTGCCGGTGCAGGTAATTTACCCGCTTTTAGAATGTTTGCTAAATCTTGTGTATCGTTTACCGTAAAGCTTCCGGAGATGGAAGAGATACCATTTGGAATTTCATTCTGAACCGTAGGCGCAGAATAAACGTTGTTGTCCAATACAATTGCAATTGATTTTTTATTGTTTGGATCTGCTGATGCTTCAGCGGTGATTTTCTTCCATTTTGCAGCACCGTCACCGGTCATGTACATGGTCACCTCTGGTCTGCCTTGCTGATCGTAATCAGAACGCGCATCACTTATGGCTTCACCACCCAAATCTGGCTTGCCATCCGGGTTTGTAGATTTAATGGCATACAGTTCGAAAACTTTTGTGCCCTGCATTGGCTTAACACCCCACATAAACTTGAAGCTCGATGGAACGATACCGGCAACTTCCGGTCTTCTCAAATAGCTGTTTACTTTAGCGGTATCTTTTTGAGCCACCCAACCAACAACCGGTCCCGGACGTAAAGATGGTTGTCCGTTTTGAGCCTGGTAAGTTGGAATGTTTAAAACGGAGAACAATGGATTGCTCTTCGTAAGTTCTTGTTGTTTTGCCAGAGAATCGGCAGCACCGGCTTTTTTGCCTAATCCTGCAAGTTTACTGCCTGCGGCAGCTGCAGTATCTGTTTTAGTGCTTGTTGTATCTTTTAAAGTAGTTGCAAGGGTCTTGTTGATGTTTTCCAATACAGAATAAACTTCTTCATTCTGATATACCTGCCAGAACTGTAGTTCTGCAGATCCCTGCAATAGCTTGTGAATTCTTTCTTTGTCCTGAACACCTGGCATCTCAATTAAGATGCGGTTGGTGCCTTCCTGCTTTTGCATGTTCGGGCTCACCACGCCGAATCCGTCAATACGGCTGCGGATAATGATGAACGAACGGTCGATCGCGCTGTTTGCTTCTTTAGACAAGTAGGTTTTAACCTCTGCATTGCTTGCGTTCGCATTAAGCTGCTGGGCGTTATCCTGATTTGCAAAGTAGTCTGCAAGTTTAACATTCGGACTTAACTTCTCGAAGTTGTTAACAAAAAGGTTGATAAAGTCTTTACCACCTGCATTCAGTTCATTCTGTGCATTTGTAACGGCCTGATTGAAGTTTGCGTCGTCAGGATTGCCAGCTAAAGATTTCACCAGTTCTGCTAGCGAGATCTCCATGGTCACGTTCATACCACCTTTTAAGTCAAGACCTAAGTTGATTTCCTTGGATTTGCAGAATTCATAGTTAAATCCAAACAAGGGATAAACAGGAACTGAAGCCATAGAATCCAGATAAGCTCTTTCTCTTTCCGGATTTCCTTTTGCATACGCTTTAGCATCTTTTTCTACGTTCGCGGTAACTAAGTTGAACGAGAGGGAATACACACAGACAATACCGAGGAGTATTGCCATAAATTTAATAAAACCTTTACCTTGCATTTGTTGTTTGTAATTATTGTCTATATAGTATATTTTTTTTTTAACAAGTCGGCAAATCTAACTAATTTTTTAATTAATAGGCCGCCCTGCCAAAGTTTTTATTGGTGATGGTCAACTATTTGCTTCCAGTGTTGAAAACGTGAAAGCGATATTGTTCTTTTCATCCGGCTGATGTTCCTCCCGCGCAGTTTCCACCCACTTATTCCGGTCAAGTTCCGGAAAATAAGCATCTCCTTCGAAACGCTGATGCACCGTTGTTAAGTATATACGGTCGGTTTTATCAAGTGCTTCCTTGTAAATCTCGGCACCGCCGATAATGAAGACCTCTTCCTCCGTTTTACATAAGGCTAAAGCATCATCCAGGCTGGTGGTCACTTCAGCACCTTCTATTTTCAGGTCTGCATTGCGGGTAATCACGATGTTCCGGCGGTTGGGGAGGGGCTTGCCCATGGAATCAAAGGTCTTTCGCCCCATGATGATGGTATGGCCATTTGTGATCTGCTTGAAGTGCTTTAAGTCGGTAGGCAGGTGCCAAAGTAGTCCGTTGTCCTTCCCGATGGCATTGTTTTCTGCGATTGCAACTACGAAGGAAATGATCATACCGCGACTATACCTTTGATATGTGGATGGTGTTCATAGTTTTCCAATGTAAAATCCTCAAATTTAAAATCAAAGAGATCTTTAACGTTTGGATTGAGTTTCATCGTCGGCAGTGGCTTCGGATCCCTGCTTAGCTGCAGTTTCGCCTGCTCCAAGTGATTGTTGTATAGGTGGGCGTCGCCAAGGGTATGAATGAAGTCGCCATACTTTAAGCCACACACCTGAGCCACCATCATGGTCAGCAAAGCATAAGAGGCGATGTTGAAGGGTACGCCCAGGAAAATGTCGGCACTGCGCTGATACAGCTGACAGCTTAATTTCCCGTCTGCAACGTAAAACTGGAAGAAGGCATGACATGGCGGGAGGGCCATGTTTTCGATTTCACCGACATTCCACGCAGATACAATGATCCTGCGGGAGTCCGGGTTCTGCTTAATGGTGTTCACGATCTGCGTGATCTGATCGATGTGCCGGCCATCGGCGGTTGGCCATGATCTCCATTGAGCTCCGTAAACCGGTCCGAGGTCCCCATTTTCATCTGCCCATTCATCCCATATGCGTACCTGATTTTCTTTCAGGTAGCTGATGTTCGTATCTCCGCTTAAAAACCAGATCAACTCGTGTATAATTGATTTCAGATGTAACTTTTTGGTCGTAACCATTGGAAAACCATCTTCCAGGTTAAACCGCATCTGATATCCAAAAACACTAAGGGTGCCGGTGCCGGTGCGGTCGTGTTTTTGTGTGCCATGATGCAGTACATGCTGCATTAGATCTAAATATTGTCTCATCGTTTAAAGCTGTAGCTGCCTTTCGGTTTAAATTAAGTCCAAGCCGACCGGCTGCTTCAATTACAAAACTATCATTTAATTTCAATAGAGTCCTATGGCTGATGCTAAATTAAGCAGTTCGTTACAATGGGAGGGACCATAAGGGCGGCCCGATATCAAAATCCAGAATTTTACATCCGCACGATGCCAGTCTGACGGAGGTTTTTGTAAGTTTGCCTTAGAACCTGCTAAAAATGAAACATGCTTGCATTCGCCAATGCCAAAATCAACATCGGACTAAACATTACCGCCAGGCGCCCGGACGGCTATCATCAGATTGAAACCGTCTTCTACCCGTTAAAGATAAATGATGTAGTGGAACTGACGGATGCCACGGCGGTAAGCTGCGTTGTCACTGGTTCTGATTTTGAGGGTGCGATGGAGGACAACATCTGCTTCAAAGCATTTAAGCTGCTGAGTCAGGATTTCAATATCCCCGCGCAGCAGATCACATTATTGAAGAATATTCCTGTAGGCGCGGGATTGGGCGGTGGTTCCTCGGACGGCGCACACGTGATCCGGTTGCTGAACACCAAGTTCCACCTTGGGCTGTCAGACGAAGAAATGGAAAGGTATGCGAGCAGGCTTGGTGCCGATTGTGCCTTTTTCATCCGCAACAAACCGGTGTATGCAACAGAAATAGGTGACAAATTTGAACCGCTTGAGCTGGACCTCTCTGCATATTTTATGGTACTGGTTACACCACCCATTCATGTTTCTACGGCGGAAGCTTACGCCGGCGTTGTGCCAAACTCAAAAACAGAGCCTTTGCCGGAACTGATGAAGCTTCCGGTACCGGAATGGAGAGACCGGGTTAAAAATGATTTTGAAGATTCTGTGTTCCGGAAATATCCGGCGATTCAACAAATAAAGCAGGATCTATACGCGGCAGGGGCCCTATATGCATCCCTGAGTGGAAGCGGATCGTCGGTATATGGTATATTTGCAAAGGAAACCAGGCTTCCGGAACTGGAAGCTACAAATAAGATATATTATAAGGTATAATGATGGAAATCAATTTAATACGGAAAAACGATAAGTTCAACTTCGAGGCAGAGAATCCTGCAGGAGAAAAAGTACAGCTGGATGCCAAGCCGGAAATCGGTGGAGAGGGAAAAGGCTTCCGGCCAATGGAAATGCTTCTGGTTGGTCTCGGCGGATGCAGTGGCATTGATGTGGTTAACGTGCTGACAAAGCAAAAGGAGCCTTTGAAGGACATCAAGATAAACATCAAAGCCACCCGAAGGGATGAAGAGATGCCGCCTATTTTCAAGGAGATTACCATTCATTTTGATCTGTACGGTGCTTTGAGCATCCCTAAAGTGGAACGCGCACTGGATCTTACGTTTGATAAATACTGCTCAGTGTCCAATATCCTCGGTCGCTCTGCCACGCTGAACTTCAGTTACACCATTCATCCGTAATTGGGACAAGTTGCGAGTGGCGTCAGGTGTTATCCCGTCGCCTTCGCTTAACTGATGTAATTGCGGTCCTCTTCGCTTAACGAATCGTCGGCGTTGGGAGTGGTATGGTCATCGTAAGCGCTGACAACCGTTCGTGGCTTGCCGGCCCAATAGCCCAGAACAAAGCCGATGAAGGTACATACCCCAATCACCACGAGTTTGGATATATCCTTTGTGGTGAATATGAAATTAAATTCCACTTCATCGGTATTGCTTACCAAAAAGACAGTAACGACGACTGTCAGAAGAATGATAAAGATGGTTTTTCCACGCATAAGTCAAAATGTGTAATCTATCATTAATTCAAATATAGGGTTTTGCCGGTAGATTTTATTTACGAAAACAACTCTGGTCCCGATGTCGAACAAAGGTTCATACCGCAAGAGGTGCATGCTGCTGTGCAGCTCAAATCCAAATGTCTTTGGTGCCGAGAGGTTGGTTGTTCTACCGATATTTTCATAATGTAAAAACATACCGCCTCTTATGTTCTTGATGTAGGCCAGTGGCCCTGCTTCTGCATCCGGAAAGGCAATTGGAAACCGGTAGTTAAACAGCAGGGTGTTATGAAGTTTACTTTTCGCAAGAATGTTGTTGTATCCGTACACGGTGTTGATCTCCGTATTGAATTGACGTACACCCGATGCTTCCTGGTAGTTAAAATTTGCCAGGAAGCTGTGGTTTCTAAATAGCCCCGGGAAATAAAGAAACCCTTCTGCGGAGAACAAGCTCCCATCCAGCCGCTGGTCGAAAGGCTGATGAGAATATTTTAACCTTAAAATTTGTCCCCACGCCGGCGCAATGTCCCGCTCCGCCTGCCGGATGCTGTGGGAAAACGAAAAACTATAATTCATGGGCAGGTTCAGCCGGGTGGTAAAGTTTTGCGGAAGGTTCTGCAGGGCATAACGCTGGGTATAGTTCGTGCCGGCACTTGCCGAAAGGCTATAGTTGTCGTCTAAGGCATTCAAATTAATCGGGACCCTTGCGGTAAGCGAAGTCACGTTCTCCCGCCAGTCGCCCTGTTTCATGCCGCTACCCGAACGATAGAAGTTCCTCCGGGGCCGGTTCTCGTAGCTGACCGACAGGACCGGGTATAAGCTTTTAAAGCTGACGCTTGCCTTGTACGTAAAGCGGTTCAGGTCACTGTGGTAATTTACGCCGGCGTAGAGGTCTGTGGTGTTCAGAAGATCGTTCGACTGCAACTGGATCCCGCCAATGTACTCGTTCTCAATCACCGGGATGATGCTGTGAAAATTGAACAGGTGTGCAGCTTGTCTGTACGGCTTTGATGTGTGACTGCTGTCTGGAATGTCTTTGAATATATTCCGGATCATCTCTTGTTCTTCAATGGCAGCGCCAAAGAAAACAAAGTCATTGGGCGGAACCGGGATCTTCTTCATTTTCATACGGGCGATCTCATAGCCGTTCACGGTGTAGTTGTTGTAAATAAGTTCATCTTTATCCGCACCGGATGCGGGGTTAAAAGCTCCGAATTTTGCTGCGCTCAGAGCGCTTATCTCTCTCGAGGTGGAGTCTAAGTAGTAAATGTTATCTAAACCGCTGTAATGGGCGTTAAATGCGATTCCTTGATCTATGAATACCGGTTTACTCAATTGTTGGTTGGTTTCGCGGATGTATTGTGTTGTTTTTCCGTCTTTCCGGATGGTCCATAAAGATTTGCCTTTTTCCGAGACACCGATGAAAACAACCACATTTCCGGTCGAATCGTAGGCAGGTGTTTGCAGAATTAAGTTGGCGGGATTCGGGTATTTAAAATTTATTTTCCCGCTGCTTGCATCAAGCTCCACCAGGTTGAACTGGTTACTTAGGTCGACTTGTACCGCGATGATTTTGCTCCCGTCGGCCGACAGGGTAGGGGAGAACAAACGTGATCTTGAACTCAGTTTTTTGTACGTGTTTGTGTTCAGGTTGTAGCTGCAGACCACGCTGTAACTTCGTTGCCGGTAACGGGGATCATACCGGATTTCATCCCACACTAAAATCCCGTTCGCATAGCTAAACCAAGGTTGCTCCTGGTACCCGATTGCGAATAGTTTATTCTCCTTCTGTTTGCTGTCTATTCTGACGAACTCCCGGGTGTTTGCTTTACTTTCTTTGAGTGCTAAAATGTCTCCGTTTGGAAGTGTCACCGGCAGGAAATAACTCGTCGAAAACCTGCTCGGTTCATTAATTGTTTCAGTAGGTGTAGTTGGATTTTTCTGATCCTGTTCTTCCCATGCTTTTTTCAGCATAACTGTTGTGGAGTCGTACCAGGATTTGCTTCCAATTCCCGTGAATTTTTTAAGGCTGTTGGAAAAGGGATAAACACGAACAGGATGCTTTTTTATGTCCGTCAAAACGTCCTCAAAAATGTGTTTACCAAATTTCGATCTGATGTTTGAACTAAGTAAGTATCCAAGTTGATAATATCCGGGAGTGACGTCTTTATTTGAACCGAAGTTTGCTTTGCTGTAGCTGAAACTTTTTCCACTGAGTAAACTGGTCCGGTAAGGCATGATCCAGGAAGGTTGTCTTCCCCGCCCGGCCCGGGTGAGTGCAGTCTCCGTGACTACCGCGTCACCTTCAAAAAACCACAAAGGAATACTTAGACCCATCCATGCAAAGTAGACGTTCTCCGGGAAGGGAGATCGTCTGCCTCCCGTAAGCAAGTCGAACTGTGCGGCGTGCCGGAGTTCATGGACGGCCAAGTTGTTCAGCCAGTCCTGGCTGTCGAACTGCTGCGGAGGGGTCGTGTTGAATTCTGACTTCTTCGGCCCAAGCTGTACAAAGCCGTTTGCGATGACTCCTCGATTCTGCAACACGATAGGGAGTCTGGAATTTCGTACCCCCAGACTGCTGCCTTCGAAAGGGAAAATGTAGGGGATGGTGTTGGCCATTCGCTGGGCTTCCCTTTCCAGCTCGTTTGGATAAATGATTTTGAATCCGGAAACATCGATTGTCCTCCATCGTACACTAAGGGGGTTCTGCTCTCCTCCAAAGATCTGCCCAATAACCAAATCTGATCTAGAGCTTAATACTAGAAATAATAACGTGCTGATTATTAGTGTAGTATATGATGGTTTTTGGTTCATTATTTTTGTATGCTAATATTATTAGTAAAAGGACGCTGATTTTTCAAAATATATGTAATTAATAATTTGATGTATTTTATATAAACAGCTCTTATTCAATATTATATTACTAAGACTAAAATAGAAAGATGCGAGCCTTTAACGGCTATTTTAATGCTATTATGGCGTTTTTATTTCTTAGTTTTAATTCGTTCTATATTTAGGCCGTTGTCTTACGGTAGTACACTATATCGCAATTATTCTCGCGGATTTTTCCTTCAGACAGCGATAAATGTAGGGTAATTATGCGACTTATTTTAGTGAATTTTGACCGCTCTGATCACATGTACCGTGGTCGGATGGTGCCGGATACAGCCCACATTGTTGACCCGGGCATCGAGATCCATAGGGCAAAATTGCCAGCAATCCTGGAGGAAGGACCGTCCGCTTTGATGCTTTTGTATACGCCAATCCGGCTGTAATCTGAACTCAGTTACCGGCACGTATTGCGTCATTTCTAGAAATTGTGTCTCGTCTTTCTACCTTAACCGATGTGTTTTTTGGATACTTCACCTGCCTGATAATGTGTCTAATTTTTGCATATTAAGACTTTAATGTATCCCGGAAAAAGGAGGAAAGCCAAGTTTGGAACAACATAAATTATCAGATTTCGCCCGGAATTGAAGTTAAAATTGCAATTAAAATTCACCATAAATACAAGATTTCTGCGCTGAAACCCGGCGAGATATTTTGTTAAATCCGGGTCGGATATGGCCATTTATAGTCTAAAATTTGGCTGACAGGAAGTGGTGAATAGCCGGGTTTTTATTTCATTAAAAACTCATTTGGGTCGTTAAATTACATCCATTCAGGCCTGATTTTTAAGTCAGAAGTACACTTAACTAAACCTCATTTGTTCATTAAAGTTCTTGTTTAAACTCACTATGTAACCCCTAGATTTGCAATTATCACCGGGTATTGGCATTGATTTATGCCGATATACTACGTTTGAAATCGTGTGTTTTTTACATCGAAACGTGTGTAGTACTCGTCTGAAATGTTCCGTTTTTTCCTGTCCAGCTACCTCCATTAAACTTCGAATTTCCGATTTAATAGCCGTATTTAATCGGCTGATCTCCTAGGTAAAGAGTATGAAACAGGAATGTTTTGGCCTTGTATATGACCTTAGTTCACTCGTGTAAACGCGTCAATGTTACTGAATATTGATGACAGTTTTGCGCTAAAATGATCGGTATTTATGACAGTAGTTTCTCGGTAAAAACTTGCCCAGAAATCCCGGCATCTGTAACGAATTTCTCATCTGCTCAACGCAGAAATCTAATATGATTTACCGGAGTTTTTTACGACTCTTATATACCGGATAAAGGAAAACGGCGCCTAAAATAAGTACTGCTCCAACATAAAATCCCATGGTCATTTTCTCTCTGCTCCCAAAGAAGAGAAAGGCCAGAATGATCCCGTAGACAGGCTCCAGATTGGTGATCAGTGCTACCCGGAAAGCCGACAGGGTGCGCATTACAGATACCCCTGCGACGTAGGCCAGTGCGGTGCAAATTGTGCCCAGCAGAATCAAATACACCCAATCAGAAGCACTCAGATCGAAGTGTTCTCCCTGCAGGGAATGATCCGCCAGACGGTACAAGGTAATCCAGAAAAAGGCGCCGAGCATCTCATAAAACCCAATGATCTTCGCCTCTGTCCTCTGGACAAAGGTGGAATTTATGATGGAGAAGACACTCCCTGCCAGGGCGGCTGAGAGTCCGAAAATAATACCTGATGTATACTGAGACTCAAATTTAAAGATCATATAGATGCCCAGAATGATCACCAGGCCAATCACAATGTCGGCAACCAATATACGCTGTCGTTTGATCAAAGGCTCCAGTATGGCCGTAAAAAGGGTAAAGGAGGAGAGGCATACCAGCGTCACAGAGACTGTGGAAACCTTGATGGCATGGAAGAATAGTATCCAGTGCAGCGCAACAATACTGCCGGTAAAAAAGAATTGAAGGAACTGCTTTCGCGATACCCTGATGCTGGTACGCGAGAGCATAAAATAGAGGAACAAGGTGATGCATGCAATAAGCACGCGGTACCATACCATTTGTACCGCAGAGATCGAAATCAATGCGCCAAGGATCCCGGTAAAGCCCCAGATGAAGACGGTTGAATGAAGTATAAGGAGGTTTCTGTTCAGGGTGTCGGTCTTGATTTCAGACATTTATTTAGGTGCTTTTCTCAGTAAGTAGAAGCCGAGCAGGCCAAACAGGATCGTTGGTACCAGCACCGCAAGTAGTGGCGGAATGCCGCCTTTTATCGAAAACATCTTTGCAAACTGGTTCAAAACAATGTATGCAAAGCTCAGGATAATGCCCAGCCCGAGCGGCAATCCCACACCACCGCGGACCTTACGTGAAGACAGGGCAACACCAATTAACGTAAGTACAAATGCCGACAGCGGCTGTAAATACCGTTTATACTGCTCAAAAAGCAGGTCGTTCATGATGCCAGAACCCCTTATCTTCTCCTTCTTTATCTTGTCGGACAATTCGGAGTTGCTGAGGTTTTCAAAGATGTTATCGTAGGCCGAAAAATCATCCGGACGCATATCTAATATGGTATCTTTTTGTTTGGTACCCCCGGATATGAAGGTTTCTTTCAATCCGTTGATCTCCCGGACAGTGTAGTTCGTGATCTTCCAGGACCGCTTTACCGAATCCCAGGCAATCTGGTCTGCAACCATCTTCTTAAGCATCACGTCGCCCTTGAACTTGTCCAGAATAAAACGTGTACCCACCTTCGTCCGGTTGTCAAAGCCGCCAATATAGATGTACGTGTTTTCATCCAGTTTCATGTGGATGTCGTTCTTGGTATAAGGGTCGTTTTGCTTGACGTAGGTGTTCTCGAACGTGTTTTTAAGTGTATTTGTATAGGGCAGGATGTATAAATTGGAGCCCAGGTTTGCTGCGAAAATGATAAATGCAGAGATGAAATAGGGCTTCAAAAAGCGGTTAAAGCTCACGCCACCGCTCAATATTGGTACGATTTCCGTCTGATCGGCCATTTTCGCCGTAAAGAAAATTACCGCAATAAAATTGATCAGCGGCGACAGCATGTTGACGTAAAATGGGATGGACCCTGCATAGTACAGCGAGATCACCTGCCAGAACGATAGCTTATTGCGGAGGAAGTCGTCCAGCTTTTCAGAAAGGTCAAATATGACGATGATCACCACAAATATCGTCAGGGTGTACACGAAGGTACCCAGATACTTGCCGATGATGTACCGGTCAATGATTTTAAACCTGTCCTTGATAAAACTCATCTATAATTTCTGACCTAATATTTTCACCATACGGTTTTTCCAGTCGTAGAATTCTCCAGTAACAATTTTCTCGCGTGCTTCTTTGACCAGCCAGATGTAGAAGTGGAGGTTGTGTAAAGTAGCGATTTGAGCGCCCAGGATCTCTTTAGAGTGCATCAAATGTCTCAAATAGGCCTTAGAATACACCTGATCGGCAAACAGATCACTTTCCTCCTCAAGTGGAGACATATCGTCCGCCCACTTTTTATTGCCTATGTTGATGATACCAGTCTTGGTAAACAACATTCCGTTACGCGCATTCCTGGTCGGCATTACGCAGTCGAACATATCCACGCCTAAAGCAATATTCTCGAGGATGTTTACCGGAGTACCCACACCCATTAAATAACGTGGTTTATCGGCCGGTAATATGTCGCATACCACTTCCGTCATACCATACATCTCTTCGGCGGGCTCCCCAACAGACAAGCCTCCTATGGCATTACCTTCACGGTCCATGGACGCAATAAATTCTGCCGATTTCACCCTTAGGTCCTTATATACAGAGCCCTGTACGATTGGGAAAAGTGTCTGTTCGTAACCGTACTTCGGTTCTGTGGTATCTACCCTGGCGCAACATCGCTTCAACCAACGGTGGGTCATGTGAATAGAGGAAGCAGCATATTTATAGTCGCATGGATATGGTGTACATTCGTCGAACGCCATGATGATATCGGCACCGATCACACGCTGGATGTCCATTGCGTATTCTGGCGTAAACAAGTGTTTGGAGCCGTCGATGTGGGAATTAAAGGTTACACCTTCTTCTTTTATCTTACGTACTTTGCTTAAGGAATACACCTGATATCCACCGCTGTCGGTTAGTATTGGCTTATCCCAGCCGATAAATTTATGCAGGCCGCCCGCTTTTTCAATAATCTCAAGTCCCGGCCGCAGGTATAAATGGTAGGTATTTCCAAGTATAATTTCTGCCTTGATGTCGTCTTTCAACTCCCTTTGATGAACCGCTTTAACTGTTCCCGCGGTGCCTACCGGCATAAAGATGGGCGTTTGTATCTCGCCGTGTGCTGTAGTAACTGTTCCTGCTCTTGCTTTCGAAAAGGCATCCTGTGCCTCTAAACTAAACTTCATATAAAATGTCTTTCCAAAAAATCTGTCAAAAGTAGCGAAAAACGCGCTATAAACCGGCCTTAAATTTTTATCAACATAAGGGAACATTGCAGATTAATTATCAGAAATTTGACGTTCAATTTTATTGCGTGGATTTTACCATATTCGAGATCAGCCTCCTCGGCACCCTAATCTTCTGTTTTCTAGTCCAGCTGTATTTCAGCTTATTTGTTCATTTCCGCTTAGCAGGCCTGCCTGTTGAATCCGATCCAGGTACCCGCCTTCAGCCCTTAAGTGTAATTATCTGTGCCCGCAACGAAGCAGGCAACCTGCAGCAATTCCTGCCGCTTGTTCTGGAACAGGACTACCCGGATTTTGAAGTTATCGTGGTCAACGACCGCTCCTGGGATAGCACCCAGGAAGTACTGGAGGCGCTTGCCACGCAGCACCCACACCTAAAGATTGTGAATGTACGCGAGGGTGGGAAGTTCATTGCGGGCAAGAAGTTTGCCGTTACCATGGGCATCAAAGCGGCGGCACATGATTGGCTGGTGTTTACCGATGCAGATTGTAAACCTGCATCGTCAAAATGGCTGTTGAGCATGCAGCAGCCGGCAGACGACCGCACAGAGATCCTGTTGGGCTATTCGCCATATTTAAAGCGCAGGGGATTGCTCAACAGCCTCATCCGCTTCGAAACGTTCTTTACCGCTGTCAACTACCTTTCTTTCGCTGTTAAAGGCATGCCTTACATGGGTGTAGGACGCAATATGGCATACAAAAAGGCTTTATTTTTTAAAAACAAGGGTTTCGCCGCACACATGCATATTCCCTCCGGTGATGACGATCTTTTTGTAAATGCGCACGCCAGCAAGTACAACACGGCGATACAGATCAACCCGGATGCGTTTGTTTGGAGTGAGCCGAAAAGAAGCTGGATGGATTACCTGCGGCAGAAAAAGCGGCATTTCGGTGCCGGTAAGATGTATAAGGCCAGGCACAAGTTCATCTTGTCTGCACAGATCATCATACAGTTTCTGTATTACGGACTTACCCTCGCGGCGCTCTGTTTTAGACCTACCCAATATATCGCAATTGGCATTCTTGTACTGAGTATTTTGATCCGCTGCCTGGTGTATCCACGCCTGCTAAAGCGACTAGCCTACGGTGATCTACGATGGTGGTTTCCTGTGCTGGATATTCTGTTGTTCATTTTTCTAGTGTTTAATGGCATTCTCTCTATATTTGTCAAAAAAGTACAGTGGAAGTAAAATCAACGATCATTCAGCACTATTTCAAAGACCTTACCGAACAACAGATAAAGCAGTTCGATCAATTATACGATTTGTATAGCTTTTGGAATGCGCAGATCAATGTTATTTCCAGGAAAGATATCGACGAATTGTATGAGCGTCATATCCTTCACTCGCTCGGCATCGCCAAGTTCTGTACATTCAAGCCGGGAGAAAAAGTGCTCGATGTAGGTACCGGGGGCGGTTTTCCGGGTATTCCCCTGGCAATTCTATTTCCGGAAACTTCTTTTCACCTCGTAGATTCCATTGGCAAAAAGATTAAAGTGGTAACCGAAGTTGCGGCGGCACTCGGCTTGCAGAATGTTAAAGCCAGTCACCTCAGAGCGGAACAGGTTGACGATACGTTCGATTTCATCGTGTCCAGAGCGGTTACCCGGCTAATCGATTTCTATCCTTGGGTGAAAGGAAAATTCAATAAGAACTCAAAAAATGCCATCCCAAATGGGATATTGTATCTTAAGGGGGGTGATTTGGAAGAGGAAATTGCGGAATCCAGGCTTAAAGCGCAGCTCTATCCTTTATCGGAGTATTTCGAAGAGCCTTTTTTTGAGACCAAATACGTCGTCTATATTCCACAATAACGGCTCGTCCCGCATGTAAATGCTTGCCATTCTCCCGCTTAGGTTCAAAGTAAATTTACATGACTATAAATTAGATTAATAGATCTAGTTTAGCCTATGGGTTTAATTCATAAAATCGCACTTACCTTTGTCAAGGGGGTTGGTCACGTGACCGCTAAAAACCTGCTTGGTCACTTCGGTACTGCCGAAGCCATCTTCAAGGCATCTTCAAGTCAGCTGATGCTGGTACCTGGAATCGGAGCTGCCACTGCAGCCCAGCTAAGCAGCAAGGAACCGTTCCGGCAGGCGGCTGAACAATTGAAATTTCTAGAAAAGCATAAGATTGAGGTGCTCTTCTTTTTGGATGATAATTTTCCAAGAAGGCTGCGCGATTGTTTTGATGCGCCTATACTCCTGTACTACAAGGGGAGTGCCGACCTTAATCATCCACGAATTGTGAGTATTGTCGGCACGCGCAAGGCTACGCCATACGGAAAGATGTTGTGCAGGCAGCTGGCCGAGACGCTGAAGCCATATGGCGTGCTCATCGTCAGTGGTCTTGCCTATGGGATTGACGTCGCCGCCCACCACGAAAGCCTAAACCTACAGATTCCAACAGTAGGGGTTCTGGGACATGGACTGGATCGCCTGTATCCGCACCTGCATAAGCAGATCGCCCAGCATATGGTTAAATGCGGTGGCCTGCTTACGGAGTTCCCGCTGAATACCATTCCCGACAAGGAGAATTTTCCCAAACGCAACCGGATTATTGCTGGCTTGGCAGACGTGACCATTGTCGTGGAAGCCACCGCAAAAGGAGGCGCCCTGATCACGGCAGAACTCGCCAATTCTTACAACCGGGACGTGTTTGCTTTTCCCGGCAGAACCCTGGATGAATACTCACAAGGCTGCAACTTTCTGATTAAAACCAACCGTGCCGGATTACTGAACCACGCGAAAGACCTGGTCTATTACATGGGCTGGAATGAGCCGGTGGAGAGCCGGCTGGTGCAGCAGCTCACGTTGCCTGTCGGCCTCACGGAGGAAGAACTCGATATCATCGGCCTGTTGCGGATCGCACCGGCACTGGTCGACGAAATCGCTCTTAGGCTGGGTATGCTTCAAAGTAAACTCGCCATTCACCTTCTTAACCTGGAAATGCAGGGCCTGTTAACAGCCTTACCAGGAAAAGTCTACCGGCTGAATTAAAGCAAACCGCCAAGCCGTCCAAGTCTTTTGAAGTATAAAAGGTGGTTTGGTAGTCTATGGATCTACTAGAATAAAATGATATTTCACAAAACAAAGGCCGGCCAAATAAAATTCTAATTGTCTAAGGACGAGTAGAATTTGATCAACAAAACCGTATTTTTGTATCATGTGGTATAACAACATTTTAGAAACAATTGGCAACACGCCAATGGTTAAATTGAATAGTATAACAAAGGATGTTCAGGCTACGGTGTTGGCGAAGATCGAGACAACTAACCCCGGAAACTCCATCAAAGACCGTATGGCATTGAAAATGATTGAAGATGCAGAAAAGAATGGCTTATTAAAGCCAGGCGGCACCATCATCGAAGGTACATCGGGCAATACGGGTATGGGGCTTGCCATGGCGGCCATCATCAAGGGATACAAATGCATATTTACATCTACCGATAAACAGTCGAAAGAAAAGTTTGATGCACTTCGTGCTTTTGGCGCTGAAGTCATCGTGTGCCCAACAGATGTTGATCCGGAGGATCCAAGATCTTACTATTCCGTTTCCTCCCGCCTGGAGCGTGAGGTTCCAAATTCATGGAAGCCAAACCAATATGATAACCTGTCCAATACTCAAGCCCACTATGAGCAAACTGGTCCGGAAATATGGAAGCAAACCGAAGGGAAAATTACACACCTTATTGTTGGTGTAGGAACCGGGGGTACAATTTCTGGCGCCGGCAAGTACCTAAAGGAACAGAACCCAAACATTAAAGTCTGGGGAATAGACACGTATGGCTCTGTATTCAAAAAATATAAGGAAACCGGAATACTTGACAAGGATGAGATCTATCCATACCTTACAGAAGGCATTGGAGAAGATTTCCTGCCGGAGAATGTAAACTTCGATGTGATCGACCTGTTCGAGAAAGTTACAGATAAAGATGCTGCCCTGATGACCAGAGATCTGGCACTTAAAGAAGGTATTTTCGTCGGTAATTCGGCGGGTGCCGCAGTAGCGGGACTACTTCAGCTTAAAGACCAACTGAAGCCAGACGATGTGGCCGTTGTGATTTTCGTAGATCACGGAAGCCGCTATATGGGTAAAATGTTCAACCCGGACTGGCTTAAACAACAAGGTTTCTTAGATGAGGAAGCTTGATGATATATCCTTCGGGATTGCAGTCAATGATCTATAGCGTGCCTGCACCGGTCCCGTTAGCTTGTTTTAGTATACCACAGAAATCAGCTCCGTTTCGCTGGCCCTCGTTAGCTGCGCTTTTTTCAGCGGCCGGGACATCGTTGGCTTCATGCCATATCTTAGTTTGTTGTATAGTAATCTGGCGACGAGCGCGAAATATCCGATGGTTACATTCATTTTCCGGAGGACCGAATAGTCCACCGGGCCTCCAGCGATAATCTGAGCCCTTACGGTGCTGAATATGCGCTCATTCTGGTAGTTCCGGATAGCGTTTGACAGCGCCTTATCGGAACTGCTCTTAAGCTGCACTACAAACGGGGTAAAGATGTAGGTCGGATCCATTTTTACCTGTCTGGTCACCATATTCACGGAATCGAGGTGGTAGGTAGACAAGTTTCTGTTGATCCAGATGCTTGCTCTGCTATGCCACAGGCACCTGATCCAGGTATCTACATCTCCACCACGCTTGTAGCCGACTTCCGGAAAGCTTCCCGCCTGTAAAATCAGATCCCGTTTAAAGGCAACTGCCCCTGTCCACAACGTGTGGCGTTGATTGAAGAAGTCGGTTAAGGAAAAATAGCGAAATCCATAGCTTCGATTTTGAAGGGATGTCTTATCGATCCACTGTTTATCGTTCCGCACATTCCGCCAGCCCCAGCTCACACATTCCACGTCTCTGTAATTCGCGATGGTTTGTCTGACCGTCTGCAGCAGGTTGATGTTCCACTCGTCGTCCGCATCTAAGAAACAGACCCATCCGTACCGGGCCTGCTGAATCCCGAGGTTCCTTGCTGCATACCCGCCAGGACCAGGGGTGGTCCTTCTGAACAATCGTATACGTGGATCCGAATACTTCAGAATTTCTATCTCTGATCCATCTGTTGATGCATCGTCAACGAGGATGAGTTCGAAGTTCTTATAGGTTTGCTGCAATACCGAATTGATGGAACGATCCAGGTGCGGAAGCTTGTTGTGGACCGGTATTATGATTGAAAAAAAAGTGGTACTTTCCATAGCTGCGTACATTGGATTTAATCAAATATAATATTGACATGTTAACGGTATGTTACGCCTAGATCACCATACTTGTCAGGTGCACATTTACCATTCAACGGCAGCTGCGCCAGAAGATTCAATAACTAGTAGCAGGGGCTC
>JAZQRI010000091.1:0-38275 GCA_045629455.1 Pedobacter sp. | reverse complement strand
CCTTCAGTTCGAAAAAGTCAAGAATAAAATCTGGAAGTAGTAAGCTTATTAAGGTGTGGTATCCGTCTTGCATGAAGTAAGAAATCTAAAGCCCCAAAGCTAAAAATATATGACTTGCTCCACAACTTTTTGACTTGATCCGTTCTTCCTTTCCAAACTACTGTTTTGTATTTACAGTTCGTCTATACGGGCCTGCAACAGTCCAATACCTTGAGACCCTGAACCTCCTGAACCGGAGTAAACAAAACCATTATTAACGAACGCAAAGCTTCTCTCAATACCCGGAGAAGTTTGTTCTGGACCAATTGGGTCTTTCAGCCTGGTCCAGGTGTCTCTTACAGGATCATACCTGTAACAGTCACGAGTGCCCCCTCCACATATGTAGCAGAAATTGTTGTATGAAAACGAGTGCACGTACAGCCCGGCATTCCGGAAATCTTTTATTGCGATCCACTTGTCGTTTATTTCGTCATATCGATAGAAATTTGACTTGGCTCCACTTGAGTCTCCGCATCCTACATAGGCAATCTTGTTCAATACAAATGCGGCGGCACCTATCCTGAAGGAGAATTCACTTTCGGATGGATAGTCTGCTACTCTCTTCCATGTATCGGTGTTTACATTGTATTGGTAAAAGGTGTTATCTGCGTGACTTCCATAGTCTTCATGGTATCCCGTACCGAGGTAAACGCGGTTTTCGATGGTGAACGTCGTAGGCTGGGAGCGCGTTTTTCCTGGATAGTCTTTCTTTTTTGTCCACTTGTTGCCGACAGGGTTGTATTCCCAAAAGTTGTTTGCGTCCCTGGTTAAATAAACATAAGCTTTTTCAGAATTGCAGCTCACCACACCCGTTCGGGCATTAAAAGGCATATTCACGCGGTCCCAGGTAAATTTTGCTGGATTAAACTTCCACAAATAAGATTGGTCCGTTCCTTTCTGGTTTGCAATAACGAAAGACATATTGTTAATGGTGAAGGCCCCGATCGGCTGGTAGTCATCAAACGGTATCGGGTTGCTCACGACAACCCACTTGTCTTTGATCGTTATATCGACTGGATAGCTGACCTGGTAATCGAGTAGCTTCAATTTTATGGATGCTTTCCTTCTCGCAAAAGGGCCGCTTGGAACGTAAAGTTTCATTTGAGTGGTGTTTCCGGATATTACATTCGCTTCCGTATTTTCGAACGTTATTTTGTTGTTGGGAATGTAAGGATGAAAGTTTTTGCCGGTAACCGTGATCTCCGTGAGTGCAAAACCTGATGAAGGCACTGCAGTTAGTTCCGGCTTTTTGATCTGAAACTTTGAGGTTGCCATGACAGTTTGCAGCTGCGATTTCACACTTAAAACTGTTTCCATTTTTTCAATGTCATCGGGAACGATCACCTTTAACAATTCCCGGCTGTTAAATACTATGGGCGCTCTGACATTCCCAAACCATACTTCAGTGCCACCTTCGCGTACACTGAAATGGTCACCACGGATTGAAACTGTATCCCTGAAAGTTGCAACCGGGGTATAATCAGTAAGTACCGGCGTAAACAACGAAAAGGCCGTACTGATGGTAAGGGTATCAACACCATAATTTGTAATTATGGGATTGATCCTCCTTAGATTTAAAGGGATAATAATTTTAAGAAGGCTATCATTGACGGAGATCAGGTCTGCCCTAATATCATCGAACTTGATGTCGATGGCATTTGCATACAGATACTTTCCTGTCAGGTTGATTGTATCACCCAAGGCGGCCTTTAACGGAGAAATGGACTTGAATTCTACTTTCTTAGATCCATAAGACATAAATGACTTTACTTCGTACGTTTTATAAGACCAATTGACATCTATGGTAAAGATCCTGAAGTAGTATCTCTTGCCTTTTTCCAGACTTCCACTTATCTCTACCTTGAAATCCCCCAGTGCCGGATTTGGGATGGGCGGAGGTGTAATAATTTGATTTTTAAACAAACTGTCACTTGCAACAGAAAATCCCAAACCCGCGAAGTTTTCATGGTTCTTATTAACCCGGCCGGTTAGGGTAACTCCGCCATCCTCATGTACCTCAGCCGACACAATCTCTAGATCCGGCCTCAGATCTTCAACAGGTGGTTTTACCTTTTCATCCTTTTCACAACTTAAAAGAAATAACGTACAAACAGTGAGAAGCAAACTGGCTAATAAAAGAAATTTATTCATTGGGGAGCACAAATTTTGTAACACATAATTACAGCTTTTCCGTTACTGTTTTTTACACATTAATGAACAATTTGTAAACAAACAGTATACAGATTGCCTTCCAGGGTTCGAGTCGGCCTGGTCAAACCAGACATTTGCATGGTATGATCCCATCTCGCAGACTTGCCGTAAATTGTTTATAATTGATCATATCTGCCTCGTATACAGGAAATCACCTTTCCAACCGTTTTTTGAAGTAATTGCCTGAAGGTTAATGATTCCTTAAAAAATAAGAGCATAACGTTACTATTGTTAAAAAAGATAATTACATTTGGGCTTACCCTTTCGGGGGTATGTTTTTCATAGGTAGATGTAGGGCCGGATACTTGTATTCGGCCCTTTTTTATGAAGTTTGTTCATCGATTTCCGAACACAAAGCTTCCGTTTTGAAATAGAATGCCTATCAGAACCAGAGGTTAAGTATTAAAATGCTGCACTTACTTCTAAACATACAGTGTTTTGTCGGGTTATGTTGACAGAGTTTATTAATCCAGCTGTGACAATCAGCACCTTTTTGCTTGTTTGCCACCCTATAAAGTCGATACGTTCTAATGAGAAAGAAAAAAATAATTGTAGCCATCACTGGTGCCAGCGGCGCCATATATGCGAAACTGCTTTTGGATAATCTTCAAAAGTTAACGGATCAGATCGAAAAAGTAGGGGTAGTGATGTCTGACAATGCGAAAGAAGTCTGGGAGTTCGAGTTGCAGAACGCCGCTTACAAAGATTACCCGTTCGAGTTCTACAGCAAAATGGATTTCAATGCGCCCTTTGCATCGGGTTCAGCAAAATATGACACCATGATTATCATCCCATGTTCAATGGGAACTTTGGGTCGGATCGCACAGGGGATCTCGAATGATTTAATTTCCAGGGCTGCCGATGTGATCCTTAAGGAACGCCGGAAACTGATCGCGGTGGTCCGGGATACGCCTTTCAGCCTCATTCACATCAATAACATGAAGACTGTGACTGAAGCAGGTGGGATAATCTGCCCTGCAGTTCCATCATTTTACAGTTTGCCGAAGACCATAGAAGAGGTTGCCCGAACCGTTGTTAACCGCGTTGTTGACCTCGCGGGGCTCGAGCAGGAGAGCTATAGATGGAATGATTAATTAGTCAAAAAAAGTTATCTTTGCACCTTCAATGAAGAAAGTTGCATTTTATACATTAGGTTGTAAGTTAAATTTTTCGGAGACCTCAACAATAGGTCGGCTGTTTACGGATGCCGGCTATGCCGTGGTTGATTTCACGGATGCTGCAGATGTTTACGTGATCAACACCTGCTCTGTTACGGAACATGCAGATAAGAAGTGCCGGAAAGTAGTTAAAGAGGCCCTGAAATATGCGCCGAATGCTTACATCACCATTGTGGGCTGCTATGCACAGTTAAAACCAACCGAGATTGCAGAGATTGAAGGTGTGGACATGGTTCTTGGTGCCGCAGAAAAGTTCCGTATCGTTGAATATATATCAGATCTGACCAAGCAACCCAAAGCAGTTGTTCATCAACAGAATATAGAAAAGGTTAACCACAACTTCATTGCCGCCTATTCCATTGGCGACAGGACACGTACCTTTTTAAAGGTTCAGGATGGTTGCGATTACCCTTGTACGTATTGTACCATTCCGTTAGCACGGGGGGGCAGCAGAAGCGATACGATCGAAAATGTGGTGTATCGTGCCCAGCAGATTGCTGAGAGCGGCGTAAAAGAGATTGTACTGACTGGGGTAAACCTCGGTGACTTCGGCATCCGGAACGGACAGCGGGAAGATAAGTTTTTTGATTTGGTGAAGGCGCTTGATGAAGTTTCCGGCATCGAAAGGATACGGATATCGTCTATTGAGCCAAATTTATTAAGCAACGAGATTATTCAGTTTGTTGCCTCTTCCAAAAGGTTTGTGCCTCACTTTCATATCCCATTACAGTCTGGATCGAACAAGATCCTTGGACTGATGCGCAGGCGCTATCAGCGTGAGCTATACACAGAACGGGTGGCAACCATTAAGGCACTAATTCCGAATTGCTGCATCGGTGTCGATGTAATCGTAGGCTTTCCTGGCGAAACACATGAAGATTTTCTGGATACCTATCAATTCTTAAACGAGCTGGACGTGTCGTATTTGCATGTGTTTACTTACTCTGAGCGCGAGCAAACCGCTGCGGCAGAAATGACGGGTGTTGTTTCAGGAAGTACGCGGGCAGACAGAAGTAAGATGCTTCACATCTTGTCTGACAAGAAAAGACGTGCTTTTTACGAATCACAGATTGGGACTGTAGGTGAGGTGCTTTTTGAAGATGATCAGAAAAGCGGCTTTATGCATGGCTTCACAAAAAACTACGTTAAGGTGCGGGCCAAATACGACCCGGTGATGGTTAATGAGCTGAAGTCCGTGACACTGGTTGCCATGACTGCGGAAGGGGAAGTGGAAGTTGCCGAAACTGAAGTTGTTTTAGCGCATTAATCCTATATTCGCATAAACTACTACGATAACTTATGTTTCCAACCGTATCCCATTTTTTAGAATACCTTTTCGGCGTACAGATACCTTTACCTTTTAATACTTTCGGCGTTTTCGTGGCACTTGCATTTGTTGCAGGATATTGGGCATTTACAAAAGAAATGCAGCGTAAAGAAGGGTTGGGGCAAGTACACCCCGTTAAAAAGACGCATGTTATCGGCCAGAAAGCAACTACTGGTGAACTCATTCTAAACGGAATTTTCGGATTTCTGATCGGTTACAAACTGGTTTACGCATTATTGAATTACAGCTTGTTTGTGTATGACGCACAAACCGTCCTGCTATCGTCTAAAGGAAATCTTTTAGGTGGGGTGTTTTTTGCAGCCTTATTTGTGTACTGGGATTATAAGGAGAAAGATAAACATAAACTGGATAAGCCTAAGACGGTTACGGTTACGGAATATCCCCATGAGCTGATGGGCACCCTGGTGGTGTGGGCTGCCGTGTGGGGATTTTTAGGCGCCAAAATTTTTGACAATCTGGAACATTGGGATACTTTTATCAAAGATCCCATTGGAGGCTTGTTGTCGTTCAGTGGCCTTACCTTTTATGGGGGGCTAATTTGCGGTGGGGCGGCGGTTATTTACGTCGCCAGGAAGAATGGCATTAAGCCTCTGCATATGCTTGATGTGGGTGGCCCCGGTATGATGCTCGCCTATAGTGTGGGACGTATAGGCTGCCACATGTCTGGTGATGGTGACTGGGGAATTGTGAACCTGAATCCGAAGCCAATGAGCTGGATCCCGGACTGGCTATGGGCATACCGCTACCCGAACAACGTGGCCATGGAGGGGAACCCGATTGCAGGTTGTACCGGAAAGTTTTGTAATGAACTGCCTTTTCCGGTTTATCCAACGGCTGTGTATGAGGTAATCGTTTGCTTTATCCTCTTTCTGATATTATGGAGAATACGCCACAACATCAAATATCCCGGTATGCTTTTTGGGGTTTATCTGATGTTGAACGGCTTAGAGCGTTTTTCCATTGAATTGATCCGGGTGAATACCAAATATCACGTGGCCGGAATTGCATTTACACAGGCAGAGTTAATCTCCTTGATCTTGTTTATTTCTGGTTTGCTTCTGGTTACTTATGCCTGGAAGAATAAGGAAAAACACGCCAACTACTAATCAGGCAACCATATGGACTACGAATTATTAT
The DNA here is from genome assembly GCA_045629455.1 of Pedobacter sp. Taxonomy (GTDB): domain Bacteria; phylum Bacteroidota; class Bacteroidia; order Sphingobacteriales; family Sphingobacteriaceae; genus Pedobacter. The sequence continues at coordinate 32,362 of JAZQRI010000091.1, read as the reverse complement.
GCGATAAGGTGCTCTCGATCACCAGGTTAACGGGCAATTTTATCCGTAAAGAATCCATGGGTTTCGATGCGAAAAGCATTGAACATAAAGGATTGAACGACCTGGTCTCGTATGTAGACAAGGAGGCGGAAGAGCAGCTGGTGGCGAACCTGTCAGAACTCATTCCTGAAGCAGGATTTATCACTGAAGAAAAAACAATTAACAGGACCGGGGAAGTATACAACTGGATTATTGATCCCCTGGATGGGACAACCAACTTCATTCACGGACTGCCCACGTATTCGATAAGCATTGCACTTTATGAAGGCAGCAAGCCTGTGCTGGGTGTGGTGTACGAGATTAATCGGGCTGAACTTTTCTACTCTTATAAGGGGGGACCGGCATTCCTGAACAACAATATAATATCTGTTTCTAAGCGGAACACGCTTGCAGATTCCTTGCTGGCTACGGGCTTTCCATATTATCAGTTTGAGCAACAGGAACAATACATGCGGCTGCTTGCAGAACTCATGCAGCGCTGCCATGGATTGCGGAGGATCGGCTCTGCCGCTGTAGACCTGGCTTATGTGGCTTGCGGGCGGTTTGAGGGCTTCTTCGAGTACAACCTTAATTCATGGGATGTTGCAGCAGGGGCATTCTTGGTACAACAGGCTGGTGGGAAGATCATGAACTTTGGCGGTGGTGAAGAATTCCTGGAAAAGCGGGAGATTCTGGCTGTTAATGGCCTGGTTGACACCGAGCTCCTGGAAGCGATACAGAAGCATTTCAAGAGTTAGGCATTTCAAGAACTAGACATAAAAAAAGTCCTTCACACAGTGAAGGACTTTTTTTATGTCTAGATGTCTATAGCGACTCAGACACTACTTCTTTTACCTCTGGAACCATGCGTTGTAACAGGTTCTGAATTCCGGATTTCAAGGTGATGGTTGAAGAAGGGCATCCACTGCATGAGCCTCTAAGTTCTACGGTAACAACACCTTCATCAAATGATTTATAGCTGATGGCACCGCCATCCTGCTCAACAGCCGGACGAACATAGTCGTTCAGTATCTGCTGAATTTTGATCTCGAGGTCTGTACCCTCGAAATTAGGTGTTTCTACACCAGTATCTTCCTTAATCTTATATTCAGATTCAACTGCACCTTTAACAAACTCCTTCAATATAGGCTCGATATCCGCCCAATCTGCATCTTCTGTTTTAGTTACGGTAACAAAATTACTTGCGAAAAATACGCCAGAGACAAAGTTAAACTTGAACAGCTCCTTGGCAAAAGGAGAGTGCTCTGCACTTTCTTTGGTTGCAAAATCTTCACTGCCGTTGATCAATAACTTGTTGACCATAAACTTCATTGTAGCAGGGTTCGGCGTTTGTTCTGTATATACGTTGATAGTCATGTTTCCTTTTTTCTTACAAAAATAAATAATTACCGTTTCATTATGTGATATCGATGTCTGTTTTAGGTCATTATGTTAGAAGACGCCGGTGTAGTTGTAAGGAGTGATTTGCTTCAGTTCAAGTTTCACTGCCTCAGGGACGTCTAGGCCATCGATAAAGTCGGCCATTGTTGTGGCCGTAATTTTCTTGTTGACACGGGTAAGGTCTTTCAGCGCCTCATACGGATTTGGATAAGCTTCTCTTCTGAGTACCGTCTGTATCGCTTCAGCAACAACGGCCCAGTTGTTTTCAAGGTCGGCCTCTATGGCCTCCTGATTTAATAATAATTTATCAAGCCCTTTAAGGGTAGATGAAATTGCAATCATAGTATGCGCGACGGGAACACCTACATTCCGTAGAACAGTAGAGTCTGTTAGATCACGTTGCAACCTGGAAATGGGAAGTTTTGAAGCAAGAAATTCAAATAAGGCATTGGCCAGGCCAGCATTTCCTTCTGCATTTTCGAAATCAATAGGGTTCACCTTGTGTGGCATTGCAGAAGAACCCACTTCACCGGCTTTAATCCGTTGCTTAAAATAGTTTTTAGATATATATGCCCAGATGTCCCGGTCGAGATCGATAATGATGTTGTTTATTCGCTTCAAGGCATCACATTGTGCTGCGAACTGATCGTAATGTTCAATCTGGGTAGTGTATTGAGCCCTGTTTAAGCCGAGGGTATTGTTTACAAAATTGTTGGAGAATTCAATCCAGTTGATGTTTGGGTAGGTAATGTGATGTGCATTGAAGTTTCCCGTGGCTCCGCCGAATTTGGCGTTGTTTGGAACGGCTTTCAAGTGCTGAAGCTGAACCTGCAGTCGTTCTGAAAACACCAGGAACTCTTTGCCAAGTTTGGTTGGCGAGGCTGGCTGGCCGTGGGTATGCGCGAGAAGCGGGATGTCTTTCCACTCGGCAGCAAGTGCATTTACCCGGTCGATCAGCTGTTGGATCTTTGGGTAATAGACTTCTTCTAGTGCGAGTTTGAACGTATATGGTATAGCGGTATTGTTGATGTCCTGAGAGGTCAGTCCGAAATGTATAAATTCTTTATATGGCTGCAAGGCAAGACCATCAAACTTTTTCTTGATGAAATATTCTACGGCTTTTACGTCGTGATTGGTGACTTTCTCTGTTTCTTTTACTTCCTGTGCATCGGCCTCGCTGAAGTTGGTGTAGATGGAGCGAAGCTCAGGATATCGGTTTTTGTCAAAATCAAGTAGTGAGGGCAAGCCTTGTTCACATAAGGAAATAAAGTACTCGATCTCTACGAACACCCGGTATTTGATAAGTGCGGACTCGGAAAAATACTGGGCGAGGTTTTGGGTAGTCTGTCTGTAACGACCATCGATGGGAGAGATGGCCTGAAGTGCTGAGAAATTCATGAAGTAAACTAAATTTGTACATCACAAAGGTAACATTTATTCGTTCTTTATCTTTATGAGGCTGTATTTGAAAGATAAAGGCACAAAAAAAAGGCCCTGAATATTATTTCAGGACCTTCTTTATAAGTAAAGCTAAATTAGTGTTTAACTTCTTCTTTAGTAGTTTCAACTGAAACAGTAGTATCTTTTACAGTTGAATCAGTGATTGTAGTATCAACACCAGTAGTATCAGTAATGATAGCTGACGAATCAGTTGCTGTAGTATCAGATCCAGAACCGCTTCCTTCTGAACTGCAAGCTGCTACTGATAAAGAAATTGCTAATGCTAAAAAGCCGAATTTAAATAAGTTTTTCATCCTAATTGTATTTTAAATAATTAATTAATTTTACAGATTAATACCCATAAGATTAAAAGGTAACCCATGTTTCCGAAAAAATTAAATTATATTTTTTTCCTATCCTTGGGTTACCATTCACGTATAAACGTATTAATTAGTGACTAAGAAGTTAAGCAGTTCAGTTCCAACAGATAGAGAGGTTGTTTTAGGAATAATAAATAACTCAGAAGAGGCGCTAAATAGGTTGTACGTCGGTTATTTTCCAATGGTACTCCAATTTATAGTTAACAATAACGGCGATGAGGATGATGCGAAAGATGTATATCAGGAGGCAATCATCGTTTTGTATAACAAGATTAAAAGCGGGGATTTTGAGTTAACCAGTAAGTTAAAGACCTACATCTATTCGGTAAGCAGACGTATCTGGCTGAAGAAACTTTCGCGGCAGAGCAAGAAAACAAACAACGTTTCGGAGTTTGAAGATGTAATTGCAGTTGAAGAGGATGTAGAGGTGCATGAAGAGAAAGATTTGCAGTTTGATAAAATGGAGGCTGCATTGGCGCAACTGGGCGAACCCTGTAAGACGATTATTCAGGACTTTTATATAAACAATTTATCCATGCAGGATATTTCTGAGAAGTTTGGTTATACCAATACGGACAATGCAAAGACGCAGAAATATAAATGTCTGCAGCGATTAAAGAAGTTGTTTTTTCAAATTTGAGAGGTTATGAGGAATGAAATGGATTTAGAGGCTATAATTGAAGATTATCTTAATGACAAACTTACGGTTGAAGAGCGGGAGGCATTTGAAAAACTGCGCGCCAGTGATCCTCAGGTAGATCATAAGGTGGTTACCCATAAGGTGTTTTTAGATTCATTGAATGAGTATTCTTCAAACGCGAGATTGAAAGAAACGCTCAATAATTTACATGCGGATATAGATGTGGAGGGTTTATCTGAGCAGTACAAGCCACATCCTTCTTATGTTGTGAACCTGTGGCGGAAGAATAAGTCGGCCTTTGCCGTTGCAGCATCCTTCCTGGTGTTGGCTTTTGTTTCTATATATTCTATACAGCATAGCACCAAGCAGAATGGTAGTTATGAAATGATGCGCAGGGAGCTTGTGAAAATCAAGAACTCACAGAACAGGTTGATCCGTAACGTGAATTCTAAGAATAAGGCTGAAAGCCCAGCGGCCAGACCTGCACAATTTGGTGGTACTGGTTTCGCTTTGACCGCGAATGGCTACCTATGTACAAATTATCATGTAATTGATAAGGCAGATTCTATCTATGTGCAGAACAGCAGGGGGGATTCTTACAAAGTAAAAGTTGTATACCAGGATCCGCAATATGACCTTGCAATTTTAAAGATTGTTGATACCGCTTTTCAGTCGCTATCTACTTTACCCTATAAACTTAAAAAGTTCAACTCTGGGATGGGTGAGCATGTATATACTTTGGGTTATCCGAAAGACGATGTGGTTCTGGGTGAGGGTTACTTAAGCTCTAACACCGGTTTTGGTGGAGACAGCTTGTCTTACCAGGTGGATATTCGTGTAAATCCAGGAAATAGCGGGGGTCCGTTACTAGACAATGAGGGTAATGTGATTGGTGTGATCAGTGCAAAGGAAAGTCAGGTGGATGGTGCTGCATATGCGATTAAGTCCAAGTACATCTTGGATGCACTTCGTGCGATCCCTCAAGACTCTTTGGGCAGAACGGTAGCGATGAACAAGAAAAATCCATTGCAAGGCTTAATACGGACCAGGCAGATCGAGAAAATTCAGGACTATGTTTTTATGATAAAGGTGTACAACTAGCTAAAGTAGTGGCGCTCGCTGAAAACCCCGAAACCATTTGTGTGTGTTCAGGGTTTTTACGTTTAAAGATTTATGGAATTCGGAAAAATAACTGCGGAAGACCTAGAACTTGTAAATTTCACCCTTCCGCCTGATGGCACCTTCACACGAAGCACGTTAAATGGACGAACTGGGGCTGAAAATGCCCGTTTTTATATTGGCTGCGGAAAGTGGGGCAGAGATGAATGGAAGGGCCTGATTTATCCTAAAGATACGAAGTCCGCGAATTTCCTGGATGAATACGCAAAGCAGTTTAACTCCATTGAACTGAATGCGTCTTTCTATAACGTTCCCACCGTGAAAGCTGTTGAAAGCTGGAAACAAAAAGTCGCGGAAAATGCCAGGCCTGGATTTAAGTTCGTTCCAAAGTTCCCGAGGTCGATTACCCATTTTAAAAAATTAAAAGGTGCCGAGAAACCTACGGAGCTATTTATAAAGAATATCGAGGGCTTGGGTAGCTATTTGGGGCCTTGTTTCTTGCAACTTGGCGATACCTTTGCCCCTAACGATTTTAGTGCATTAGAAGGGTATTTAAGATCGCTTCCCAAAGATATTCAAGTTTTTGTGGAGTTGCGGAATCGTTTGTGGTTTGCAGAACAGGAGCTCAGGGAACGTCTTTTTACACTGCTTGCTGAATTGAAGATGGGTGCTGTCTTGACGGATACAAACGGGCGCCGCGACTTGCTGCACATGGAACTGACTACACCCGAGGCTTTCATTCGTTTTGAAGGGAACGGCAGCAAAATGCTTTCACTGGATGAGAAACGAATACAGGAATGGGCGTTGCGTCTTAAATCCTGGATCGAAAAAGGACTTACAACGGTATACTTTTTCCTGCATCAGGAGGACGAGGCAGATACCCCTGCATTGGCAGATGTCACGGTAAAAACATTTAACAGGGAATTGGGTGCGGGACTGCCAAATTTGACATTTATTTCCAATTAACCATACTCTTTTTCATAATTGATGCCTAAATTCAGGTAATATTAATTTATCAATAAAAAAGACGAACATGAGCATAAGAATAGGGGATACTGCTCCCAATTTCCAGGCAGAAACATCGGTAGGCAAAATAGATTTTTATGAGTTTCTGGGTGACAGCTGGGGCGTGTTGTTTTCTCATCCGGCAGATTACACTCCGGTATGTACGACGGAACTTGGTCGCACTGCTTCATTGAAAGATGAGTTTGAAAAAAGAAACGTTAAAGTACTTGCATTAAGTGTGGATTCTGCAGAATCACACAAGGGTTGGATTAACGATATCAATGAGACACAAAATACGAACGTAGAGTTTCCTATTATTGCTGATGAGGACAAAAAGGTCGCTGACCTTTATGATATGATCCATCCAAATGCATCTGAAACCCTGACGGTACGTTCATTGTTTATTATCTCTCCGGATAAGAAGATTAAGTTAATGCTTACTTACCCGGCATCTACCGGAAGGAACTTTACCGAGGTTTTACGCGTAATTGATTCTTTGCAGCTAACTGCAAAATACAGCGTTGCAACTCCCGCTGATTGGGAGGATGGAGATGATGTAGTGGTCATGAACAGCATCAAAACAGAGGATATTCCAGAAAGATTTCCAAAGGGGCATAAGGTTATAAAACCGTACTTAAGGACAACGCCTCAACCTAACAAGTAGGCCAGTATAGCTTGTGAATGAAGGCTTCTTGTTTACAACCAAGAAGCCTACTTTGTTTTAAAGCGATCTCTTTTGCGAAGCGGGCTCATCCAGAGCTAATACCGTGTGTTTAACTAGGTGTGCATAATCAATAATACTGAAGAATGTGTGTTTTAAGGAGAATATAGCCTAAGTTGTTTACTTTGGTGAAGATCAAGAAATGCTCAGTTGAAGGTTTGATTTTAAACTGTTTTATGAGGTGCTCCGGCTTGTCCGGGTAATTTCTCGAGATCACATTTCCGATCAGGTTTTTTTCTTTTTTAAACTTAGAAATAGAAACCGACTCGTCAATTTGAAATATTCGGCCTGGGAATTCATCCCTAAGTATATCTGCACTATACAACTGCGTTTGGCTGTCTAGCTTTTTAAGGCCAAATTGTTTGGAAATCGCGTTGAATTTGCCGCTTTTAAGCAATGCGACATCTGGTTCATACAAGTATTTTCCTAGGCCCTCCGTAATTAAAGATGCTGATTCTGCATCGGCTTCATTAAACGTGATCTGTTTAATAATTTTATTGATTGCGACACTTGAAATCTTAATTGGGCCGGTATAATCTTTATCGATAATGAAAAGTAGCTCTTTACATTCGTTCCTGGTGCTTATGATCTGTACTTCGGACACATGCTTCAGCTCCCTAATACCGGCAGAAATATCCAGGAGAGGCGATGTTTTGATGATAATCCGCTCTGCCTTCGAAAGGAGCATATCAAGTTGCTCAACTACGTTTGGCGTGCAATCTTTTAGAAGAAATACTTTGCCACTCGTGCTCCGTCTTGCAGGATCTATATACAGCGTGCCGAATTGTACCTTTGAAGTTCTGACGTACTCAAGCCCATCTTCTGGCAAAAAAGAGATGTTTGTGGCTGTCAACACAAAAGCATTGTGGCGGGCAATTTCAGAAAGATCCTTGTTTATCTCACAGTGAGCAACGGTTCTTGCATTTTTGGCGAAGTAGTAGCAATCAACCCCGAAGCCGCCAGTAAGATCCACGACCGTTTCCCCCTTAATCAAGGAGGACTTGTAAGATGCCGTAACTTCTGAGGAACACTGTTCTACAGAGAGTAGTGGAGGATAATAGATCAAGTCGCGGGTGAACCAGGTGGGCAACTTTTTTGCAGACTTCTTTTTCGAAGAAATTTGTTCGGCCAGTTCCTGTGATGAAACATTCGGAAACTGGCTCCTGGACATGGCAATCCGGTGAACATCCGCGTTTAAATTACTGTTGATGAAATCCTGAACGTCCGATGATAGAATATGTTTATTCAAGCTGCTTGTTTTTCATAACCATCTGGCAGGTATGGCGGCTTTTAACTTCGAGTATGATGTCCTTACCAACCGTCACCCGATCGATGGTTTCCTGATTGTAATACCTGATTGTAACCAGTTCCAAGTCCGTATTGTATTTCACCCGGTAAGACTTAGAAAGATCATCTAAAAGTTCCTGAGTTGTATTTTCATCGTAATCAACGCTTACCGAGAAGCTAATTGCAGAATTTTGCATCGTGTTAACTTTCACCCGGTGGGAGTGGAAGATGCGAAATATATCACTTAAGTTTTCTTCGATAATGAAAGACAGATCCTTAGGAAAAATAGAAATAAGCACCTGGTTTACCTTGAATATGAACGAAGGAACTGGCGAAGGTGTGGGCAAAGCTGTTATGTCTGTACCTGGCTCATCTGGCCTGATGAACGATCTCACATATAGCGGAATGTTCCGGTTCTGAAGCGGTTTCAAGGTCTTGGGGTGAATAACCGTGGCGCCATAATACGTGAGTTCGATGGCGTCGTGATACGATAGCTTGGGAATACGTTCTGTTTCTTTGAACCACTTGGGATCTGCGTTATAAACGCCAGAGACATCCTTCCAGATGGTTAATGCCGATGCATCAAGGCAGGAAGCAAAAATTGCAGCCGAGTAATCTGAGCCTTCGCGGCCTAGTGTGGTGCTGAAGTTTTCACTCGTGCTACCAATAAATCCCTGCGTAATGACCAGCTGATCCTCCAAGATCTTTGGTAAATTTTTTAGAATTTCCTGAGTTGTCTTGTCCCAATCCACCTTAGCCTCCTTGTAGGTATTGTCAGTCTTGATGTAATTGCGCGCGTCAACCCATGCCGCCTTACAGCCGATGGAATTTAAATAAGCAGCAACAATCTTAGTGGATACCACTTCACCAACGGAAACAATCTGATCGTAGATGTAATCCGGATCATCGCTTGCGTCTTCCTCCAGGATCCACTCTATTTCAACGAAAGCATTTGCAATCTCATTAAAAATGGGGTGCGCAGGTCTGTCAAAAAGCTCCTCCAATACGTTAAAATGGAAGGCTTTTATTTCATCGAGCAGCTTATGAGCACTTTCGTCACCACGCAGGTAAGCCTCGGATAGCGACACCAGTCTATTGGTTACATCTCCCATCGCAGAAATTACGATAAGGAGTTTATCACCGTTAAAGTTCTGAACAATACTGCACATGTTCCTAATAGCGGCTGCGCTGGATATGGATGCGCCGCCAAATTTGTATACCTGCATGTTTATTGGAATGTGGAAATGATGGAGTTTGGTTTCGTTAAGTCTTTAATTTCTGCATACGGGATGAGCAGTTTGGTAATCCCTTCTGCATAAGATTTGATCTCGTATGGATTATACAAGAATTCAATGCCCTGCCGGGTCAGCGTGTAATTTTCATTGATGCGAAATTTTCCGTTCTCAAAGAAATAAGTGTTTTCGAAGCTTTGGGTTGGGGAGAGACCTTCGTTTTTGCGGAATATGCGCTCGGCGATTGCTTCAAGTTTCGACCGACTCCCTGTTTTCAGTAAGGAATCCAGCGGGATGGACTGATGTCTGTTCAAGTCATAATTCAGGTAAGTGAAAGTGGGATTTGCGTGTGCACCGCCAGCATAGTCTACATTGTCCAACCGAAGCGAGATGTAGCCCGGTTTTTGAAGCAAAACATACAGCTGGGTGTCTAAAAACCAAGTTTGAATATTGTCATCGTTGTTTTTCCGAAAGTCATCGTAACGCGCAATGAAATCAGTTGCGAGTTCCTTGTACGTGGAGTAGTTCACGTCCGGGTTGTTATTTGCCACTTTACATACCTGTTGCTCTAGAAACTTGTTCAGAATGGAATCTTGAAAAACTGGATACATGATTACGGCCTTCGACGTATCTGTAACATGTTTGTCTGTGGACAAAGGTGTTCTGCTATATACCTTTAATGAATCATAATTGAAGGTCAGGGTGTCGGTCTTTGCACGGTGCTCTACAATTGTGGAGTCATTAGACTGATCTCCTTTTTTGTCGCTCTGACACGCGAAAAAGAAAGTGCACATTATAACAAATAATATTTTCCTCATGGTTTCATTGTTTTCAACGGTGATAAAGCGATGCTGGAATTTTTCCAGAGGGCCGCGCCAGAACCAAATTTCTTAAAAACTGTGGATGTTTGCTCTCAATATAGCTCGATCTGATTTTTTGAAAATGAAGCATTGAGCCAGCCACCTTCCAGAGATGCATTGTATCTATTGTAGAAATTAATGGCTGGAGCATTCCAATCCAGTACCTGCCAGCTCATGCCATTATATCCTTTTTCTTTAGCTTCCTGCATTACGGCTTCAAAGAGCAACTTGCCGATTCCTTGTCCACGCGCATTTTCAGTAACAATAAAATCCTCGAGATATAGCCGGCACCCTTTCCAGGTCGAGTATCGCGTATAGTATAGTGCGAAGCCCAAAATTATGCCATTGGTTTCGGCTACAAAAGCTTTCCACACCGGGTTCTCGCCAAATCCAGCGGCTACAAATTCTTCCAGCGTAACCGTAACCTCCTGCGGAGCTTTTTCATACACAGCAAGCTCATGGATCAGTTCCAAAAGGCGTTCGCAATCCGCTTCAACGGCAAATCTGATGTCTACACTCATGATTCCTTTGTTTTTTTTCTCGATCCAAAAATGCTGCTGCCGATTCTAACCATCGTACTGCCTTCTTCAACTGCAATTTTATAATCTGAAGACATACCCATAGAAACCTCTTTAAAGGCATCATCTTTCCGGAAGTAGCTGAGCTTAATTCCGTCGAAAAGAACTTTAAGTTCTTCAAACTCGTCGCGGATCTGTTTCTCCACGTCAGTGTTGCTCGCTATCCCCATTAAACCGATGATCCTGACATTCTTCAACTGCTGAAATTCATCGGATCTTAACAGTTCAACGACTTCGTCAAATGCGAGCCCAAATTTGGTGTCCTCATCGGCAATATAAACCTGCAGTAAACAGTCGATTATACGGTTGTTTTTTAGCGCTTGTTTATTGATCTCCTGAAGCAGCTTGAGGCTGTCCACAGACTCAATAACGGAAATAAAAGGCGCAATGTATTTTACTTTATTTGTTTGTAAGTGACCGATCAGGTGCCATTCAATGTCTTTAGGAAGAAGGGCTTGTTTGTCTACCAGTTCCTGCACAATATTCTCGCCAAATACACGTTGTCCGGCATTGTAGGCCTCCAGTACTGCATCTGCATCCTGAAATTTAGAAACCGCTACCAGTTGTACCGCACGGGCCTCTAATTCGTTTTTATATTTTAATAAGTTATCCGCTATGGCCATTAATCAGTATTTTTGGTAAAATTAATAACCTTAGTCTATAAAGGCTAAGAAATAGTAATGTTTTAACTAAATGAGGAAATTTCTCTCCCTTGGCTTGCTCTGTTTTTCTTTAGTATGTTGTAAATCCAAAAGTGTTCCGGAGACGTTGATTCAGCCAGACAAAATGAAGAAGATTCTATTTGATATTCATATTGTCGACAGTTACATCAGCACCATCGGAACGCCGGATTCAGCCAGAAAAGTGTCCGCAGCCTATTATAAAGGCATCTATAAGAAGTTTAAGGTAGATTCCGTGACATACACGAAGTCTATGGATTACTACTACAAGCATCCCGATTTGTTAACGGAAATGTACGACGACATTAAAGCAGATCTGCAAAAAACCAAGGTGGCATTAGAGAAAAAAACCACTAAACCGGAAATTAAAAAATGATATATCCCGATAGTTGTTTAGAAAGACTTGGATTTGAGGAAGTCAAGCAACTCATCAGTGAAAACTGCTTAAGCCCTATGGGCCGGCAGTTGGTGAGCAAAATGCAGGTCATGACCAAGTTTGATCAGATCAACAAGTTTCTACGACAAACCAAAGAATTTAAGAGCATCCTGGAGAATCAGGAACCACTACAGATCAGTGCATTTTTTGATCTGAAATATCTGGCGGAGAAGATCAGGGCAGAAGGAAGCTATCTGATGGAAGATGAGCTCTTCCAGATGTACACATCCCTTCAAACGGTATTCACGGTGATCCGCTTTTTTGAGGAGCGCAGCGAAATTTACCCGAACCTGGAAGCACTCTTTGAACACCTTCCTGTAGAAAAGAATATTCTCAAAAAAATCGAGACGGTATTGGATCCCAAGGGAAAGATCAAACCCAATGCCTCTCCGGCCCTGCTGGATATCATTACTGAGATCTCTAAAGGAGAGCAGGAGGTGAGAAAGCGTATGGACTCCATATATAAACAGGCGGTCGCCAAGAACTGGGTTGCTGATGGCAGTCTCACCATCCGTGACGGACGGATGTGTATTCCCCTGCTGGCTGAAAATAAGCGTAAGCTGAAAGGCTTTATTCATGATGAGTCGGCCAGCGGGCAGACCGTTTACATGGAGCCGGAAGAGGTTTTTACTTTAAACAACAAACTCCGCGATTTCGAATTTGAGAAAAGAAGAGAGATCATCAGAATCCTAATCGCACTCACTAATGATTTAAGGCCCTTCACGCCTTTATTATTGTCTTATCATGGGTTCCTGACCAAGCTGGATTTTGTACGTGCTAAGGCTTTGTTTGCGATAGAGGTGGAGGCAGATATGCCGGTGCTGATTAAAGAGGCGAAAACCAAATTGATCAATGCCCGTCATCCACTGTTGTTCCTGTCTTTCAAAGCCGAAAAAAGAACAGTCGTACCGCTAAACATCCACATCAATGAAAGCTTGAGGATCGTGCTTGTCTCGGGGCCAAATGCAGGTGGAAAATCAGTCTGCATGAAGACTGTTGGCTTGCTTCAGATTATGATTCAGGCAGGACTGTTAATTCCCGTGCACGAATCCAGTGAAGTAGGTATCTTCGAAAATATTTTCGCCGATATCGGTGATGATCAATCCATAGAGAGCGATTTGAGTACTTACAGCGCACACCTGACCAAAATGCGTTATTTCGTCGCACATGCATCACCCAAGTCCTTGATGCTGATCGATGAGTTTGGAACCGGTACCGATCCGCAGTTCGGCGGGCCTATGGCCGAAGCCGTGCTCGAAGTCTTGAACAACAAAAAGGTAAGGGGCGTAATCACTACGCATTACTCCAACCTCAAGCTGTTTGCAGGTGCCACAGCGGGCCTGGAAAATGCCTCCATGTTGTTTGATAATGAAAAAATGCGTCCGCTATATGTACTCGAGATCGGTAAACCCGGTAGTTCCTATGCCTTTGAGATTGCGCAGAATATAGGTTTGCAGAAAGAGGTGCTTGAACTTGCCAGAGAAAAAACGGGAACCAATCAGAACCGCATCGACAGCCTGTTGGTCGACCTGGAACGCGAGAAAAAGCAAATATACGATACCAAGGTCAACCTTTCTAATCAACAGAATAAAGTGAAGAACCTGGTGTCTGAGAACGAAAAGCTCAAAGCCTTCTTGGAGGAAAATAAAAAAGTCCTGATCAAGGAAGCCAAGCTGGAGGCGCAGAAGATCATCAAAGATGCCAACAAGCTCGTCGAAAATACCATTGCTGAAATCAAAGAAAATCAAGCTGACAAGCAGGTAACCAAAGAGCTTAGGCAAAACCTGCAAAAGCAACTGGTGATGAATCAGGTAAAGGAAGAGAAGAAGCCTGAAGTGCCTGTGGCTGTAAATGGTCCGATAGCAGTTGGCGACTGGGTACAATTACTCAATTCGGAGAATACGGGTCAGGTCATAGAGATCAACCGGGGGAATCTGGTTCTGGCCATGGGCGATTTGCGTTCCGTGGTTAAAAAGGACCGCGTGCAAAAAATCAGCAATAAGCAGGCGAAAAAGGTCGTTCAGGCAAACTCTTTCTCCGGACGGATTTCTGATGCAATCACAAACTTCAATGCAGAGCTGGACCTCAGAGGCATGCGCGGGGAGAGTGCCATTTATGAGGTCGAGAAATACCTGGATAAAGCAATCATGCTCGGCTTTCCTTACGTAAAGATCATCCACGGTAAAGGCGATGGTATATTAAGAAAACTAATAAGAGAGTATTTAAAAAAATACAGCCAGGTAAACCGGGTAGAGGATGAGCATCAAGACCGCGGAGGCGACGGAATCACCTATGTCTATTTCAATTAGGCGGATTAATTTTTAATCGATAATTTAGCTGGAAACCAAATATATGATCAATAAAGTTGTTTCCGGCGCTGCAGAAGCGATCCAGGACATCCAGGACGGCAGCACACTCATGCTCGGCGGATTTGGTCTTTGCGGAATTCCGGAGAATTGCATCGCTGCACTGGTGCACAGGGGAGTGAAAGGACTTACCTGCATTTCCAACAATGCAGGGGTAGATGACTTTGGCATCGGACTCCTCCTGAAGACACGTCAGGTAAAAAAGATGATTTCTTCTTATGTAGGTGAAAATGCAGAGTTCGAGCGGCAGCTGCTTAGCGGTGAGCTCGAGGTAGAACTCATCCCACAAGGTACCCTAGCAACCCGTTGCCTTGCGGCAGGGTACGGGATGCCCGCTATATTCACCCCGGCAGGTGTCGGTACGGAGGTTGCGGAAGGTAAGGAGATACGGATATTCAATGGCAAGGAATACCTGATGGAATACGCCTTTGAAGCTGACTTTGCGTTGGTGAAGGCCTGGAAGGGAGATACCGCAGGCAACCTGATCTTTCGGTCTACCAGCCGGAACTTCAATCCCGTAATGGCGACAGCAGGCAAAATAACAATCGCAGAGGTAGAACATCTGGTCGCTGCCGGGGAACTGGACCCGGATCACATTCATACGCCCGGCGTGTTCGTTCACCGGATCTTTCAGGGAAGCAACTACGAAAAGAGAATTGAGCAACGTACCGTAAGAACCAGGGAAAGCAATCATGTTAGATAAAAACGGCATCGCAAGACGAATCGCACAAGAAATAAAAAACGGATTTTACGTCAATCTCGGAATTGGCATTCCTACACTGGTTGCCAACTACATTCCCGCTGATGTACAGGTTGTGTTGCAATCTGAAAACGGCTTATTGGGTATGGGACCCTTTCCTTTCGAGGGAGAGGAAGACGCAGATCTTATCAACGCTGGAAAGCAAACAATAACAACGCTTCCTGGAAGTTCCATCTTTGATTCGGCATTGAGCTTCGGCATGATCCGGAGCCAGAAGATAGATCTCACCATCCTTGGTGCCATGGAAGTCTCGGAAGACGGAGATATTGCCAACTGGAAAATTCCTGGAAAAATGGTTAAGGGTATGGGCGGTGCGATGGACCTCGTTGCTTCTGCGAAGAACATCATTGTCGCCATGCAGCACATTAATAAAGCAGGGGAGAGCAAGCTTTTGCCGCAGTGCACATTGCCTCTTACCGGGGTAAGGTGCATCAAGAAAATTGTAACGGAACTTGCCGTGCTGGACGTCATGCCGGGCGGCGGCTTCAAGCTTCTGGAGCGTGCGCCGGGTGTGTCTGTTGATTACATCAGGAATGCTACTGCGGGAAGGCTGATTGCCGACGAGGATGCCCCTGAAATGAACCTGGATTAAAAAAGAAAAGCCATTTCGCACACACCAGTGTGATCAATAGCTTGAGGATGCGTTCAGGTAAACCTCAGGAGAATAGTACTGTCCTTAAATCTTCTGATATTTCCCGCGAAGCGGTAATGATATCGTCTGCAACATGTTTATTATTCAGGATTACTTTATGGCAGGTTCCTTTATAAGGTAGCAGGTATTTCTTGTACGCCGGCAAAACATGGTTCACCCACTGGTACATAACCATATCCCGGGAATAGCCCCGTTCCATTCCATCCCTTGAAATTCGTCTGTTTAGGGTAACCTCCTCATCTGCATCCATGAATATTTTCAGGTCGAAAAGCTTTGCAAGTTCTTTAAAATGAAACACAAAAAGTCCTTCCACGATGATGATCGGCGCAGAAGGGATCTTCAACAGCCTTGCATTTTCTTCGTTCACATTGAAGGTGTATTCCTTTTTTTCTACGGATTCACCCGCAATAAGTCGTTTAAGATCCAACAATAACTTCTCGTCGTCAATGCCTTCTGGTAAATCGAAATTAATCCATCCGTTCTCATCTACGTGCTGCTCCGACTTCGGCCGGTAATAGTCGTCCTGTGAGATTAAAGTAACTTCTTCTGAGCTAAAATGGTGTAAAAAGCATTTCAAAAAAAATGTTTTACCCGAACCGCTACCTCCTGCTACACCTATTATAAACGGCTTCTTACTGCTGTTGTTGTTGCTCAACCTCTTGTCCACTGTATGTTAAATTGCAAAAAAATCTCTTATCCAGGGCACCAATGGACTCTGCTACTGCTTTCGTCATAACAATGATCACATCCTTGGTCGACTCGTTCTCGGTGAATTTTCCGACGACCTTTGCAAATGTTGACCTGTTCGTCATCGGGTTCGTTACTTTTACGATCGTACCAATTGGTGCACTGCGGTGCAAAACCAGCATTTTCGAAGGATCCAGGTCCGGATCAGTAATCCAGGCCGCAGTACCTTTTTCATCCACCTGATTTAAACCATACCTGCTTGGTGCACCTCTTAAGGAAGGGTCTTTCAGGGTGGTATCACCTGTGGTGAGTGGCACTGACGGACCTTGCTCTGGTACTTGCCCATATTGACCACGAATCAGCAGTTTTTGGCCAACCCGAAGGGAATTCCCAGTCAGGTTATTTTTCGCTTTTAGCTGATCCATCGTCATGTGGTATGTTGTGGCGATCGAGTACATGGTCTCGTTTGAGCGTACGGTATGTTCCAGAAATTGCTCCGGCGCAGGCGGATTTGCTGCCGTGTTTGATGTTGAATTCGCAGCACTACCGGAAGCCGGACCAGCCGCTGCAGGTGTAGAATTATTTCGTGTAGCTGGTGATCCCGTTTGCGTCTTTCCCCACTTAGCCGAGTCTGCCTTCATTGGCATTGAAGCACCTGATGTTTCTGGCATTGTGGCTGCGCTCCCTGCCGCATCAGTGGCTTTTGCGGGCAGCAGCAAAACCTGGCCAATATGTAAATGTGAAGAACTTAAACGGTTTATGCGTTTTATCTCGTTAACCGTCGTGCCATGTTTAATGGCAATTTGATTCAGGTTATCTTTCGCTTTTACAACGTATTCGATCTGTTGTGATGCTGGTGGATTTGCAGCTGAGCTGGTTACCGCTGGGCTGGAAGAGCTGCTGCCCGCGTCGTTAAAACTAATCAGCGTTGGGATCTTGATGATCGTGCCTATAGAAAGATATTTGTTGTCATTATAGGTCATGATCTCCTTTGGGGAGACATTGTACCTCCGGCCAATAGAATAGTACGTGTCACGGGAAACAATCTTGTGTATAATCAGCTTTTTTCCATTTAGATTTTCAACACCAATGGAATCTATTGGAATTTCTGCTTTAGAACTGGAAATATTTGCTAGACTTGCAACTAATAAGATGCTAAAATATTTATACATTAATGGTTAATAAAATTTGGTAGAACAAGTATACGAATAATATGTAAGAGCTAAACTGTATACTAAACGTGTAAATTGGGCTGCTAGTGTACGGTTTTGCCTTTTTAACGAAAACCATTTAGGCTTTCATTTGTTAAACCTACTTGTTGGAAAACATTGCAAATTAAAATATAATATATCATGGACGCAAAAGAAATAAGCTTGAATGAAAAAGAAGTAAAGCCCGTTGTCGACCTGCTTAACGACTATCTTGCTAATTATCATATTCATTACCAAAAATTAAGAGGGTGCCATTGGAATATAAAAGGCAGCAACTTTTTTACGCTTCATGTGAAGTTCGAAGAGCTTTACACTGCTGCACAAACAACCATTGATGAGATTGCAGAACGTGTGCTAACTTTAGGCAAACCGCCGCACAGTCGTTTCGCCGACTACATTAAAGAGTCTCAGATCAAAGAAATTGATACCATTGGAATGGCAGATTTGGCTATGGTGGATGCGCTTTTAGAAGATATGGCTAAGCTTATCGAACTGGAACGTGACCTTCTTGAAGCAACAGAAATCGCTGGTGACGACGGGACAAACGATATGGTAAACCGCTTCATGCAATTTAAAGAAAAGAACACCTGGATGCTGCGCTCGTTTGCAGATAAAAAATAATATCCAGTTACATAATATAAGGCCATGCCCTTGATGCGACCCCGGAAGTATTAACTTTCCAAGGCGCGTTAAGTGCATGGCTTTTTCATGTCGACTCCATTCCTAAAGCAACAATTCTTTAATACCTTTGACTCCAATGGGATATTCAAGTTTAGCCGAGTGCGTCAGTGATTTAGAAAAGCATGGCCATCTGATCAGGATTAAGGGAGAAGTAGATCCGTATCTGGAGATGGCTGCAATTCACCTCCGGATCTTTGAACAAGGCGGCCCTGCCATTTTGTTCGAAAAGATCAAAGGATCAAAATTTCCAGCAGTGTCGAACCTGTTTGGTACACTCGAGCGTTCAAAATTCATGTTTCGCGACAGTCTGGGCAGTGTTGAGCAGCTGGTAGCCCTGCGTTCTGATCCCATTAAAGCTTTGAAGAACCCGCTAAAGTATGCCGGCTCTAGCCTGACGGCCTTGTCTGCCCTACCTTTGAAACAAGGCCTGTTCAAATCTGCGTTTGAAAAGACGACCATCAGTCAGCTGCCGCAAATTGTGAACTGGCCGATGGATGGGGGACCGTTTATAACCATGCCCCAGGTATACACTGAGGATGTGGACAAACCCGGAGTGATGAATTCCAATCTGGGCATGTACCGCATTCAGCTTGCGGGTAACGACTATGTTCCGGACCAGGAAATCGGCCTGCACTATCAAATACACCGGGGGATTGGTGTACACCAGTCGAAAGCAAATGCAAAAGGCCTGCCGCTGAAAGTGAGCATCTTTGTAGGTGGCCCACCGTCACACCCGCTCGCTGCAGTCATGCCACTGCCTGAAGGTTTGTCCGAGCTTACCTTTGCAGGTGCACTTGGAAACAGGCGCTTCCGGTATTTTTACGATGAGGAAGGATTCTGCATTTCTGCAGATGCGGATTTCGTCATTACAGGAACCGTACAGCCTCATGAGAATAAACCAGAGGGTCCTTTCGGCGACCATTTGGGTTATTACAGTTTAACCCATCCTTTTCCGCTCCTCAAAGTTCATAACGTCTATCACCGCAAGGATGCCATCTGGTCGTTCACTGTCGTCGGGCGCCCGCCTCAGGAGGATACCAGCTTCGGTGCCCTCATCCATGAAATTACCGGATCTGCCCTGCCGCAGGAGATCCACGGCCTGAAGGAAGTAAACGCTGTTGATGCCGCAGGTGTCCATCCGCTTCTTTTTGCCATAGGTAGCGAAAGGTATACGCCATATCTGCAGGACAGGAAACCTCAGGAGATACTAACCATAGCCAATCACATTCTGGGTAAAAATCAGCTCAGTCTCGCCAAATACGTTTTTATAGCTGCACGTGAAGATGATGAAGCCTTAAATACACATGATGCCTCCAGATTTCTGCAGCATGTCTTGTCCAGAATGGATTTTTCCCGCGACCTGCACTTCCATACCCAAACAACAATAGACACGCTTGATTACAGTGGAGAAGGATTAAACGCAGGATCTAAGGTTGTGTTCGCAGCAGCAGGGGAGGTTAAGCGTGTGCTATCGCCGGATCTGCCGGCATCCTTCGACCCCAGTCCATTTACCAATGCAACGATAGCCATCCCCGGCGTCATTGCCCTGCAAGGAGCTCCATACCAGAATGAAAATCAGACGGAACTCGAAATGAACGCACTTAACAACCAACTTTCAGATTCAGATTTGGGCGGCATTGCCCTGATCGTGCTTTGTGATGACGCCCGGTTTACCGCGGCCAGTATCAACAATCTGGTCTGGATAACGTTTACGAGAAGCAATCCCGCTGCAGACATCTATGGAATTGACAGCTTTACCAGGAACAAACATTGGGGATGCGAAGGGCCGGTTATCATTGATGCAAGGAAAAAGCCGCATCATGCACCGGAACTGATAAAAGATCCGGAAGTAGAGCTCAGAATTAACCGGTATCAGTTTTAACATCATACCATCCAGCCCAACGAACACATTATTGTTTGTATAAAAAGAAAGCCCTGGCAATTTTGCCAGGGCTTTCTAACTTAAGAGAACATGTCGCGATCACAGCCTAATAATTGTATAAGCCAGATGGTCGCTAATATTTAAATATCCATCAGCCTAGAACCGTACACCGAAAGTCAGGAATACATTGTTCTTCGCAACATCTATATTCGCCTGCGGCGCAGTTAAATTTGGATCGTCCAGCGTGTATGGTCTGAAAGTATTGGTTGTCTCCATGCGCTGGTAAGCAAGGTCAACATAGTAATTTGCAAACCGGTAACCCAAACCTCCACTGTAATATTTCATCTCAAACACATTGTCCGGATCTGCTTTATATGGACTTCCGTTTAAGCCATAACCGGCTCTCAGGGCAAGCAGCCCGATCTTATATTCTGCACCAACTCTATAGTTTATGGTGTTGGTATAATCCCTTTTTATTGCAGCATTGTTCGCATTGACTGTTTCATAACCACCGTAATTCGATGAAGTACTGAATTTCATCGTTGAATAATCAACATAGTCCACATCTGCGGAAATCAATGCATTGTTTCCGATCACCACGCTTGCACCCAGGGAACCTTTGTAAGGCGTTCTCAGGTTGTACTCAAAAGGGTAGTTGGTTTCCACATTGGTGAAGTCCGTCGTAGTGCCTCCTGAGGTGTAGCGGGTATCAAGAACTTCCGCAGTATTGTCCTGAATATGCATCCAGGTAGGTGTCTGGAATGTCGCACCAACCCGGACGTTTTCAACTGGCTTGAATATCAAACCAAGACGTCCGTTTATTCCCGCACCATCAGTAACCTGATGTTGTCTGTAAGACAGGGTGTAATCTGCACCGGCCATATCGTTCTCCGGATCGCTTGATATGTTTCTTCCGGATTCAAGAAATTCCGAACTGCTGTTGTACCGTAGATTTACAAGTCCAACGGAAGCACCCAGATACAGTTGATTCGATATGTTCAACGCAGCCGATACGTTCAGTTCAGAAGTTGATCCGTACCTGTTTTCATAACGCACCTGATCATTGTTCAGGTCGGTAGCTGGTTGGTAGCTGGTGTTATTCCCCGCTATAGGATCAATAAGGTAGTTGTCAAGCGCCATTTTCTCCAAGGATCCCCTTCTCAAATTTTCGGGAAGCTGGCCAGCGCCATTCGCCAGGTCTGAGAAGTAATCGGCAATGGAGTTGTTGGCATTCCGGCCACCATAGCTAAACTCCGAACTAAAGTCGTTGTTCCGGTTGTAACCCAATCCCCATACCACACTGACAGCACCTTTATTCAGGTCAGATCCTGCTTTCTTAACGATAGGGCTGTACCATACAACACCTACCTGATTCAGGTTCAGCTGATCTTTGTTTGCCTTGCTGTTTTGTCCCAGATAGCTCGCATTCGCAGTCGTATTGTTGAATTCAGGTGTGATGCTGAACTCAGAACGGGTAAACATACCCAGGCCGGCAGGGTTGCCCCCTAGTGAACTAATGTCACCGCCTAAACCAATCTGTGCATTTCCAAGTCCTTTAAACCGGGCGGAACTCCCGTAGTTGGTTTGTGAAAACCGTAGTGCATCTTGCGCGTATTGTGCATATAATGTGCCTGTACCAGCTACTGTGGCTAGGGCTAGCATTGAAATAAATTTTTTCATGTGTGTTTTTGAAAGTAAAATTAACCTCTTCCTCCGCCTCTTGATGGTCTTGAAGCACCACCGCCACCACCCGTAGATCGGCCGCCGCCACCGTAGTTAGAAGGCGCACTGTATGTAGGCCTTTCCGAACGGGTCGGTGCATTGTATCTTTCCGGTGGTCTGGTAGATCTGGTTGGTGTAACTTCACCCGAGCGTGTCGGACGGCCTACACCGTTATTTGTGCGCGTCCTTGCATCAAGTGTTGCCCCTCTGTTCGGGTTGGTTCCAGATACACCTCTGTCTGCACCGTAACGTTCAGACCTGCTTCTACCGTTAACTACATTGCCGTTGACTGTTCTGGTCGCACCGGTGCCCAGGCCAAATCCCGAGCCTCCGCCAGTATAGCTGGAGCCGTTTTCTCTTCCGCGTGAAGGACGTCCGCCGTAGGAAACATTTCCTCTGTTGCCAACAATATAACCGCCGCCATAGTAACCACCAAGATATCCGCCACCGTAGTAGCCACCATAAGGCCAGCTGGAATATCCCCAGAAAGGACTATAGCCGAAGCTTGAATATGGACCCCAGTAGCCGCCCATAAATGGACTGCCCCAACCGCCCCAGCCACCATAGCCGTATCCGAATCCGATACCTAATGAGAAGCCAGAATAATAAGGGTTGTAGCCATAGAAGCCATCGAAATACGGGTCATAATAAGAACGGAAAGGCCCGCCATAATAGAACCTGTTTATCCGTGAAGAATAGTCCATGTCCGCATATGGATCACTTGTACCGTAGTCATCTTCTACTGTGTAGGAAGTGTCTTCATCCAGGTATTGTTGAGCCTGTGAACGTGCTGGCTTTTGATATTCAACAGCTCTGGCTGTTGAGTTGTATACATCATCGTTGATGCTGGCTTGCTGCGCCATGCGAGGCGCCGAGCAGGACGTCACAACCAAAGTTGTCCACGCAAGCAAACCGGTTAGTAAATAGATGGGTTTCATATGATATCAATTGTTTGTGTGTGTTTAATTTTTTATAGCCATAAATTTATAGATTTGTAGGCTATTCTACAAGTCATTTAACACAAAAAACGTTCCAATCAGTTATGAGCAAAGGTATTACAAGTAAAAATGAAGACTATTCCCAGTGGTATAACGATATTGTTATAAAGGCTGATCTGGCGGAGCATTCTTCCGTGAAAGGCTGCATGGTTATAAAGCCTTATGGCTATTCTATTTGGGAAAAAATGCAGGCTGTTTTGGACCAGAAATTTAAAGATACCGGGCACAGTAACGCCTATTTTCCTTTGTTCATTCCTAAGTCATTTTTCTCGAAGGAAGCCTCCCACGTTGAAGGTTTTGCCACCGAGTGTGCTGTTGTGACACATTACCGTCTCAAAAACGATGGAAATGGCAATATCATTGTCGACGAAACTGCCAAATTGGAAGAAGAACTGATCGTTCGCCCAACTTCGGAAACCATCATCTGGAACACCTTTAAAGGATGGGTGCAATCCTACCGAGACCTGCCGTTGCTGATCAATCAATGGGCGAATGTGGTGCGGTGGGAAATGAGAACCCGCTTGTTTTTAAGAACGACTGAATTCTTGTGGCAGGAGGGGCACACCGCTCACGCTACTGCAGAAGAAGCGATTGAAGAAACAGAAAAGATGCTTGGCGTGTACGCTGATTTTGCTGAGAACTGGATGGCACTTCCAGTGGTCAGGGGAAAAAAGACCCCTAACGAGCGTTTCGCCGGTGCCTTGGATACATATTGCATCGAAGCCCTGATGCAGGATGGTAAGGCCCTTCAGGCCGGGACATCACACTTTTTAGGTCAGAACTTCGCCAAAGCATTCGACGTGAAGTTTACCAATAAAGAAGGTAAGATCGATCATGTATGGGCTTCCTCATGGGGTGTTTCCACTCGTCTTATTGGCGCCCTGATCATGGCCCACAGTGATGATGCCGGATTGGTGCTGCCGCCAAAACTTGCCCCGATACAGGTGGTAATCGTTCCGATTTATAAAAGCGACGAAGATCTGGCGAATATCTCCGCCTTCGTAGATCAGTTGATGCCAAAGCTTAAAGCATTGGGCATTTCCGTAAAGTACGATGATCGCGATACGCAACGTCCGGGATTCAAGTTTGCTGAATATGAATTGAAAGGTGTACCTGTACGCCTCGCCATCGGCGGCCGTGATATGGAGAACGGTACGGTGGAACTTGCCAGAAGGGATACGCGCGAAAAACAAACCGTCGCCCAGGAAGGACTTGACTTGTACATCGCACAATTACTGGAGGAAATTCAGGCGAATATTTACAACAAAGCAGAAGCTTTCCGGGCAGACAACATCACGGAAGCGAATTCTTACGACGAGTTCAAGGAACTGCTGGATGGTAAAGCCGGCTTCATCTCTGCACACTGGGATGGAACACCTGAAACCGAGCAAAAAATAAAGGAAGAAACAAAAGCGACCATACGCTGTATTCCTTTAGATAATAAACTGGAAGACGGCATCTGCATATATTCTGGTAAGCCGTCTATTCAACGGGTATTATTTGCAAGGGCCTACTAACCTAAAAACCGAGACATATGAACGACACAAGTAATATGAAATTTGCCACCAAGGCAATCCATGCCGGTCAGGAACCGGATCCAACTACCGGGGCAATCATGACCCCGATTTTTCAGACCTCCACCTACTGGCAGAAATCGCCGGGTGATCATAAGGGCTTTGAATATTCGCGGGGCACAAACCCAACCCGCAAGGCCCTGGAGGATTGCCTCGCCGCGCTGGAAAATGCCAAATACGGACTTGCTTTCTCCAGCGGAATGGGCGCCACCGATGCCGTGTTGAGGCTGCTTCAACCGGGTGATGAAGTGATCACTGGGAACGACCTTTACGGCGGTTCTTACCGCATCTTCACCAAGATCTATGCGAAATATGGCGTCAAGTTTCATTTTCTGGACCTTTCCAATCCGGAGAATATGCTGCCTTACCTGAATGATAAAACCAAGTTGGTATGGATCGAGACGCCAACCAACCCAACCATGCAGATTATCGACATTGCTGGTGTTGCAAAAATTACGAAGGCAAATAACATCATCCTTACCGTAGATAATACCTTCGCTTCACCTTACCTGCAAACACCAATGGACCTGGGTGCGGACATCGTCATGCACTCCGTAACCAAATACATCGGCGGTCACTCTGATGTCGTGATGGGTGCTTTACTGGTAAATGATGAAAACTTATATAAAGACCTCTGGTTTATATACAACGCCTGTGGTGCTACACCAGGACCTCAGGATTCCTTCCTGGTGCTAAGAGGTATCAAAACCTTGCACCTGCGCATGAAGGCCCATTGCGAGAACGGCGAGAAAATTGCCCGCTATCTGAAGAACCATCCAAAGATTGACAAGATCTACTGGCCAGGTTTTGAAGATCATCCAAACCATGAGGTCGCCAAAAAACAAATGCGTGGTTTCGGCGGAATGGTTTCCATCACGCTGAAAGGTGCGGATCTTGCCGAAACCTATCGTGTGGCTTCCCGCTTTAAGGTTTTCTCGCTCGCAGAATCACTTGGCGGGGTAGAATCCCTGATTAATCACCCAACCAGCATGACACACGGATCCATCCCGAAAGAAGAGCGCGAGAAAGTAGGTGTTACCGATAACCTGCTGCGCTTAAGCGTTGGGGTAGAGGACATCGACGATTTATTGGCAGATTTAGAACAAGCACTTAGTTAGTCCGGTTGGAATTTCTAGAACTTAAAGACTTCTTAGACGTTAAAGTTGCCGAGTACAACAACCCGGCCTTTATAACGAACGACCCGATCTGTATTCCACATCAGTACACAAGTAAACAGGATATCGAAATTGCCGCATTTTTTGCGGCAATTTTGGCTTGGGGCCAGCGCAAAACCATCATCAACAAATGCAACGAGCTGTTTCTGCGCATGGACAATGCGCCCTATGATTTCATGATAAACCATGAGGATCCAGACCTGAAAAGGCTGCTGGGCTTTAAACACCGTACGTTCAATGATACCGATCTCCTGTACTTCGTGTCTTTCTTCCGCCACCACTATTCCACCTCGGATACGCTGGAAACCGCGTTCCTTCCGGATGATCTTTCCCACATCAGTAGTTTCAGTGCAGAACATGCACTAAACCATTTCCGCGCCTATTTCTTTAGCCTGCCGGATTTCCCGCACCGCACAAAAAAGCATATCTCTTCTCCACTGCAGAAATCCACCTGCAAACGGCTGAACATGTTCCTCCGCTGGATGGTGCGGCGAGACAACTGCGGCGTCGACTTCGGCGTCTGGAACATCATCAAGCCGGCAGACCTCATCTGCCCCTGCGACGTACACGTGGACCGTGTCGCCAGGAAGCTGGGGATGATTAGCCGTAAGCAGACCGACTGGCTTACTGCCGTTAACCTGACCGCGAAGTTAAAGGAAATGGATCCCACAGATCCGGTAAAGTATGATTTTGCCCTTTTTGGTCTGGGTGTAGAAGAGAAATTTTAAACAGATGTCCTATCTTTAGGTATGATCAGTTTCCATGCAGAAATAGAACGTTTTGAAGAGATGGGAGAAAAAACGGGCTGGAGTTATGTCTTCATCCCGGCGGCTCTTGCCAACCAGCTAAACCCTGGTTGTAAAAAGAGCTATCGCGTAAAAGGAACACTCGATAACGTCCCGGTAGAAGGCCTGTCGCTCACACCAATGGGCGAGGGCGATTTTATTCTGGCGCTTAAACAAACCTTGCGGAAACAGCTGAAGAAAGAAGCTGGCGCACTACTCTCCGTCACACTTAACTTGCACGGGGACTTCAAAAATGAAATGCCGGCAGAAATGGAACTTTGCTTAATGGAAGATCCCGCCTGCATGCAGCAGTTTTTAAGTATGCCCGGTTCCTACCAGAACTACTACATCAACTGGTACAAGTCTGCGAAAACCGAACCCACCAAGGTAAAACGCCTTACGATGATCCTGGATGCGATGACAAGAGGCTTAGATTTCGGACAAATGATCCGGGAGCACAAACGTTAGGCTCTCTTGTAAGACCGGAACCAGCTCTGTATTTTCATCTGGATAACGCCTAGAAAAGCTTCCCTGAAGATACGCGTACTCATCTTCGAAACTCCCTCAGTCCGGTCTGTGAAGATGATCGGCACCTCAACAACATTGAAGTGGTATTTAATTGCCGTGAACTTCATCTCAATCTGGAAGGCGTAGCCCACAAACTTAATTTTGTCCATCGGGATGGTTTCGAGAACAATCCTCCGGTAACATTTAAATCCTGCAGTTGCATCCTGAATGTTTATCCCCGTGATCAGGCGCACATACATCGACGCGAAATAAGACATCAGCACCCGACTCATTGGCCAGTTGACCACATTTACACCTTTCACATACCGGGAACCAATGGCAACGTCCGCCCCCTTCAGGCAGGCCTCCTTCAAGCGGATGAGGTCCTTCGGATTATGGGAGAAGTCTGCATCCATTTCAAAGATATACTCATATCCATGTGCCAGTGCCCACTTAAATCCGTGAATATAGGCCGTTCCCAAGCCCAGCTTCCCAATACGCTCTTCAATAAAAAGACTTCCCGAATACTCCAGCTGCAAACGTTTAACGATATCCGCTGTACCATCAGGTGATCCATCGTCAATGATCAGCAGGTCAAAACCATAACCAAGCCCAAGTACTTCTCTGATGATCTTTTCAATGTTTTCTTTTTCGTTGTATGTGGGTATAATTACTAAGCTGTCTTTCACGTAAGGAGTAAATGATTGGAAATGCTGCGAAATTATTGATTTAAAATCAAAAACCCGCAGTAAGTCATTACTGCGGGTTGAAATATGTTTTTTCAGTGGCTATCGCACACCGTGCATCATCTTCTTCAGGAATCCGGAAATTAAGAACAGCACGACGGCTGCTACTCCGGACAGCGTTACGAAGACCATGAAGAATTCATAAAGGTTGTGGATGGTAAAGCCTACAAAGGTCGGATAAACAAGGTCGATCTTTTCTTTCGTTAGAATGGCAATCTGCTGCGATGTAGCTTGTACGGACCCATCCAGAATGCCCTGCAGGTTTATTCCATTTTTAGCGGCAAACTCATACTTGTCACCGGTTGGCGGGATCAATGCACCAAGCGTTCCCGCAAGTGCGTAACCCGCTGCATTTCCGATAAACCATACACCCATCAGCAAGGAAGAGAATCGTTTTGGCGCAAGTTTGGCTACGAGCGACAAGCCGATAGGAGACAAGCACAATTCGCCAAGGGTGTGAAACAGGTACATGACGAATAACCAATGTACAGCCAGTTTACCGGTGTTTCCGATCTTCCCGATCTGAATGGCAATGATGTAATAACCCACAGCCAGTAACAACAGGCCGATTGCTTGTTTAACGGGTGATATTGGCTCCAGGTTTTTTTGCTGTAACTTTAGCCACAACCAGCTGAACGGCAGTGCAAAGACAACAATAAAGATGGAATTGGCATTCTGCACGAAACTTGGCGGGAGCTGAATACCCAGGAAGTTCAGGTCGGTTTGCTTATCCGCAACGAAGGTTAACGAAGATCCCGCCTGTTCAAAAGCCGACCAGAAAAAGATCACGAAGAAGGCGATGATGTACATCACAAGAATGCGGTCACGCTCTATTTTCGTGATCGACTTATCCGTTAAGATCAGTACCGCGAGCGAGATTGCAGCGGCATAGATGAAGGGGTAAACCCAGCTCTTTATGGGATTCGGGTCAATTGAAAGGTAATGAAATGTGATATACAAAACGATCATCAGCAGTGCGGATGACAGGAGTGCGCCATTTGTGAAATTGGCTTTCTCCACCTCACCATCCTCTTGGGTTCCCCCTTTGGAGAAGTCCGGTTTCGCTCCCACAGGACGTCCGGCTGGGTCGACTACATATTTGTTCTTCAGAAAGTAAAAGAGCATGGTTCCAAAAAACATGGCTAATCCTGCCGCCAGGAATCCCCACCTAAACGCTTCTACTACCCGAACTTCGCCTACTTTCACATCACCCAGGAACGGGCAGATGGACATTCCCAGGAACGCACCGACGTTAATCCCCATATAGAAGATGGTGAAGGCAGAATCCAGGCGGTTGTCCCCTTTAGAATAAAGCTGTCCAACCATGGAGGAAATGTTTGGTTTGAAAAAGCCGTTGCCAATGATAACGATGGCAAGGGCCAGCCACATCAAATTCTTTGCGAGGTCGAGGTTGGTGTCGTAAGTAGAGCCACTCAGAAACAGGCACAGCTGACCGATACCCATAATAAGGCCGCCGAGCATTATACAGTTCCGGTTTCCAAGGTACCTGTCTGCCACAAACCCGCCCAGCATTGGCGTTAAGTAACAGAGGCCAAGAAATCCCCCGTAAACAATTGCAGAGTCTTTATCTGAAAATGCAAGCGCGTTGACCAGGAAAAGTGTCAATAAGGCACGCATGCCGTAGAAGTTGAAACGCTCCCACATCTCTGTGGTGAAAAGAACATAGAGGCCTTTAGGGTGTCCCTTTTTGCCCGACAAATGTTCCGGTTGTAGAATTTCTTCCATTTTTCTGTATTGTGTTTAAATCTGTGTGTTGATCAAAAAAGTTATAAAACAGTGGGCAAGATACCCACACATTATGAAAGTCGCAAATATTTAATTTGGAGAAAGGGCCTCTAAAACTTCTTAATAGCAGGAATATCCTTCCTTGTCGGATCTATATATAAGTCGTCTTGTGCATTCGGATCGTTTTTCAATTCCACATTCTCCAGGAGCTTCAGCTTGCCTGCTGCTGGTTTGTACGCGTCGAAACTCAGGTCTGACGCATAGTATTCAAAATTTCCCGTCATCTCCGGGTTGTAGGGCGCCAAATGATCGAGGACAATCATGCCAGTATTTTTGTCCAGTTGCAAGGTCATGGAATTTTGTTTGTTGTACTCGAAAACAATCCTGTTCTTAGGGGACGAGCCTTTTTCTCCTTCGATCACCGGTTTTCCAAATACCGGTGACCCGTTTTCAAAAGAAAGGATCTCAATTACTTTCTTGGAGGTCTTCTTATTGTTTCCTTTCCAGCCCAGTAATGCATAGAGTGGTTGTTTCCCGCTTCCCGCAATCGGCACAATCTGGTAGTAACGGCTTCCGAACCAGTTTTTGTTGTCTGTTACGGCATTGACATCTTTAAACGTCTCCGTTCCGTCTACAAGCGGAAAGAGTTTCAAGGATCCATCTTTGGTATGCATCTGAATAGCACCAAAAAAACGGTAGGTGCCGGAGTCCGTTGGTACAAACCAGGAAAATATCCGGAAGGTATCATCGGGAGATTTGACGATGGAAATGTTTTGCAAGGAATCAAATCCATAGCTAAAAGCGCCTGGTGTTTTCAGGGCGGCCACAAGTTGCTTTACAAATTCGGCATTCCTGGAAAAGCGTTCCACATTGCTTCCCGCAGAGAAGGTTTGGGTACTCAAGCGGATCAAAGAATCCTGGAAACTGTTCAGTTGCGCATCCGTAGTGTTCAACCGTTGCTGCGCCTGGCTGTTAAGTGCCGAGCATAAAATGCAAATCGCTGTAAAGCAGGTCTTAAAATACTTCAATGTCATTTTTTAGTTTATCCTTTCCAACACGACGGCACTTGCGCCGCCACCGCCATTGCAAATTCCGGCAACGCCGATTTTACCACCCTTTTGTTCGAGAACGGAAAGCAGGGTAACGATAATCCGTGCCCCGGATGCACCCAGCGGATGACCCATTGCCACGGCCCCGCCGTTTACGTTGACCTGCGCCGGATGCAGTGATAATGCCCGGTTGTTCGCCAGGGAGACTACAGAAAAAGCTTCATTGATTTCAAAAAAGTCCACATCGGAAATGGTTTTGCCTGCACGTTCCAGTGCCAGCGGAATTGCCTTCGCGGGAGCGGTGGTAAACTTCTCCGGAGCTTGCTGGGCGTCAGCATAGCCGAGGATTCTCGCCAGAGGCTTGAGACCCAGTTCCTGCGCTTTCTCCGCGCTCATCAGGACCAGTGCTGCAGCGCCGTCGTTCAACGTTGATGCGTTTGCCGCGGTCACCGTACCTTCTTTCGAAAATACGGGCTTTAGGCCCGGGATTTTATCGAATTTGACTGCAAAAGGCTCTTCATCCTGATCAATGATGGTCACGTTTCCTTTCTTGTCCTTAATTTCAAGTGGAATGATCTCTTGTTTAAAGTGACCATTTGTATGTGCAGCCTGACATCTGTTGTAAGATTCTATGGCATAGGCATCCTGATCAGCCCTGGAAACATCGCATTCTGTTGCACACAGGTCTGCTGCCGTGCCCATATGAAAATCGTTGTAAACATCCCAGAGTCCGTCTTTGACCAAGCCGTCTGTAATTTGTCCATGACCAAGGCGGTATCCACTTCTGGCTTTATCCAGATAGTACGGCACATTGCTCATACTCTCCATTCCTCCGGCAACCACAATATCCTGCCCACCTAAAGCGATACTTTGTGCAGCAATCATAAGTGCTTTAGTGCCAGAAGCACATACTTTGTTTATGGTTGTGGCGGGTATGTCTGGCAGGCCTGCATATTTCGCGGCCTGGGTTGCCGGAGCCTGCCCGAGATTCGCAGATAACACGTTTCCCATATACAGCTCCTGTACGTCTTCAGGTTTAATTCCTGCTTTTTCAATGGCTGCCTTGATCGCAAGGCCACCAAGTTGCGTGGCAGAAAAACCAGCAAGAGATCCACCAAAGCTTCCGATTGGTGTTCTAAGTGCAGATACAATTACGACTTCTTTCATTCCTCGTTTTTATGGCGTTAGTTACGCGTAAAGTTAAGGAATTCCGGTGAAGCAATACAGGATTTTATCGGCGGATGAGTAGACAATGCGCTGTCTCGTCCTGAAAAAACTTTACACTGACCTATTAACACTTATTAATACTTTGGACAATGTCAAAAGAAGTAAAAGTCAAAAAGTTTGGGCGTTTGTATTTAGAGTGCTTCAAGCGGGAAGTGGTGGCAGAGGTTGAACGTGAAGGAAATATGAAACTTGTATGTGAACGGCATGGGATTAGTAGTAATGCTGTTGGGAACTGGGTGAAGATCTACAGAAGTGATTCTTATCCCCTTAGAAGCAGAAGGCGAAGCCTGTCAGAACGGGAGACCATAGCCCGGGAGATTGTTTCGGGGCATCTTAGCATAGAGGAAGCGATGGTTAAATATGGTGCAGACAAGCGTGATACAGTTACCCTGTGGGTTCGTGATTATAAACAAAGACAGGATGGGCTGATCGATTTATTGCCTGTTGAAATTACTTCATCCGAGCCGGTGTCCCTGGCTAATGAAGCGGATTCACCGGATTTAAAGCTGGCAGTGTTGAAGATCCGGGCGTTGGAAATGATGCTTGATATCGCCAGTAAGGAGTTTAAGGTGGATATCCGAAAAAAGTTTGGGGCCAAACCGTGAGCCAACTTAAACAGCTAGAGCAAGATGCAAGTGTAGAATTGCTATGCTCACTGTTTGGCAAAACCCGAAATGCACACTATGATTATCGGCGGCGGCTGGAACAAAACATTCTGGTTCAGGATATCGTGTTGCAGGAAGTTCATAAACTCAGAAAACCGCTGCCTGGGATAGGAACAAGGAAACTTCATTTTA
>JAZQRI010000090.1:0-5789 GCA_045629455.1 Pedobacter sp. | reverse complement strand
CTTGCTGCGGTATTAAGCATTTTCGACAAGAATAAGTTTTACCTGAAAAACACATCCGTTATTGAAGAACTCGCCCGGATTGACACGTTTGTGTTCGATAAAACGGGCACAATAAGCAATCCGGAGGCATCAGGATTTACTTTTAAGGGCAGCATCACCGATGCGGAGAAGCAACTTGTCAGTGACCTGGCGCGGAATTCCGGGCACCCATTAAGCCGGGAGCTGGTGAAGTGGATCGGCCTGGCGCCGAAGTTTGCGGTGGCAGACTACCGCGAGATGGTGGGCCGGGGAACAAAGGGTACGGTAAACGGCCGTCATGTAAAAATAGGCAGTGCAGCATTTCTGGGCATTGATGCGCATCGTGCTATCGAGGGGAGCGTTGTGCACCTCGTTTTCGATGAAAAGTACATGGGCTACTTCCTGTTTGTTCAGAAATGGCGCCCGCGGCTAAAAGAACTGATCGTTAAGCTGCGCAAGATTGCCTCGCTGCACCTGTTGTCGGGCGATCAGGATCAGGACCGTAAGAGCCTTGTTTCCTTCTTCCCGGATGAGAAACAAATGCACTTCCGGCAGTCGCCGCAAAATAAGCTGGACTACATTCTGGAACTGCAGAAAGCGAAACACAAGGTATTGATGTTCGGCGACGGGCTGAATGATGCCGGTGCCCTGAAACAAAGTGACCTCGGGGTGGCCGTGACGGACAACATCAACAACTTCACGCCGGGGTGTGAAGCCATCCTGGATGGCGCAAGTTTCAGCAAAATTCCGGACTTCATCCAACAGGCGAAAGACGCGGTGAAGATCATTCACATGAGCTTTGCCATTTCGCTGATCTATAATTTTCTGGGGCTTTCATTTGCCGTTCAGGGCTTGCTTTCTCCACTTATTGCAGCCATTCTGATGCCGGCAAGTACCGTAACTATCATCCTATTCACCAGCATCATGGCCAGAGTATATGCACGTAAAAACAACCTGTTATGAACATGATATTCATGCTGATCGGAATCAGCATTCTACTCGCGCTGATCTTTTTAGCTGCCTTCTTCTGGGCGAGCAAGACGGGTCAGAATGATGATACCTATACGCCGGCGGTACGGATCCTCTTTGATGATGAACAGCCGCTGCCCGATGCAAATCGGCGGGATGAAAACTCCAAGATAAAGTAGCCTGATATCCATTTAAACATAATTTCTAATGAAGAATAGTGACCAAGATCAGCTTTTAACACCGCAGGAATCACGAACCCCGGATCCTGCCCCATGTACTTTTGCAGCACACACAAATGAATCTCTGCTGAGTATGACTGAAAAATTTTACTACGACAATAAGATTGTCCGGAACTTCGCCATTGCGACGATCGTATGGGGAATTATCGGTATGACCGTCGGGCTGCTGGTTGCCATGCAGCTCGTGAACCCGAGCCTGAACATGGGTAGCCAGTACACGACATTTGGCCGGATCCGGCCGCTACACACCAACGCGGTGATCTTCGCATTCGTTGGAAATGCCATTTTTATGGGTGTTTATTATTCGCTCCAACGCCTGCTTAAGGCCCGGATGTTCAATGATACACTCAGTAAGATTCACTTCTGGGGCTGGCAGCTTATTATTGTTGCTGCGGTAATTACCCTTCCACTAGGCCTCACCTCCTCCCATGAATACGCAGAGCTGGAATGGCCGATAGACATTGCGATCACGCTGATTTGGGTAGTTTTTGGTGTAA
This sequence comes from Pedobacter sp., assembly GCA_045629455.1. GTDB lineage: Bacteria > Bacteroidota > Bacteroidia > Sphingobacteriales > Sphingobacteriaceae > Pedobacter. Next base: position 4,066 of record JAZQRI010000090.1, on the reverse strand, counting down.
ACATGTTTGGAACCATCTTTAAACGCCGCGAGAAGCACATGTATGTAGCGATATGGTTCTACATTGCCACCTTCGTGACGATTGCAGTGCTGCACATTGTAAACTCCTTCCAGCTGCCGATATCCGCATTTAAAAGTTATTATCTATTCGCTGGTGTACAGGATGCCCTGGTACAATGGTGGTACGGCCACAATGCTGTAGCGTTCTTTTTGACCACGCCATACCTTGGGATGATGTATTATTTTCTTCCGAAAATGGCACAACGTCCGATATACTCGTACAAACTAAGTATTCTTCACTTCTGGTCGCTGATATTCATCTACATCTGGGCTGGCCCACACCACCTGTTGTACACCTCCCTTCCCGGATGGGCACAGTCTTTAGGTGTTGCCTTTTCGGTGATGCTCATCGCACCAAGCTGGGGTGGAATGATCAACGGCTTGCTGACACTTCGCGGTGCCTGGGACAAAGTTCGCGATGACGCCACGTTGAAATTTATGGTTGTCGGACTTACCGCATACGGTATGGCCACGTTTGAAGGTCCAATGCTTGCCTTTAAACAAATTAATGCCATTGCCCATTATACCGACTGGATCGTTGCACACGTTCACGTAGGTGCACTGGGTTGGAATGGGTTTTTAACCTTCGGTATTCTGTACTGGTTGATCCCGCGAATCTACAAGACGCCATTATACTCTAAAAAACTTGCGGCTTTTCACTTCTGGATCGGAACCCTGGGTATCATCTTTTATGCGGTGCCACTGTATTTCGCAGGTTTCACACAAGGACTGATGTGGAAAGAATTTACGCCTGAAGGTGTACTGCGGTACCCCAACTTCCTGGAAACCGTTTTACAAATCATCCCGATGTACAGGCTTAGGGCGCTGGGGGGATTGTTCTACCTGATCGGTGTAATTGTGATGACATACAACATCATCAAGACGGCCCGTGCCGGTAAACTTCTTGCCAACGAACCCGCAGAAGCGATGGCGCTGGCGCCGGAATATGTACCCGTTGGATCAGACCGGAAAGTACATCGTATCCTGGAACGTAAACCAATGGTATTCATGGTACTGTCATTGATCGTGATCCTGATTGGTGGAATGATCGAGATGATGCCTACATTCACCATTGAGTCCAATATTCCAACGATCAGCAGTGTCAAGCCGTATTCCCCACTGGAGCTGCAGGGCCGTGATATTTACATCAAAGAAGGCTGTGTAAACTGCCATTCACAAATGATCCGTCCATTCCGTTCGGAGACCGAGCGCTACGGCGAATACAGTAAGGCAGGTGAGTTTGTGTACGACCATCCGCATCTATGGGGTTCCAAACGGACCGGACCAGACTTGCAGCGTGAGGGTGGAAAGTATTCCAATGCATGGCACTATAACCACTTGTTTGATCCGCAGACCATGTCTCCGGGAAGTATCATGCCCCCTTATGAGTGGCTGACCACACAAACACTAGACACCACAACAACGATATCGAAGATCAACGCCATGCGTACCCTTGGTGTGCCGTATGCGGAAGGATATGAGCACCAGGCCAATCGTGATCTGGACAGACAGGCTAAAGAAATCGCGCTTGATCTGCAGAAGAACAATGTGAAGGTAAAAAGTGATAAAGAGATCATCGCCCTGATTGCCTACCTGCAACGCCTGGGAACTGACATTAAAGCCAAATAATAAATACAGATATGTTTAAGCAATTTTCAACCCTGATCAACGGAAACGAAGTGTATTTACTTTGCTCCCTCGGAATATTTGTGTTCTTCTTCGTAATCGTCGGCATTGTGCTCCTGTATATGCGTAAGGATGAAGTGCAATACATGAGTGAACTTCCTTTAAACGAAAAAGAATTCTGATATGAGTTACGCAGATATACTAATCGCCACCCTATGTCTCACCGCAATAATTGTGGTGGGTGTTTCCATACTGATGCTTCACGTCGTTAAGCTGTTTGTTAAAGAATCACTTAACCCTACTCCTTTTGCCAGCCCGGAAGAAAAAGCCAGAAAGCTGCAACTGGAAGCGGAAGCAAAAGCACTGATAAAATCCAAGCCTGCGCTGATCAACCGGCTTATGGGCCTGCGGCCCATCTCCGAAGAGAAAGATCTCGTTATGGAGCACGAGTTCGACGGCATCACCGAGCTGAACAACCCGACACCTGGCTGGTTTATGGTCCTTTTTTACGGATCAATAATCTTTGCCGTTGTTTACTTTCTCAACTATGAGGTTTTTGGTTTCGCTCCGAATCAGGAAGAGGAGTATGTTGCGGAGACCGAGCAGGCGGCGCTGGACAAAGAGGCATTTCTGCTGAATCCAGCAAACGCAAAAAGTGCCGTCAATGAAAGCAACATGGTTTTAAGTACAGATCAGGCGGTATTGACCACGGGTGGGGCGCTATATGCCAGCAGATGTACGCCTTGTCATGGCGAGCACGGCGAAGGTATTGTTGGCCCCAATTTAACGGATGAGTACTGGATTCATGGCGGCGACGTAAAGGATGTTTTCAAAACCATTAAGTATGGTGTTCCTGAAAAAGGGATGATCGCCTGGGAAAAGTCACTGAGCGCCCAGCAGATCTCTGACATTACAAACTATGTAATGTCCCTTCAGGGAACAAATCCCGCAGGGGCAAAAGCTGCTCAGGGAGACAAACAAAAATAGCCATGTCAGTTTATCCGAGAATCATAAAAGGTCAGCTGTATAAATACCGCACGCTTGTAAGTTACTTTTGCCTGGTGCTGCTTTTTGCAGCACCTTTCCTCCGGATAAACGGTGAGCAGCTCATCCTGCTCAATGTGCTGGAAAGAAAGTTTGTTTTCTTCGGACTGGTTTTCTGGCCCCAGGACTTCTTTCTCTTCGTTCTGGCACTTTTGGACTTCATCGTTTTCATTGTCCTGTTTACCGTGGTCTTCGGCAGGGTATTTTGCGGCTGGGTATGCCCGCAGACCATCTTCCTGGAGATGGTGTTCCGGAAAGTGGAACGCTGGATCGAGGGAGATCATTTGAAACAACGTAAGCTGGATGAAGGAACGCTGACAACCGAAAAGCTATTGAAGAAAACAGCCAAACACAGTATCTTCATCCTGATCTCCTTTTTCATAGCGAACATATTCCTGGCGTATCTGATTGGTTCAGACTCTTTATTGAAAATCATCAAAGAACCCGTTTCCAGTCATTGGAGCGGATTTTTATCCATTTCAGTATTCACTTTGTTGTTTTACCTGGTATTCTCCAGGCTTCGGGAACTCGTTTGTACCGTAGTGTGCCCATACGGACGTCTGCAGAACGTTTTGCTGGACGATCAGAGTATCATTGTGGCGTACGATTACAACCGTGGCGAACCGCGCGGAAAGCGAGAGAAGGAATTTGCCAATAGCAAAGGAGATTGCATTGACTGTAAGCTATGTGTTCAGGTCTGCCCCACTGTAATAGACATCAGGAACGGCACTCAGCTTGAGTGCATCAACTGCACCGCCTGCATCGATGCCTGTAATATGGTTATGACCAAGATAGACCGGCCACTAAACTTAATTGGCTTTAAGTCTGAAGAAGCGATTAAGTCCGGGAAACCTTTCCGGCTAAGCAGCAGGATCTATGCTTATAGTGCCGTTCTCCTGATTTTAACTGGGACCCTGACCTATCTGCTGGCGAGCCGCAGTGACGTGAAGACGACCATCTTGCGGGCGAGTGGCACCCTGTATCAGATGCGTGATAAGGACCGCACCGTGAGCAATCTCTACAATGCGGAACTGGTAAATAAAACCGGCGGCAGCCTGAAGTTTAAGATCCTGCCGGACGATCCATCCACAAAAATTGAATACATACAGGCTGCAGATGAACTCCTTTACGGAGGAAGTGCCAAGATCACCTTCTTTGTGATCCGGCCGCAGGCCGATATCACCAGGTACAAGTCCGAAGTTGGCTTTAAACTGATCTCTGAAGGCAAAGTAATAGAACATTTTACAAGCACTTTCATTGCACCACCAAACAATTAAAAATATGAACTGGGGAACGAAAATTACGATCGGCATGCTGTGTTTTATGACCATGATTGG
>JAZQRI010000089.1:0-9008 GCA_045629455.1 Pedobacter sp. | reverse complement strand
TTCTTTGGCGACACCACTTACCTCTTTATATGCCCTGTTTGGCTGAAGGTCATGACTTAATACACCTTTCCAATATGTTTCCTGCCCATTATGGTTGGAATGCCAATGCCAATACTCCACCATGTTGGCCCCCGAGGCAAGATGAGCGAAAACATTCATACGCAGCTGTCCATCATACGGCGGTTTCTGCCCCTGCGATGACCAGCTTGTGGTTTGCGCATTTGTTTCCGTAATCCAGTAATTGTGGTTCTTAAACCCCCTGAAATAATCCCCAACAAATGCAATTTCTACACCCGTCAACTGATTTTGCTGCGGATGGTATACATTTACGGCCATGACATCCATATACTGAGAACTTGCCACGTGATCAATATCCTGGATAGAAGGCATGTAACACTGGGTGATGAATTGCCCTGGCTTGCTGTATTCCCGAACAATCTTGGACTGCCAAACCAGGTAATCTGCAATGATTTTGCGTTTATAACGCTCCCATTCCAATTTATATGATGGATTTGTGGCGCCGTCACGTGTTGGGAACTCCTCCCAGGAGTTGATATTCATGCCCCAGTAATTATTCCCCCAGGCCCTATTCAGGTTGTCGAGCGACTTATATTTATCTCTCATGTAGTTCACAAAGCCTACAAAAGCGCCATCGTTGTTAATGCCATACGATGTCGTTTCATTGTCTACCTGGTAACCGATAATTGCCGGATGTTTAGCATATCGCTCCATTAATTTTCTAATCATCCGGTCGGCATAGAATAAAAACGCAGGGTTGGTGTAATCCATATTTTGCCGGATTCCGTAATAAGCCTGCGTACCGCCGATGAACTTCACGAGTACCTCCGGGTGCGCTTTTGCCAACCATGCAGGCATTGAGTAGGTCGGAGTACCAAGTATAACTTTTATGCCTGCTTTATCCATTTTATCGAGTATCCGGTCCATCCAGGCAAACTCGAATACACCATCCCGGGGTTCAAAAAGCCCCCAGGAGGACTCCCCCACCCTTACCACTGTAATATTTGCTTCTTTCATCATTTTGATGTCTTCATCCAACCTTTCCGAGGGCATGTATTCGTGGTAATAGGCAACTCCGTATAACACGTTTTTTAGCTTGGCAGGTTGTGCGGCAAGCTTAGCCGTAAAGAGCATGGAAAAGAGAATAAAAGATGTCGTAACGAAACGTGTCATTTAAGTAGATTTTGTTTTAATTTTTAGCTGTTGTAGCACTACGCACGATGACGTTCGTATTCATGCTTTCTGTGCATGTCAGCTGTATAGTCCCGACAAACTACTTTCTGTACGAATATCCTCATAAGATATAAATTAGTTAGTTAAAAAAAATCAAAACACAACGAAATCTTATTTGATCGTTGCGATTTGTGCGGTACCTTTAACCGAATTCTGCAGGCAGCATTCATAGCACCAGCGTCAAAGGAAAAATATTCCCGTAATGGTGTACAGCCATGTGGAAGTGTAACTACAATCCTAGCTGAGCCTGTACTTCTATCGAACGTCTTGTTATTTTGCAGATATTCACCGGGACTTAATTCGGCTATGAAAAGCCGTATATTAACCGCAAAAAACATCAAAATTAAACATGATTAAAGAAAATGAATTTCGGGATCTAAGTGACAGTGAACTCCTTCAGAAAAGAAAAGCCGTAAAATCCGCGCTGATTGTAAACTGTGTGATTATGGGTTTTTTAGTCGGCAAAGCAATTTACAGTGCTGTGCGAAAGGGGATTAGTTTCTTTACACTTTTTCCGTTGTTTTTTGTATTCTTAATTGGAAAAAACCAAGGCACATATAAGGCCTTACTTAGGGAAATCAAGTCTCGAAATCTCGAATAATTTCTGTCGGATTATTCGATCGCTGCATTTGGGTGGTCGTATTCGTCCGCCTGCTGCAACTCATTATTGTAGCAGTACATTTCCCAACTTAATCAACTTCATTTATATTCCGCACTGTGACATCCGGCATTTTACCGAATATTTGCTGCATATACTTTCTATGGTTAGCACCTACAATAACGATCACTTTCTCCGCACGCAAAGATCTGGCGCGATTCACTACGTTTTCACACATACCTCTATTTCTTTTCAACCACCAGTGGATTTGCGACAACATCTCTTCTTGTGGGAATTTATTCATGCGATACATCTCCGGAAAATAAAAGTCTCCCGAGGAAGAGATAGCAGATGCTTCCTCAGTATTTAACCACTCCGTCACGTTTTTGGACTCCTTCTCGACAATAGCATATTTCTTAAATCCCTGGTCTCGTTTAGCCATTGCTGTTTTCAGCTCATTTGAATAAGATGCAGTGCTGTCTTTTCTGAAGATTTCAAATTTGTTGTAGACTGCTAAAGCAGAAGCCGACCAATTCAGATCATAATCCTGGCAATCCATAGAATGCAATTCCCCAATCTGCATTTCCATCATCATTGGAAATGCGATCAGTGCATATTCAGAAGTTTTTAGCCTTTTCATACTTCTACCAGTTACATCTGACTCCGGACTAAGTAATTTGGATACATACTTGTCAAGTTCAGCATCTGGCGTCTTCTGCAAATGGCTGAAAACCTGCCAGAATAGATAATGGCCATTTGAAACATCTTGATTAAGGTAGTAAGCATGCGCCAACTCTACTTTCAAACGATAGTCCTTTGGCTTTAACAATACTAATTTTCGCAAACTGTCAATGGTTTCCGGCAGTCTTACTGATGTAAGATCTTTGTTCTTTCTAAGTCTTTCCAGCCGCTTTATGTTGTCCTGCTTACACCAATAATCCATCAGATTCTGCTCATCTTCCTTACTCAAAAACTCTCCAAAAAAAGCAGTTGGCTTAAAGCGCTTTATTTTGCTATGAATACTTGACAAGTCTTGCTGAGGAGAATTGCCGTAATTATGAGCAGCCCCAATGAGCAATATCTCCAGCTTCTGAGCATGTACGTTGACTGACAGGAAGAGTACAAGTAAAAAAGAATACTTCATGTATTTATCTGTGTTGATGTAGCAATCAGTCAGCTCATAAGCCTGCGACCAGCCTTAAGATACGAAATTTCAATGATGGAAACTACTAGACATGTGCTCTGCTTGAAGCCGACGCAGATTTACTCCGCGAAAATTCCGGCAACTAACAGACTTAAAACAGCAGAGTGCTGGTGCAGTTATTTGTTCGATTAACTTAGTCATTCAATGACGCAATGCCTTGTTGTTCGAGTTTCGCCATTCCGTCTTTCATCGCTTTAAGCTCCTCTATCTTATGGCCTTGCCAACTTGCCACCTCAGCAACAACCTTAAAGGGATAAACTGACCGGTAGGATTTTGTCGGATTGCCTGGAAACTTTCTATCGGTTAAATCAGGATCGTCTTCTATGGGCCCTGTTGGCTCCACTAAATATATCCGCTCTCGACCTTCTCCAACAGCGAGCTCTGCCCCCCAAATAGCAGCATCTAACGTTGCAGACAGGAATATATACTTCGCATTTCTTCTCTGACCAAAGTTTGAGTTGAACCCAACTTCAATATATTCGCCAATCTTCAATTCAGCCTTTGTACCGTGAAAGTAGGTTTGAGAAAAAGGTGTTGGCCTTGCTTCATTTGTGTTTATTTCCATCAGTATAGCTTTGTATAAAAACTAAATTAACACCCTGATTTGAAAAAAAAGCCGGTTTCAAACTATATTTTTCTGCAAGTAATACGGGCATGGATTAGGCGTTATCCGTACAAGCGGAACAGCCACTTAGCTGTAGATTTTGCTTCTTGCATTACAGTACATCTACGAGTACAATAATGATGTCCAAATCATTAAACGAAAAAGTACCCGTAATCTGTATTGTAGACCTTGCCTTTGGAAATTGTCAGGATATGTTGTAACCGCTCGTAGCTAAGGTTTTTCACCCCCCCTAACTCGAATTGTACGCCGATCTTCATGTTCGCGATTTCATCCGGAATGTCACCAGCATTGGTGCTCCATAGCACAACGGTGGTAATACTTTTTAACGGGATAATGGATTTGGGGAAAGTTTTCAACTGTGTGTTCCCGAGATTAAGAACCTCCAGCGCATCAAGCTCGCCAAAGGAAGCAGGCAAAGTTTCGATTTTGCTGAATCGAAACTGAATTTCCCTGAGATTTTTCAATTTACCGAAGCTTTCTGGAAACGTCGTTATTGCTGAATGCTCACCATTAAAGTACTGGAGGGATGACAAGTTCCCAAAGCTCTCCGGGAGTGTAATCATATTATCGCCAAGGAAGAGGTCGGACAACTTACTTAAGTTTCCGAACGACTCTGGCAACCTCGTGAAACTGCCATAAAACTTTAGTATTTTCAGGTTGGACAGGGACCCAAAATCTTCTGGGATGGACTTTAAGCCCATGCCATTAATGGCCAACGACTCCAATGACGACAATTGCGAGAAGGAAGCAGGTAGCTGGCGCAGCTTATGGGTAGTGATGTAGAGTTCCCGAAGCTTTTTTAAATCCCCAAACTTAGATGGCAGTACCACGTCACCGGATGCATTATCATCATAACCTATTCGAATATATTCTAATGACCGGCATTCACTTATCCGCTGTGGAAATGCTGAACTCAGGGATTTTACGTCCACTCTTTGTAGGTTCTTTAAATTGCCTATATTCTCTGGAAGCCCTACAACGGAACCTTCTAAGTGCTGTAATGCAGTCAGGCCACCCAATGTACCATTGAAGTTCACGGATCCTACTCTCTCCAAGGTCAGGCTTTCCAAAGACTTTAGATTTGCAAAAGACTTGGGTAGAATGAATTCACGTGAATCCTCTTCTGAATACCTTGGTGACAAGCTTAGAATTTTAAGCTTTGTCAGATTGCCGAAGCTCTCCGGTATCTGTGGATCGAGTACGGATTCGAGCATGCTTAATTCTTCAAGGTCGTGGTAATAGTCACCAAATAGTTTGGGAATCGTTTGGAGGCTCGAATAGTTGAAATTCAACTTTCTAAGTTTGGTCAGTGCAGTTAGTGCGGGACAGCGTTCGGCATCATTAAAGGTTATAGCTTCCCTTGCCGACTGGAAATTTATTTCAAGTACATTCCCCGCATCATCGGAAGTCACCCGGTATTCGCCTCTGGAGACCCGCAATTCATATAAAGCCTCATCCTGGGTATAATCTCCAGTGTTTATCACCTTCTTGAACTCATATGCCTTATTTGCATAACTGAATTTGTAACTGGCCGTGTATTCTGTATTGGCATAGCCATGCAACTCTATATAAAGCTTATTTTCTGGTGGTTCAGCCTTTCCATCATTAAAAGACGACGTGATTTTCCCATATGGCTTGTCAAACGACCATGTACCCCTGAACTTTGAATTCACAGACAACGATCGAATGGTGGGAAAGTTTGAGGAGTCTATTTTGATCTCAACGACAAGTTCTGGAATCTTCACTTTAGTTTGTACGGGGGCATTGTTCAGACCAGGTCCCGATCGCTTCCATTCCAGCGTATATTCTTCGCCAGGAAGACCTTTAAACGTACTAAAAGGACTACTCTTATCCTCAAAGAAGACAAATCCATCAAACACGGCTCCGCTTATAATCGACCATTCGCCGCGCTCGCCTGGCTGTAGTGCGCCGGCATTTAAACCTACAACGAAGTCTTCGCCCGGAAATGTCGGCTCCTTAATGGTCGGATCGTAGTTTGTTTGCAGAACCGGCTTGTATTCATCCTTCGTGCATGAACTTATTCCTATTAATAGGAGAAAGATAATCAATGTGAGCGCTCTACTTGGCATCAGACAGACTTATTTGTTGGTTGTAAATGAATAAACATCAGAATAAACGGTTTTGGACGAGGCTGAATCTATCACATAGATCTGGTAATAGTAGGTGGTTTCCTTAACAAGATCGCCATATAGTACAGCATATCTGTTGGCAGCGATTTCGAAAGCTACCTGTTGATTTAGACCTTCTGTTTGCTGAAACATTCCCTTAACGGAGCTCAACCTTACCCCAACTTCTCTGTAGGGATAATCACTCAGGGAAAACTGAAGTTTATAGGCGCCGTCTGCGAAATCAATCTTGGCATCTATCTGGGCATAAGCATCGACATTCACCTGAGTAACTTCTTTCTTACAAGAAATAGAAAATAATACAATAACGACCAGCACCCATGCGTTCGGGCTAATTAGTCTCTTTGGAAACGGTGAGCTCATAATAAGTTTGACTTGTAAATCCTGCATCAATATTGATGTGCAGCATATTATTGTACGTAAATAGACCATTATAGTATTCACCAGGTAAACCCATCGGAACATTAACCTGATTAAGTACTCGTTTTATAGGATCAAAAATCTTGAAAACGCCTATGTCGGCAGCGATTAATATTTTGTCGTCGACTTTCGCTATTCCGTTCAAGGGGAATTTAATGGGACTCGCCAATGTGCCTGCTGTAAATATCGATTCGAGCTCAAATGTATCGGAAACTTTGAAGGCTCCGAAAGTAGCACTAAGGTTGAATCCCTGATCAGTCACTGGGACCAAACCAACTAAATACATCTGGTTGTTGATCGATGTGAAATGGTAACTGAGAATATCCGTCTTCAGCCCATTTACATACTCGAACTTTTTATTGGACCTATTGTATTTGTAAATGAAGTTTGTTCGTTTAATAGGTTTGTGGATAAGCTGATCTGATAAGTTAGTCAGAGTAAAAGCCAGGTACATCTCTGATTTATGAACAAAATACTGGCTGAATTCAGCAGTAAGACCTTCTACATCATACGTCCGATCTAAAAGTGCAAAGTCATTGAAGACATTCGCTTCAGGGCTATAAGAAACAACGTCGAAATAATGTTCATACTTATTGGGATCTTTCGGGTCCGGGGCTATGGTCCTTTGAAATGGCACAAAGAATAGCTGGTTATCAAATTCAAAACATGGCTTGTTGCCCCAGACATATCCTTCATCGAAACCCCGCAGTGTAACCAGACGATGACTTGTAGCATCCCAGCGTAAAACCTGTTTATCCACAAAAGAATACAAGGTGTTTTTATAAACAGAGTACCAACCATTGGGCAGATTCACTTCCTTAGCAGTCAGGGTATATTCTCCAATACTCATAGGGGAAATGTAGTGAGCGAAAATATCTTCCTCCCTATAGGAGGCGGTAATAAGGTGACCTGAAAAGCCTGGTTTTGCCTGCCCGCTTACCGTCATTTTATATCTTTGCCCAGCAATTCGAACCGGGTAAGCAAAGCTGGCTGGTTCAAAATTCACATTTATCTTCAATTCTGAAAGATTAAGCTCATTAAGATGATCCCCTTCAATGTCGATTTCAAATCTGCCGTTATGTATGGCGACTTCAGTACTATTGATTTCTAAGTTGAACTTTAAAGATGTTGCAGAAAGAGTTTTAACAACAAATTCCTTTTCATCCTTCGTCTCCCCCTGGTTCGTTTTGTAATAAACCCTGAAGCCATATTCTGTATTGGGTTCCAAACTCTGCAACGATGCCTTGAACTGCTCATCTTCCCGGATTGCCGCCACCGTATGCTGTTCCATCGGACGGTCTTTCGGGTAATAGGCAACACCGGTTTCTTTATACCCCAACTGAGACAGCTTATAGACAATGTCGACACGCTGCGTTTTCACAGATGTGATGTATACATCCTGAACTGCAATTTTAGCACTAAACTTATTTTCATCTTTCTTACAGGACCATAGTGAAAGAAAAGCAAGTAGTAGTAGAAAAGCGAACTTAAATTTTTCCATTTAGCCCTGTTTTAATAAACATAAAATCACCGTACTGACTTCTTACAGGCATGAGGGATGCAAAGAGATTGTATGTACCATCTGTGTTACCGGTTAAACCTGATAAGATATGAGGCGGTAAGGAAGTCCAGATTTGCTTGGTTCTAATGTTCAGGTCCTTGTCAAACACATATATACCACCAAACGTATTGATGCCGTCCCCATCCTCCTGACCGCTCGCTACAATCTCCCCGTTAACATTAAAAAATGCGCTCTTAATAAGGAAACGTTCTGATTGTTCATTCTTTTTAATCAAAGTGCCATCAGCTTTAAACTTAAAAAAACGCATAAAATCAAAAGATCCGTTATAGCCGAAGAGATAGAGATTATCCTCGGGATCAACAAGCAACGAAGTCATAATAAAGCCCCAGTTATATTCCCCCTTCAAAGTCCCGTCAAACTGAAAGCTATTTAGAAATTTACCCTTTGAATCATACTTGTTCACCTTAATGGGTGTATCTTGTTCACGACGGTCATTGAAAACGCCATAGACGTTTTTCTTCGAATCAACCTGAATGGACTGTAGTGTTCCAGATTGACCCTGGCTATCTCTATGCCACAATATCCGGAGGTCGTCAGGACTTACTGAAATCAGGTGTGCGTTATCTGTAGCGGCAATGATCTCCTGCGAAGAAACTTTTATTGAACTCAAAATGCGTTGCCCTGGCAAAAGGTCACTATAGCTTTTCCTCAATAGCACCTCGCCATTCGATACTGCAAATTTCAGCGCATGATTTCCTGCGAATAAAATAGCTTCCTCTTCCCCTTTTGTGGTGGTGAACTGAAAAGCAGCCGAGTCAACTGCTAAATTAAACTCTTCAAAGGTGAGGAGCCTGTACCAAAGCGTCTGCCCAAACTTATCGACCCTAAATACAATCATTTTGTAATGCACATTGGTAAAGTCGGTATCATGAGCAAGTTCCCTTACAAGAAGGTGTCCGCCGTCCTCAAGCTTAAACAAGCCAAGCGGGCCAAGCAATTGGGAAAAATCGTGAAAACGATAGGAATGAAGGAAAACCGTTTGGCTTTCGGCAAGTGCAGGGAGGGTATTGCCCTCGAAGCCTTGTTCAACCTGTTTGCCTTTGTTTGTTGAGGCAACTACTTTGATGTTATATTTCTTTCCAGGTGCTAAATTTATCAGGCTATACCTTGTACTGCTCAGTTGATCGACGATTTTTTCACCGTCAAGATACACTGCGTAAGAAAGTTCCTCGAAGTGGGAA
>JAZQRI010000088.1:0-6193 GCA_045629455.1 Pedobacter sp. | reverse complement strand
AGTTAGTAGATAACAAATACTATCTCCACCATCAATCCACGGTGACTCCACCTTTTGACGGGTTTGAATGGGTGAAACGTGGACTCACCGTGCACTCACCGTGGACTCACCCCGAGCGGACTACTGACTTATGCCCCAACTTCTCCATTGTCGCGAGCAGAAAAACCTCGCTAGAAAACCTCCGTTAAATTAAAGATTTCCAGCCTGTCCGAGTAAGTGCCTTCCCCCTACAGCCCCGTGCGGTTCACTACAAACCCGCATCTTCCTCTAAGATGCTTCCCTGCAGCGTTTCCGGTATTCGGTAGGTCTGTACCCCGTCTTCTCCTTAAATAATTTCGAAAAGTAAAACTCCGACGCAATATTAAGATCTATAGAAATCTCCTTAATAGACACATCCGTGTTCCGTAAAAGATCTTTAGCCTTCTCGATCCTTAATTGCAAATAATACTGTCCGGGCGAGAGCCCCGTGTAATTCTTAAACAGTTTGCGAAACCAGGAATACCCAACGCATAAATCCTGGGCAGCTTGTTCGGCGGAGTAATCATTGTTGATGTTAGACCTGAATAACACCATCGCTCTATTGATGATGGTTTGTTCCTCCTTATTCTCGATCATATTTTGCTTAATTGCAGCATGACAAGCACCTAACAAGTGTAACACAGCACCGGAAACCAGTGGTTGATAACCCGGCTTCTCCTGTTTTGTCTTTTCAATGATGCAGTTATACACATCGAGTATCGCCTCATCGAACCCGATGTATAATACCGGATTCTCAGGCCTCAGGTAACGGGATGTAACGAGGTTGTCTATAATTCCGCCCTTTACCCCGACCCAATATTCATCCCATCCTGTTTCGGGATCAGGCTTGTAACGGTGTCGTTCATGCGGGAAAAGAATGATTACGGTTCCTGCTTTAACATCAATCTGGTTTGTACTTTCGGATTCAAAAACGCCCTTCCCCCGGGTAATGTAAATGACCTGGTATTCGTGCAAAATCCGCCAGCTGTTCCAGTTGAAATGATGGTGGGCAGGGTGATTGCTGAAGGGATACACCTTTGTTGCCTCAATATGCGTGCATCCGGTGTTAAGCACCGTTAAACCCCAGCTTTCATCTTCCTTGCTCACAGGGAGATATTTATAAAAATTAATCATACAAATTAATTATTTGGTCAAGCTTTCTGCCAGAAAGCGCGCGAAGCTTAATCGCATCGTACTGTGTATCCTGGCATTCCTAAAGCTACTTATAAAAAAAAGAACACATTTCATTTGCCAAAATTTGCAGTTCAATTATCAAAACCTCTATTTATCAGACCCTCTGATTAGGATAGCTTTGAGTACCAATATAAACTTATCCAGCACTAGAAAAGAAATTATGAAAAGATTACTTTTAACTGTTGTTAACGGGAGACCGCTGATCATACTGGCTTTAACGCTACTATGCTATCTTCCTGCACATGCGCAGAACACAGTCACCGTAACAGGGTCTGTGACTGATTCGGTTGATGCGCTACCCATCATCGGCGCTTCAATTACCGTCCAGGGTACCACCAATGGCACCCTGACCAATACAAACGGTCAATTTTCCATTAGTGCCGCAAAAGGAGCCACGCTCCTCTTTCGTTTCATCGGCTACGCCGACAAGAAAATTGTAGTGGGCGAAGCTTCTAATATCAAGGTCAGTTTGTCGCCAACCTCCAGGGGTTTAGATGAAGTCGTGGTCCTGGCCTACGGGTCCCAACGTAAACGGGATATTACCTCTGCCGTATCGGAGATCGATTTATCGAAATCCCAGGGGGTCCCCGCTTCAAACGTAGGCCGGCTGCTGCAAGGGCAGGCGCCGGGAGTAGTTGCCAAGCAGACCTCCGGTCAGCCTGGGCAGGAGCTACAGGTTGAAATCAGAGGAAACAGTTCATTAGGTGCCACCAGCGATACATTGTATGTGGTAGATGGGTTTCCCGTTGGTACCAGTGTGGGTACAGCACTCAATTCCAATGACATTGAAAGCATCACGATCCTAAAGGATGCCGCTTCAACCTCGGTATACGGATCTCGCGGTGCAAATGGTGTGGTGCTGATTACGACCAAAAATGGGAAGAAGGACGGCCGCAAACTAACCGTCACCGCCAATACCGGTATCGCCAATGTACCTGATTCACGACGCGTGAAGGTGCTGAACGGCCCTGAATTCGCTGCATTTCAAAATGAGATATTCAGTGACAAAATCAGATATTTTGAAAACCGGGAACCGGCAGTGACCGAAATACCTCTTGACTTTAGATTTCCGGAACAAACGACCGTTTCGACAGACTGGTATAAAGAGATTCTGCGCCAGAATGCACCCTTCAACGATTATAACCTTTCGCTGAGCAATGGTAGTGAAACATCCAGTTCATATATATCGCTAGGTTACCTTAGTCAGCAAGGCGCCTTAAAAAACACTGGGTTTAATCGCGTTACAGCGAGGGCAAACCTCGATGGCAGGCCAAATGACTATCTCAATTTCGGACTTAATCTTTCGGGCGCCTATTCGTGGGCGAAGAACAGTGACGCCATTGCTGGCGGCTTTGGCAATAATATCATCGATCAGGCACTACTGATGGATCCCAGAGAGCCTGTTTATAATGAGGATGGTTCCTTTAACAACTATATAGGCGGCCACGACAATATTTTCGGCTTCCCAAACCCCGTACAGCGATTGATGGAAGAAGTACACGCCCAGTATAGGGGCAGTCTGATCGCCAACGCCTATGTTGAGTTGAAACCCCTGAAAAATGTTTCCTTCAGAACAAATCTGAATGGTACGCTGCAAAACGACAGAAATCACGATTTCACGCCATCAGGAATTGCAGGTTTCAACAATGCACCGCCCCTTCAGGCAAGGGCTGGTGAATATTTCTACAACTACCTCAACTATGGCATGGACAACCTCCTTACCTATTCACCCAACATCAATGACCATAAGATTGAGGTTACAGTGGGCCATATCTTTCAGAAAAACACAGTCAATACCGGAAATGCCACAGGCACAGAGTTTCCGGATGACCGCATAGAATATGTATCAGCAGCAAATCAACGTGAGGGCAGTTCTGGAATGGCGGCTTTCACCATTGAAAGTTTTCTCTCGAGGGTAAACTATGCCTATAAGGATAAATACCTATTTACTGCTGCTTTTAACCGCGAAGCGAGCTCACGTTTCGGAAGCAACAACCGCTGGGGAAACTTCCCTTCTGCCTCTATCGGCTGGCGGGTTTCCAATGAAAGCTTTTTTCCAACCTTAAGCTGGTTGGAAGATTTTAAATTAAGAGCAAGTTATGGTATCACCGGGAATAACAACATCGGTAATTACACATCGCAAGCCACCATCAATACCAGTAACTACGTGCTGGGTAACGCCATCTCACCGGGTGCAACGATCGGCTCCTTTCCAAACACCAACCTGGGTTGGGAACAGTCTAAACAGCTCGATATCGGAACTGATTTGAGTCTGTTTGAAGGAAAACTTAGTATCACCGGAGAATACTACCGGAAGTTAACCACCAATATGCTGCTGAACGTCGAAATTCCGGCGACGGCAGGCTTCGGGAATGTAATTACTAACATCGGAGAACTGGAGAACAGAGGCATGGAACTTGGGTTGCATTACCGCGACCGGTTTGGCGCTGTAAGCATCAGTAGCGGCTTTAATATTTCTTTTAACCGTAACAAGGTGCTTTCTATCGATGGGGATCGTAGTTCGCTGCTCACCGGCGCATTCTATGACGGTTACAACATCACCGAAGTGGGTCAGCCCATCGGACTATTTTACGGGTTTAAAGTGCTTGGCATTTACCAGAACCAGGCACAGATCGATGCCAGTCCAAGCAATCCTAATCATATTCCCGGCACCTACCAATATCTGGACGGAAACGGTGATGGGGTGATCTCTTATGACACCCAGGACATGATCGTAATCGGAAATCCAAACCCTAAATTTACCTGGGGCTGGAACTGGAAGATCGGCTATAAGAATTTCGACCTGAATCTCTTGTTGAACGGTTCTTATGGTGGTGATATCTACCGGGCCATCGAAATGAACCTGGCCAATATCGACGGGGTCTTCAATGTCATCACAGAAGTAAAAGACCGCTGGCGATCGCCACAAAATCCGGGTGCGGGTAAACAGGCCGGGTCAAACACCTATTACTTTACCCGGGAATCGAATTCCAGATACGTTTATAGCGGCGATTATACCTGGGTCAAAAACATCACACTAGGTTACACCTTCCCGCGCATTAAGAACATATTTGATGCAAACCTCTTTGTTGGCGTCGACAACGCCATCTTACTGACCAAGTATCCGGGAAATAATCCGGAGGTTAACTCGGCGAGAGCTAATAATGGAAATGATGTGATTAGTCCAGGCCGGGATCTGGAGTCGTATCCAGTACCAAGAACGATTACAATAGGCACAAGGATCAATTTTTAACTAAATCAGAAACCATGAAAAATCTATATAAAGTTGCATTCCTGACATGCATTATCGCTTTTAGTTCCTGCAAGAAATCTTTCCTCGACCTGTCAGATCCAACTAAAAAAACCGCTGACCGGTTCTATCAGAATGAACAGGAAATTATGCAAGCCGTTAGCGGGGCCTACAGCTCCCTGCAGGATCACGTTAACAGCCAGTTTATTTTTGCTGAAATGCCTTCAGACAATACAACACTACAGTTGGATCCTTCTGACCGGGGGCAAACAGACCGGGTCGAGGCCTATGAATTTTGGAATGTTACCGCAACGAACGTTAATGTGGCCGATTTATACAATCAAAGCTACAATGCTTTGTATAATATCAATTTCGCACTTTCAAAATTAGAGGGTATGGAAAGTATCAGTGAGCAGAAAAAAGCCCAGTACCAGGGAGAGTTAAAATTTATCAGGGCGTACTATTATTTCAATCTGGTGCGGTATTTCGGTCCCGTGGTGCTAACCACTGCCCCCCTGGAATCGTCTTCTGATGCCTTTAAGGCTGTGAGAAGCAGTGAGCCGGACGTGTACAATCAGATCATCAGTGACCTGAACGACGCCACAGCCCAACTCCCACTTAAAAGCGAATACAAAGGCGGTGATGTTGGCAGGGCATCAAAAGGCGCTGCACTGGGCCTTTTAGGCAAAGTGTACCTGACCTTAAAGGACTACCAAAACGCGACGCTTACTTTACGCCAGGTGCTCACCCTTGGTTATTCACTGGTAAACGACTATCAATCTGTATTTGATCCGGCAAATAAAAACAACAGCGAGTCGTTGTTTGAAGTGCAATACCAGGGCGGAAATAACCTCGGCGAATGGAGCAGTTTCGTCTACACCTTCGCGCCGAGAGGCTCCGAAGGTGCTGTGACCGGTTTTCCGACCAGCAGGCCGCAGGGCTGGAATATTCCCACAAAAGACTTGATTGCGGAGTTTGAACCCAACGACAAGCGCAAGGCGGTTTCCCTGGCTGAAGGCTATACGAATGCTGCCGGCACCTTCGTCGCCATTCCCTACATCAATAAATATAACCACCCCCATACCATAGTGGGCCGTACCGACGACAACTGGCCGGTACTGCGGTATGCAGATGTATTGCTCATGCTGGCTGAGTCCATCAACGAGCAGGACGGTCCCGGAGAGGCGTTCGAATATATCAACAGGGTTAGACAACGGGCAGGTCTGACCGCGCTGGGCGGCTTGGGGCAGGAAGCTTTCCGCACAGCCATCAGGCATGAGCGCCGCGTGGAGTTGGCTTTTGAAAATGACCGTTGGTTCGATTTAAAAAGATCAATGACTGCTGCACAAATGGCTACTTTACTAAACGCCCATGGTACTGCTGAAAAAGCAAGCCCTTCTGTAGACCGAAGTGGTGTTCCTTTTGCACCTAATGACTATAAATTTGATGCGTACGAAGCACTCTACCCGATCCCGGACAGACAGCTTTTTCTATCCAAAAACTTAACACAGAACCCAGGCTACTAGATTAGTTCAATTTAATATTTAGACTTACCTTAGTTAGCAGCCAAATATGAAACATCTAAAACAATTAACCCTGCTCTATATCCTGTTACAGCTACTGGTTACCCCGGCAGCTGCGCAGTTAAAGAATCTTAAAGCCAACTTCAAACAACCGCCTGACACCTATAAGCCAGGGGTATACTGGTATTTCATGGACGGCAATATGAAC
>JAZQRI010000087.1:0-56300 GCA_045629455.1 Pedobacter sp. | reverse complement strand
CGAGGTGCGGTAAAGGAGAGCCGAACGTACTGTTCAAAATTAACCCACTCAAGCCTTTAAGGGCTAAAAAACAGGCATGAAATGATGAAATGTTATTGGTTATGGATAATATAATACAATCTAATTGTAATAATTACACTTAATTTTATTGTCAATCACTTAACCAAATATAAGTCAATATGAAAAGACACTTACTGTTTTTTAAAAACAGTTTGTACTGCAAAGCAGCTCTTGCTTTAGTATTAACGGTTTTTATCTTTTCTTCGTCTTTTGCCCAGGGCAGAAGAGTCTCCGGTACCGTTACTGACAATTCAGGTCCAGCACCGGGTGTTACCATCCGCGTAAAAGGGGCATCCGCAGCAACTTCCTCAGACAATGACGGAAGATATAGTATTACTGTTCCCGACAATGCAACACTGGTATTCACCTATCTGGGCTATACGACTCAGGAAATTCCGGTTGGAAACAGGACAACATTAAACGTTGTGCTAAGCGCAGACAGCCGGGATCTCGAACAAGTAGTCGTTGTGGGTTACGGTACCACCCAGCGTAAGGATCTGACAGGTTCTGTTGGATCTGTGTCCGCAGCGCAGCTGGAAAAAACACCTGTTACTACATTAGATCAGGCCATCCAGGGACGAGTTTCCGGTGTGCAGATCACCAATAATGATGGTGCTCCAGGAAGTGGAACACAGGTTCAAATCCGTGGCATCGGAACATTTGGGAGCAATGATCCACTATATGTTGTGGATGGTTATCCGGTAACGACCGGTTTGGGTTCCATCAATCAGAACGACATTGCGACCATCGACATTTTGAAAGACGCGTCGGCTACTGCCATATATGGTAATCGGGCTGCAAATGGTGTTGTAATCATTACGACCAAACGTGGGCGTCAGGATGGGGGCGTGCAGATTTCTTTGGATGCCCTGGGTTCTATACAGTCTAAGCCAAAGATGTATGATGTGCTGAATGCGCAGCAATTTGCCGCTTTAGCCGTTGAAAGAGCAATTCCGGATAACTTTGCTGCTTTACCGGAATGGAGCAACCCGGCTTCATTGAGAACCATCGACTGGCAGGAAGAGGCATATCAGTCTGGCTACAGACAAAACTACAATCTGGCCATCAGAGGAGGTAACGAGAAAGTGCAATCTGCGTTTTCAGCGGGCTGGTTTGATCAGAAAGGTATTGTAATCGGATCAAAGTATACCAGGCTGAATACTGGATTAAACGTGGATTATAAGCCCTTTGCATGGCTAAAATCATCTACCAGTTTGAAATACAGCCGGTCTGATAATAAAATCGGGCTGGGCACAGGGGGACAGAATGCCGGCATTGGCATTGGAAGCTTGTCTAAGCTTGTTCCAACCATGACCGGGAACCCGCTGACGGATCAGGCGAAAGATGAGAATGGGAACTATGGTTTTTACACCGCGAACAATCAGTTTGTAAATTACCTGACCAACCCGGTCTACTTTGTAGAAACCCAGGATCAAAAGAACTTAACGAATTATTTCCTCGGTACAACAACCTTAGAAGCGACGCTTTTTGAAGGGTTCCGCATCAAGACCAACCTGGGTATAAATACCAACGACTACTCTGGCTATTATTTTACGCCATCTGATAATCGTCGGGCTGCACTTGGTGGTGCGTCCGTGCAATCTTTCTACTCGCAAAGCGCCAACAACACGTTCGACTACCTTTGGGAGAATACGGTAGCGTATAGCAAAACTTTCGACCAGCACAGCATTGATTTCGTGGGTGGTGTTTCTCTTCAGAAAAATACCTTCCGCCGGATTGGTGTTTCCGGTAATGGTTCCTTAAGCGATGAGCTGAGAACCGTGCAGGGAATAACAACGGTGACGAATATCTATGGTGATGAAGTGCCTTCTTCATTGGCTTCACAATTTGCCAGACTGAACTATAAGTTCGGAGACCGGTATCTGATTACCGGTACGGTAAGACGTGACGGATCTTCGCGTTTCGCTAAAGGGAAGCAATATGGTGTATTTCCTTCCGGTTCCGTTGCCTGGAGGGTTAAGAATGAGTCTTTCCTGAAAGACTCTAAGGTAATTTCTGATTTAAAGATCAGGGCCAGTTACGGTAAGGTGGGTAACCAGAGTTCTATCGGCTTGTTTCAATACTTATCTCAGTACACCAATGGTGGTCCACCAGCATCCGGTAGCAATGTGGGTTATCCTTTTGGCGGCACTGCAGGTTCAAACGGCGTTTACCAGCCAGGCTTCGCCCAGGCTTTTTTGCCGAATCCGAACTTGAAGTGGGAAACTTCTGTTCAAAGTGACATTGGTTTTGACATCTCTTTCTTAGACAGTAGATTGAATGTTACGGTAGATTACTACAATAAAGAATCCCGTGATTTCTTGTTGAGCATTCCGGTGCCAACTCAGACCGGGTTCACAACGGCCGCCAGAAACGTAGGTAGCGTTCGCAATAGCGGTTTTGAATTTAACGTAGAATACCGCGAAACAAAGAATCCTTTTCAATTTGGGGTAGCCTTTAACCTGAGTACCGTGAACAACAAGTTGTTGAGTCTGGCAGAAGGTTTAAACTCCATCGGAAATATCGGTAGTCTGGGTCTTCCGAACCTTGGCGGTAGTCTTTGGAATCAATTTACCAGATCCTCCGTTGGTGGTTCTATCGGGGAATTCTATGGGTACAGATCGGATGGTATTTTCCAGTCCGCTGCAGACATCACGGCGCTAAATGCAAATGCCAGCGCGATAAATGGTCCGAACACCTTTTATCAATCTACTGGTACCCAGCCGGGAGACCGCAGGTATCGTGATTTGAATGGCGACGGGCGCGTTACGGATGCGGATCGGGAGAATCTGGGAAGTCCTATCCCTAAGTTTTTCACAGGCTTGAATCTAGATGCTTCTTACAAAGCTTTTGACTTCAATGCATTCTTCTATGCCTCTGTAGGGAATAAAATCTTCAACTATCAGCAAAGAACGCTGGAAACTTTTGGTGCTACCCAGGGTGGTATCGGTATCCAGAATGTTAGTGTGGATTATTATTTAAACCGCTGGACACCGACCAACCCGTCCAACCGGTATGCACGTGCCTTGAAAGCGGATGATGCAAACGGAAACTCGCGTCCATCTGACGTATATGTAGAGGATGGCAGTTATTTAAGGTTAAGAAACGTTCAGATTGGCTATACGTTGCCGGCTGCTTTAACCAAGAATATAGCCATCTCCAGAGCTCGGATTTACATAAGTGCTCAAAACCTGTTTACCATCACGAAGTACTCCGGCCTGGATCCTGAAATCGGTGTTCCAAACGATCCGGATAGAGGCACACGGGATGTAACTGCCTCGGGAGTGGACGTGGGTACATATCCAAGCTCCAGATTCTATACGTTGGGATTAAATGTCACATTTTAAGGAAAACAAAAGATAAAACTGAAGTTATGAATTTTAAAAAACATATAGCTGTACTCGCACTTGGAGCAGCACTGGTGCTTCCGCCGCTGGCATGCACCAAGGACTTCCTGGACCAAAAGGATACATCCAATATCTCAGAAACGGCTTTGTTCAATAAACCATCTGATGGGATCAACCTGGTCAACGCAATTTACGATACGTTCCACAATCCTGACTTTACATTGAAGTCACTTTGGAATACGGCGAATTACCTGACCATGGACTTCCGGAATTATGGTGCAGATACGTTCTACGAGCGTTACGAGGTGCCCACTACTTTCGACCCGATCAACATCTTCTGGTCGCGCTCTTATACCGGAATCGCACGGGCAAACTCCGCCATACCCATTATCGCACGGATGCGGGAAAATGGTGTTATTGATGAGGCGTTGGCCAATCGCCTGACTGGCGAAGCATACTTTATGCGCGGTCTTTTCTACTATTACCTTGCCGCAACATTTGGAGGTGTTCCGCTGGAACTGCAGACCGTAACTGATAACGGACGGCACCCGAGAAATACACAGGACGAAGTTTTTGCCTCTGTGGTGAGCGACATGCAAACGGCTTTTGGGTTGTTAACCTGGAAGGAAGAGCTGCCTGCATCTGAACTTGGCCGTGCCAATAAAGCAGCGGCACTTGCCTACGCGGGTTCTGCTCAAATGTGGTTGAAGAAATATAGTGATGCCATCGCAAGTTTTGATCAGATTGGCACCCATGGGCGATTGTTGCCGAAGTTCATTGATATCCATGAGTACAACAACAAGAACAATGCAGAATCTTTATTTGAGATTCAGTTTATTGTACCTGCGGGCAGTGATCAGGGATGGGGACATTCGAACGATTCCAGCTGGTTGGAGTCTTTTGGAATGCCCGAAGAGATTTCCACTTTCGGATACCACTATATAGATCCGAACTTGTACAATTCTTTTGAACCGGGTGATTCACGCCGAGCAGCAACGGTAATTGGTCCGGGGGAAGTACACCCGAGTCCGGCCATTAAGATCTCGAGCTATCAGCGGATCATTGAAAAAGCAAAAACAGATCCTAACTACGTTGTAAACGGTCAGGTGATTAATACCCTAGGTACCAAAGAACACCCATGGAAAGGAGCCGACAACTTACGCTCTGGCTATTATGCCGTTAAAACCTGGAGAAATCAGAACATCTATGGTAATCAGACTGGTACGGACCAGAATGCAACGATATTTGGCGACCAGAATGCGATTCTTATGCGTTACGGAGAAGTATTGTTAAGTAAAGCAGAAGCTCAATTCCGGTTGGGTGATGAAGCAGGTGCCTTGGCAACGCTGCAAATCGTTCGCAACCGGGCTTTCGGAGGCATCGCGCCACCATCGCCAAAAACAGGCGGTACGCTGAAGGTGATACTGGACGAATATCGTCATGAGCTGAACGGAGAATATTCTTTATGGTACAACATGAGACGCTCAGGTGAACATATTGCCACCGTTAAAGAAATATACAATGTTACTGTTCCAAACGGAAAAGATCTAATGCCTATTCCGCAGGCTGCCGTTGCAACCAACGAGACTTTGGTTCAAAATCCAGGATACTAGCCCGGATATACTAAACTGTTGCAGTGCGGGCTTTAGGTCGCATTGCAACAGTTTTTATATTTTACGCCCTGAGAGACAGACGGGTATGTAGTGCTGCCTAACCCTATATTGTCATCAATGAGTTGCCTTACAATCCATTGAATTGCGTACATTCAAAAACAAACTTTCCCTCCAATGAAGTCGATTATCTTGATTAAACAGTCTTGTTGTGCCTTGTTGCTGGCCTCCATCGCTTGTTTGTATTCCTGTACAGAACATACGCTGTTTGAAAAGGTGTCCTCCTCGCACTCCGGAATTGATTTCATCAACACGATCGTCGAAGACGACAGCATAAATCCGCTGGATCTGGTAAACCTGTACCATGGCGGTGGAGTAGGTACTGGCGATTTTAACAATGATGGGCTTCAGGACCTCTATTTTGTAGGCAATCAGGTTCCCAGTAGAATGTACCTGAATGAAGGTGATTTCAAGTTTAAAGATATAACCAAAACCGCTGCGGTCGAAGGCAAAGGGCGCTGGGGCAGGGGAGTAGCCGTGGTGGATGTAAACAGCGACGGACTCATGGATCTGTATGTCTGCAACGGTGTTAGCAAAGACAGCCTGCTGCGCCGCAATATCCTTTATGTGAACCAGGGCATGAACAAAGATGGTGTTCCTGTTTTTAAAGATATGGCAGCGGAATATGGCCTGGACGTCCACGTAGAGTCTACGACCGCAAGCTTCTTTGACTACGACAATGATGGGGATCTGGACATGTATCTTACCGTTAATGAGGCCAATTCCTCTCAAAATCCAAATCTCTTTGCCTCCGGACATGGCGATGCCCTGATTCCAAGCAGGGGTAAGCTGTTCAGAAATGACGGGGATCCCGGTAAAAAGCATCCAACATTTACGGATGTTTCGCGTGAGGCAGGCATCACGATTACAGGGTATGGCCTGTCTACAACAATTGCAGACATCAATCAGGATGGCTGGAAAGACATTAGCGTTGCCAACGACTACATGTCGTCGAACATTTTATACATCAACAACGGAGACGGCACCTTCACCGACCGCAGCAAGGATTACTTTAAGCACACCTCGTTTAATGCCATGGGTCAGGACATCGTTGACTTGAACAATGATGGGCTTGCTGATCTGTTCGAACTGGACATGAACCCCGAAGATAACTACCGTAAAAAGATGATGATGGGCCCCAACAGTGATGTAAACTATTACAATTTTGACTATTACGGGTACCAATATCAATATGTGCGGAATACGCTGCAGTTGAATCAGGGGCCCCGGATTGGCGAAAATGATTCCATTGGCGCACCCGCATTCAGCGAGATCAGTTTCATGAGTGGTGTGGCCCAAACCGACTGGAGCTGGGCGCCGCTTATTGCCGACTTTGACAATGACGGATTTCGCGACATTATTGTCGCAAATGGGTACCCAAGGGATGTGACTGATCATGATTTTCTTACCTACCGCAAAGAGGCGTATGCGACATCGACAAAGAAACAGCTCCTGGAACAGATCCCAGTCGTGAAGATTCACAACTATGTTTTTAAGAACAATGGGGATCTTACCTTTCAGGATGCCAGTAAAAACTGGGGACTGATGGTTCCTACGTTTACCAACGGAGCCGTGTATGTTGATCTGAACAATGACGGTGCAATGGATGTCGTGATGAACAACATCAACGATGAGGCATTGATCTACAAGAATACGGTTAACGACAACAAGGATACCGCAAAGCAATATCTGCAGGTTCAGTTTAAAGGCTCGGGCAAGAACCGCGACGGACTCGGGGTTGTAGCAGAAGTCTTTTACGACCACAATAAACGTCAGGTATTTGAAAACAACCCCTATCGGGGATACTTATCTACCCAGCAGAGCATTGCACATTTTGGTTTGGATAAGGTCAGCATGGTAGATTCTGTGGTTGTAAAGTGGCCGGAAGGAAAGAAACAGGTGCTCCGAAATGTAAAGGCAGGGCAGGTCATTACTGCAGACATCCGGAATGCAGGCCAAACCTATAGCTGGGCACAGCCAAAACTTGCGAGCGATGCGCTGTTTAAGGAGGTGACAAATGCATTAAATTTGAATTACTACCACAATGAATTTCCATTTATAGACTTCCAGGTGCAAAAACTTCTGCCGCATAAACTTTCTGAGTACAGTCCGGCCCTGGCCGTGGCAGATATCGACGGAAATGGCCTGGATGATATGGTTATCGGTGGCAATGCCCATGATCCTGCACAGATCTTTTTACAGCAGAAGAATGGTAAATTCATCCAGAAGCCGGTGATACCCGGACAGGAACTTAAGCAGGATTACAAGGACGCCGGTATATTGCTTTTCGATGCAGATGGTGACGGGGATGCGGATCTTTATATGGCGAGCGGAGGATATAAGAACGAAGCAAACACACCTGCATACCAGGATCGCCTGTACCTGAACGATGGAAATGGCAATTTCAAAATCTCCACTGATGCCTTACCAAAAAATTATACGAGCAAGATGTGTGTCCGTGCCGTAGATTACAATAAGGACGGCCGTCTGGATCTGTTTGTATCCGGCAGGGTAGAACCCGGCGCCTATCCGAAGCCCGTGTCTAGCTTTATCCTTCGGAACGACAGCAAGGACGGTAAGGTAAAGTTCACGGATGTCTCCGAGGTGGTAGCGCCAGCACTGCGCAATGTGGGGCTGGTTTGTGATGCCTTGTTTACAGATTTTGACAACGACAGCTGGCCGGACCTGATTATGACCGGCGAATGGATGCCCGTTACCTTCCTGAGGAACAATAAAGGGAAATTTGAGGATGTTACGTCGGCAACCGGGCTAGGCGAAAAAACGGGATGGTGGAATACGATCATCGCTGGAGATTTCCGGAATACCGGTCGCTTGGATTACATCGTAGGGAACACCGGGCTGAATACCATTTATCAGGTAAATGACCAGTACCCTGCTTACATCACCGCAAAAGATTTCGACAATAATGGTGGGTATACTGCTATTCCTTCCTTGTTTTTTCCCGATGTAAACGGAGAAAAAAAGGAATTTCCCGCGCATGGAAGAGAGGATATTCTGAAGCAGATGATCAGCCTGAAGAAAAAGTTTACGAATTACAAGTCTTTTGCTATGGCCACAATGGACGATATACTATCTCCGGAACAGCGGGAGGGCGCAATACGACTTAAGACCAATACCCAACAATCCTGTTATCTGCGGAACGAGGGAAATGGCAGGTTCACTATAATTCCTTTACCAAAAGAAGCTCAGTTCTCCGTATTGAACGGAATGGTAGTTGACGATTTCGATCAGGATGGGCAGCTGGACATTGCCATTAATGGAAATGACTTTGGAACAGATGTCTCCACCGGACGGTATGATGCACTGAATGGATTGCTGCTTAAAGGCGACGGCAAAGGGAATTTCAAGCAACTGTCTATTCTGCAGAGCGGAATTTATCTCCCCGGAAATGGTAAGGCACTGGTGAAGCTTCAAAGCAGCGGCGGAAAATATATGCTTGCGGCGAGCCAGAATAAAGGTAAATTACAGGTGCTGGAACTGAAACGCCCACAGGAAATGGTACGGGTTCAACCCTCCGATCTGAGTGCAACGGTTAAGTTCAAAGATGGCCGCTCTGCAAAGCAGGAGTTCTACTATGGTTCGTCTTTTTTGTCACAGTCGGGCAGGTTTATCAATATTAACAGTAACATGGCTGCTGTAACCCTGGTCGACAGCAAGGGTGCAAGCAGAAGCCTCCAATTAAATTAATGCAATGCGCTTAAGAATTCTTTCATTTCTATGCTTCGGACTTTTCATCTGCAGCTGTAATCCAGAGCAGAAAGTCAATGTAAAGAACATCGATGATCGGTCAATTTTGCATGAGAATGCAGATCAGGTAACCCAAATGATCATTTACGACGTATTTTCGCCTCCTGTCGCGAGCCGGATTTATGCGTATTCATCCCTCGCTGCATACGAGGCCATGAAGTTTAACGATAAGAAATATGTTTCCTTAACCGCGCAACTGCAAGGATTCGATCCGGTGCCTACGCCGGATAAAGACAAGAAATACAATTTTACGTTAGCCTCAACAAAAGCACTCTTTACTGTTTTAAGGAAGGTAACCTTTTCAGTGGACTCACTCGATGCCTATGAAGACGGTGTTTACGGGCAGTTCAAAGCATCTCTTGACGACTCCACGTACAACAGGTCCATTGCATTCGGCGAAGCGGTAGCTAAGGTGATCATTAAGCGTTCTTCAATGGATAACTATCCCCAGACAAGAAGTAAACCCAAGTTTTTAGGAAGTAATGATCCAGGGAAATGGCATCCTACGCCACCAGATTACCTGGACGGCGTGGAATACTGCTGGGGAACAATGAAGACGTTTGTGCTTGATTCATCGACTCAAATTTCCGTTCCACCGCCGCCTGTGTACAGTAAAGACAAGAACAGTGCTTATTTCAAGCAGAATTTAGAGCTGTACGAGGCGAGCAAAGATCTCACACCTGAACAGAAACTGATTGCCACCTACTGGGATGACAATCCATTTGTATTGATGCACTCCGGGCACCTGATGTTTGCGAACAAAAAGATCACCCCGGGGGGTCATTGGATGGGGATCACCAGGATAGCCTGCGAGCAGGAGCAGGCTGATGCGGTAAAGTCGGCGCAGGCCTATGCACTTGCTTCCATTGCGATGTACGATGCATTTATCAGCTGCTGGGCCGTAAAATACGATACGAACTACATCCGTCCGGTATCCGTAATTAATGAGGAGATCGACCGCAACTGGCAGTCTATGCTGCAAACACCTCCTTTTCCAGAATATCCAAGCGGACACAGCACCATCACCCGGTCGGCGGCAGTCGTACTCACCAGGCTTTTCGGCGACAACTTTGAGTTTATGGACGATAGCGACATGCAGTACATTGGTATGAAACGCAATTTTAAATCCTTCGTTCAGGCTGCGGATGAGGCCTCAATCAGCAGGTACTACGGCGGTATACATTACAAGAACAGTGTAAATGAAGGAATGATTCTGGGTAGAAAAGTCGGAGATTACATCCTCGGTAAACTGAAGTTGCAGGTAGATGAATAACCGGTCTGAAGCATAAATTGTTAGAAATAAAAAAAGGATTGTTCCGAACGGAACAGCCCTTTTTTTATGCGCTTACTTCGATTTGGAGAATACTGGCTTAAACTGCTTTAAAAGGATCTCAGATCAACGTTGTTAAAGATCTTTCTGCGCTATGCTGGCTAAAGAACCTCATCCTGGTGCTTGTCCAGCCAGTTTTTCTCGATGATGTACGAGATAATGAGACCAAGGCCGCCGAAGATGCTGATGCATCCGAAGTACACGGCTACGGCTTCATCCTCGTTCATTCTATACTGCAGTACAAAAAACAAAGCCAGCAGGATGCCCATTCCCAGGCCGACGAGCAGCAGACCAAATTTGAGGCTTAAAAAAGGCTTTGGCGCCGATGGTTGTGCTCTTCTGAGGCCTGGATCGATACCCCGTTCGATCATAGCCATCTTTTCTTTGTTCAATAAATACCGGATACCAAATACCATGGCGAATGCGCCAATGAATAAGGTAATTGGAACTAATTCTCCCATGATTATGTGTGTTAAATTTAAGTGTTTGTCTCGTGTAGAACTCCTGTTCTAGGTACTAAGACAACATCAAAAATCAGCAGGTTACACTTTGAACAGAAAAAACATGATACTAAAGCGTGTATAAAGTTTCCGGCCGAAACATTTCTAAGCAACCACGGAAGGCACTTTAATGCAGTATCTCGATGTAAGGAAAACTGCTTTATAAAAGAGAATTCCGTTACCCTAAATATCTTTCCTTAATAATTCCCGTATGGTGGATGACATGCCCCGCAACAACAAGTCGCAGCGCTTTTACCGAGATCGCCACGCCGGAGGCAACTCCGCTGCGGCTTAGCTCTGCTTCCTCAAGCGAACGGAATAAGAACAGGTTTGATTTTCTCAGCAGCGCGAATTCTTGCGCCAGGCTGTGCAGCGTACGATCCGAAAAGTGTGCCGCAGCTACATAGGCATCTTCATCAAAGCCTGGCAAAGCCGCCTGTTCACCCCTGGCGAAACACAACAGGCGATAGACCAGGATACGTTCGGTATCGATCATATGGCCGATCAGTTGTTTAAGTGTCCACTTGCCCGGTGCATAGGCGAAATCTGCCTTGTCGGTAAGGCTGTTCACGAAGTCAGGAAACTCTGAAGCCTGCCGCTCCAGCACATCTAAAACATCGCCTTCTACCAGGCGTATGTAGTTTTCAGCCCATCTTGGGTATTCACTAGGTTGTGGTTGGTTCATAGGTCAAGCTGCTTTTTAATACAATTCGGAAGGTCGTGCCTTTTCCCAGTTCAGAGTCTTTAACGAAAATCTGGCCGCTGTGGTAGTTCTGAACGATTCGCTTGGTTAGGGATAAACCCAATCCCCAGCCGCGTTTCCGTGTCGTATACCCAGGTTGGAAAACGGCTTCAAATTTGGAACGCGGAATTCCTTTTCCGGTATCTGTAATGTCGATGAAAACTTCCTCTTTGGCAAGATGTTCGATGATGTTTACGGTAATGGTGCCTTCATTGCTGATTGCATTGGCGGCATTCTTAAGCAGGTTCTCAATTACCCAGTCGAACAGTGGTACATTCAGCAGCGCGCGGACCTGATCATCACCGGTAATCTCAAATATGATCTTATCTGAGGTACGAAGTTTAAAGTAATCGATGAAATTCTTAATCACGACATACACCACATGGTCTTCGAGAATTGGTTTGGAGCCAATCTTCGAGAAACGGTCGGTGATCACTTCCAGCCGCTTGATGTCATTCTCCATTTCCGCAATCATGGGATCGTTTTCTGCGTCAAAGCGCGACTTGATCAGTTCCACCCAGGCCATCAGCGACGAGATTGGGGTGCCCAGCTGATGTGCAGTTTCCTTCGCCATTCCGACCCACACCTGGTCCTGTTCCGCCTTACGCGAAGAACTGAAGGCGACATAGGCCGTGATCAGAAATAGGGCAATAACGCCCAGCTGGATGTAAGGAAAATAACGAAGCTGGGTTAAAATGAACGAATCCTTATAGTAAACGAGCATTTTCTCGCCCATATAGTTGATCGGCAGGGGAGCATGCTGTTTTTTCATGCGGTTCAACTCCCGCTGAAAATAAGCGGGGTCATAGGTCGCATTGGATTCTGCGTTGATGTAGTTGGTCTTTGTGCTGTCCAGGCGGAGGTAGGTCTGGATCTTTGTGCCGGTAGTGTCTGTAAGGATTACCGGGACCTTGCTGCTCTGGATGATCATGGTCAGAACGTCAGCGTAGCGGACATCGTCAAAAATTTCCGAGGATTTTTCCGTACCTTTTACCCAAAGTTCAAATTGTATTTTCTCCTCGCGCTCCATCTTCTTCACGAAAAAGTCTGAATAGAACACCGAAGCTGTTCCAATTATTAAGGCAAAAACCAGCAGAAAAATTTTCCAGCGGCGCTTTTTCTCGTAGGGATTCATAGGATATGAGGCAAATTACAAATTATATATCTTTGTAACACAAATATGGAAAAGAAAGTAAGAGTAAGATTTGCCCCGAGTCCGACAGGTGGCCTGCATTTAGGTGGTGTGCGTACCGCCTTATTTAACTATCTGTTTGCAAAACAACATAATGGTACGTTTATTCTCCGCGTTGAAGACACGGATCAAAACCGCTTTGTTCCTGGTGCAGAGGAGTATATTGTTTCTTGCCTGGAATGGTGCGGAATTGTGCCCGACGAGAGCCCAATGGCTGGAGGGAATTTCGGGCCTTACCGGCAGAGTGAGCGGAAAGCAACCTATAAGCAGTATGCGGATCAACTGATCGCAGATGGCTACGCTTACTATGCTTTTGATACGCCAGAGGAGCTTGATGCCAAACGCAAGGAGGCGCCGAACTTTCTTTATGGCCAGACGACAAGGATGCAGATGCGCAACTCACTTACGCTGAGCGAAGCTGAAGTAAGACAGTTATTGGAAAACAATACTCCATACGTTGTCCGGATCAAAATTCCGGAAGACGAGCAGGTTTCATTTGTAGATTTAATACGCGGGATGGTGACCTTTGAAACCAACCTGATCGATGATAAAGTGCTTCTTAAGGCAGATGAAATGCCAACTTACCATCTTGCGGTCGTTGCCGACGATAAAGCAATGGAAATTACACATGCGTTCCGGGGAGAGGAATGGCTGCCTTCGGCGCCGATCCATATCCTGTTGTGGAAGTATCTCGGCTGGGGCACTGAAATGCCGCAGTGGGTGCATTTGCCATTGATCTTAAAGCCGGACGGAAACGGAAAGCTCAGCAAGCGTGATGGCGACAGGCTCGGGTTTCCAGTCTATGCACAGAATTGGACCGATCCAAAGACAGGCGAGCTGACCAAAGGATTCAAGGAACTTGGTTTCATGCCTGAAGCATTTGTCAACCTTCTAGCCATGCTGGGTTGGAATGATGGTACAGACCAGGAGATCTTTACCATGGAAGAACTGATTGAGCGTTTTTCTATTGACCGCATAAGTAAGGCCGGAGCGAAGTTTGACTATGAAAAGGCAAAATGGTACAACCACGAGTGGATTAAACGCGCTGAGGCCAGCAAGATCCTTCCTTTTGTAAAGCAATCATTTGCAGCTACTTCTGTTTCCATTGAAGACGATGCTTTCCTGATGAAAGTGATCGATCTGGTTA
Source organism: Pedobacter sp. (assembly GCA_045629455.1). Taxonomy (GTDB): domain Bacteria; phylum Bacteroidota; class Bacteroidia; order Sphingobacteriales; family Sphingobacteriaceae; genus Pedobacter. Next base: position 42,544 of record JAZQRI010000087.1, on the reverse strand, counting down.
AAGACCGTTGTAACCTATTGTCGGAGTTTACCACACAAAGCAGCTACTTCTTTGTTTCTCCTAAGGATTATGACCTCGCTGCGGTAAAACCAAAATGGACTGCAGAGAAGTCCGCCTTTTTTGAAGCCTACATCCCAATGATAGATGACGTCCCTGCGGACGAGCTGGAAGAAAAGTTCAAGACCCTTGCTGCGGAAAAGGGTCTAAAGCCAGGAGAGCTGATGCTGCCATTACGCATCATGCTTGTGGGTGGTAAATTCGGCCCGGGGGTATTCGACATCGCTGTTTTGCTCGGTAAGACAGAGACCGTGAACAGAATAAAACAGGCATTAAATGCGTTTAACTTAAATTAAGAATATGCAGTGGTTTGGTAAAGGAAGTGGGAATGTAGACGACAGGCGTGGCCTGGGTGGAGGTGCCATCGGTGGTGGTGTCGGGATCATTGTTGTGGTTCTCGGCTTGATCTTCGGCCGGGACTTAACCGGACTTGTAAGTCAGTTGCCAGTTGGCGGCCAAACCGCTGTAGAAGGAAAAAGAGGCGTGCCAACAGACGCCGGGGGTAGATTTGTAGCCAACGTGCTGGAATCTACCGACTCCGTTTGGGTTGCTCAGTTTGCAGCCATGAACAAGGATTATGAACCGCCTACGCTGACCCTGTTTGATAATAACGTGTCTTCTGCCTGTGGAAATGCAAGTTCTTCGGTCGGCCCTTTTTACTGCCCGGCAGACCGTCACGTGTACATCGACCTGACCTTTTACAACGATTTAAAGAACCGGTTTGGAGCAGCAGGGGACTTTGCGCAAGCCTATGTCATTGCTCATGAAGTTGGACACCATGTTCAAAATCTGCTCGGTATTTCCGACAAAATGGATCGGTACCGTAGCCAGCTGAGCGAGGTCGAGTATAATAAGCTGTCCGTTAAACTGGAACTCCAGGCAGATTTCTTTGCCGGCCTCTGGGCCCATGATGCACAAAAACTTCAAAGTTTTCGTTTAGATGAGGGAGACATTGAGGAAGCCTTAACCGCCGCAAATGCCATTGGTGATGACAAATTACAGCAGCAGGCGCAAGGTGAAGTGGTCCCGGATTCTTTTACCCATGGAACATCTGAACAACGCATGTATTGGTTCAGGAAAGGGTTTGAAACGGGAGACATCAACCAGGGCGATACTTTTAATGCCATTTCTCGCTAAGTCGTCCAAAGTTTGTATAATTGGTTAAATATTTGCTTATTGTTTAATTTATAACTTAATACGTATTGATAATCCCTGACCCATCTGGCGTCGAACTGAAGATAAATAATGATTCTAATTGTTGATGATACACCAGAGAACCTGATCTCTCTAAAAAAGGTTCTTGAAAAACACAATTTTGAAGTAGATACCGCTTCCTCAGGCGAAGAAGCTTTAAGAAAAGTACTCAAAAATGAGTACGTTTTAATCATTCTGGATGTACAAATGCCTGGAATGGATGGTTTCGAGGTCGCTGAGGCGATATCGGGCTACAGCAAAGCAAAGGAAACTGCAATCATATTCTTGTCTGCAGTAAATACAGAGAACAAATTTATTACCAAAGGATACTCATCGGGTGGTTTAGATTACATCACTAAGCCGGTTGATATGAGTATTTTGTTGCTAAAGGTGAAGACGTTTTATCGCATCTATGAGCAGAGCCGTAAACTCATCGAGATTCAAAACGCCTTGCTAGAGGAAATTGAGTTCCGGAAGCAGGCCGAACATAAGAAAGACGAATTCATCAGCATTGCCAGCCACGAACTTAAAACTCCGCTCACCAGCGTAAAAGGTTATGTACAGCTGTTGGAAAGAAGTATCGACAAGGGCGACAAGGAGACGATAAAGAAACACCTGCAGAAGGCACAGGTGCAGCTGGAAAAGCTCAACGAGCTTATCGCCGATCTACTGGACATTTCAAAAATCGAAAGCGGCAAGCTGAAGTTCAACAAGCAGTTCTTCAACCTGGAAGATCTGCTGCAGAACATCATAGAGATCATGCATCAGTCGAATCCTGAATTCACCATTACCAAAGTGGGTCGTGCCGAGGAGTTGATCTATGGTGACGAAATGCGGATTGAGCAGGTGATCATCAACTTTTTGACGAACGCCATCAAATATTCACCCGGAACTTCAGAGATCAAGATATTCGTGAAAACAGACAATGGAAAATTGTATGTAGGTATACGCGATTACGGTATCGGAATCGCCCCTGAGCAGCAAAAAAGCGTATTCGAGAAGTTCTTCAGGGTTGAAGAAACCGCGCTGCATTTTCAGGGACTCGGTATCGGATTGTACATATCGGCCGAGATCATCCGCAGACATGGGGGAGAAGTAGGTGTGCACAGCACCATGGGCGAAGGCTCTGAATTTTATTTTACCATCCCCATCGTATCAGCAGCCGAAATTGATTAACTATTTTGAACAGTAACATGCAGAAATCATTAAAAAGTAACCTTCGGATTGGTTTAGGGCTATCCTTGTTGATCCTTTTTGTTAGTTCCTTAGCATCCTTTGTAAGCATCTCCAACCTCATTCAAAGTTCAGACCAGGTTGCCCACAGCAACGAGGTGATATTCAGAACGAACGAAATCATCTCCACCCTTAAAGATGCAGAAACCGGCCAGCGTGGGTATCTGCTGACTGGGGAAAATATCTTTCTGGAGCCCACAACGGGCGCCAGGGTGCAGGCAATGTCTCTAATCGACAAGGTTTCTTCCATGACCAGCGACAATACCCTTCAGCAGAATCATTTGAAAAGCCTGAGAGAGATCGTTGATCAACGCTTGTCTTATATTGATAAAACGATACAAATTAAAGAACGGGGCGGAAATGTCAGCGTTCAGGAATTGCTTTCAGGGAAAACTTTCATGGACTCAGCTCGATCCATCATTTCTGCCATGCAGAGCGAAGAGCGCCGTATTCTAGACGAACGAACAGCACAACTTAATAAGTTTTCGGGTTATACACCCATCTTGATCGTGTTGGCGGCGATCATTTCCCTACTCATCACCATATTCTTTTACCGAAAGTTGTCGGCGGACTTTAACCAGCGCATGCTGCTGCAACGCGAGCTGCAGGAAAAGAACGAGGAAATTGACAACCGCATCCAGGTTATCCAGGGCCTTGCACGGCAAATATCTGCTGGAAACTACAGCATTCGTCTGGACGGTCAGCAAACCGATGGCCTGGGAAGTCTTACGGGCTCGCTGAATGCCATGGCAGAATCCCTGGAGTATTCTTTCGCCTTACTGGCCGACAAAGAATGGCAGCAGGCCGGAATTGCACGGCTAAATGACAGGATGGTTGGTGAGAAGGAGGTGCAGACGCTCGCTCAGGACATTCTCGAGACCATTGTAGAGCATACCGGCAGTCAGGTGGCCGCATTGTACCTGCTGGAAGAAAAGGTTCTTCACCTAACGGGCACTTATGCGCTGGAAGCAGACTATAGAAAAGAAGTTCTTGGGCTCGGTGAAGGCCTGGCTGGTCAAGTCGGCGCACTTGGAAAGCAAATATTGCTTAATGAAATTCCAGAAGGAGAATTAACGATCAGCTATGCTACCGGACGAACAATGCCGAAGAATGTAGTCGCCGTACCGATTCTCCGCGATAATATCGTTGTGGGTGTAATGGAATTTGGGTCGTTGAATACATTTACACCGATACAACTTGAGTTCCTGAACGCCATATCCAACAACATTGGTATCGCCATACACGTTGCCCAGAATCGTAAAAAGTTGCAGGAGTTCCTGGAAGAAACCCAGGCTCAGGCAGAAGAACTTCAGGCACAACACAGCGAACTGGAGGGCTTAAATGCCGAACTGGAAGCGCAAACACAGAAAATACAAACTTCGGAGGAAGAACTCCGGGTACAGCAGGAAGAACTGCTGCAAAGCAATCAGGAGCTCGAAGAGCGCACCAGCCTGCTGGAAGAGAAGAATCAGCTGATTCAGGAACGCAACCTGGATATTCAGCAGAAGGCAGCGCAGCTGGAACAAAGTACAAAATACAAATCCGAGTTCCTGGCCAACATGTCACATGAACTCCGTACACCACTCAATTCCATTCTGTTGCTATCCAAGCTGATGTCCGAAAATCAGGATCTCGACAAGGAATACATCGAGTATGCAGAGGTGATTCAAAGCTCCGGACAAGGGCTTCTTGGCTTAATCGACGAAATTCTGGATCTCTCCAAAATTGAGGCTGGTAAAATGAAGCTTGAATTTGCAGAAGTACACCTGGCTGAAGTTGCCACCGATATGCGTTCACTATTCGCCCCTTTGGCTAAAAACAAGCAGTTAAACCTGTTTATTGAACTGGACGACGACCTCCAGTCTATGGAGACTGATAAAATGCGTCTGGAACAGGTGCTAAAAAACTTGCTTTCGAATGCCATCAAGTTCACGGAACAAGGTGAGGTACGCCTTACCGTAAACCTGGACAAAGAAAACCAGCGCGTAGATTTCAAGGTGACAGATACCGGTATTGGAATTCCGGCAGATAAGCAAAGCCTGATATTTGAAGCCTTTCAACAGGCGGATGGTTCTACAAGACGCCGCTTTGGTGGAACTGGACTTGGGTTGTCTATCAGCAGGGAGCTTTCCAGGCTTCTTGGGGGAGAGATCGAACTCACCAGCAAGGAAAACATCGGCAGTGAGTTTACACTCAGCCTTCCGGTACACCCGGTTGCAGCAGCGGACAAAGAGGAGCAGTTCGTAAAACCGGTGGAAGTTCCGCAGGTTTTCCCGGAGCAGGTCACAGATCCGCTTCCGGAGCGCTTTACGGTAGACAAGATTCCACAGGAGATCGCGGATGACCGGGACGATATCTCGAGCACGGATAAGGTCATCCTGATCATTGAGGATGATACCAATTTTGCCAAGACACTGCTGGATTTCACCCGTAAGAGAAACTACAAAGGGATTGTGGCCGTACGCGGGGACGTAGGAATTGAGCTCGCCAACCATTACCGGCCACTGGCCATCCTGCTTGACATTCAGCTGCCTGTAAAAGACGGCTGGCAGGTGATGGAAGAACTTAAATCCAACCCGGCAACCCGGCCGATTCCGGTTCACATCATGTCCTCTCTGGAAGTTAAAAAGGAAAGCTTGCTGCGCGGTGCCGTAGACTTTATCAATAAACCTGTTGCATTGGAACACATGCGGCAGATCTTTCAGAAATTGGAGGATGCACTCAGCAGACACCCCAAGAAGGTACTGATTGTAGAAGAAAACCGGCAGCATGCAGAAGCCCTGAGCTATTTTCTAAGCAACTATCACATACAAACCGAAGTGGCCAATAACGTTTCGGACAGCATTGGAGCATTGAGCAAGAACGAGGTCGACTGTGTCATTCTTGATATGGGCATCCCGGATAGCAATGCGTATGAAACGCTGGAGACGATCAAAAAGACTCCAGGCCTGGAGAACCTGCCGATCATCATCTTTACCGGCAAGAGCATTTCCAAAGGGGAAGAGATCAGGATTAAGCAATATGCAGATTCTATCGTGGTTAAGACCGCCCATTCCTACCAGCGTATACTGGATGAGGCCGGATTGTTTTTACACCTCGTTGAAGAAAAACATACCGAGAGTAAAGACAGGAGGAACGGTTCCGAGCGCCTGGGTGGCTTATATGAGGTATTGAACAATAAGACCGTTTTGATCGCTGATGATGACGTGCGGAACATCTTTTCGCTGACGAAAGCATTGGAGCAACATAAAATGAAGGTTCTTGCGGCTACAGATGGCAAAGAGGCACTGCAGATTTTAAAAGAAAATCCATCGGTAGATATTGTGCTCATGGATATGATGATGCCGGAAATGGACGGTTATGAAAGTACAAGGCAGATCAGGAAGATTGGTGCGTACAAACATTTGCCAATTCTGGCTGTTACTGCCAAAGCAATGATGGGCGACCGGGAAAAATGTATTGCTGCGGGTGCGTCCGATTACATATCCAAACCTGTGGACATCGACCAACTGACCTCCCTGCTGCGGGTATGGCTGTATGATAAAGTTTAACTGCAACTGCTGGTAAAATATGGCTAAAGATAAAATTCTGATTATTGACGATGACAACAGGAACATCTTCGCATTGTCGGCAGTGCTAAAAGCAAGAAAATACCGCTGTATTTCTGCGACCAGTGGTGAAGAAGGGCTCGACATCCTGAAGAACGACAAAGAGATCGCCGTTGTGCTGATGGATATGATGATGCCGGGAATGGATGGATATCAGGCCATGGCTAAAATGAATACGGATCTGGATCTGATGCATGTTCCGGTAATCGCGGTGACCGCACAGGCCATGCTTGGCGACCGGGAACGGTGCCTTGAAGCAGGTGCAGTAGGCTATGTTTCCAAACCCATCAATGTCGATGTACTAACCGATTTGTTAACCAAATACATGTAGATCTATTGGAACTCCCTGCGATAAATGATGACCAGATTGAGGAGCTCCTTGGCGATCTTCTGGAGAAGTATGGATATGACTTTACCGGATACTCAAGGGCATCGTTAAGGCGGCGGATCCACAGGCTGTATAGCCTGGATAAAGTATTGAGCTTTGCAGAATTCAGGTTTAAGATCAATAACGATCCCGTGTACTTCAAACGTTTCGTGGAACAGATCACGGTTAACGTGACCGAGATGTTCCGGGATCCATCATTCTTTAAGACCTTAAGGAACGAAGTTTTACCACGGCTCGGAACTTACCCCTTGATCCGTGTCTGGATTGCCGGTTGTTCTACCGGAGAGGAAGCATTTTCGATGTCTATCCTCCTAAAGGAACTAAACCTGCTGCACAAGTCCCTGATTTACGCGACAGACCTGAACCCTTCCGTCCTGGAGAAAGCCTCACAAGGCTTTTTTGGCTTGAGCCAGATGAAGCAGTATTCTGAAAATTACATCCTTTCGGGCGGTACAAACGACTTTTCCAGCTATTATACGGCTAAGTATTCACTCGCCAAGTTTGATCCGGAGCTGAAGCGCAAAATCATCTTTTCTACCCATAACCTGGTTTCAGACCATTCCTTCAATGAGTTCCAGCTGATTTTATGCCGCAACGTGCTCATCTATTTCGACAGGGAGCTGCAGCACAAAGTGATAGACCTGTTTGACAACAGCCTGGAGGACCTCGGATATCTCGCACTCGGCACGAAGGAAACGCTTGAGTTTTCGGAGGTTTCTAAAAAATTCAAGCGGCTGCCATCAGAAAAAATCTGGAGGAAAGTAAGCTGATGAATGTCTGTGAAGCACTGGTCATTGGTGGTTCTGCCGGCAGCCTGGATGTGCTGCTGCGCGTATTGCCGGATTTGAGCCCCGACCTGTCGTTTCCAATCATTATCGTGGTTCACAGAAAGCATGGCGCCGATTCTTTGCTGCCAGAGCTGCTTTCCGGTAAAACAAAGCTCCTGGTAAAGGAAGTCGATGAAAAAGAAAAAATACGCGCCGGGGTAATCTATATTGCGCCGTCTGATTACCACCTGCTCATCGAAAAGGACCACACGTTTTCGCTTGATTATTCAGAGAAAATCAATTATTCCCGGCCATCCATCGACGTGACTTTTCAGGCAGCAGCAGAAATATACCAGCAAAACGTGGTATGCATGCTGCTCTCCGGCTCAAATGCGGATGGGGTAAATGGATTAAAGACGGTCAAGGCTTTCGGAGGGTTGGCTGTGATCCAGGACCCCAAATCTGCCCAGGTTTCGTACATGCCTGCCCAGGCGGCGGAAAATGTAAAAATAGATTACACTTTGAGTATTAAAGATACATCAGAATTTATAAATTTGTTATCCATATTAAAGCGCCAATAATGGAGAAAGCTAAGAAAGTGTTCGTATTTGACGATAATGTCGATATACTGGATTTATGTACAATCATTCTTGAGGATGCAGGCTATGAAATCAAGACCTCATCTACCTCCAACAACATCATCGATCAGGTTTCCTCGTACACGCCTGACATCATTTTTATGGACAACTGGTTGCCTGATGTAGGTGGCATCGACGCCACGAAGGAGCTGAAGTCACATGCGGATCTGATGCACATACCGGTCATTTATTTTTCGGCTAATAATGATGTTAAGTCTCTTGCAGAACAAGCTGGTGCAGATGATTATCTTTCTAAACCCTTCGATATTGAAGAATTGGAGAAGATTATAAGTAAACACTTATAATCCTCCAAGAACATCTACACCCTGCTCGAATACAATATCTACTGGGATGCCCAGTTTACCCAGCCTGTTCAGGTCATTTTGAAGCTCAGCTGATATCACTGCATTTTCTTTCTGTGCCTTTTCTACTGCTTCGCGGTCTCCATTGCCCTGCAGGGTAAGGATTAATCTGCTTAGCTCATTCATCGCTACTGTAAATTTATCGTAGTCGATCTTGTATGTGCCCTCCTGGGTACGGATGAAAGCCCCTTTTTCTTTAAAAAAGTTAAAGCACTGCATATTAGCCTGCCCGTGTGCATCCGAAGCCCCGAAGCGAACAGAGCGCAGCAAACCTGCCATATAGGTGGTGTAGTATTCTTTAATATCTCCATCCAGCTCACCCAACTTCAAGAGGTTGCTAACCATATAGAGCCCCAGAATATCAGCTTTACCTTCCTCCAGCCAGGAGTACTGTTCTTTCAGCGCCTCCTTAACAAATCCTTTTCCAGTGACGGTTTTCTTGATACCAAGGCCATGGGCAACTTCATGGAACATGACATTGGCAAAAAACGCATCGAAACGGATGTATTGCTGCTGGTCCTTATCGATCAGCGCCTGTGATATCGGCAGGAGGATCTTATCGAATTTCGCCTTCATCGCATTTTTAAGCTGCGACCTGCGGGTACCTTTCTTCTGCTGTATGACCTCATCATTCGGCAGGTTCACGGCAATCGTTTTGGATCCTGCATTGCAGTCGCCTGCGTAATATACCACGTCATAAGCGTTCAGCTCGGAATCGGTCCCGGGTTTTTCCTTTTTGTATTTGGCATCTACGGGTAGCTCCTTCTGGAGCGCTGGCAGCAACGTTACATACTTGGCCAGGCGTTTACTCCATACTTTGTCTTTTACCAGCACATACGCCTCATATGCAGCGCGCGCGTTGAATATATTGTCCTCGTAGTTCTCGATCGGGCCGATGATCAGATCCAATCCATTTGTTTTCATGTCCAGCCAGGCATAATCGCTTGCTGTAAAATCATCAGTCATTAATGCATCTGCCCGCAGGTTCAGGTACTTTTGCAGTCCCTCATCTTCTGCAATCAATGCCGCTTGTTTAAGCAAGCTGGATGCCCGCTGAAGCTCTGCTGCATATTGCAGGTGGTAAGGAATCGTCATTAATTTACCGGTAGAATCCCGTCTGACCAGTGAGTACTGACCATATTTGTCCGCTAAACTGGATTTTTCAAGCTCTTCCTTGGTCATATCAGCTGGGTAGAAGTTGGCGCCCGGAGGTCTTGCACCCACACCTGTAATGAAAGGTTTATTGTTGTTCAGGCGATCCCAGGGACCGTAGTTGATGTTGATAAAGCTTTTTGCCCGTTCATCCTTGACGGCATTCAGCAGGCTATCCCGCTGGGGATATGTTTGCTGCCAGTAAAGCTCGTCCATGATTTTCGCCGCCTGAATCAGCAAAGGAAGGATCTTCCGTTCATTCGCGGTAAGCTGGTTTAAATTGGTCGTTAACTTTACGGTCTCGTATATTTTTATGCGCTGAGCTACGTATTCCTGAAGGCTATCCGGAAGCAAAACTGTTTTCTGTGTATCCGATGCTACATTTTTATTTGAATTACTGCAGGACACAAATCCGGCGATAAAAGGTAATCCGGCAAGAAGTAACGTTGCTTTGCTGGTTGATTTCATTGGTTTAAGTTACAAAGTTTGAGGGTCCAAAATTATAAAAAATTATAAGGTGTCATAAACATTAGGGTATTCAGCGCATTTGACTAAATATTATTAATTTCACATCCTAAATTTCGAATATGCTGAAATCCCTTACATCCGTCCACAATATACTATTCATACTGCCTGTATTGGTTTTGTCTGCGTGTAGTACAAACAAATATGCAGCCACTAACAAGATCTATAAAGATAAGTCCAAAGGTTTTGCGGAGATCATCAGTTCCATGCCGCCGGTAGGGCAGGCCCTGGATTCCATTGCTCCGGATGCGCAGTACTTTGTGGGGTCCGTTAATTTCGGCATCCGCAAGCCGAATTTTGTCGTCATTCACCATACCGCGCAGACCTCCCTGGATCAAACGATAAAGACATTTTTGCTCGCCAGAACGCAGGTAAGTGCCCATTATGTAGTGAGCCGGGATGGGAAAGTAGTGCAGATGGTTAACGATTATTTAAGGTCACAGCATGCTGGCCTGGGTAAATGGGGCAATGATACCGATCTGAATTCTTCTTCTTTAGGCATTGAGCTGGACAACAATGGGAATGAGCCCTATTCTGATGCGCAGATCAGGAGTCTTTTGATGCTGCTTGGCACCTTAAAAAAGAGATACAATATTCCAACAGCGAACTTTATCGGCCATGCCGATATCGCACCTAAGCGTAAGCCGGACCCGAACAAGTTCCCCTGGAAGGTGTTGGCCGATAAGGGATATGGACTGTGGTACGACCAGGTGCTGAACATGCCGCCAGAAACTTTTGATCCGGTTCTTGCCCTTAGGATCATTGGTTACGATACCAGTAATCTAAATGCAGCCGTAACGGCTTTTAAGCGCCATTTTTTGCCTGCGGAGATTACTCCGGAAATCACTCCGGCCTGTAAGCTCGTGCTGTTTAACCTGTATCCGAAATACCTGTAATTTTTCTTTTGCCGGTCCTGCGTGGCCCAGACCTGCTGATTGGTTTTCCAGTGCAGCGGGCTTTGCTATGAAAACAATTTAAACGGTCAGAGACCTTCTATGAAGAACGTCGTGAATGGATCCGTAAACAGCCGGAATGCAACCTGGATTTTAGGCGCAGATCAGCCGCACCTTACCCGCCGTTTGTCCGGGTAAGGTGCGGGTAAGGTCCGGGTAAGGTGCGGCTGAAGTCTATGTAATTTGAAAGGGTAATCGCCAGCAATTCCGGAAGAAATCGGAACGTTCCTCATCATGCTTGCGCGCAGCTATAAGGGGTTGTACAGCGGAAGAAAATCTGGCAAAAAAAGAAAGCCTGTGATCATGAGAGATGATCACAGGCTTTTTCTTGATTGTTGCAGAATGCTATTTCTTCCCTTTTGCCCAGGCGTCTTTCAGCGAAACGGTCCGGTTGAATACCAGGTGCTCCGGTGTAGAATCTGTATCCAGGGTATAGTATCCTTTACGTATAAACTGGTAACGGGTATCGGCTGTTGCTGTGGCCAGGTAAGGTTCAATATAGGCCTGAGGGATCACCTCCATGCTGTTCGGATTCAGGTAATCTTTGAAGTCACCTTCCTCGCTATCCGGAGACTCGACCGTAAACAGACGATCGTAGTTTCTGATTTCCGCAGTTTTGGCATGTGCCGCACTTACCCAGTGAATGGTTCCTTTTACATTGATGCCGCTGGTATCCGAGCCGCTTTTTGATTCCGGGATGTATGTGCAATAGATCTCGGTTACATTCCCGTGCTCATCTTTTTTAAAGTCTTCACACTTCACGATATAGGCAAACTTAAGCCTTACCATGGCACCCGGGGCAAGCCTGAACCATTTCTTTGCCGGCTCTTCCATGAAATCTTCCCGCTCAATCCAAAGTTCATTGCTGAATGGGATCTCTCTTGTTCCGCCTTTGTCTTCTGCTTCCGGGTTATTCTCACCGATCAGTGTTTCGGAGCTTCCCTCCGGATAATTGGTGATGATCATCTTGATCGGATCCATCACCGCCATTACACGGTTGGCTGTTTTGTTCAGGTCTTCCCTTACGCAAAACTCCAGAAGGCTCAATTCGATGAGGTTTTCTCTTTTTGCAATCCCGATACGCTCGCAGAACTCACGAATGCTCTCTGCGGTATAGCCACGGCGTCTCAATCCGCTGATGGTTGGCATCCTTGGATCGTTCCAGCCACTTACGAAGTTTTCGTTTACAAGTTGCAGCAGCTTACGCTTGCTCATCACCGTGTAGGTCAGGTTTAAGCGTGCAAACTCATACTGGTGCGATGGGAAAATGTGCAGCTTTTGGATGAACCAGTCGTACAGTTCCCGGTGGGAAACATATTCCAGGGTACATAGGGAGTGTGTGATGTGCTCAATGCTGTCACTTTGGCCATGCGCAAAGTCGTACATCGGGTAGATGCACCATTTGTCGCCGGTACGGTGGTGCTCGGCGTGCTTGATGCGGTAAATGATCGGATCGCGCATCAGCATGTTTGTATGCGCCATATCAATCTTCGCCCGCAGGGTACAGGCACCATCCGGAAACTCACCATTTTTCATGCGCGTAAACAGGTCCAGGTTTTCAGCCACCGTGCGGCTTCTGTAAACGCTGTCTGTACCGGGTTCTGTAGGTGTTCCTTTAGACTGTGCAATTTCTTCTGCCGTGCTGTTGTCTACATAGGCAAGGCCGTCTTCGATCAGCTTAACGGCATACTGATATAGCGTGTCAAAGTAATCTGACGTATATAATTCATTTTTCCATTCGAAGCCAAGCCATTTGATGTCGGCCTGCTGACTGTCGACGTATTCTGTTTTTTCCGTAACCGGATTGGTGTCGTCAAACCGAAGGTTGGTGTAACCGCCATACTTCTTGCTCAGTCCGAAATTCAGGCATATTGCTTTGGCGTGTCCGATGTGTAGATATCCGTTTGGCTCCGGGGGAAACCGGGTGATTAATGTCTCGTATTTTCCGCTTTTTAAATCGTTTTCAATGATCTCCTCAATAAAATTCAATGATCTTTCCTCACTCATAAAAACTGTTAATTTTTCTCCAAAGTTAATATAAAACGGCTAATTTACTTACATTTACCGCCTACTATTCTGATAATTTATGAGCAAAACGTTCAACAGACCTATTCGCGTTTTGGTGGCAAAAGTGGGCCTTGATGGGCACGACAGGGGAGCCAAGGTGATTGCAACTTCACTTCGGGATGCTGGCATGGAAGTGATCTATACCGGCCTGCGGCAAACGCCCGAAATGGTGGTCAATGCGGCGCTTCAGGAAGATGTTGACGCCATCGGAATCTCCATCCTCTCCGGGGCACACATGACCGTTTTTCCCAAGATCGTTGAGCTGATGAAAGCGAAGCAACTGGACAACGTCCTGCTTACCGGGGGCGGGATTATCCCGGAATCAGATATCGAAAAGCTAAAGGCAATGGGGGTCGGGGAGCTATTCGCGCCCGGGACAACCATGCAGACCATTTCCACATACATCCGGAACTGGGTAATTGAAAACCGAAACTTTTAAACTATGCAATATCAAAACCTGCTGTCAGACTTAAAGGATCACATCTTGTATGTGACCATAAACAGAGCCGCAAAGCTGAACGCGTTGAACAAGCAAACGCTCGAGGAGCTGGCGGATGTGGTGGAATATGCGGCACAGGCGCCGGAAGTGCGGGGCGTGATTTTAACCGGAGCAGGTGAAAAGGCCTTTGTTGCCGGTGCCGACATTTCTGAATTTGCAGCATATGATGTGAAGGAAGGGGAGATACTATCCCGAAACGGGCAAACCACGGTTTTTGATGCCATTGAAAATTGCGGCAAACCCTTTATTGCAGCGATCAACGGATTTGCACTGGGCGGCGGGCTGGAGCTTGCGATGGCCTGCCATATGCGCGTGGCAAGTACAACCGCACGGCTGGGGCTCCCTGAAGTTACACTCGGGCTTATTCCCGGATATGGCGGTACACAGCGCCTGACGCAGCTCATCGGAAAAGGACGGGCTATTGAAATGATTGCCACAGCAGATATGATTTCGGCGGAAAAGGCACTTGAATTTGGACTGGTCAATCATGTGGTTCCTGCTGAAGCGCTGATCGCAAAAGCGGAAGAGATCCTGAATAAAGTTAAACTTCGTGCACCCCTTGCAGTTGCAGGTGCAATCCGGGCCGTAAATGCACTAAGTCAGTACGACTGCAGCGGGTATGATGTAGAGATCAGCGAATTTTCGAAATGCTTTGGTACACTGGACTTTAAAGAAGGGGTGGATGCATTCCTGAGTAAAAGACCTGCAAATTTCCGGGGTGAGTAGGTAAAAGTACCTAAACGTCGCATAGAGTGTAGAAAATATTTCCCATTAAAAAGTTTTGTCTATATTTATATCTTAATATAATTGAGATTTTTTAAATATGAGAAAAATATTAATTATTGACGACGAGGTCAATATCTTGTTACTGCTCTCAAAATTTCTGACTAAAAACGGATTTGCTGTTGATGCAGTGACAAGTGGTGTTTCTGCAATGGAGCATCTTACTAGAGAGACGTATGACCTGGTTTTGTGTGACTACCGTTTGGAGGACACCGACGGTCGGGAAGTATTAATTAAAATTAAAGCTCAGTATCCGGGTACCTGCGTCGTGATTATCACGGGTTACTCTGATGTGAAAGTAGCGGTGGAACTCATCAAGCTTGGTGCATTCGACTACATCACCAAGCCGCTTTATCCGGATGAGATCTTAAATACCATCAACAAGGCAATTGAGATCCAGAACGCGCTATCTGAGCGGGAACAGACGGAAAGTCAGAAAGAAAAGCAAGTAAAAAGAACATACAATCAGGACGTAAACTTCGTTGCCGGACAGAGTCAGGCATCAAGGGAGCTGCTGAAGCAGATCCAGCTGGTGGCGCCGACCTCCTACAGCGTTATTTTAACAGGGGAGAGTGGTACAGGAAAGGAATCTGTTGCCAAAGCCATCCATTTGAACAGTCCGAGAAGAGACGAACCATTCATCGCTATGGACTGCGGATCGTTGACCAAAGAGCTCGCCGGAAGTGAATTTTTCGGGCACGAGAAAGGGTCTTTCACCGGCGCTTTGTACACCAAAATTGGACATTTCGAAATGGCTAATGGCGGAACACTGTTTCTGGATGAGGTGGGAAACTTGTCTTACGACATCCAGGCGGCCCTGTTGCGGACTGTACAGGAGCGCAAGATCAAACGGATCGGAAGTACCAAGGAGATCGATTTGGATGTGCGGATCATTGTTGCTACGAACGAAAACCTGTCTCACGCGATTCAGAAAGGAAAGTTCAGGGAAGATCTATACCACCGTTTCAATGAGTTTTCCATTGCTTTACCGCAGCTGCGCGAGCGTGGCAAAGACATACTTGTATTTGCAAATACATTCCTGGAGCTGGCCAATCAGGAGCTGAACAAAAACGTTCAGAGCTTTTCTGCCGAGGTGGAAAATTGCTTTTTAACATACAACTGGCCCGGTAACGTGCGGGAGCTAAAAAACGTGGTGCGCAGAGCAACGCTGCTCTCTGAAACGTCAGAGATCCAGCTTAAAGCCCTCCCATTGGAAATATCGACCTATGCGAAGAGTGCAACGATAGAGAACTCCATTCAAAGGGTGGAGCGGCCGCGTGATCTTAAGAATGCCGCTTTTGAAGCCGAATATGCTGCAATCTTGAATGTGCTCCGCGAAGTGAATTTCAATAAAACCAAAGCAGCCAAGATTCTAAATATTGACCGGAAAACACTGTATAATAAAATGAAGGCCATCAATCTGGATAGTTAATACGATACATGTCCTTATTTTCTTATAAGCAGCGCAACAACATAAACCTGGTCATTATCGTCGCACTGGGCTGTCTGATTGCTTATTCCTTATTGGGGATTTTCAGTGCCATACTTAGTACCCTGGTGCTGTATACCATTTTGCGGCCTTTTTATATTTACCTGGTTCAAACCAAGAATTTTAACCGCCGGGCTTCCGCTTTATTCCTGCTGTTTACCTCTACGGTTCTGATCATTTTACCGTTTTACGGGCTGAGCAGCATGGTGATCACCAAGATTGCGGAACTTCAGAGCGACCAGATCTACTACAAAAACCTCTTCTTCAAGATCAAGCACCTGATCCCGGTGGGGAACAATGTACAAAGCCTGATTGAAGAAGGCCTGCATAAAGCGGGAACCTGGGCAACAGAGCTGTTTCCGTCCATTATTTCGGGCGCATTCAACATCATTTTTGGCCTGCTGCTGATGTATTTTCTGTTGTACTTCATGCTGATCGAGCACGACCGCTTTGAAGCAGCCATGTTGAAATATGCACCTTTCCGCGAGCAGAATGCCTTACGCTTTGCGGAGGAGATGAAGAATACCACTTTCGCGAACGTAGTTGGACAAGGTCTGATCTGCGTGGTGCAGGGATCGCTGGTGAGCCTTTCTTTCTTTTTTCTTGGCTATAGCGACCCATTTTTCTGGGGGGTAATCACAACATTTATCTGTTTTATTCCCATTTTAGGACCACCCATTATCTTCGTTCCTGCAGCCATACTGCAGATCTTAAATGGGCATGATTTTGCGGGCTGGGCCATGCTGATCTTTGGCTTTGTGGTGATCCTGAACATTGATAATGTACTGCGGTTTATGATCGCCAAACGGGTGGGAAACATCCATCCGATCATCACGGTTATTGGTGTAGTGATCGGAATTCCGCTATTTGGAATACTTGGACTCGTATTCGGGCCGCTGCTGCTGTCTTATTTTATTTTACTGATCAAGATCTATGAAACTAGCGCTATGGCCTCCGATAGATTGGAAAGAATTAAAACAATTTCTGAAGCGGAAGAGTTATTATAGCAATTACCAAACACATAAAAATTAAATGATATGAATGACAATTCAAAGGTACTAATCGGACTTCTTGCCGGCCTTGCGGCTGGTGCAGCATTGGGTTTATTGTTTGCTCCGGAAGCGGGAACGGAAACCCGTGAACGACTGGGTCAGTCTATTAAAGACCTTGGAGATACCATAAAAGAAAAGGCCGCAGATGAGCTTGGAAGTTTAAACGAATTAAAAGATAAGGTTGTAAACGCGGTTAAAGGTAAGTTGGATTTACCAGATGAATTTCAGGATGATCTAGAACACGCTTAGAACCGATTAACATTTACAACGATGCAGGAAAATAAAGAAAAACAGTTTGAGGATATCCTTGCCGAGGCGAAGGTATATCTGGAGACCAGGGCAGAATATACGCGGTTATATCTGTTGGAAAAGGTTTCGAAGTTAGTAGCCGATATCGCCACCAACGTTTTTGTAATCATCTGCTATATACTGGCGTTTTTATTTGCAATTATTACCCTTGCACTCTTCCTTTCGGATGTATTCAACAGCTTTACAGCCGGATTTGGAAGTGTCTGTTTGATATTGATCCTGATTGCAGTAATTGTTAACCTAACTAAGGAAAAATATATTGAAAAGACGATCATCAATATTGCGATACGGAAATATTTTGACAAAATAGCGGACAAGGATGATGAGAAAGTATAATATCAAAAACCTGGACGAGTTGCAGGCAACCAGCAGGGCGCTGAAGGCGGAGTACATGATACAGGAAGTAATGATTACCAGTGATGTGAAGGTTTACATCAAACAATATACCTTTAGGAATCTGGTTAAAAAATACGTCACCCCGTCCGCAATATTTAAGGCAGACGAGCAGCTGAACATCAGCAGTAAGGTCATGTCATTTGTACTTCCGGTATTGATGAACAACACGTTGTTTCGTGGATCGGGATTTATTACCAAGGCGCTGGTTGGTTTGGCGACCAGCAACGTAGGCAGGAAGCTGGATGCAGAGCACCTTACAGGAATATTCAGCTCGGTGAAGGCCTGGTTTGGTGGAAAGAAGAAAGTCAAAGTAAAACCGGTTGGTTATGTTGATTACGGCATTCCACCAGATAGTGAGACCTATTAATTAAATAAAAAAGGAGCAGTTTAACTGCTCCTTTTTTATTTACGTGTTATTTTGTTTTATCCGGCAACGGTTCGGTGCGCTGCCGGATGTTTCATGTTCGCTATTTAACAACGGTTTTAATTCTCAATTCGGTCAGTTGTTTTTCGTCGATGGTAGACGGGCTATCGATCATAACGTCTCTTCCGGAGTTGTTTTTAGGGAAGGCGATCACATCACGGATACTGTCCAGACCAGCGAAGATCGAACACAGACGGTCGAAACCGAAAGCAATACCACCATGTGGAGGTGCGCCGAATTCAAAAGCATCCATTAAGAAGCCGAACTGTTTTTGCGCTTCTTCAGGCGAGAACCCGAGGTGTTTAAACATCAGGGCCTGTAAGGTCCTATCGTGGATTCTAATCGAGCCTCCGCCGATTTCCGTTCCATTGACCACCATGTCGTAAGCGTTGGCTCGTACCGCTCCCGGGTCCGTGTCCAGCAAAGCGATATCTTCCGGCTTAGGAGAGGTAAACGGGTGGTGCATGGCATGGTAGCGATTCGTTTCTTCGTCCCACTCCAGTAAAGGAAAGTCCAGTACCCAAAGTGCCGAGAAGGTATCTTTATCTCTCAGGCCTAAACGGGTTCCCATTTCCAGTCTAAGCTCGCTCAATTGCTTGCGAACTTTGTCCTGACCACCGGCCATGATCAGCACCAGGTCTCCAGGTTCCGTGTTTAACGCTGCAGCCCATTGTTTAAGCTGCTCTTCGTTGTAAAATTTATCCACAGAAGATTTGATGGATCCGTCACCATTGTGGCGGAAGTATATCAGTCCCTTGCCACCAATTTGCGGCCTTTTAATGAAGTCCGTTAATTCATCAAGCTGTTTCCGGGTGTATTGTGCAGCACCTTTCGCGTTGATACCGATGATGAGTTCTGCCTGTTCAAACACCGGAAATCCATGTCCTTTAACCAGATCGTTCAGTTCTACAAACTTCATGTCGAAGCGCGTATCCGGTTTATCTGAGCCATAGAAGCGCATGGCGTCCGCATATTGCATTCTTGGTACTTCAGGAAGGTTGATGCCTTTGATGTCCTTGAACAAGGTGCGGATCAGGCCTTCAAAGGTGTTCAGAATATCTTCCTGTTCGATAAATGACATCTCACAGTCGATTTGCGTGAACTCCGGCTGCCTGTCGGCACGAAGATCTTCATCACGGAAGCATTTCACAATCTGGAAGTAGCGGTCAAACCCCGATACCATGAGCAATTGTTTGAACGTTTGCGGCGACTGTGGCAGGGCATAAAACTCACCTGCATTCATCCGGCTTGGAACCACGAAATCTCTTGCCCCCTCCGGGGTAGATTTGATGAGTACCGGCGTTTCCACTTCAATGAAGTCCAGACCATCCAGGTAGCGGCGCACGGCTTGTGCCATCTTGTGGCGCAAGATCATGTTGTTGCGGACCGGCGTTCTGCGCAAGTCCAGATAACGGTATTTCATCCTCAGGTCATCACCACCGTCCGTTTCATCGTCGATTAGAAAAGGTGGTATTTTTGAGGAATTAAGTATCTCCAGTGCATTTATTTTGATTTCAATCTCGCCGGTAGGTATTTTAAGGTTCTTGTTCGAACGCTCTACAACGCTTCCCGAAGCCTGAATGACAAACTCGCGTCCGAGGCTACGGGCTGCTTCACACAACTCGACGTTATCATCCATATTAAAAACAAGCTGAGTGATGCCATAACGGTCACGAATATCAATAAATGTCATTCCGCCCAGATCCCTGGACTTTTGTACCCAGCCGCATAAGGTTACGCTTTCCCCAATGTTCGCCATGGTTAGCGCGCCGCAAGTAGTTGTTCTTAGCATGTTGTTAAAGTATTAAGCCGCAAAAATATTCATTTTGAGCCACATATTATCGGGATAATCTATTTTAAGAAATTGCAGGATCGTATTTTATGCGGGGCAGCAGATTTTTTTCAGATCTTCATGCAACGTTTTATAAACTACGCTGTCTCTTGGTTTAGTAAATCATCACTTTGGAAGCTGTATACTTAGATAAGCACGTTTCGTTGTTAAATGAATGCAGGCATGGCAGCCGCAATGCACAATTTGAAATATACAAATTGTACTCGCGGGCAATGTTCAATGTTGCCCTCCGGGTGGTGAATGACTATGCAGAAGCAGAAGATGTATTGCAGGAAGCATTCTTGCATGCCTTTTCGAGAATTGCTGATTTCCGGCAGGAGACAACATTCGGACTTTGGCTGAAGCAGATTGTGGTGAACAGATCCATCAATCACCTTCGAAAAAGAAAGCTGGAACTCGTTTCGCTGCATGACATTGATCTGGCGGCAGAAGAAGAGGAGTCCTGTGAAGAGGACCTGCAGTTGAAAGTAGAGGCAGTAAAAGCTGCTGTCTCAAAATTATCTGACGGATACCGGGTGGTATTGACTTTATACCTGTTTGAGGGGTATGACCATCAGGAGATCGCAGAGATTTTAAATATATCAGAGAATACTTCCCGCACACAGTATATGCGGGCAAAACAAAAATTACATCGCTTATTAGCAACGAAGGGAGAACAGGATGAGCAAAAAGCTTGAAATTTTTATTAAAGACAACAGGAATGCTTTTGACACGGAGCATCCATCAGCAGAACTCTGGAGTAAAATCGACGCACAGCTGGATCGTAAACCAGCGAGGAACTCGAACAGCTGGAAGATGTGGGTTGGCATAGCGGCCTCCCTGACGGTTATCATTGGTCTTTTTTATTATGCAGAGCAGGGAAGTTCAGGGGCGTTGACTGCAGCGGATATCAATCCGGAGTATGCGCGCAAACAGACAAAATTTGCCAGTCTGATTGCGCAAAAAACCGATAGTCTGGAAGTGCTTGCGCGTCAAAATCCAGAACTATATGATCAGTTTTCTGCGGACCTGCAGAAAATAAAGACCGATTACAAACAGCTGAAAAGCGAATTGCCTCAAAGTGCGAATCAAAAGCTGGTTGTGAAGGCCATGGAGCGGAACCTTGAGCTGCAGCTGCAGGTGGTGAGTCAGCAGCTAAGCATAATCAATCAGGTTAACCAGTATAAGACAGACAATCAACTATGAAAATGCTACTACAACTCCTTATATGGGGTTTAATCATCGGAAACCACGTTCAGGCACAAACAGAAATAGCCCCGGAAGGTGATGCTTATGCGGTAAACTATACAGCAGATAAGGAGATTCTGGTTGACGCGGAAGATCAGGATGATGCTGGGCGGTCAAAAACCTTTAGCAGGACCTTCCCCGCCAATCAATCCGACAAGGTTAACCTGAATAACCAGTTTGGCTCTATTGTGGTGAAAATCTGGGACCGGAAAGAGGTTAAGGCTGATGTGCATATTGTTGCCTACAGCAATAGCGATGGGGAGGCACAAAAATTACTGGAAGAGGTTGATGTTGAGGCGTCGAAAAGTGGAGGAGAGATCTCTTATGCGACGAAATTTGGGCAGCGCGACAAGAATTGGGGTAGCGGCAGCCGCAATGGACGTAAGTGGCGCAGGGAGGTCAAAGTAAATTATGTGGTCTATATGCCGGCAGCGAACGCGCTTAATGTTTCCCAGCAATATGGCGATGTAACGATTGGTGATTTTACAGCACCATTGTTTGCTAAAGTGCAGTACGGGAATCTAAAAGCGACGAGTTTAAGAAATGCAAACAACTATATATCTGTGCAGTATGGGCGCACAGATGTGCTGGAGCTGAACAATGCCACCATTAAGCATCAGTATGGCTCCGGGCTGAGCCTGGGAAATGTAGGTACCTTAAACTTAACGGCACAATACGTGAAGTCGGACATTAGAGCAGTCAAAGGTGAAGCGATAATTAAACAGCAATACGGGAGCGGCCTGACGATCGGCTCGGTAGGTCAGCTAACGCTTGACGCACAGTATACAAAGGTTCGTGTTCAGGAGGTGAAGCGGAATACGAACACCATCAAAATTCAGTATGGCAGTCTTGATATCGGAAGCCTAACGGATGTAAACCTAAAGGCGCAATATACGGGCGTAAACATCGGGAGCCTTAGCGGCGATGCCATTTTGAATGCGCAATACAATAATCTTAGTGTGGCGAGGGTTGGGTCGGGCTGCAAGAAGCTGATTGTAGATGCACAATACGTGAACGTTGCACTGACCTTTGCCGAGGGGTACCAGGGCGCAATAGATGTTCAGACCAGCTACGCTGGGTTTAACTATGGAAACAATGTCTCCGTGCGGCAAACCGGCAACGATGATGGGGGCCATTCGAATACGAAAAGCTACACTGGGAAAATCGGCAACGGATCTTCAGGTTATGTCAAAGTTAAATCTGCATACGGATCGGTATCCTTTAAATAGCCGGTTTCAGTACCAATGATATTAAGCGCCTTTAATTTATAGTAATGTGGTTTACACAAGTATTCGGCACGCTTTTTTATATCTTAGTGGCAAATAAAAACTACAGATGGAATTATTAACTAACCCAGAAGCGTGGATTTCTTTAGTCACATTAACCCTTTTAGAGATTGTTCTGGGAATAGATAACATCATCTTCATATCCATTCTCTCCTCGAAACTCCCCCAGAATGTACAGAAGAAAGCCCGGCAGTGGGGTCTTGGCCTGGCCATGATCACCAGGGTGCTGTTGCTGTTGTCTTTGAGCTGGGTGATGAGCTTAACATCACCACTGTTTAACGTGGGCGAACTGATTAATATAGACAGTGCAGAGTGGCTGTCGAAATTAGCGATCTCCGGAAGAGATTTGATCCTGATCATCGGGGGATTGTTTTTAATCTATAAGAGTACCCATGAGATCCATTTGAAGCTGGAAGGTGCAGAGGAAGAGGGTGGAACCGTAAAGGTTCATACCTTCAGTGGCGTGCTGGTTCAGATCTTGTTACTGGATATCGTGTTCTCGTTAGACTCCGTTATTACCGCTGTAGGTATGGCAGACCACGTTGAAATCATGATTGCAGCTGTTATTATCGCGGTGTTGATCATGATGGTTTCCGCAGGTGCGGTAAGCAGCTTCGTGAACAATCACCCTACGGTGAAAATGCTTACGCTTTCCTTCTTGTTGCTCATAGGCGTTTCGCTACTGGCCGAAGGCTTTGATCAGCATATTCCAAAAGGCTATATTTATTTTGCAATGGCATTCTCCATCCTCGTTGAAATGCTGAATTTGAAGATGAAAGGGAAGTCTTCAAAGCCGGTTCAGCTGAGAGATACTCCACAGGAAGATAAGGTTTAGTACTTTTGCCCCATGATTTCTTTTTATGAGGCCTTTTTGGCCGAACTCTCCATCCACCGGATTGGTAATAAGGCGCAGGATGAATTCTACGTACTGTCGGATCAGTCTATGCAAATTCAGGATGAACTGCTGAAGACCCTGCTGCTCCAGTATTTCTTAAGTCCATACCAGAAGGTCAATGAAATATATCGTTTCACACATCCCAATGATGATTTGGCGCTGAATGAGGTCTTCCATTTCGCTTCGGCCATTTTTAAAGATGGCACATCATTCCACGAAAACAGTCAGCAGCTGGCCAAATATCTGTACGAGATATCGGCCCATCCGAAGATAAAATCAGGAGAAATGTATGTTGCCTTTTTTGAGAACGTGCAGATTGAAGGAGAGTTGCATGAGGCGATAGGCATCTTTAAGTCGGAAACGAAAGAAACATACTTGAAAGTGTATCCGGAACAGGCCGGCTTTGGGCTGAGTTATGAAGAAGATGCCATCAACATCAGTAAGCTGGATAAGGGTTGTTTGATCTTCAATACGGAAGCGGAAGAAGGATTTAAGGTTGCTGTTATTGATCAGACGAACCGCAGTGCCGAAGCGGTGTACTGGAAAGATGACTTCCTGAAGCTTAAAGTGCGCAACGACAACTACAATCAGACGAATAATGTGCTGGGCGTTTACAAAAGCTTCGTGACGGAGAAGCTGGAGGAAGATTTCGAGCTGACCAAGGCGGACAAGATTGATCTGCTGAATAAATCGATGAAGTATTTTAAGGAAAAGGAAAGTTTCGATCTGGATGAGTTTTCGAATGAAGTGATTGCCAACAAAGACGGGATTGAGTCCTTTAAAAACTACAAGAAGAGCTATGAGGAAGAGTTTGACACGGCTATAGCGGATAGCTTTGACATTTCGAGTGCGGCTGTTAAAAAGCAGGCACGGGTCTTTAAAAGCGTGTTAAAGTTGGATAAGAACTTCCACATCTACATCCATGGGGATAAAGAGCTCATCGAAAAGGGCTTCGATGAGGGCAAGTCGATGAACTACTATAAGGTGTTCTTTAAAGAAGAAGAATAGGCTGGTGCAAAGAAGCGCTTCTGCGGTTATGAAACACCGTAGGAGGCTTTTATTTAGACTACTGGGGGAAGTTTAGCGTGCCGAACGAGTAGGTTATAGTACCCGAACCAGCAGCCCTTTCAAATATTCACCTTCCGGGAAGGAGATTCGCACCGGATGATCTTCCGGTTGGTTGAATTGCTTTACAATCTGAACTTCTTTGCCTGCATCCAGTGCTGCCCAGGCAATGATCTGTTTGAAGGTTTCAATATCCACGGCACCAGAGCAGGAAAAGGTAGCAAGCAGTCCGCCGCTTTCCAGTAATCCCATTCCCAGGCGGTTCAAGTCCTTATAAGCGCGTGCAGCACGATCCAGGGCCGAACGAGAGGGCGCGTATTTCGGCGGATCTAAGACGACAATGTCAAAGGTCTTGCCTTCTTTTTTAAACGCACGGAGTTGTTTGTTTACATCAGACTGGACGCTGGTGCTGCGGTCTGCAGTGAAGCCGTTTAATCCGATGTTCTGTTGAAGGGTTTCCAGTGCCAGCGCAGAACTGTCCACGCTTGTCACATGTGCTGCACCTTGTTTCAGGCTGTTTAAAGAGAAACCCCCACTGTAAGAGAAGCAGTCGAGCACTCTTTTTCCTTCTGCGTAATCGGCAAGCAGCAGGCGGTTGTCGCGTTGATCGCAGTAAAAGCCTGATTTCTGTCCACCGGCGATATTGATGTGGTAAAGGATGCCATTTTCTTTTACTTCGATGAATTCCGGGGGATGCTCGCCCCAGAGCAAGCCTTGCTCCGCATCCAGGCTCTCGTGGGTACGTGCACTGGCATCGCTTTTATCAAATATTCCTTTTGGGTTTAGCTCTTCCTTGAGGATCTCGATGATGTCTGCTTTAATGTTTTCCATTCCGGCACTTAGAATCTGTAGCGAAAGGAAGTCCGCATACTGATCGACGATCAGGCCGGGAAGGAAATCTGCCTCCGAGAAGACCAGTCTGCATGTGTTGGTGTCTCCCTTTCTGAGTACATGTTTACGTGCTGCAATCGCGGTGCGCACCCTTTGTTGGTACCAGTCTTTGCTTATGGTTTGATCTTCCGCCCATTCCAGCAGCCGTACAGCCACCCTGGACTTGTCGTTGTAATACCCGTAAGCAAGAAAATCTTTGTTTGCTGCCAGCACTTTAACAACCTCCCCATTCGCCGGACTGCCTTTAACTTTATCTATCGCGCCGGAAAAGATCCAGGGGTGTCTTTGCAAAGCTGCTTTCTCTTTGCCTTTTTTAAGGATTACATCAACCATGGTGCAAAGTTAGTAAAAGCAAAAACACCAATGCCTTTTTGCCACATTTTTATCGGATGAAGCAGCAGGCATTGGTGTTTAAACCTTTAAAAAAGGGTATTGTTAAGCGGTTGCTTTCTTGAAGCGTTCAGCTACAGCATCCCAGTTCACCACATTCCAGAATGCAGCGATATAATCAGGACGTCTGTTTTGATATTTTAAGTAGTAAGCATGTTCCCATACGTCCATTCCTAAAATTGGGGTGCCTTTAACATCTGCAACAGGCATTAAAGGGTTATCTTGATTTGGCGTAGAAGTAACAGCTACTTTTTTGTCGGCCGTTACAACCAACCAGGCCCATCCAGAACCAAAGCGTGTTGCTCCAGCTTCTGCGAATTTAGTTTTGAAGTCTGCGAATGAACCAAATGCACTCTTGATGGCGTCAGCCAATGCACCTGTTGGCTCTCCGCCTTTATTTGGACCAATCACTTCCCAGAAAAGAGAGTGATTGTAGTGACCACCACCATTGTTTCTTACTGCAGCAGGAAACTTGTCTACGTTCTTCATGATCTCTTCAATGCTTTGGCTCGCCTCTGGTTTGCCTTCTAAAGCCTTATTTAGGTTTGTAACGTAAGCCTGGTGATGTTTGTCATGGTGAATTTCCATGGTCATTTTGTCGATATGCGGTTCTAATGCATCTGTTGCGTAATGTAACGCAGGTAATTCAAAAGCCATATTATTACAGTTTAAGTTTTAAAAATTAATGTATACAAATATAACAATCAACACGTAAATTGTTTAATTGTTTGTTAAGTTTAATCCCGCCTGTTTTCAAAGAATTTCCTGATCAGGTCTGCACATTCCCCGGCGAGAATACCTCCTTTTAATACGGTTTTTGGGTGAAGAATATTGTTTCCTTTCGTCGTAAATCCGCGTTTCACTTCAGGGGCACCGTAGACCAGCTTGCCGATCTGCGTCCAGTAGCTTGCCCCCGCGCACATGACGCAGGGTTCAATGGTGACGTACAGGGTGCAGTCTTTCAGGTATTTGCCGCCTAAGGTCTGGCTGGCCGCTGTAAATGCCTGCATTTCCGCATGCGCCGTTACGTCATTCAGCTGTTCCGTGAGGTTGTGCCCGCGTCCCACGATCCTGCCGTTGCAAACCACAACCGCACCGATGGGAACCTCTTCCGCATCAAACGCCTTTTGGGCTTCCTGCAGGGCGATACGCATGAAGTGCTCCTCTTCCAGCCGCGGATCGGCGTCATCAGAAAAATTATAAAAACTCATGCGGCAAAGATAGCGCTTTAGATCATCTTACTTCCATTGGGAACCTTGCGCTCGAGGCTGGTCAATACAATATCGCCATCCTCATCGGCGAAGCCGGTCACCAGGAACTCAGACATGAATTTGCCGATTTGCTTTTTTGGGAAGTTGGTTACCCCAACGATCTGGCGGTTGATCAATGATTCTTTGGTGTAATGTTTGGTGATCTGTGCAGAACTCATTCTGATGCCGTAAGGGCCAAAATCAACTTTAATCTTATATGCGGGCTTTCGCGCCTCGGGGAAGTCGAACACCTCCAGAATGGTACCGGCACGAAGTTCTACCTGTTCAAAATCAGACCAGCTAATTTCTTTTGTCATGTTTATACTTCATTAAATTAAAATTAAAGACCTACGCCTTTAGATTCCAATTATATCTTTCTTTTTTCGCTGTTTCATGGCTTTCGGAATGACAGCTAGTATTTCTTCCCGAAAAGCATTTAACATGCGCTTCTTAATAAAATTCTTGTGGGTCACCAGGCTGATCTCGCGCACCGGCTCGGGTGTCTTAAACGAGCGTACTTTCGAAAGTTGCTTGTTGCTGAGCTCAGCAAGTGCAAGCTCCGGGAGCAAGGTTGCCCCATCGTTGCGGTCGACCATGCGGATTAAAGTCTCTACACTGCCGGTATTGTAGGTGAGGCCCTGAAGCCTGTTGTCCTTTGTCGTGCGGCAGATGTTCAGTACCTGCGACCGCATGCAGTGTCCTTCATTCAGCAACCAGATGTTTTCATCTTCCAGATCATCCGCATCAATGGTCTTCTTCTTAAACAGTTTGCTGTTCTTGCTGATATATGTGACGAAGCTTTCATAGTATAGCGGGGTTTCGTCAACTGCCGGATCACCAAGCGGTGTGGCTAAGATACCGCAATCCAGGACACCCGTCTTGATGTGGTGGATGATGTCATCGGTTGTATATTCCCAGATCAGCAGTTTAAGATCGGGGTATTTATCCATCATGGAAGCGATTACCTGGGGCAGTAAATAAGGCGCAACAGTAGGGATGATGCCGATGCGCAGTTCTCCGGTAATTTCCTGCTGCTGGCTGTTGATGATCTCTTTGATCTTATGGCTTTCCTGGAGGATTAACCTCGACTGCGCCACAATCTGCGAGCCGATCTCAGTTGGGACTACCGGTTGTTTGCTGCGGTCGAATATTTTGACATTCAGCATCTCTTCGAGCTTCTGTACCTGCATACTCAAAGTAGGCTGGGTTACGAAGCACTTTTCTGCAGCACCCACAAAACTTCTGTAGGTGTCAACAGCGACAATATATTCCAACTGCACTAACGTCATAGCTAAAGTTTATTACTTTTTATAAAGATATAAACTTTAGCTATTGCTTATGTCATCTGAAGATTAAATGTGGTTTTTCAGGAAATCCTGGTACGCTAGTTCGATACCCTGTTCCAGTTGAACCTGATGTTTCCAGCCCAGATTATGGAGTTTCGTTACGTCCATCAGTTTTCTTGGTGTGCCATCTGGCTTAGAGCTGTCAAAAGTCAAAGCACCGTCGAAGCCAACCACTTTCTTGATCAGTAAGGCCAGATCTTTAATGGTCAGGTCTTCACCCGTACCAATGTTAATCAACGTGGGTTCATTGTATGTTTCCATGAGGAAATAACAGGCATCTGCCAGATCATCGGCAAAAAGGAACTCGCGCATTGGCGATCCCGATCCCCAGATGATCACCTCTGGTGTCGCATTAACTTTCGCTTCATGGAACTTACGGATCAAAGCTGGCAGTACATGCGAGTTCTGCGGGTGATAATTGTCGTTGTAACCATACAGATTCGTCGGCATTACAGAGACGAAGTTGCAGTTGTATTGTGCCCGATAGGCATCGCACATTTTTATGCCTGCAATCTTTGCAATAGCATACGGTTCATTCGTTTCTTCCAGCAATCCGGTAAGTAAATACTCTTCTTTAAGCGGCTGCGGGGCAAGCTTCGGGTAGATGCAGCTGGAGCCCAGGAACATCAGCTTTTTAACGTCATGCTTATAAGACTGGTGAATGATGTTGTTCTGAATTTCCAGGTTCTCATATAGGAAGTCTGCCCTGTATGTGTTGTTTGCGATGATCCCGCCAACTTTTGCGGCGGCTAAAAAAACATAGTCGGGTCTTTCCAGCTCAAAGAACGAGAAAACTGCTCTTTGGTCTCTCAGATCCAGCTCTTTTGATGTTCTTGTGATCAGGTTGGTATATCCTTCTGCAACCAATTTGCGATAAATGGCAGAACCTACCATCCCGCGGTGACCAGCTATGTAAATTTTCGAATTCTTTTCCAAGTGATGTGCGATTTTGTCTCAAAAATACGAATTCAAACCGAACTATTTAAAAGACTGATTTAATTGTACTTTTGCTAAAAAATTAAAAGTGGGGAAAGATAAATTAAGAAAGTTTAGTGAAATCAATACTTTCGATAATGTGTACCAGCTGGAAGAAGGCAAGGCCCTGAAAGGGCAGTGGGCAGCACAGCATTTCAAAAATCATAATCCGCTGGTGCTGGAACTTGCCTGTGGCAAAGGGGAGTATTCGGTGAATATGGCGAAGCTATTTCCGGAAAAGAATTTCATAGGCATAGACTATAAAGGAAACCGGATATGGCGGGGGGCCCGCACCGGGGTGGATGAGAACATACCCAATCTTGCCTTTCTCCGCATACAGATCGAAGGGCTTTTGGAATTTTTCGATACCGCAGAGATCGACGAGATCTGGATCACCTTTCCAGACCCGCAGCCGCAGGAAAGCCGCGAGAAGAAGCGTCTGACCTTCCCAGGATTTTTAAACAAGTATAAGGAAGTTCTTAAGCCTGGAGGTAAAATCAACTTGAAAACAGACAACGATGCATTGTATCTTTATACTGCGGAAAAGGTAAAGGAGCTGGGGCTGATCTGCCATAAAAGTACGGATCACCTATATACATCTGAGTTCGCAGATGAGGTGCTTTGCATTAAGACGCATTATGAAAAGATCTATTTGAAGCACGATAAAAATATAAACTATATCCAGTTCTCCTTTGAATAGCAAGGGAGCCAGCCGGACTTTGAAAATTGATGCTTCTCGTAGGATCGCTGCATGAGCGCTAAAAGAAAGTATATGCCAATGAAAGTCTGAGCATGATGGAAAAAACATTTTACGATATGGTTTATGAGGTCGTTCGCCTGATCCCCAAAGGTCGGGTAACTTCTTACGGTGCCATTGCCAAATGCCTTGGTGCCGGGGGCTCAGCACGCATGGTTGGCTATGCAATGAACAACGCGCATGGCATGCACCCGCCGGTTCCTGCACACCGGGTGGTAAACCGTAGCGGCCTGTTGACCGGTAAGTTTCATTTTACCCCACCAGAGCTGATGCAGCAGCTGCTCGAAAACGAGGGGCTGTCGATCATAGACGACAAAATACAGGATTTCAAATCTTATTACTGGGATCCGGCAGAAGAAATATAGATTAGATCAAGAGTACCTGGAAGGTAGATGATAAAGGGAATTATACATGGGAAAATTAGTAGAAGAATTTAACGACTACCGTTCTAAGATGAACGATAGAATTATGGAGACCGCCAATACAAATATTAAGCGGTTCTTTGCATTGGATACCACCACCTACGCCGAAGGGGCATTAAACGTAAAGACCAAGGAGATGCTGGGGCTTGTTGCCTCGATGGTGTTAAGGTGTGACGACTGTATCAAGTATCACCTGGAGAAATGCTTCGATGAAGGAGTAACCAATGCGGAGATCAACGAGGTTTTCATGATCGCCAACCTTGTCGGCGGATCAATTGTTATCCCCCATTACAGAAGAGCTGTAGAATACTGGGATGAATTAAGCTTGTAGCCCGGACAAAGGAACGTTGTAACATATAACCTCACATAGAAACCTGTAATATGGCCGAAGAAATTATACGCTGCAGCTGGTGCGGCACAGACCCACTCTATCAAAAATACCATGATGAAGAGTGGGGCAAGCCCGTTTACGATGATAAGGCACTGTTCGAATTTCTAATACTCGAAGGTGCCCAGGCGGGTTTAAGCTGGATCACCATCCTGAGAAGGAGGAAAAACTACAGGAAGGCGTTTGCTGATTTCGATGTACAGAAAGTAGCCGCCTTCAGTCCCGAAGATGTCGACCGGCTGATGCTTGATGAAGGGATCATCCGTAACAGACTGAAGATCGCCTCGGCAATCACAAACGCAGTAGCATTCATTAAGGTGCAGGAGGAATTCGGATCTTTTTCAAACTATATATGGGGCTTTCTGCCCGATGGTAAACCAATCGTCAATGCCTTCGCGGATGGTCAGGGCATACCTGCACGCACCGAAATCTCAGATGCGATCAGTAAGGACATGAAAAAGCGTGGCTTTAAGTTCTTTGGCACCACCATATGCTATGCACATATGCAGGCTACCGGAATGGTAAACGATCACATTCCGGGTTGCATCAGCAGATAAGTTAAATTACTTGCGCATCAGGTTGTATGCCTTAACAAAGGCTGCAACGTTCTTGGCGTCGAATTTCTCGGTTTCTTTGATGCGCTCGGCGAGATCCTCGTCGTCACTTAACTTATCGAGCAGAATTTCCCGTACCCTTTCTTTGGAGTTTCCGGCATTATACTGGAGCTCCAGCATCGGCCCTGTTCCGGGTTTTTCTATAAAATACAATGCTTTCTTGTCGTTGGTATTCTTCACCCGCTCGCGCCTTCCGCCACCGATCATTATTCCCCCACCAAAGCCTACGCCGCTATAGCCACCACCACCAATCGCAATGCCGACTTGCGGCATCACGCGTACGCGATTTTGCTTTGTCTCCACAGCCGCCGTTCCACCGATGGCGTATAAGTTCACCGCACCCATTTCAATCACCTTGAAAAAGCGTGGCTCCAGCTTGTTTTTACTCATGACCTCTTTACGGATGTAGGTCTCTCCATTCCAAAGGAATTCTTGTACGTCCTTTGCCTTATAAGTTACCTCCGTCTTGTCATCCTTAACAAGCGTTACGGTAAAATAGTCTGTTCCTTTTATGGTTCCCCTCACGTTGTTTGTGCTGTCGATTACCACAACATCCTGTGCAACGGCCAGCTGAACGAACATTGTCGAGAGGAGCAATCCAATAAAAAATTTAAGTGATTTCATAGCTGTACAAATAACGGAATTTATCGATTGTTAATACAAAACGGATTACAATAATTAACTTTGACTAAGAAGCCATCACACGCTTTCAACCAGAATTCATTATGGGCAAACACAAACAACAGGCTTTGAATACTGCTCATAATAGTCTTATCACGATTAACAAGCAATACTACTGATGAAAAAACTGTTCCTTCTTGATGGAATGGCGCTCATTTACCGGGCGCACTTTGCTTTAAGTAAAACCCCAAGGTTTACCTCTACCGGAATCAACACCTCTGCAGTCATGGGCTTCGCAAATACGCTGATGGAAGTGCTTAGAAAGGAGCAACCTACCCATATCGCTGTTGTGTTCGATACGGATGCCCCCACCGAAAGGCACACAGATTTCGAAGCTTACAAAGCGCACCGTCAGGCCATGCCTGAAGACCTCGTCAACGCCCTCCCGTATGTTTTTAAGCTTATTGAAGGATTCAATATCCCGGTCATTACTAAAGACGGCTATGAAGCCGATGATATTATTGGTACCATGGCTAAGGAGGCGGAGAAAAAGGGCTTTCAGGTATTTTGTATGACCCCGGATAAAGATTTTGCCCAGCTGGTCTCCGAAAATATATTCATTTACAAACCCTCCCGAATGGGTAATGGTATGGAGATACTCGGCGTGCCGGAGGTACTCACCAAATGGGAGATTGAGAACGTCAAGCAGGTGATAGACATCCTTGGCCTGTGGGGAGATGCTGTAGATAACAT
Source organism: Pedobacter sp. (assembly GCA_045629455.1). GTDB lineage: Bacteria > Bacteroidota > Bacteroidia > Sphingobacteriales > Sphingobacteriaceae > Pedobacter. Next base: position 9,916 of record JAZQRI010000087.1, on the reverse strand, counting down.
ACCGGGCATACCTGGCATCGGAGAGAAAACATCGAAGTTGCTGGTTAAACAATATGGATCCGTAGAAAACATCATCGCCAACGCACATGAGCTTAAGGGCAAAATGCGGGAGAACGTAGAGATGTTCGCCGAGCAGGGGCTTGTTTCCAAGAAGCTTGCGACCATCATTCTGGATGTTCCCGTTGACTTCGATGAAGAGGCGCTGACGCTGGTTGAACCCAGCCGTGAGCTTCTTGAACCGTTGTTTGCAGAGCTTGAGTTCCGTACGCTGGGTAAGCGTGTTTTCGGTGAGAACTTTACCATAGGTGATACCCGTGGCCCGGTTTCCCAGCAAACAGATATGTTTGCGGATCCTGTTGAACTACAGTCTGGAGCCGAATCGAAAGTGTTTGTGGCTCCTCCAGCGTTGTTTGAGCAGCCCGCTGCGAAGACGATTGCAGATGTTCCACATGATTACCGCCTGGTGGATACCCCGGAGCTCCGCAAGGAACTTATCGACCTGTTGCTGAAGCAGGAATCGGTTTCCTGGGATACGGAAACGACCGGTACCGATGCAAACCTGGCAGACCTGGTGGGCTTGTCCTTTTGCATCAATGTAAGTGAGGGGTACTACATTCCACTGCCGGCAGAACGGGAAGCCGCTCAGCTTATCATCGATGAGTTCAGGCCGGTTCTTGAAAATGAAAATATCGCCAAAGTAGGGCAAAACATAAAATACGACATCCTGATTCTGAAGTGGTATGGTGTAAATGTAAAGGGGAAACTGTTCGATACCATGATCGCCCACTACCTGATCGATCCGGATACGCGCCATGGAATGGATCTGCTGTCGCAGAACTATCTTGGTTACAGCCCCATTTCCATTACAACCCTCATCGGCGCTAAAGGCAAGAACCAGGGTACCATGCGCGATGTTCCTGTGGAGAAAGTCGTGGACTATGCCGCTGAAGACGCGGATGTTACTCTGCAGCTGGCGAATATCTTTAAGCCGATGCTAAAGGAGCTCAACGCCGAGCAACTTGCGGATGAGATTGAAAATCCGCTGATCTATGTGCTTGCCGACATCGAGAAGGCGGGCGTACGCATCGATGTAGACACTCTGATCAAGTATTCCAAAGAACTGGAAACGGACATCAGCCGTCTGGAAAAAAGCGTATACGAAAAGTGCGGCGTTAATTTCAATCTGGCTTCTCCAAAGCAGTTGGGTGAGGTGCTGTTTGACCGCCTGCAGCTTGATCCTAAAGCGAAGAAAACGAAGACCGGGCAGTACCAGACCGGTGAGGATGTGCTTTCCCGCCTGGCTTGCAAGAGCGATGTCGTTCAGGATATCCTGGATTTCAGGCAGCTTCAAAAACTAAAGTCCACGTATGTGGATGCCCTGCCGCTGCTGGTAAATCCAAAGTCCGGACGCGTACACACGAGCTTTAACCAGGCGGTAGCTGCCACAGGAAGGCTAAGCTCCAACAACCCGAATCTTCAGAACATCCCGATCAGAACCGAGCGGGGAAGAGAGGTCCGTAAGGCTTTTATTCCGCGCGATGAAGATCATGTACTGCTCTCTGCGGATTACTCCCAGATTGAGCTCCGGATCATTGCCGAGATCAGCAAAGAAGAAAATATGCTCGATGCATTCAGCAAGGGCATCGATATCCATACGGCGACGGCAGCTAAAGTATATGGCATCTCCATTGAAGAAGTAGAGCCCAACCAACGCCGCAACGCCAAGGCTGTTAACTTTGGAATCATTTACGGACAGTCTGCTTTTGGCTTGTCGCAGAATTTGAACATTCCCCGAAAGGAAGCTGCAGACATTATCGAACAATATTTCATGCAGTATCCTGGCATAAAGAGATACATGTCCGACACAATGACCTTCGCCAGGGAGAATGGTTTTGTAGAGACGATCATGGGACGGAGAAGATACTTAAGGGACATCAATTCTGCCAACCAGACCGTGCGCGGCTTTGCCGAGCGAAATGCAATCAATGCTCCGATACAGGGTTCTGCTGCGGACATGATTAAGATTGCTATGGTCAATATTCACCGCGACATACAGGCGCAGAACCTCCAATCAAAGATGACCATGCAGGTTCATGATGAGCTTGTCTTCGATGTCCTGAAAACGGAGATTGAACAGATGAAAGCGATCATTAAATACCGCATGCAAACCGCGATAAAAACCACTGTGCCGATAGAAGTAGAGATTGGACAGGGGAACAACTGGCTGGAAGCACATTAATCGCCCTAGGTTGCTTGCAATGGACCGACCAAGCGTATAATTGTCCTGGTATGTGAGTCCATAAGCAATCTTAGATTATATTAACATAGAAAAAATAGCCTCCCGGTACATACCGGGAGGCTCTCTCTTTATAAAAGATTTCAGCGAAAATTATAACGGTATCGTCTCGCCAACTGCCGGCAACAGCAATACCTTATTTTCTCTTTTAAATTTAGCAACAGCGCCCTCTTTGTCGATTTCAATGACAGGGAAGGTGTCATAGTGCACACCAATAACTTTATCGCATTCAATATATTTGGTCGCTAATAGTGCATCATCTACATCCATGGTGTAGTTTCCACCGATTGGAAGAATGGCATAATCCAGGGTATACAGATCGGCGAGTAGCTTCATGTCGGCATTAAGTGAGGTGTCACCCGCAAAATAAACCGTCTTCCCGGCAATCTCCAGCACAAACCCGGCAGGATTTCCGCCATAGCTGCCATCCGGCATCGCGCTGGAGTGCGTTGCCCAGACCATTCTAACCGTACCAAAGTCGAACTTGTGTTTGCCAAAGTTCATCGGGTGCAGATTGGTTACGCCCTGTTTTTCCGCCCATTGAGCCACCTCTACCATCGCAATAACCAAGGCTCCGGTTTGTTTGGCCAGTGCAACAAGGTCCGCAACATGGTCGCCGTGCCCGTGGCTCACTAAAATATAGTCGGCCGTGATGGACTTAATATCAATATCCTTCGCAAGAGGGTTGGGTGTAATGAAAGGATCAAAGAGGAACTTTTTGCCTCCGGCTTCCAATAGAAAGCACGATTGCCCGTAATAGGTAAAATTCATAGTTGTGTATTAATCATTAATATTAAGCTCCAAACATCCCACCGAGTCCGCCAAGCATGTCTTTTGTTGCGGCCTGCATCTCGGTCGCACTCACCTGGTCGGCTTGTGTCAGTGCCTTATTGATTGCGGTTAAAAGAAGCTCTTCAACTTCTTCTTTATCCGCCTGCTTAAAGAATTCTTCCTGTATTTCCACTGCGGTAATCACCTTGTTGGCCGTTGCAGTCACCTTAATTGCACCTCCTTCTACTTCTCCGTATACAGAAACCGTATCCAGGCGTTTTTTTATATCGTCAGCCATTTGCTGAGCAGCCATTAATTTATCGAACATATCTTTGAGTTTAAGTAAGACCCGAAATTATTTAAAATGTTTTAGTTTACATGGATTGCAGCCCATTATCTTAGTTGTTTACCCGTTTTCGTGGCTTGGCTCTTTCGTATTGTACCGGCCACTTCACTTCTGAATCCAATGCTTCTGCTGCGGCCAGTGGAAAGTACGGGCTTCTCAGCAGTTCGCGGGCAAAGAAGATCAGATCGGCTTCGCCCTCTTCTAAAATGCTCTCGGCTTGCCGGGCGTCGGTAATCAACCCGACGGCACCGGTGCGTATACCGGTATGCTTTTTTATGGATTCTGCGAACTGAACCTGGTAGCCCGGGAAAACCGGGATCTGCTGCAGCTTGGTCAATCCTCCGGAGGAAACGTCGATGAGATCAACGCCTTTTTCCTTTAGTATGGCTGACAATTGTATGGATTCATCCTCGGTCCATCCGCCTTCTGCCCAGTCGGTTGCCGATATGCGCACGAATAGTGGATTCTCCGCTGGCCAGACACCCTGTACGGCATCTACAACCTCCATTAGAAAGCGGATTCTGTTTTCAAAACCGCCACCATACTGGTCGCTGCGCGTGTTGCTTAGCGGCGACAAGAACTGGTGTATTAAATATCCGTGGGCGCCATGAAGTTCAATGACCTTAAATCCGGCAGCTACTGCCCGGACGGTTGCATCCCGGAAATCAGCCTTTAATTTTTTAATTTCTGCAATGGACAACGCAGCAGGAACCGTATCCTCGTCATTGAAAGGAATGGCACTTGGGGCAACGGTTTGCCAGCCACCCTCTTCCAGGCTTACCTGCTTTGTTCCCTCCCAGGGTGTCCGAAAACTCGCTTTCCGGCCGGCATGAGCCAGCTGAATGCCAGCAACGGCTCCATTATTATGGATAAAGGCGGTGATCCGTTTAAGCATGTCAATCTGTTCGTCTTTCCATAAACCCAGGTCGCCCGCAGAAATCCTTCCCTCCGGAGACACGCTTACCGCTTCCGAAATGACCAGCGAAGCTCCGCCAACTGCCCGGCTTCCCAGATGAACAAGGTGCCAGTCGTTAGCAAACCCATCTTCCGCCGAGTACTGGCACATCGGGGAGACTACAATTCTGTTTTTTAGGCTAATGCCTTTTATGTTTATAGGTGAAAAGAGTAATGACATCGAGTTTTCTTTTAATCGCGTGCGTTGTAAGGGAAAGTAACAATACTGAAGTCCATTTGTTTATGTTTCCATGGAATCGAAGGTTCAACTATGGAATTCATGTTATCGGTTGTTTCGGAAAGGTTTGGGTAATCACAAATTTTCTCATTTTTCCACGTAAGTATGGGCATTTTTTGTACAGGATCAAAATTGATCACTTTTATTTATAATTTCAGATAATATGCGATCTATCAGGCATATATCGTACAGTGATGCGAAGAATAAATGGGAATTGAACGCAAGAATACCAAAACAGCTTAACCCTAAGAATATGGAAAAAAATTCGATACTGACACCGTATAATCCGAAATCAATCAATCAAAAGTTCCGGGAAAAAAGGTTTGCTTTTTTCAAGGACCTAATGGACCAAGTAGATTCAACTACCCCGATAAAGATCTTAGATATTGGTGGGACAGAACCCTACTGGGAGCGGATGAAGCTCACAGAGAGTGATAAGTTTACTGTAACCTTATTGAACCTAACGGTCACTCCAATTAAATACAAAAATTTCACGAGTATAAAAGGTGATGCATCCGATTTATCGCAGTTTGAAGACAAACACTTTGATATTGTATTCTCCAATTCAGTAATTGAGCATCTTTTTTCGAAAGAAAATCAGAAGAGAATGGCTGATGAAATCCGGCGGGTGGGTAAATACTACTACGTGCAGACACCAAATTATTTCTTTCCAATTGAGCCGCACTGGCTGTTTCCTTTTTTTCAATATCTGCCATTCAACGTCCGGGTTTTTCTGGATAGAAACTTCAACCTTGGACACCGCAAAAAGTCCAGTACCCGTGCGCAGGCAATTGAAAAGGTCAGTGAAGTAAAGCTTCTGACGGAACGGGAAATGAAAAAACTATTCCCCGAGGGGCAGGTGTACCGGGAATATTTCCTGGGCTTAATCAAGTCGGTAACCATGTTTCATTTCCCAGTTAAAAACTAGCCTGATGTAATCCAATCAACTACTGATATAATCTAACAGATTTATACTGCAAGGAGCCCCTTAGCGGGCTCTTTGCATTTCTCTTGTTTTTCGATATGATGCGTTCTTCCTTCTTGATCTATAAGGAACAAGTTAAGCCGGGTTATGCAATCTCTGGCAACGAGTTTTTGCCTCCCTGTCATTTGACTGTGCGGAATCTTGGACCGGAGTTGTTAGCTTACCTGCGTCACTTTTACCGGCCCTTTTGATTTATATCCATTCATACCATAGAATACGATATACAAGTAGCAGATCACCGGCATACAAAACGCCACTTTCCAGTCATAATGATCTTTCAGTGTACCCATTGCATAGGAAACTGCTGCACCGCCAACAATGGCTGTGGACAACAATCCAGATGCTTTCGCGGTAGATGAACCAAGTCCCTCAACAGACAAGGAGAAAATGATTGCAAACATCACCGAGTTGCACAAGCCTACGCCGATCATGCTCCATACGGATGCCATGCCGCCGGTATTGACCGAAAACAGGATCAGGAACACAGCAAGAGCCCCGCAGGCGGTCAATACAACCGGTGGGTTTACAGACTTCAAAATTGCAGCCCCGAGCAACCGTCCGCCAAGCATACTACCCCAGTAAAAGGTTACGTACGTGTTCGCATCGTGCACCGGTATGCCCAGGTTTTCGGCAATGTAATTGGTCAGGAAAGTTCCTATCGCCACTTCAGCCCCTACATAAAAGAAGATCCCCCAGATTCCGAATTTTAGATTCCGGAAGGATAGAGCAGGCTTTTCTGGGTCGGTGGCGGATACCGCGTGGGGGCCCGCATTAACCTCGGGAAGGTTTAAGCGCCATACGATGAATGCAATTAGAAATAGAACGAGTGCTATTCCGAGGTAAGGGTAGACAAGCACATAGGAACTTACTTCTTTGTTTTGCAATTCAGAGAGGATGAAATAGGCACCAAATATCGGTGCAACGGTTGTCCCCACAGAACCCAGCCCCTGAACCAGGGTGAGGCGGGATGAAGCCGTTTTCGCCGGTCCTAAAGCTGTGACATATGGGTTTACCGCAACCTGAAGCAGGACGATACCGATGGCTATGACGAACAATGCACCGAGGAACAGAAAGTACTGTTGATAGATGGCGGCCGGATAAAACAGTATGGCGCCAAGTGCTGCAACCACAAATCCAGTCATCATACCATGCTTGTAGCCGATACGGTTCACCAGCCTTGCTGCCGGTACAGACATGATGCCGTAGGTTAGAAAGAAGTAGAATTGTACAAGGCTCGACTCCGCATAACTCAACGTGAAACCATCTTTGAAAAATGGAACAAGCGTATCATTCAGGCAGGTGATGGCACCGATCATAAAGTAAAGCACACCCATAAACACGAGTGCGGGAGCGAAATTGCTTTTTGCACCCGTCTCAGGCGCGGAAATTGTGATGTTTTGTAGAGGTATATTGGCCACGTTGTTCTTTATTTATGAAGGAGTCTGATCTTTGTAAATCTTGGTGTTTGTCGGGTATAAGGAGTTGAAACGGCTTATGATCGTTCCGATTTTAACCAGGACATGTACCGGTTGTACAGTGCTTCGGAATTTGGATGTCCGATGCTGGCTGCGGAACCCGGTTTGTTCATGATTCCCATATACTGATAAATTAATATATGTTCCACGAATGGTGAAATATCTTCCATCTGCTTCAATATTCTATCGAAGTCTGCCGGTACCAGCGCGCTTTTATATACATCGCCTTCAAAATCAAATATTTCCATGTCTGCCCATAGCCGGGAACGCCCCGCCTTGAGGTGTGCCAAATATAGCGCTTCAAAGTATTGTCCGGCGTTTCCGGCCTTTGTTTTCCGCACACCGATTTCATCCTGATAAGCGATAATATCGATGTCAAGCTTCTCGAGCTGTCTCACATAAGCATCGTCACAGTGCACAGAGTTTGTACCATATGGTGCAATCAGGTTTACGGACTTTGGCATCAGTTTTTTGGCTATCCGGGTGCTGTTGTTTACATACTTCAGTGTGGTATCATCAATTATCCCCGCGATTCCAGTCTCATTTGGATAATACCAGCCATAGAAACTCTTGTGGTGTCCATACTTGCCGGCAATTTCCTCCATTGCTTTCTCCCGCATCACGGCAATCTTCGGATCTTTCATCATCCGGTCGGTCTCTTTCCAGTCCACCCAGAAATCGTTGCTCACGAAGAATTTGATGCCACAATCATCTGCTGCGGTCAGGATAGCTTCCAGCGGGTCGCTGCAGGCATAGTCATAACGCGGTTGTAATTTAGAAGGGTAGAATGTTTTCCCATTGTTTGCAACCGACATCAGCACCAGGTACTCCATACCTGTCTCCTGAATCTCAAAAACCTTCGCCTTCCATTGTGCTTCGGTAAAATCCGGCAAAGCCGGATTCCAGTATTTTCCCTCCGCCTCCGACCCATGTAGAAATTCGAACCAGGACCCTGCAATGGGCTTAATCTTAGGGATCATGCTGCTACGATTTGCTGCACTGGCCGTCAAATCATTAAACAGCAGCAATGATGCCGCGGTAATTGTCCCTTGTTTCAGGAAGATTCTCCTTTTCATACGTTTAATCTGGTTATGGTATGTATTTGCAATCAGCGTTTACCAAAAATAGTTTTTTTATAATATTCGGGGCACATTGTTAAAATTATTTAAAATCATCGCGCTTTTTTTGCATCTATTGTGCTGAACTGCTCAAAAATGCTTTATTTGTATAGTCGAGCTGCTCATTCCTCGCTTAACATTAAAGGTAAGGTTGAGGTAAGCACGTAAATGATATCAATTGTTCCAATAATAATCAACGCTCATGACCTTTTTCAACGACATCAACGACGATACAATTACAGGGGTTGCCTACAAGAATGTTTATTTAAAAAAGGGTATCATCTCGTATTTCTCGATCACCAGCGGAAGCTGCAGCATCCCGGAGCTGAGTAAGGAGTTTAACTTGAGTGTGCCGAAAGTCACGGCAATCCTCAATGAGCTTATTGTTGACGGTCTCGTTAAAGATCTCGGTAAGGTTGGCTCTAAAGGCGGCAGGAGGCCGAATACCTATGGGCTTGTACCGGAATCCGGCTTTTTCCTTGGCGTTGATGTCAAGCAGGACCACATCAATTTGGGGCTTATGGACCTTCAGAGCGACTTTGTGAATACAGCAGAACACCTTCCTTATCAACTCGCCAATAGCAGGGAATCGCTGAAGGCATTATGTGATATGATCAACACGTTTCTGGAAGAATCCAATATTCCGCGGAACAAGGTGCTGGGTGTCGGTCTAAACCTAAGCGGACGCATAAACAACCAGACAGGCTATAGCTACAGCTTTTTTCACTTCAATGAAGAGCCGCTCAGCAAGATGATAGAAGCTGAAATCGGCTTGAAAACCTTTCTGGAAAATGATTCCCGGGCAATGGCATACGGAGAATTCAGTGCAGGCGTGGTGAACGGCGAGAAGAACGTCCTGTTTCTCAACCTGGACTATGGCCTGGGTATGGGGCTGATGATCAACGGACAGCTGTACTATGGGAAGTCTGGCTTTGCGGGAGAGTTCGGACACCTTCCGCTGTTTGACAACGAGATCATCTGCCATTGCGGAAAGAAGGGCTGCCTGGAAACGGAAGCTTCCGGTTGGGCGCTTAAACGGATGTTTCTGGAGAAGATTCAGAACGGGTCCTCTACAATCATTACACAGGGCATCCTACCAGAGGACATCAAACTCGAGCACATCATTGAGGGGGCTAAGAACGACGACTTTCTTGCTATTGATCTGCTTTCAGAGATCGGTGACAAAGTTGGGCGGGGTATTGCACTGCTGATGAATGTGTTCAACCCCGAGCTGGTGATCATCGGCGGCAGCCTCTCCAAATCAGGGGAGTACATCCGCCTTCCCATAAAAAGTGCGATCAATAAATATTCACTGAGCCTGGTGAATCACGATACGCAGCTAAAGGTCTCCAGCCTTGGAGAAGAGTCCGGCCTGATCGGAGCCTGCCTGCTGGTTAGGAACAGGATCCTGGATCTTAATTAGACAATTACCACCAACATTTCTTTCCCCTTCAGTACGAATTTGTTCTCCCGTAGAATGTTTTCAGGAGCGCGCACCCGGGAGGTAAACTTAGTTCAGTGAAGACTCGTCCGGGCTTGAGGAAAAATCCGGAAGGAACAACTGTGTTTGTGCCTGCTTTCAAAGGCGTGTTTTTTGTCTCGTCCTGAAAAAACTTTACACTGACCTATTAACACTTATTAATACTTTGGACAATGTCAAAAGAAGTAAAAGTCAAAAAGTTTGGGCGTTTGTATTTAGAGTGCTTCAAGCGGGAAGTGGTGGCAGAGGTTGA
>JAZQRI010000086.1:0-115399 GCA_045629455.1 Pedobacter sp. | reverse complement strand
TTACTCATCTGCGAGGCGCGAAGATTCGGTAGATTCCGAATCAGCTTTCAATGCCGGATCAAGCTCCACACAGCCGGCTTTATCTTTCTTGGAAAAGATGATGGGATACAAGAACAACAAAGCACCAACAACGAAAAGAGCGCCAGCGATGCTGAGTAAATACCGGCTTTCTTCAATTTCCTGATTGCTCATGATTAGGTAACCGATCAGGGCGATAACACCAAGTATAAAGGCAATAATGGCTTTTTGGAGTTTGAGAATCTTTATCATCGGGCAAGTTAATTTAGTAGTGTTTGCCGAAATAATCGCAAAAATCAATCCAATCCCCATGGAGCTTCATTTTTAAGCTCATCCTTACCGTTTTTCATTTGAAAACCGTAACTTTGCATCCTTAATTTTTGAAGATACTGGATTGATGTATAGGGAATTTAAACAATTGGAATTAGCCAAAATAGGCGAGGAAATACTTGAATTTTGGAAGAACGAAAAGATCTTTGAACAAAGCATCTCTTCGCGTCCGGAGTCTAAGCCTTTCACCTTTTTTGAAGGACCACCGTCTGCCAACGGAATGCCCGGGATTCACCATGTGATGGGCCGTGCGATCAAAGATATATTCTGCCGGTACAAGACCCTTAAGGGATTTCAGGTGAACCGGAAAGGTGGATGGGATACCCATGGCCTGCCGATTGAGCTGGCTGTCGAGAAGAAATTAGGCATAACCAAAGAAGACATCGGCAAAAAGATTACCGTGGAGGAATACAACGCTGCCTGTAAGGAAGAGGTGATGAAATACACTGATGTGTGGAATGACCTTACAGAAAAGATGGGCTATTGGGTTGACCTGAAAACGCCGTATATCACCTACGAAAAGAATTATATAGAAACCTTATGGTGGATCCTGAAGTCGTTCTACGAAAAGGGATTGATTTACAAGGGATACACCGTTCAACCCTATTCTCCTGCAGCAGGTACCGGCTTAAGCTCACATGAACTGAACCAGCCGGGCACGTATAAGATGCTGAAGGACACTTCCATTACGGCCCAGTTTTTTCTGAAAAGAAATCAGGATCACCCGCTGATCCCGGTATTGTTCCAGGAAGATCAGGAGGAAACCGCCATTCTGGCCTGGACAACGACACCCTGGACGCTTCCATCGAATTGCGCACTGGCCGTTGGCGATAAGATCAGCTACGTAAAGGTTAAGACCTTTAATCCATACACCTACTTACCGGTAAGTGTCGTGCTTGCGAAGGAGCTTATTTCCAAACACTTCAAAAAAGAAGCCGAAGGACTTGCTTTCGATGCCTACAAAGGTGGCGATAAGCTGATTCCATGGAGCATCCAGGCTGAATTTACAGGTAAAGACCTGGTTGGTTTGCGTTACGAGCAGCTGATGCCGTATGTAACCAATGCGGATCTGGTTGAAAATGCCTTCCGGGTGATTCCGGGCGACTTTGTAACGACCGAAGACGGTACCGGAATCGTACATACTGCGTCCATTTTTGGTGCGGACGATTTTCGGGTAGCACGTGAAAATGGTGTTCCGTCGGTCATGGTCCGTGATGAAAACGGGAACGAACTACCATTGGTAAACAAGCAGGGAAAGTTTGTTGATGAAGTAACGGACTTCGCCGGACGTTATGTAAAAGAAGAATATTACAGTGACGAGGCGCGTAAAGACCCTGCGTTTAAACCGACAGACGTACTTATCGCCATCAAACTGAAAGAAGACAATAAAGCATTTGACGTTAAGAAATACGAACACAGTTATCCGCACTGCTGGCGTACCGACAAACCGATATTATATTATCCGCTGGACAGCTGGTTTATCCGGACCACGGCCTTAAAGGATAAAATGGTGGCCTTGAACAAGACCATCAACTGGAAACCGGAAGCAACCGGTACCGGCCGTTTTGGAAACTGGCTGGAAAACCTGGTGGACTGGAACTTGTCGCGCTCCCGTTACTGGGGCACTCCCCTGCCGATCTGGCGTACAGAAGATGGCAAGGAAGAGATCTGCATCGGCTCTGTTGCGGAACTCAATGCAGAGATTAAGAAATCTATTGCCGCCGGATACATGGAAGCTGGATTTGAACTGAAAGACATGCACCGTCCGTATGTGGATGAAGTGATCCTGACATCGCCCAGCGGACAAAGAATGACCCGGGAGGCCGATCTGATCGATGTATGGTTTGACAGTGGCGCCATGCCGTATGCACAGTGGCATTTTCCTTTCGAAAACCAGGACGCATTTGAGCATGCCTACCCTGCAGATTTCATCGCTGAGGGTGTTGACCAGACACGTGGCTGGTTCTTTACGCTCCACGCGATTGCGGTGATGCTGAGTGAAAGCAGTGATGAGATTAAGGCCATAAATGAAAGAAATGGCAACCAGGGTATCGCATTCAAAAATGTGGTTTCTAATGGACTGGTGCTCGATAAGAATGGAAACAAAATGTCCAAACGCCTCGGCAATGGAATTGATCCGTTTAGCACCATCAATACCTACAGCGCTGATGCTACCCGCTGGTACATGATCAGCAATGCATCGCCATGGGACAACCTTAAATTCAATATAGATGGCCTGGACGAGGTACGCAGGAAGTTCTTCGGCACTTTATACAATACGTATTCATTCTTCGCCTTGTATGCGAACATAGATAAGTTCGAGATAGACAAAGACAATGAAACGCCGGTTGCAGACCGCAGTGAACTTGATCGCTGGATTTTGTCTTTACTTCAAACGCTGATCAAAGAGGTAGACGAGAGCTACAACACTTACGAGCCTACAAAAGCAGCAAGGGCAATACAGACCTTTGTGGATGAACACCTGAGCAACTGGTATATCCGCTTGTCACGCAGACGGTTCTGGAAAGGCGAGATGACTGCAGATAAGAAAGCAGCATACGAAACATTATATACCTGCCTGACCGGAATCGCACAAATGATGGCACCGGTGGCACCATTCTTTGCGGACTGGTTGTACCAGAACTTAACCGTTTCTGATCCGGAAGCATTCGCCTCGGTACATTTAACTTACTGGAAACCGGCAGATGAGTCTTTAATTGACTCTGAGCTGAACGAGCGGATGCAACTTGCTCAAAGCATTTCGTCCATGGTTCTATCATTGCGGAAGAAAACTGGCATAAACGTCCGTCAGCCGCTTGCTAAGATCTTAATTCCCGTATTGGATCAGCGTTTCGCAGCGCATGTCGAGCTGGTTAAGGATCTTATCCTCTCCGAAACGAATATTAAAAATATTGAGTATATTACAGACACTGCAGGCTTCATCAAAAAGAAAATCAAGCCGAACTTCAAGGCACTTGGCCCGAAGGTAGGTAAGGATATGAAGTTGGTTGCGGATGCAATCGTAGGGCTTGACCCGGAACGGATCGCAGTGCTTGAGCAAGCCGGAGAATTGGAGATCACGGTTGAAAACGGAGGTAAAATGAGCAGTTACCTGATTGCAGCTACGGACCTGGAGATTATTGCAGAAGACATCCCAGGATGGCAGGTGACGAATATGGGCAGCATAACCGTTGCACTGGATGTAACCATCACAGAGGAGCTGAAGCAGGAAGGGCTCTCGAGAGAGCTGATCAACCGGATTCAGAACCTCCGTAAAGAGCTTGGCTTTGAAGTTACAGACCGCATTTCGGTACAGCTGCAACGACATGCGCTAATAGACAGCGCGGTTGCTAAAAATATGGCTTACATTTGCGCTGAGATACTGGCAGACTCCGTTATATTGGTTGATACTATTGAAAACGGAAGTAAAATATCCATCGAGGATGTGGAGCTGGAAATTTTGATTACTAAATTATAAAAAAAAACATGGAAAAAAGCACAAAGACAAGGTATTCAGATGCTGAACTTCAGGAATTTAAAGAACTTATCCAGGATAAATTACGTATGGCAAGAGAAGAATTCCTGTCGCTGACCAATTCATTGAGCAGCCCAAATTCCAATGGAACTGAAGATACGTCCGGTACTTACAAAACTTTGGAAGATGGATCCGCTACGCTTGAAAAAGAGCAACTGAACCAATTGGCCGCCCGTCAGAAAAAGTTTATTGAAAACCTTGAAGCAGCACTGGTACGTATTGAAAACAAGACTTACGGCATTTGCAGGGAAACCGGAAAACTGATTCAGAAAGAACGTTTGCGTGCTGTACCTCATGCGACATTAAGTATGGAAGCAAAGCTTAAGCAAGCATAATGAAAGGCTATACTAAACCTTTGATAATTATTTTTCTGGTTCTTCTTGCGGATCAGGTTGTAAAGACCTGGATCAAGACGAACATGTTCATCGGTCAGGAATATAAGATCCTGGGGAACTGGTTCCTGATTCACTTTACGGAAAATAATGGGATGGCCTTTGGATTGGAATTTGGCGGGGAGTTTGGAAAGCTGGCTTTATCATTATTCCGCATCGTTGCGGTAGCAGGAATCGGGTACGGGTTACATTACCTTATCCAGCATAAGTACCATCGTGGGCTGATTGTCAATGTTGCCCTGATCTTCGCTGGTGCACTTGGAAATATTATCGATTCGGTTTTATACGGCGTAATCTATGGTTATGCCGGATTGTTCCATGGGCGGGTTGTAGATATGCTTTACTTCCCGATCCTGGAAGGTACTTTGCCTGCATGGGTTCCCATCTGGGGTGGAGAGGACTACATCTTCTTCCGGCCGGTATTCAATCTTGCTGATGCAGCAATTTCGGTGGGTGTGATCCTGATTCTTATATTTCAGAAAAGCTACTTTAAAGAGGAAGTGATTGAGGAGATCGGCATTAATAATGAGATCGTAGAAGATTAATGTAGCATACCGCCGTTCACTGACGTTTATAGAACTGGTATGATATTTACATCATGCGATTCAAAAAACAGAAAACACTCCATTATGAAAAGAATCTTGGCCCTAGCATTTGTTGCTTTCTTAAGTTTCAATGCCGTTGCACAGCAGGTAGACCTGCGTAAAAAGATCTCCGTTAGCGGGACGGCAGACTTTGAAGTTACACCGGACATCATCTACATCAGCATTTCTCTGAAAGAATATCTTAAAGACAACAACAGCAAGAAGCGTGTAGAGATCACAACGCTTGAAAATCAGTTGTATAATGCAATACAGCAGGCTGGTCTTCCCAAAGAGAACCTTACAGTGAACAGCCTGTCCAGCTATGCTACTGTAACTGAAAAGAAGAAAAATCCGGAGTTCCTGGCCAGCAAACAATATCTATTAAAAGTAACAGACCTGAATAAATACAACGCCATTATCGGGAGCGTGGACCCCAAAGGAATCCAGTCGACGAATATTGCAAGCTACGACTATTCCAAAATGGAAAGTTTAAGACGAGAGCTTAAGATTAAAGCACTTCAGGCCGCCAAGTTTAAAGCCGGATACCTCGTGGAATCGCTTGGCAATAAGCTGGGCAGTGCACTCGATATCCAGGAAGTAAACAATGAACAATTTCCGCAGGCGTCAATGTACCGCACGAACATGATGGTCATGAAAGCTGATGCAATGGAATCTGCCCCGGAAATTGATTTTAAAAAGATTAAACTGAACTATATTGTAAATGCAGTCTTTGAGATCATCTAAGAATGTTCCAAAGACTATACAGTTTTTACACAGAATATCGTTTTTTAACTTTTAGAAAGCTGATCTTGTGGACTTCAACTTTTGTTTAAAATCAGCTATAGCAGAAGTAAATAGCTGTGAATCAAGAAAAGTAGTTAATTCGATTTCGCTTTAAATTAAAACCTACTCTTTTTTGGTAGGTTTTTTGTTATTCAGCAATTAGTTAAAACTCAAAACATATGAAAAAACTAATTTACTCCTTAGCTATTGTGATCATGTTAGGCATCAGTGCAAACACTGTTCAGGCTGCCGGTATCACAGGTAAAGACAAAACAGAACTTACTGCTGAGCAACAAGTGCAGTTTAACCGCATTACGCAACGTGTGGAAGAGATCCGTAACATGGATAAGTCGCACATGAGCAGAGCAGAAAAGAAAGAACTTCGTAAGGAATTGAAAGAGATGAAAAATCAGGCACGTGCAATGAACGGCGGTGTTTATCTTTCTGTTGGAGCGATCATCATTATTATTCTGATCTTGCTTTTAATCTTGTAAGCATTCCTATTCATAAAAAACCCCGGTGTTTCGCGAAACACCGGGGTTTTTTGTTTTAAGACTTTTAGACTACCGGGATCGGGTAGCCATATGATCAGGAACGGCGCTGCTGCGCGTTCAACAAAGGATAAACTAATCTATAAACTCGAATCCAGTGTACTTCTGAAGCGCTTCCGGAATCCGGATCCCCTGTGGGGTCTGGTTATTCTCCAGCAAGGCAGCAACGATACGCGGCAAGGCAAGCGCGCTACCATTAAGGGTGTGTGCCAGCTGGGTTTTACCGGTCTGTCCTTTAAACCTGAGTTTAAGGCGATTTGACTGGTACGTTTCAAAGTTAGAGACTGATGAAACTTCCAGCCAGCGCTGCTGTGCTGCACTCCATACCTCCATATCGTAGGTCATTGCTGAAGTGAAGCTCATGTCTCCACCGCACAGGCGAAGTACCCGGTAATGAAGGCCAAGCTCCTGCAGAAGCGACTGAACATAAAGGCTCATGTCTTCCAGCACCTGATAGGACTGTTCCGGATGAACGATCTGCACAACTTCAACCTTATCGAACTGATGTAAACGGTTTAAGCCACGTACATGTGCACCATAAGAGCCTGCTTCCCTTCGGAAACATGGTGTATAAGCCGTATTCTTTATTGGCAAGGCATCTTCCTTAAGAATAACATCTCTATATAAGTTGGTAACCGGCACCTCTGCGGTAGGGATAAGATACAAATTGTCTGTGCCCGCATGATACATCTGCCCTTCTTTGTCCGGCAACTGTCCGGTACCAAATCCCGAAGCTTCATTCACCATCAATGGGACCTGCATCTCCTTGTATCCTGCTGCAGTAGCGTGATCCAGGAAGAAATTGATCAATGCCCGCTGCAACCGCGCACCTTTTCCTTTGTAGACGGGGAAACCGGCACCGGTGATTTTCACCCCCAGTTCGAAATCAATAATGTCGTATTTTGCGGCAAGCTCCCAATGTGGCAATGCATTTTCCGGAAGCTCTGCCGGCGCGCCATGTTCCAGGACAACTTCATTGTCCTCTGCCCCTGTACCTGTCTTCACAAGTTCGTTGGGCAGGTTCGGAAGTTGCACCACAAGGTTATGTAAGCGCCCCTCCAGGCTTGCAAGCTGCTCCGATAGATTCTTAATCGTTTCTTTATTGGAAGTTGTTTCCGCCTTCAGTTTCTCCGCTTCCTCTTTATTTCCGGTGCGCATGAGCTCGCCGATCTGGCGGGCACTGGAATTGGCTATAGCCGATAAATTGTCCAGGGAAGTTTGCGTTTGTTTACGTTCTTCGTCCAACTGAATAATTTCGTCAACAATTTCAGTTTGTTTAAAATTACGTACACTTAAGCGTTCTAAAACTTTCTCTCTATTTTCGCGGATATAGTTAACTTGCAGCATTATTAAATTTTTTCACCAAAGATAACAAGAGTTTGGAGAATAACACGTTCGGCAAGCTATTTCTGGTGCCTACGCCGATAGGCAATCTGGAGGATATGACCTTTAGGGCCATACGCATTTTGAAGGAAGCAGATGTGATCCTCGCAGAAGATACCCGCACCAGCGCGCCGCTGCTGAAGCACTTCGGAATCGACAAGAAAGCATATTCCCACCATCAGCACAACGAGCATAAAGCCACTTCTGAGATCATCCGTTTCCTGATGCAGGGACAAAATGTCGCGCTGATATCAGATGCGGGAACACCCGCGATTTCCGATCCGGGATTCTTCCTCGTGCGCGAAGCGCTGAAGCATGACCTTCAGGTGGAATGCCTGCCGGGAGCTACTGCATTTGTTCCGGCATTGGTTAATTCCGGGCTGCCGACCGATGCATTCATATTTGAAGGTTTCCTGCCGGTGAAGAAAGGACGACAAACCCGGATTAAGCACCTGGCAGAAGAAGATAGAACGATCGTGCTTTATGAAAGTCCACACCGCTTGTTGAAGACACTCGAAGAATTTGAGGAATACTTCGGTGGAGATCGCCAGGCTTCCGTAAGCCGGGAGCTGACCAAGATGTACGAGGAAACCGTACGGGGCACAATCACGGAAATAAAATCACATTTTACCAACAATATCCTGAAGGGAGAATTTGTAATTTGTGTTGCCGGGAAAGAAGAACAGAAAAAGTCACGATCCCTTGAAGAGGGCTACAAATAATAAGATAGAATTACATGATGATACCAGATAAATTCCTGATTGATGAGCAGGATCCAAAGGCAGTAGAAAAGGTACTTGGTAAGCTGACAGATATGCTGAGCAGCAACGAGGAACTCATCTATCTTGCTGTCCAAAAGAAGCCAGCTGTAAACCTGTTGCCAGATTGCATCGCGGTAAGCAACAAACGCATCTTCTACTGTGAACCGGCGAACTTTGGAATTACGATGAACTTTAAGGATATCTCCTGGAAGAGCATCAAGGAGGTTTCATTTAAAGAAGAGCTTTTCGGCTCTAAGTTTATCTGTGTTCCACAGCATGGAGAGAACATTGTCACCGAGTATATTCCGAAGGTACAGGCCAGGAAATTGTATCAGGCCGCATATGAACAACTAGAAAACTACAGGGATGCACAGGTGCAGGCGGAAGAGAAACGCCTGTCTGGCAGTATGGAACCGGTTTTTAATGGCGCAATGGAGATTGAAGAAGCCCAGGTTGTTGAAACTCCTGAGCCAGATGAGCCTGCAGCGGCTACAATCCCGCAGGTATCCCCCGTGGAAGAACCGGAAGATGAAACCACCCTTAAACTTCGTAAGCTGAAAACGTTGTACGACAAGCAGCTGATCACTCAGGAGGAATACGAAGCCAAAAAGGCCAGTATTCTGGATAGTTTTTAATTGGAATGACGAACAAACAAACGTACCTGCTTGCGCTGTTAAGTGCCTTTTTACTTTGGCTCGCCTGGCCCCCGATCCCTTTTACCACACCCTTACTCTTTATCGGGCTCGTACCATTGCTGATCGCGGTAAACGCAATAAAAAATGACAGCAGACCGGAAAAGGGAACACGCATTTTCCGTACTGCAGGCCTTGCATTTCTGGTATGGAATACCGCCAGTATTTACTGGGTTTACAATGCTGTGAGTGCTTACAACAACGTTATTGTAGCTTTTCTGGTGAGCCTGATTCCCTTTGGACTGGGGGCACTGCTGATGACGCTTGCCGTCTGGCTTTACTTCCGTCTGAGTTTGCATACCTCCAGTAGAACGGCTTACCTCGGGCTCATTACCTTTTATATCGGAATGGAATACCTGCATCAAAGCTGGGATCTCGCCTTTCCATGGATGAACCTGGGCAATGGCTTCTCGGGCATGCACCAGTTGGCACAGTGGTATGAATATACGGGTGTATATGGCGGCACTTTATGGATCCTGCTGAGTAACATTCTGGCTTATGAAGCATTTGTGGCATTTAAAACCCACAAGGGTTACCTGAAGCTGCGCCCGGGAATTCTGTGGTTGATCGTCGTTATTGTCCCCGCAGCGATATCGCTAATTAAATATTTCGGGTATACAGAAAAGCAAGTCCCTGTAAATGTAGTCACGGTACAGCCCAACATCGATCCTTATCAAAAGTTCGGTGCGATATCCGCAAGTGACCAGCTCAATATACTCACCCACCTGTCTGACTCCGTAGCCCAGCCAAATACAGAATACTTTATCTGGCCGGAAACAGCGGTTCCAAACTTCACTGATGAAGAAGAAATCCGGAATACCCGGGACTTTGCAACCATGCAAACTTTCCTGTCAAAGTATAAGAACGGAACGTTGATTACTGGTATAGAGTCTACACGCAAGTATCCGGACCAACGGACCCCTACCGCGCAGCTGGACCCGAATAGCGGTATGTACAAAGACACATTCAACGCGGCGATTCAGGTGGAAAACTCCGCGAACGTCCAGTTCTACCACAAGTCCAAGCTTGTTCCTGGCGTTGAAAGAATGCCATTTCCGGAGCTCTTCACCTTCCTGGCGCCTGTATTTTCAGAGCTTGGCGGCAGTGTAGGCGGATTCGGCTGGCAGGATGCTCCGGCAGTATTCTATTCTCAAAATGGTGTGGGGGTAGATCCGGTGATTTGCTATGAATCCATCTGGGGCGACTGGATCAGGAATTCCGTTAAACAAGGTGCTCAGTTCATCGCCATCATCACCAATGATGCCTGGTGGGGCAATACTTCCGGTAAGGATCAGCACTTGCTGTATGCGACCTTGCGCGCCATTGAAACCAGAAGGTATGTCGTGCGTTCTGCAAACACGGGCATCTCGGCGTTTATCAACCAGCGGGGTGACGTGATACAGGAAAGCAAATGGTGGACCAGGGCAGCTTTGAAAGCCGATGTAAACTTAAATAATGAGCTTACATTTTACGTGAAGAATGGAGATCTGATTGCAATTGTTGCTTCAGGCATCGCGTTCATTCTGGCCTTGATTATCCCTTATAAAACCTTCTTAAACAAAAAAAAGACTGCAGGTGCAACCGCTAAGGCCGTTTAAATAGTACTAGGAAAGGTATTTACCAACGATCGGCATTCTTCTGCCCATGCCGAATGCTTTCGGAGAAACACGCAGGATCGGCGGAGTTTGATAACGTTTGAACTCTGCCGTATTCACCATCTTCAGTATTCTTCTCACCAGCGCTTCATCAAAACCATCTTCTATAATCGCTTTCGAGCTTTTCTTCAATTCTATGTACTGAAATAGTATTTTATCGAGTTGATCATAATCCGGCAGCGAATCGGAGTCCTTTTGATCTGGCCGAAGCTCCGCAGAGGGTGGCTTTACAATTGAATTCTCCGGAATCACGATACCATCTTTATTGATGAACTGTGCCAGCTGGTAGATCTGCGTTTTATACACATCACCAATAACACCGATGGCACCACACATGTCGCCGTATAAGGTACCATAGCCTACCGCACATTCACTTTTGTTGGATGTATTGAGTACGATGTAGCCAAACTTATTTGACATCGCCATAACGAGTATTCCCCTTACCCGTGCCTGAATGTTTTCTTCTGTGATGTTGAACGGTAAATTCTGGAAGGTAGGTGCCAGCATGTGTTCGAAAGCATCTGCCGCTTCTTTAATGGGAATCACTTCGTGCATGCAGCCAATGTTATTTACAAGATCCATGGCATCATTAATGGAATGATCCGTAGAATATCTGGAGGGCATGAGGATAGCCATCACGTTCTCCGAACCCAGGGCGCGGCAGGCGAGCGCACAAACGATCGCGGAGTCGATACCCCCCGATAGACCCAATACGGCCTTCTTAAATCCAGATTTCTCAAAATAGTCCCGGATTCCAAGAATCAAAGCATCGTGGATCTGCTCAATGTCAGGAACGACCTGGTGTTGCGACGGCGTTAATGCCTGCAGCCGGCCGTCCTCGAAGTTGTACATCTTGAGATCTTCTTTGAAATAAGCCAGCTCATCCATCAAGTTCCCTTCTGCATCGAAAGCCATTGATCCACCATCAAATACGATCTCCGTTTGTGCGCCAACCTGGTTCACGTATAAAAGCGGGAGCTGGTACTGACTGGCGTTCCGTCCAAGAATCTCAATCCTTTCATCGTCATGAAGATAAGAAAATGGGGAGGCCGCGATGTTGATCATGATCTCTGGCTTTTGCTGTATCAGCTGATCCATGGGGCTGGATACATATAAGGGATTGTTGTTGATGTTCCACAGATCTTCACAGATGGTCAGGGCGATCTTTGTACCCTGATACTCGACACAATCAAAAGTAACGGCCGGCTCAAAATAGCGATACTCATCAAACACATCGTAATTTGGGAGCAATGCCTTTCTCACGACAGCCTTCACCTGCCCGTTTTCAATGAAATAAGCGGCATTATATAGATCCTTACCTGCAGGCGACGTGTTCCTCACCGGCAGTCCGATGATACAAGCAATGCCGCTGCACTGTTCTGCAATTGCCTGTGCAGATTGCTCGCAAAGGTCAATAAACTCTTCAAACTCCAGAAAATCCCGTGGGGGATAACCGCACACGGCCAGTTCGGCAAAAACAACCAGGTCCGCGCCACCGGCTTTCGCCTGTAAAATGCTGCCAATGATCTTCTGGGTATTCAGTTCAAAGTTTCCAATCTGATAGTTCAGTTGAGCCAGTGCTATCTTCATTCGTGTATGTCGTTTAGTATGTTATCGGTCCATCAGGCAAGCGCTACATCGCTTTCAGCTCGTTGCAGCCTTGCTATGATGAGATTACGCGTTGATGTGTGCTTAAAAAAACACTCCAAAATTTAAGCCAAGGTAATGGTTGCGTACACTGCTGTTCTTGTTGTCGCTGATATCCGTAAATCCATTGTTAAATGTAACGCCCAGGGCTATGCTGGTGTTTGGCGCAATGTCAAACTCTCCGCCTCCACCGATAATCAGGCCGGCTCTGTAGAAATTAATGAGATCTTTCGCATCCACATCATCAGCAATGGTTTCCTTTCCAACCCGGTCAACATCTTGTCTGGCACCGATATTAAAGTCGTTGGAAAGACCAAATTGTCCGTACCATCTTACCGTTCCCACTTTAGCTGTCTTAAGCTTTACCGTAAGCGGAATCTCCAGGTACTGGAGCTTGTACCGGATGTTGTATGCGGTTGGTACACCAATTGAAGTGTCGTAATAAGGCGCAGGATTGATCTCCGTGCTCTTTCCGTTGATTGTTGTAATGGTGATACCTGTTGCGAAACTGTAGTTCTCCGCAAAATTGAAATCGCCCATCAGTCCATAAGAAAATCCGAGTGCAACACCATTCCCCTTACCCCCTTCAGGTTTAAGCCACCCAAAGGTTGGATGCGCAGTAAGGCCCAGTCTAAAATCATTTAATGGCGCTAGCCGTTGCGCGAAAACGCTGCCCGCTGAGCATAAAATTAACAGAACAATAAGTAGTTTTTTCATAAATCATGTATGTTGAACAGCCCCGGTTATTGAAGCGAATGCGCATAAACCATGCAATTTTCCTGCCTGATCTATCTATATTTGCTGCACATGAGGCATAACGTAAAATATTTCCAAATTTATTTAATTTTTATCGGTCTGGTTGGTTTATTTTCATGCAAACAAGATAACCGGCCGGATGTGAGTAACATAAAGGTTGATGCCCGGATTCTGCGTTTCGACCATGACCTCGCCGCCGGACAACAAAAAGGCATAGAAACAACAGACGCATTGCTAAAACAGAAGTATGGAAATTTCTACAGCGATTACATCTTCCGTATTGTGGGGAATGGAAATTATTCAGGCCCCGAGATTCTTTCGGTGCTCTACAAGGATCAGGCATACCGGGATCTTAACCGTGATGCAGACAGCGTCTTCAAAGACCTCAGACCAGTGGAACGCGACCTCAGTCAGGCCTTCAAATATATCATTCATTATTATCCGAATGTCCGCGTGCCGAGGTTTATTTCATTTGTTTCTGGCTTCGAAGTACAAACACCTATCGGCGACAATTATATGGGTATCGGGCTGGACATGTTTCTTGGAAAGGACAGTCGCTTTTACGGCGCCATCGTTCAGAATGTACCGCGGTACATCTCCCGGAGATTCAGCCCGGAATACATCGTACCCCGTCTCACAGAGACCTTCGCCAGAGAAGAGCTGTTCCCGGAGCGGGACGAAGACAGGACGCTGTTGTCTAAGATGATACAAAATGGGAAGATCCTCTATTTCATGGATCAGGTACTGGACACCAAGGTGCCGGACTCCGTTAAAATAGGCTACACAGCCAAGCAGCTGGAATGGTGTAAGGTATATGAAGGCAACATCTGGGGCTTCTTTATGGAAAGCGATCTGCTCTTCAGCACCAACTATCAGAAAATACAGGTGTACCTGAGTGAAGGACCATTTACCCCAGGGCTTGGTGAAAAGAAAGAGTCTGCGCCGAAACTTGGTGTATGGACAGGGTGGCAGATTGTACGCAAATACATGGAAGAGAACCCGAAAGTAACACTTCAGGAACTCATGGCCGAACGCGATGCAGAAAAGATCCTCCGGGCCTCCCGGTATAAGCCTAAGATGTCTTAGACGTGTTCCATACGAACCAGGTCATCGCCAATCAGAACCGGTATTGCCTCGCAGATATTTAGTTGTAAGCAGAACTGAACATCCCGTTCGATATTTAAGGCAGCGAGGCGGTGGCTGTGGGATGATTTAGATATGTAGGTCCTGAGGTCGTCTTTAGCTATCCGGTAAAGATCCTCGGCAGCAACACCTGAATCGTCAAATTCTGTGAAACTTTCACGGATCTCGCTTAGAACTGCACCGGCAAAAAGGGTATCCTCCAGATTAAACTGATCTTTCCATCCCGCACAAAGCAGCAACACATCATGAGGCTGTGTCTTAAGCCAGCTGCTTAATGCGTGTAAGTTCAGGAATGAGCCTACGACCACCTGCTTTGCACGGCTACGGGCCATATGCAACGCCTTCGTGCCATTTGTTGTGGTTAATACAACTGTCTTGCCGGCAACCTGTTCCTTTGTGTAGGAAAAAGGTGAGTTGCCAAAATTATAGCCCTCCACTACCGAACCATTCCGCTCCGCGGCCAGTAGATAACCATGTTTGGAATAATTCAGGCAGTCTTCTACCTGCGCAACAGGAATGATGGCTTTTGCGCCATTATCAATTCCATAAACGATGGAAGAAGTGGCCCGGAGTATGTCAATAACGACGACAATACTATTTTCTATATCATATAAGCCCAGTAAAGCGGGCGTTAAACAAACTTCAATTTTTCTTTGCATACTGTTGTAGGGAGACAGCCCTAACTTCGAGAGAATGGATTTATTTATAAAAAGGGAACTTTACGACTTTGGCTTTAAGCTTATTGTTGCGGATGAGTATGTAGATCTCCGCGCCTTCCTGGGCAAACTCCTTAGACACATACCCCATCCCTATCGCTTTTTGTAGTGAGGGCGATTGTGTACCTGAAGTAACACGGCCGATGATGTTTCCTTCGGCATCTGCAATCTGGTAATCATGACGGGCAATACCCCTGTCGATCATTTCAAACCCCACCAGTTTGCTCTTTATGCCTGCTTCTTTCTGGGCCTTTAATGCTGCGCTATTGGTAAAATCTTTAGTGAACTTGGTGATCCAGCCCAGGCCTGCCTCCAGCGGCGAGGTCGTATCGTCAATATCGTTACCATACAGGCAGAATCCCATTTCTAAGCGCAGCGTGTCCCGCGCACCCAGGCCGATGGGCTTAATACCAAATGGCTCTCCGGCTTCAAAAATCGCATCCCAGATCAGTTCTGCATGTTCATTTTCAAAATAAATCTCGAAGCCACCGGCACCGGTATAGCCTGTAGCAGAAACCAGCACGTTATCCACCCCGGCGAACTTGCCTTTGCTGAATGTATAGTACTCCATCGAGGCAAGATCAAGATCTGTGAGGCTTTGTATGGCCTCAGCAGCTTTTGGTCCCTGAATGGCCAGTAAAGATGTTTTATCAGATATATTGTGCATTTCCACCCCTTGGGTGTTGTACTTCTCAATCCAGTTCCAGTCTTTCTCGATGTTACTTGCATTCACAACCAACATATAAGACTGTTCTGTCAGGCGGTAAACAAGCAAGTCATCTACAATTCCGCCCTCTTCGTTTGGAAGGCAGGAATATTGAATTTTACCGTCATACAATTTAGATGCATCATTGCTGGTTACACGTTGAATCAGATCCAGGGCATGCTCACCTTTCAGGATAAACTCACCCATATGAGATACGTCAAAGACCCCTACTCCATTTCTTACAGTTGAATGTTCAGCATTTATGCCTTCATATTGTACAGGCATGTTGTATCCGGCAAACGGCACCATTTTAGCACCTAAAGAGATGTGCTTACTGGTTAACGATGTATCTTTCATTACGATCTTTTAAAATTGCAGACCAAAAGTACATAATTTTACGTACTTAGCAGCTCATTATAGACCTTGAACATCCTTTCGGCGATTAAAGTGATGTCATAGTTGCGCTCCACGGTCCGCCGGGCATTCTCTCCGATTTCCTGCCACTTGCCTGGAATGGTGATACACTGGAGGATACACCGGTAAAATTCATCGGGCGTGTCTGCAAGCAAAATGTCCTTGCCATGTTCGCAGCTGATGCCCTCGGCAGCAATTGTAGTTGCAATGATACACTTCCGCATGGCCATTCCTTCCAGGATCTTCACACGCATGCCACTACCGGATAAAAGCGGAACAATCATAATCCCCTTGGAATTCATAAATTCCACGGCATCATAGATCTGTCCTTCCACAACTACATTGTCCGAGTCGTATTCAAAGAGATGTTTCGGCATGTTCTTTCCGGCGATGTAAAACCGGAGCTCGCTGTTGAGTTCCTCTATATCTGGCCAGACTTCATCCAGGAACCATTCGATTCCTTCTCTGTTGGGAAGCCAGTCCATAGATCCAAGATGAAATAAGGTAGGGAAGCTTGTTGCCGCGGCAGATGCTGGATACTGCTGCATATCCAGCGCCACTGGAAATACATCCAGGCTGCACTGGCAGCCAAAACGCAGGATATCCTGGCGGTCGGGTTCACTGATTGCAAAAATCTTGTGAAAACGATTGATCTGTTCCGTTTCATAGGCTTTAAGCCTCCGGGCAAGGAACTGCAGGTAGTGCCGTCTTGGTGTGAACTTCTCAGATTCAGAAATCCGCTCCCAGACGTTAAAAACAATGTTATGGGCCCTGTAGATCAGACGCGCCTTACTGTTGGCTTTGACAACATCAAGATAAGGAACGACAAAAAGGCTTTCGAATTGAACAATGTCAAACTCCGTCTCACGTAATACGTTTTCCAGCAGCCGAGCAGCATCTTCTTCATAAAACCTGGAAACGTTATAGGATTGGCTGGAGAAAATATTAAACAACGCATCCCATATGTTGACGTCCGTATCTAAGTCGTACGAATGAAAGCTGAGGTTTTCAAATACAGGGTCGTAAATGTCCGCTACATCCACCCAGTGCTTATTGGGGTTAATACTGAACAAAGTGATTTCTACCCCAAGTGCCTGCAACCCTTTAATGGTGTTGTAGACCACAATGGGATATCCGCTGTTGGGCGGAAAAGGGACCCTATTGGTAAGAAATAATGCTTTCAATGTATGTGAAAATACAAATTATAGTTCGACTTTTTCAAACCTGTCGAGGGCCGGATGTGTGATTGTAAAAGTTTTACGGTGATATGGCGTGAGGCCACGCTCCAGTGAAACAATGCGGTGGGCAGCCGTTGGATAGCCTTTATTCTGGTGCCATTCATATTCCGGATGCTCCTGGGCAATGTTCGCCATATACTCGTCCCGGTGCGTTTTTGCAAGTATTGACGCTGCAGCGATATTCAGATATTTACCATCACCCTTCACAATGCAGGCGTGTGGAATGTCTAAATAGGCTTTAAACCTGTTCCCGTCGATCGTTAAGTATTGAGGAATCACCAACAGCTTTTCAATTGCCCGGTGCATCGCCAGGAATGAAGCATTCAAAATATTGATCTGATCTATTTCGCGGTTGTCGACCGAGCCTACTGCCCAGCAGATCGCTTCTTCCTCAATGATGGTGCGCAGGGAACTGCGTTGTTCATGTGTTAACTTCTTAGAGTCGTTCAACTCTTTTGACCTGAATTTCCGTGGTAAGATCACTGCTGCAGCATATACTGGTCCGGCAAGGCAACCTCTTCCGGCCTCATCACACCCCGCTTCTATCAGCTCTTTCTGGAAACAATTGATTAACATACCGCAAAGTTATAAAATTTTAAACCGTTACGTTTTGTGATTTTACATCAAAAGCATCCCGCAAGCCAATGGCAAGCAGGTTAAAGGCATATACGGTAAGCATGATGGCCACTCCCGGCAGCACGGCAAGGTAGGCCGCGTCCATGATGATGTATCCATAATGCTCCTTGATCATTGTTCCCCAGCTTGGCATCGGCGGCTGTGCGCCAAATCCAAGGAAACTTAGACCGGTTTCCAATAGAATGGCAGAGGCAAAATTAGCGGAGGCAACCACGAGGATCGGGCCGGCGATGTTTGGTAAAATGTGCTTCACAATGGTTCGGGTAGTGCTGTATCCAAGAGCCTTGGAAGCTTCCACAAATTCCACTTCCTTCAAGGCCATTACCTGGCCGCGTACCAGCCTGGCTACATCCACCCAGGTGGAAAGGCCTACCGCGATAAAGATTTGCCAGAAACCTTTACCTAAAGCAAAGGAGATGGCGATCACCAGCAGCAAAGACGGCAAAGACCAGATGACGTTCATGAACCAGCTGATGGCAGCATCTACCTTGCCACCGAAATATCCGGCCATCGCACCCAGTGTGACACCGATGAAGAGTGAGATCAACACAGCCATCAGGCCGACAGATAAGGAAACCCGGATGCCGAGCACCAGCCGGCTGTACATATCACGGCCATACATATCTGTTCCGAGTAGGAATCGCTGACTGTAGATATTTTTTGCTGCAAATTCCTTTTGCAGTGCTTCGGGGCTTTGTTTCAGATCGCAGTCCGGGCAGAGCTCCGCGATTTTATACGAGCGCTCCTCACCCGCATCATCGTCTCCGATATATTCCGCAGCGATTATGTTTTCCGTTTCAAACCGGTAGCCAGAGATTGGCATGCTCTTGAAATTGCTTTCCTGCCCATACAACATGAGTTCAAGGGCGTTAACCTGTTCAATACTATTGTTCCGGGAGATAATAAGGAACTCAAATGAACGGCCGGGCTTTTTATTGCTGAGCTGCAGGTGCATGGTGTTTGCCATTGGTGTCTTATCCGGCGTGATCAGGTAGCCCAGAACACCCATGAGCAAGAGTGAAAGAATAAAAATCAGTCCACTTAACGCAAGCTTGTTGCGCCGGAATTTTAACCAGATCTTTTTAGAAGGGCTGTTTTGATTCATTATTTAACCATTCTCCCTTTCCAATTGTATTTGCCCGAATTTCCGGCAATTCCGATATAAATAATGTAGACAATATGCATGAGGTTCAATACAGGCAACAGGATTAAGAGTTCCATACGTTTTGCAAAACGGGACACATGGGTTAAAAATATCAGTTCTACGGCTATTTTGATCAGCAGCTGGGTTAACCCAACAACTAAATACCCGCTTTTAAATATACCAATGCCTAAATTTAAAACAATACTTAAGTTGAAAAGCCATACGAAAATGCCCAGTACAATGATGCTCTTGTTTTTATATCTGGTGCTCTTAGATGCCCAGCGCTTCCGTTGCTGAATGAATTCGGTCAGCGTCGGTTTGGCCTGGGTGTACACAATGGCCTCCCTGCTTTTCAAAAATCCAATTTTATTCCCGTATCTCGCCGCAATCTTATGAAGCAAGAGTTCGTCGTCGCCCGAAGCCAGGTCGTCAATTCCAGTGAAGCCACCGACTTCATAAAATGCATCCCGCTCATAAGCCAGGTTGGCGCCGTTACAAGTAGAGGGGCTGTTGTTTCCAATGGTGGAGGCACCCATACCGATGAGGTACAGGAACTCCAGGGATTGTGCGCGCTCAAAGAAACTCCTTTCTTCAAAAAATGCCACGGGCGATGAAATCATTTTATATCCACCTTTTTGATGGTAAGCAACAATGGTTCTCAACCAATCCGGGCCCATGCGGCAGTCGGCATCAGTGGTGACAATGAGCTTTCCACTCGCCTGGCCAATGGCTGTTTGAATGGCCTTCTTCTTATAGGAATTGATGGTTTGAGCTTCATTTAAGGTGATCAGCTTGACGCCTTGTGCATGGAAAGAGGCAATTACATCCCCTGTACCATCTGTTGAATGATCATCAATGAATATGATTTCCACTAAGGACTTCGGATAGTTCTGTGCAAGCAGATCAGTTATGGTCTTGCTGATGTTTTCCGCTTCATTTCTGGCAGCAACAATAATTGAAACCGGAATCTCTTCAGAACCGGCGGAAGGACCTGCAACTTTGAAATACCGTAATCGCTTCCAGCCAACTATAAAGGACAGCACAACAGCCACGTAAAGGAGCGTCAGCAAGACCGAAATAAGATTAGGCACGTTTAAGAGTTCCAAAAAAATTGAGTTTAAAGACGAAATAACTGCCTAATATAGCAGGAATAATAATATTTATTAACCAGATGCTTGCTGTACAGGCTACAATTGACGCATTATCGTCTGTAACATAGTTGAAGAAGAACAATGCAGTTACACTGCGGATACCAACATCAAAGATATCCAGGGAAGGCAAGTTGGACTGGATAAAAAACAGGATACACACCATCATGGTGATGTCGGAAAAGTGAAGACCAGGAATGAGCCAGTAAAACATAATGAAATACTGGGTGCTGAAAACGATATACCTTGCCAGACAGAAGAGTAAAATTTTGAGAAGTTCCAATTTCTTGTATCTGGCCAGGACCATATAAAATTTCTTGTACTTACGCGTGAGCCGCACGGACAATAAAATTCCATTCAGCCATTTTATATTGAAATAAAAGACCGTAAGAAACATGGAGAACAGGAAAGCCAGAAAGCAGAGTACAAAAAAGAAACGGAAATCGATTTCTTTAAACCTGAAGATGAAGATGCAGAGCGCAATGGATCCGAACACGTTTGTCAGCACCATTTGCCCAATGTTCCCAACAGCCATGGATACCACGCCCATAACCCGTCGTTTGGGCGACAGGAAAAATACCCGGCCACCGTACTCTCCAAGCCTGTTGGGCGTAAACACAGCCCATGTCAGCCCGCAGAATACAGACTCTATGGACTTCCAGATGCTGATCTCTTCGATGCTGCTGACCAGCCGCTTCCATTTCACAGCCTCCAGGCCCCAGTTTACGAACATCAGGAAAATCACCGAAGAAAGCACTAACATGATCTCTTCACCTGGAATGGATTCCAACAACGTCAGGAAACTTCTCAGGTCCTGATTGGCCGTGAGCCTGATGTAGATGAAGTAGAATGCGAAGACAACAATTGCAATCTTTACGACGATAGAAAATATACGTTTGTAATCTGCTGTCAATTTATTTACGTCCACTCTGTGCAAATATGCTTATTATTGTTCTATGTTGGTTGAAAAAAAGGAAAGGGTGATCATGGGGATCGATCCGGGAACTGCAGTGATGGGTTACGGACTGATTCTCGAGAAAGGGAGTAAAATTCAATTGATAAGCATGGGAGTCGTCCGGATGGAACACCTCGACGACCACTTTCTGAAGCTTCAAAGAATATTTGAGAAAACCGTTGCACTCATCGATGAGTATAAACCGGACGTACTTGCGCTGGAAGCACCGTTTTACGGGAAGAACATTCAGGTGATGCTTAAGCTGGGCAGAGCTCAGGGCGTTGCAATGGCTGCAGCCTTGTCCAGAGGTATTCCTGTTACGGAATATGCACCACGAAAAATCAAGCAATCTATTACGGGCAATGGCAGTGCAGGAAAGGAACAAGTTGCGGCCATGTTGCAGAATTTACTGGATTTTAAAGAAACACCGGAATTTCTTGATGCAACAGATGGCTTGGGTGTTGCGGTATGCCACTCCTTTCAGCGTGTGAGCACAACGGGAACAGGGAAATCATATTCCGGCTGGGCAGCTTTTGCAAAGGACAACCAGAAGCGTCTGAAATCATAAAAGTTATAACGCTAAAAAGCCCTGTGCAGTTGATCTGCACAGGGCTTTCGTATGTATTGAGTTGTAACCTTAAGAACCTAAAATCTTAAAAACAGCTTTAAAGCAAAATGCTGCTCCTACAAACAAGATCAACCATGATATGAGGGAAAGTGTAGATGACTCACCAGCGAACCGTAAGAAAACCCCTACTGTCGCGATCACTATACCTAAAAGTAACGTCTTATATATACCTAAGTCATTTGCATTTTGCATGCTCTTAGTACTGTAAATTGGTTTTTTCTCCATTTTTTAAATTTTTACTGGCACAAAATTAATATTAATCGGGGTATAAAAAAGCATTATTGCTAATAAGTTTTCAGTCCTTCAATCCTTGCATCCGCCTTATCCTGATCGGATTGCTTGTCTACCTTGTAAAATTGTTTCTCCCAATCACCATACATCGGGTTAGGAAGCACAATATACTGGGTACCAAACTTCTGCTGCGCAGCATCCACCTGTTCTATGGTGTTCTTCCCTTCCCTGTAGAATACATTGGAGAAATCACTCAGATTGTCGCCGCAAAGCATCAGAATATTGTACTTTTCGGACAGCGCCTTCCTTCTTGGCTCTTTGTCTGAAGTTGTGGTTTTAAAGAGCATATGGTCCTTATCCGCATACGGAAACCCAAGCGTTTGCAAGTTTTTCAGCGTTCCTTCGATCTCGGAAACTTCGCGGTTGCTCAGGTAAAAAGTCTCTACCTGCTGCGACGCCGCAAATGTCAGGAATCCAAGTGCTCCAGGAATGGTATCCGCTATACCCTTACTGGTCCAGTTTGCCCAGTCCTGCTGATTGAAGATCTTATGGTTCCGGATTTCATTACCCTGGAATGGAGAGTTGTCCAGAACCGTTTCATCAACATCTACTACCACACAGTTCTTTTTGCCATTGCTGGCCTCTGCAATCTTTGGAACTAAAGACAGCCTGGCAAAATTATAGGCCTGAAATGCTAACGCACGGAACTCGCCCGAGTGTTGCTGCCACAACACAGCGGTGGTGTAATCTCTATATCCGGCTGTACTTGCCGTATCCTGTGCAAATACACCAAACGGCAAAAACAAGGTAAACGCCGCGAAAATCAATCTTTTCATATTCATCAGATAGGGTAATAAAAAAGCCTCTATCAATCGACAGAGGCTTAGATATAAGTTGTGGATATTTATCCGTTTAAAGCCGCCGCACCACTCACAATTTCCGTCAATTCGGTCGTGATTGCTGCTTGACGGGCCTGGTTGTAGGATAACTTCAAAGCCTTCAGCAAATCGCCGGCATTTTCAGTTGCTTTATCCATAGAGGTCATACGGGCACCATGCTCAGAGGCATGAGAATCCAGAACGGCTCTGTACAGTTGTATTTTAATCGACTTCGGTATAAGCTGCTCAACAATCTCTTGCTGGGAAGGCTCCAGAATATAGTCTACATTAGACTTGGAAACTGCAGTATCTTCCGTTTTCATTAATGGCAATAACTGCTCCGAGGTTACAATCTGTACTGCGGCATTCTTGAAGCGGTTGTAAACCAGCTCGACTTTATCATATTCGCCCTTAACAAAACCAGCCATGATGGCATCGGTAATCCGGGTAACATTTTCAAATGTTAGCGCATTGTACAGGTCATCATTGTTACCGATCACCTGGTAGTTACGCTTCTGATAGAAGTCCTGTGCCTTTTTTCCAATTGCAATGATTCTCACATCACCTCTTTTGTACTGCTCACTGTACTTCTCTGCAATAAGATTGTTGGTTGCCTTAATAACATTCATATTGAAGGCACCTGCCAAACCACGGTTGGAAGACACTACGACAACTAAAACTTTATTTGGCTCACGATCCTGAATAAAAGGCGATGATGAACCTTCTAAACTAGCAGACAAATTGCTTAAGATGTCCTTTAGTTTAGTAGCATACGGACGTAGCTGTACAATCGCATTGGTAGCGCGCTTCAGCTTTGCCGCCGAAACCATTTTCATGGCCTTCGTGATCTGCTGTGTGGATTGTACCGATGATATCCGGATTCTTACTTCTTTTAAATTTGCCATTTTATTTTAGTGGGCGTTAAAGAGATTAATATTTTGCTGAAACCTCTTTAGCAACAGTTTCTAATACACCTGTAATTTCGTCATCAAGTTTTCCTGCTTTCAATCCTTTTAAGGTATCAGGGAAACGCAATTCCAATTGCTGTAAATATTCAGCCTCAAATGCCTTGATCTTATCTACAGGAACACTACGCATTAAGTTCTTTGTACCGATGTAAACCATAGCTACTTGTTTCTCTACAGTCATAGGAGAGAACTGGCCTTGTTTCAAGATCTCCACGTTACGGGCACCTTTATCCAATACAGATTTTGTAGCTGCATCCAGGTCAGATCCGAATTTAGAGAAAGCCTCCAATTCACGGTATTGTGCCTGATCCAGTTTCAATGTACCGGCAACCTTCTTCATGGATTTGATCTGCGCGTTACCACCCACACGTGATACCGAGATACCTACGTTGATCGCCGGACGAACACCTGCGTTAAACAAGTTGGACTCCAGGAAGATCTGACCATCGGTAATCGAAATTACGTTTGTCGGGATATACGCTGAAACGTCACCTGCTTGTGTCTCAATAATCGGCAAAGCTGTTAGTGAACCACCACCTTTTACGATCCCTTTCAAGGACTCTGGTAAATCGTTCATTGCTTGTGCGATCTCATCATTGGAGTTGATCTTCGCTGCACGTTCTAACAAACGACTGTGAAGGTAGAAAACGTCTCCAGGATAAGCCTCACGGCCCGGTGGACGACGAAGTAGCAAAGAAACCTCACGGTAAGCTACCGCTTGTTTTGATAAATCATCATAAACAATAAGTGCAGGACGACCTGTATCACGGAAGAACTCTCCAATCGCAGCACCGGAGAACGGCGCGTAAAACTGAAGTGGAGCAGGATCAGCTGCAGCAGCAGAAACAACTACTGTATACGCCATTGCACCATTTTCTTCCAGTGTACGAACAACGTTCGCTACTGTACTTGCTTTCTGACCGCAAGCAACATATATACAATAAACAGGGTTTCCTGCTTCGTAAAATTCTTTTTGGTTGATGATGGTATCGATACAAACAGCACTCTTACCTGTCTGACGGTCACCAATAACCAACTCACGTTGTCCTCTACCAATTGGAATCATCGCGTCAATCGCTTTGATACCTGTCTGCAAAGGCTCGTTTACCGGCTGGCGATAGATTACGCCTGGCGCTTTACGTTCGATCGGCATTTCGTATGTCGGGCCTAAGATCGGTCCTTTACCGTCGATAGGCTCACCAAGTGTATTTACCACACGGCCAACCATACCTTCACCAACTTTTATAGAGGCAATTTTCTTTGTACGTTTAATGGTGTCGCCTTCTTTGATGTCGCTGTATGGACCCAACAATACAACACCTACGTTATCTTCTTCAAGGTTTAAAACAATCCCTTGTAAACCATTGGCAAACTCGACAAGCTCACCGGATTGTACCTTTGTTAAACCATATACCCGGGCAATACCATCACCCACTTGTAATACGGTACCAACTTCTTCAAGTTCGGCTTCTGATTTAAAGCCCGCCAATTGCTGCCTGATAATTGCCGAAACTTCGTCTGGTCTTACCTCTGCCATAATTTTATATAATTTCTTTTGTAATCAGTAATCTTATTATCTGTAATCTGAATTATGCCACACCTACGGCAAATTCCTTTTTTAGCTTATTCAAGCTGCTCGAAATGCTCGCATCAAACTGCTTATCACCAACCTTTAAAACAAAGCCGCCTATGATGTTGGGATCAACCCTTTCTTTCAAGATGACCTCATTTGCACCAACCGCCTGTTTAACTATGCCTTCAATCTCGGTCCTATTGGCCTCTGTAAGTTCAATGGCAGACGTGATTTCAGCGGTCACAATTCCCTTTATCTGGTTGTATTGAACAATAAACTGCTTCGCAGTCGCAAACAAAATTGAAGATCTTCCTTTACTCACAATTAACTGCAAGAAAGTCTTGGTGGCTTTGTGAACCTGATTTCCAAAGATGTTCTCCAAAATTCCTGCTTTCTTGTTAAGTGGGATAATTGGGTTCTTTAAAATGGCTTCCAGTTCTGAATTCTTATCAATCACCTGCTCAATGATAACCATATCATTTCGCATTTCCTCCAGGGCGTTTAGCTCCATGGAAAGATCAATGATTGATTTGGCGTATCTCGAGGCTGCTTTAATTTCTGACATTTTATTTTAATTAGGGCTGAAAAGAACTAGTTTAATTCAACATCCTTTAAAAGACCCGCAACCAACTCCTGCTGTTTCGCTTTGTCCTGTAACTGGCTGCGCAATACACGCTCCGCAATATCAAGGGATAAACTCGACACCTGATTCTTCAACTCGATTAAAGCCGCTTTCTTTTGGTTCTCGATTTCAATCTTGGCTTTCTCAATAAGCTTAGCTCCTTCAGTCTGTGCCTGAGTCTTCGCTTCGTTTACAATTGAATCCTTCAGCATTTTTGCTTCTTTCAATATAACATCACGTTCTGCGCGGGCCTCTTTCAACAAGTCTTCGTTCTGAGCAGTTAAACGTGCCATTTCTTTCTTAGCCAGTTCAGCTTTATTCAGCGCCTCATCGATGTATTGCTCACGGTCGTGAATTGCAGTCATAATTGGCTTCCATGCGTACTTTTTCAACAGCAATAACAAAAATAAGAATGCTATTAATGTCCAGAAAACCAATCCAATACTAGGGGTAACTAACTCCATATGATTTATTTTTAAATTCTTTTATCGTTAATTAAGGCTGGGAAACAACCAATCGTCAATTTCCCAGCCTTATTTTTATGGTAATAATTGCAAGAAGCTTATTAAACTTATGCAGGATTATTTCCCAAGAACGCAACTACCACACCGAACAAAGCAACACCTTCAATAAGGGCTGCAGCGATGATCATTGCTGTTTGAATTTTAGAAGCAGCTTCTGGTTGACGAGCAATACCTTCCATTGCTTTACCACCTACTTGACCGATACCGATACCGGCACCTACAACTGCTAAACCGGCACCTATTGCCGCGATTGAACCTACCATAACTAATTTAATTTATATTGATGAATTTATAGTTTATTATTAATGATGCTCCTCAATAGCCATACCGATGAACAAGGCACTAAGCAATGTAAAGATAAATGCCTGTAAGAATGCAACCAACAACTCCAGAACATCCATAAAGATTACGAAACCTACCGATACCGGGGCAATGGCCAGCGTCTTAAAGATGAATATCAGGGAGATCAAACTCAAAACAATGATGTGACCAGCCGTGATGTTTGCAAATAACCTGACCATCAAAGCGAAGGGACGGGATAGAATTCCAATTAACTCAACAGGAATCATAATAACGTACATCCATTTCGGAACATCTGGCGCAAAAACGTGCTTCCAGTAATACTTGTTTCCATTCACGTTTACAACCACAAGTGTAAACAAGGCAAGAATAAAAGTAGTCGCAATGTTTCCGGTTACGTTTGCACCTCCAGGGAAAATCGGAACCAAACCAAGAAGATTATTAATCAGAATGAAAAAGAATATTGTCAACAAGAAAGGCATGAACCGAGCAAAGTCATGACCGATATTCGGCTTGGCGACATCGTCCCGGATAAACACGATGATCGGCTCTAAAAACGACTGTAAGCCTTTTGGCGACTTGCCTTGTCTCTTCTTATATGCCGAAGCTACAGATGTAAATACCACGAGCAAAATGACAACAGTAAGCAACATCGCTGCTACATTTTTGGTGATCGAGAAATCCATCACCTCCGCTGTCGCAGCTTCGTCAACCTGACCGTCTGCACCGACAACCTTAATCTTTTTATTGAAAAAATTCTGCGATACACTTTGTCCTGCAACCTCTCCGGCTAAACGATAAGTGTTGTACTTTCCTTTATAGTCTTCTTCTCCATGATGAAAATTACCTGAAGAGAAAATCTCGAAACCTGCGGGCGTATATAGAATTACCGGAAGCGGGAAAGAAAAATGACCAGCAACGTGCCATACGTGTGAATCTGCAATGTGCTCCATTACCACTTCAGTCGGATCAAAACTTCCTTCTGCGTGCTCCGCATCTGCAGCATGGTTTTCAGCCATCACAACTGTTGAATCACCGGCAGTCACGCCAACACTGTCCACTTGCGCATAAACAGCGGGAACAACACCGAAAAACGCTAAAAAAAGCGCAAAAGCAACAATTAACCTATTCACTTTGAAATCAAAAACGTGGCTACAATCCATTTACTCGCAGATTTTTACTATTTATTTTGGTGGCGCAAGTTACGCAACAAGCAGTATATTTCAAAGAAGCTGAAGAATAAATATAAAGAAAAAAAGTTCAGCAGGAAATTTAGACCTAGAGGACCATTCTTTTGACTGTAAATCAGCACGAAAGCTAAAGAAAAAAGCATTTTAACGGTAATCGCACCCATAATCGCCATAACCCCTACTTCAGGATTCCTTTTCATGCCCAGATCAGCCACCAAATAGGCGATGTAAGTGATTCCGCCAAGAAAGAGAAACATCGCCCAGAATTTATCAATTAACAAGCTTCTATCCGGGAAGATAACGGGAAGCACAGCGTAAGCTGCGGCAAGAAGGCAACAAAACAGAAGGTACAGGAGGGTAAACCGGTTTATACTCAAGAGAAAATTTTAAGTTGCAAAACTACTGATTTGAATCAGTATGCGCTTTTACTTTTTTGAATTGTTGATCTGATTCACCTCTTTCAGCACATGGTAAATGGCTACAACAACCCCCAGCAGGCCCAGCGCTGCCGTATAGACGCGTTGTTGATTTCCGGTACGTTCATCCAGCTGCACCCCGCCTACGATAAACAACCCGATGATAAAGAACATCTGAAAAAATAACCCGGAATACCGTGCAATATTACTTACTGTTTTTTGTTTATTTTGATCATTCTTATTTTCCATTGTCCGTCTATTGATATGCCATTCAAATAAACATCGGGCTATTCTTTAGAATAATTGCGAAATAAAATATTTTTGCATATATTTTTTACTAGTCCACAAACGTTTATAGTAACCATTCCTTGAATTACCTTATTTTCCCGCAGGTAAAGTTAACGTTATTTTGCCTTGCGCTATCTCTCCTTTATGCCTGCAGCACAAATAAGGACACCCCCGCAAGTCGCGTGTTGCAAAACATCACGTCCCGCTACAACTACATCTACAATGCCAATCTATTACTGAACAACTACATTTCCGACCTTCATGAAACCTATCCGGATAATTACACTGAAATTTTACCGGTATATGTCGGCCCTGAAAAATTCAGTGCTTTATCGGAGGATCCTGCCGTTCAAATGCCGGACAGCTCATCCCTGGGTGAAATCATACGTAAGGCGAAAACAATCATTGCAGACAAAAGCTATGGCAATTACATTGATGAGGCTTATATGCTCCTGGGGAAATCCTATTTCTACAAGGGTAACTACTTCATAGCAGCCGAATACTTTGAGTATACCGCTTCCACTTACCAATCTGACAAGAGCATTCTCCTGAGCGCCTTGAACTGGAAAGCCAGATGTTATCTCCAGCTCAACAATCTTCCCGCTGCTGCAGCAATTCTGGATTCTTTAGAGGCCTCTCTGAATCGTGTCCCTAAACAGTCAGCGGAGCCCTTGGCAACGCTCGCGCAAATGAGTATCACATTTAATCGCCCAAAGGATGCCATACGGTATCTTGAGGATGCCATTAAAGCGCACAACAATGTAAAGGACAAACGACGGTGGACGTTCATCCTGGGTCAGCTGCACGAAGCGGAAAATGACCCCGAAAAGGCCTTAGCATGCTACAAAATGGTTCAGCACAGCAATGCGGGATTCGACCTCTATTTCAACGCCCGTCTGAACACCATAAAGCTGATGGGGATTTTGAACAGATCGGAAAAGTCAAGGACACAGGAATTGTTGGCGCTGGTAAAGGACGACAAGAATGCGGACTTCCTGGACCAGGTGTATTATCACGTTGCGTCAGCATACGCCGCAGCGGATGACCATTCGAAGGCCATTGACTACTATAACCGTTCCATTCAGGCCGCAACGAATAACGCCAGTCAGAAGGGCTTGTCTTACCTCAGGCTGGCTGATCTTAATTTCAATACCACCAGAGACTACCTGAAGGCAAAAGCCTATTACGACAGTGCCCTCCGTGCGCTACCAAAAACCTACTCACAATATCAGCAAATTTCAAAAAAGGTTCAAAACCTTCAATACCTGACCATCCGCTACCAGGCCATTGCTTTCCAGGATACCCTGCAGATGCTGGCAAGGCTTCCTGAGGACGCGCGGCTGCGCCGCATCCGGGCATTTGCATCCGCTCCTGAGGTCAGCAGCACTACACCCGCAGACGCTCCAGATGCCCGGAACGAAAAGGCGGGAAACAGCAGATTCTATTTCCAGAATGAGGCGGCATTGAGATCCGGATTAACTGATTTTTACAAGCGATGGGGAAACCGTATCCAGGAGGACAACTGGCGCCAAAGTATCAGGGTTGCAGATCAGGCGAACACGCTTAGGTCAGTACCGGTAAATATCCCCGCATATGCAACGGATTCTTCCACTACTGACGTAACAACAAACGATCACCTGCTTGCGCAGCGGTATATAACGGCCATTCCCATAAATGCAGATATGCTGCAGCAATCAAACCAAAAAATCATAGAAGCTTACTTCGAACTGGCCTCCTTCTATCAGCAGGAAATAAATGACAACAACGAAGCCATACGTTTATATGAGCTGCTGCTGTCCCGGTTCCCGGACAACAACTACACTGCTGCAATTCATTACAGCCTCTACCTGGCCTATATGAACACAGCCCGGGAGAAAGCCAGCGCACATAAAGAGATCGTTCTATCCAGGTTCAGCGAGAGTATTTATGCCAAAAATCTAACAGATCCGGGCTTCTCCCTGAGGCAAAGTAAATTTGATCTTGCCTTGAACACGAAATACGATTCCCTGTTTACCATCTACCAGCAGAAAGATTTCTCTTCCGTGATCCAGATCGCTGAAGACATTACTGCAGCTTATCCCAACAGCCGCCTGGCACCCCAGTTTGAATACCTGAAAGCCATCGCCATCGGCCGCAGTTACCCGGTAGACAGCTTGATGCATGCATTCCAGTCTATACTGAAGCACTATCCTGCGGACCGCCTGATTGTACCACTGGTAAAGGAGCACCTCAGCTATGTCAATCAGCATCTGGACGAGTTTACAAAGAGAAAAGTTGCGCTGCTGGATTTTGATCCCAACGAGACGCCTTTTGCCGCCCCGCCCAGCAATGCTCCGGGTCTGGCACCCGCGAAATTTCCGGCAGCCCCTAAAGGAAAAACACTCGAAGTTCAGGAAAATGTAAGAATCCAGGCCCCAACCAGCCTGTTCAGTGCCGCTGCCTCCGACACGTACTACTTTGTTATTGATGTTGCCGATGCAAGTTTACGCTTAAGCACCTCGCGTTTTGGAATTGGACAATTTAACCGTGGCAACCATCCTGCACGCAGATTAAGGCACCAAATCACTGAATTTGACGATGATCAGCTCATTTACGTTGGAAACTTTAGTAGTTTTGAGGACGTAAAAACATATGCCGAGGGAATCATCCCCCAGCTAAACAGGATTATGAAGGTCCCGGAACCTAAGTACACGACCTTCATCATCAGTAAAGAGAACTTTGAAAAACTAAACAGTAAAGTCCTCGTTAATGAATACTTAGATTTTTATAAAAACAATTATTAAAATGAAGCAACCCCTTTCCGCATCAGATATTAAAAGGTATAACCTTGCGATTTGGAAAATACTGATTGGCGGCATAATTCTTTTCTCGCTATTTATCGTAGCCATTGGCTTTGACGTTTTTGGCACCTTGCCATCATTCCGCGACATTGAGCACCCAAAGAGCAACCAGGCAACCGAGATCTTAAGTGAAGACGGACGTCAACTGGGCAACTATTTTGTACAGAACCGTTCCAACGTGACCTACCCGGAAATTGGTAAAAATGTAATTGACGCTTTAATTTCTACAGAAGATACCCGCTTTTTAAGCCACTCCGGTATAGATTTTAAACGTACGTTCACTATTTTCTTCTACAACATCGTTGGAAAACGCCAGGGCGGAAGTACCATCACCCAACAACTTGCACTGAACCTTTTCTCTGAAGAAGCGCGGCAGAAGAATTTCTTCAAACGCCTCATGCAGAAATTTCAAGAGTGGGTGATCGCTGTAAAGCTGGAACGCAACTATACCAAGGAAGAAATCATAACCATGTATCTCAATACGGTAGATTTCGGAAATCAGGCCTATGGGATCAAATCAGCAGCCAGAGTTTACTTCAATACAACTCCAGACAAACTTACCGTGCCGGAAGCGGCGACATTGGTTGGCCTGCAAAAAGGAATTACAAGATACTCGCCCACCAGAAACCCGGAGCGCTCGCTGGAACGCAGAAATACCGTGATGGCCATGATGGTTAAAGCGGACAAACTTACGCCGGAAGCGTTCGAGACGGAAAAGGTAAAACCACTCGGACTGAAATTCCGTGGCGCGACGGTTAACGCCGGCATTGCACCTTATTTCCGGGCCGTATTGAAATCCGATATCAAGCGGATTTTCCAGGAAAGATCTATTTTAAAAGCTGATGGGACCCCGTATGATCTCGACCGTGATGGGCTGCGCGTGGTGACGACCATCAACTACGACATGCAACTCTATGCAGAGGAGGCACAGCGTGAGTATATGAAAGTGCTCCAGCAGCAATTTACAAAGAGTTGGAAAGGGAGAAATCCATTCAAGGGAAATCAGGCGCAGGTCGTACAGGGTATGAAGCGTTCGGACCGCTATAAGGCACTAAAACTTGATGGCAAGTCAGACGAGGAGATCACCAAAGATTTCAACACCCCAGTGAAACTTACCATATTCACCTGGAAAGGTGACATTGATACGGTGATGAAACCAATTGACTCCGTAAAGTATTATAAGATGCTGCTCCGGAATGCGATGATGGCCATGGATCCTCAAACCGGATTTATCAAGGCCTGGGTAGGTGGGATAGATTTTGAACACTTCAAGTATGATCAGGTTAAAATGGGATCACGCCAGGTGGGGTCCACTGCAAAGCCATTCACCTACGCTGTCGCCATAGAAAATGGATACTCCCCTTGTTATTCGGTGCCCAATGAACCGGTAACAATACAGGTTCCGGGAAGTAAAGACTGGACGCCGCGTTCATCCGGCGCCCCACTGCCAGGGACCATCACCTTACAAAAGGCCCTTGCCTTTTCACAAAACTACGTCACGGCTTTTCTGATGAAACAAGTTGGACCAACGGCAGTTTCCACTCTGGCGAAAAAGATGGGCATCACGACCGATGTGCCCGAATACCCATCGATTGCCTTGGGCGTATTTGACGCCTCTATATACGACATGGTGGGTGCATACGGTGTGTTTGCCAATAAAGGGGTATGGACAGAACCGACATACATCATGCGTATTGAAGACAAAAACGGGGTAGTCCTGTTCAGCAAGACGCCACAGGTGAAGGTTGTTATGAACGAGGAAGTGGCTTACGTGATGACACGTATGCTTGAAGGTGTTATTCAAAATGGAACGGGTTCCCGCCTCACCTGGAAATATGGCATCAGAACCCCGGTCGGTGGAAAAACAGGTACCACACAAAACAACTCCGACGGATGGTTTATGGCCATCACCCCACAGCTTGTTGCTGGCGTCTGGACCGGTTGTGAGGATCGTGCTTTCCACTTCCCGACCACCAACCTTGGTGAAGGAGCCAATACGGCACTGCCGATATTTGCCGGATTTATGAAACGGGTGTATGCAAATCCGAGTCTCAAGATCAGCAAAGGCGATTTTGAAGCACCAAAAACACCACGTACCATAGAGTTTGATTGCAATCAGTATCAACAACAAGAGCAGGGAAAAACGGAATTAGACGAGAAGCTAGGGTTTTAAAACAATGAGTGCTTTTGACTACAAAACGGCATTAAATGATATTCCCCACCGCCCCGGGGTTTACCAATACTGGGATGCCGAGGGTACGCTGATCTATATCGGTAAAGCAAAAGACCTGCGCAACCGTGTGGGTTCTTATTTCAACTCGGACACCCAGCTCAACGGCAAAACACGGGTACTGGTTTCCAAAATCCGCAAGATCACCTTCACCATTGTCGATACCGAGATTGATGCCTGGCTATTGGAAAATAGCCTCATCAAAAGGCACAAGCCACGGTACAACATCATGCTGAAGGATGATAAGACCTATCCCTGGATCATCATTAAAAAAGAAGAATTTCCAAGAATATACTGGACGCGTAAAATGGTGAAGGATGGGTCTACCTACTTCGGACCTTACGCGTCTGTTGGCATGATGCATACCATCCTGGATCTTATCAAAGAAACCTATCCTTTGCGGACCTGCAACCTTCCCTTAACCATTCCCAATATTGAAGCGGGCAAGTTCAAGGTTTGCCTGGAATATCAGATTGGAAACTGCAAAGGACCCTGCCAGGCGTATCAGTCGCGGGAGGATTACGACAAGAATATTGAGGAGATCAAAGACATTCTGAACGGCAAGATCGGCAACGTCATCCGTGATGTGAAGCAGATCATTAAAAATGCCGTCGAGGAACTGAACTTCGAGTATGCGCATCAATACCAGAAGAAATTGATGGTGTTGGAGAAATACCAAAGTAAGTCTACTGTTGTTAACAGTTCCATTACCAACATCGATGTAGTGAGCATTGCCTCTGATGAACGCTTTGCATTTGTAAACTACCTGAAGATCATGAATGGAAG
Source organism: Pedobacter sp. (assembly GCA_045629455.1). Classification (GTDB taxonomy): domain Bacteria; phylum Bacteroidota; class Bacteroidia; order Sphingobacteriales; family Sphingobacteriaceae; genus Pedobacter. Next base: position 80,738 of record JAZQRI010000086.1, on the reverse strand, counting down.
TATCATTCAGGCGCAGACCATAGAGATCAAGAAGCGTCTCGACGAGACGGATGAAGAACTTCTTACGATCGCCATCACGGAATTCCGGACCAAGTTTAACAGTACCTCGCGGGAGGTGATTGTTCCTTTCGAGATCTCCATATCAGATCCAGGACTCAAGTTCACCGTTCCGAAGCTTGGGGAAAAGAAAAGCTTGCTGGAGCTCTCTCAGAAAAACGTAATGTTTTTCAAGCGGGAGAAGTTAAACCAGTATGAGAAGCTTAATCCGGACCTGCGTACAGACCGCATCCTCACCCAAATGCAGAAAGATCTAAGGTTAACGCAATTGCCAAGGCACATTGAGTGTTTTGACAACTCCAACTTTCAGGGCAAGTATCCGGTTTCTGCAATCGTCGTCTTTAAGGATGCCAAGCCTTCCAAAAAAGACTACCGCCACTTCAATGTGAAGACCGTGGAGGGTCCCAACGATTTCGCGACCATGGAAGAGGCTGTTTACAGGCGTTATAAGCGCGTGCTGGAAGAAAACCAGCCAATGCCTCAGCTGATCATCATCGATGGCGGCAAGGGGCAGCTTTCCTCTGCCATGACCAGTTTAAAGAAACTTGGTATAGAGCACCAGGTCACTGTTATCGGAATTGCAAAGCGGCTGGAGGAGCTGTTCTATCCGGGAGATAGCTTTCCCTTGTATCTGGATAAGAAATCCGAGACTTTAAAGGTCATTCAGCAACTGCGGGATGAGGCACACCGGTTCGGCATCACTTTCCACAGGAAGAAAAGAGATCAGGGAACACTAAAAACTGAACTGGAAGCCATCGCCGGCATCGGCAAAACTACAGCAGATAAGCTGCTTCGACATTTCAAATCCGTAAAGCGGATTCGTGAAGCAACTGAAGATGAGCTTTCGGCGATTCTGAATAAAACACAGGTTAAAACTTTATTGGAATACTTCAGCCAGACTTAAAAGGCATAAAAATCAAAAGCCCGGTGTTTCAACAACACCGGGCTTTCTCTTGATTATTATTTTAATACTCCCACAAGCTTTGCTCGTAATCGGAGATGGACTTCTTAATCCTTTCAGACTCGTACAGCTTTCTTGGATCTTTCGGATCCGTTAACCCAAGCGCTTCAACAATCGTCTTATTTGCAGGGTTCGTCTCTTTTACTATATAACTTGAAAACAGCCGTCTTACAAAGAAATCATCAAAGGTCAATGCCGAAGCATCGTTTGCTGGATTCACCAGGCGTTTACGCGCCAAGATCTCCCTTGCCTCATCGTAGTATATCCAGAAGACCGGTTGCCAGTTGCCCTCTACCATTTTCATTGGTGCAAGGCCGATGATCCTTGGCTCAAATACTGAACGCTTCACATCGAGGATCCAGTCTTCTTTAATCCGGAACTTCATAAACTCTTCCGGGTTCAGCCGGTTCAATACCGGTGCAGAAAGCTTACCGGTAATGGAGTCAATCTCACCCTCTGAGGTACCTCTGGCAGAGGTAAGTGCTTCCTGAGCCGTTAAAGCGATCTTAAAAGAATCGTTGATATCCAGCACCCTTCCGGCGGCAGTATCTCGCGGCGAATAGGCCGTAAGCTCTTCGCTGGAAATGGAGTTGATCAGCACATCGATGAGCTTGGAATCTTCCGCGCCGATCACCGAATTGATGGTGTCGCGAAGGTCAATCTCGCGCCAGATCCTTTTAGAGTAGTACACATCCTCGTCACGCACCTCCGCATAAGGAACCATCACATTGCTATCTACGTCATGACGTACGGAAAAGCCGTCCTTCGGTGGCGTTTTGATCTTCGTCTTTGGATTTCTGACGGAATCCTGCCTTGCCGTTGGAAGCGTTGTTTGTGCAAATCCCCAACTGGCAATCAGCATCAATACCAATGTATATAAAACCTTTTTCATCACTGTTATTTTTAATGCCATGAAGCCATCATAGCTATATTTTGTTGCCTACGTTCTATTTCGCAATGAACGTGATTCCGTCTAAAACCTTCTGCCTTCCATCTGGTCCTTCTGTCACGATATCTTTAAAGATAACGGTGGCTCCCGGTCTGATCGAATTTAAGGCTGCTTTAATCGGCCCACCAAAACCGGCGCCACTGTTCGAAATTGTCACAGCGTCAGATCGTGGGTTTATAAAAGTCGTCGAGAACCTGATCACCTTATATTTAACATCAAACACGAAATCCTCCAATTGTGTTTCAATTGCATTTGATCCGGACAGGAAGCTCAATGGTACATTTCCACCAGATTTTCCTTTGATAAACGCTTTAGGTGTCGGTAGTCCTTTAACCCGGAACTTCTGTGCACCGAGGTTGATCGTCTTGCCACCACTTGAAGCGGATACATTGATGTTCAATTCTTTTCCGATCTGTGCACCGCCAACATTTACAGTATACTTACCGTTGCTGCCGCTGATGGATCCACCTGAAATGCTCGCCTGCACACTTGAAAGCGGAAATCCTGCCGCGGATACCGAAAAAGGATTCGGAATACCTGCGTAGATCACATTCATCTTATCGGGAGATACCGTTGCAGATGGTTTTGCGACCTGGTAGGTTTGCTCCGGTGTCCTGTATTCTTTAATCTGACCATCCGTCTGTTTAACACGAATCGTACCAACCCATTTAAACACACCAACACTTCCGGTGCTACCTGTATAGACACCTTTACCATTTTTAACGTTAAGTCTTCCTCCGCCTACCGTAATGTCCGGATTGGATTTGGAATCACTTGCCGTCAGGAATATCTCCGCAGTATAAGGCTGTCCCTGAATGACGTAGGATGTCGGCGCCACTGCAACCGCAGCAAACTGATCGAGATTGACCAGCGACTTATCCATGTCTCCAAAAAGCTTCTTCACCACTTCGGATTCTGCGTTCCGGGTATCAGACTGAATCTTAGTCAAGATGGTATTTGCAGCAGTTAAAGGCGTGCCTTCACCGAAGTTGACGTCTTCCCACTTCTTCTTTCCATTCACACTCTTTTCCGGATCCTTTGCTTCCAGTGAAAATGAAACCGAAGCACGGTCTTCCGGATTCAGTAGCGCAATTAGCTTTTCCCGTGTATCATTGATCTTTGCCTTCAACTTCTCACCCTCTTTCTGGTTAATCATGATGCCTTGTGCGATATCCTGATTTCCACGCTCCACCAGGTCACCGGTTTCTTCGTCTACACCGCCACCGGCCGTTGAGAATTTGGTCTTCAAACCTTGAATGTAACTGTTTAACTCTTCTGCGTAAGCCTTTGCCTTATTGGCTTTGTCCCAGATTGGCTGGGCCCTTGCAGGCTCATCTTTAAGTTTTGTGTTTTGAAATGAAGTAAATAACTGATCTATGCTTGTATTGACATTACTTCTCGAGGTTTCTAAACTGTCGTTAATATTTTTGAACGCATCCAGTATGGTATCTGACACGTTTAAAGCAAGCATAGCTAACAATACCAAATACATGATATTGATCATCTTCTGCCGCGTAGTTTCTTTTCCAGCCATGTTTAAATAGGGTCCTTTGTTTATTAATTAAATAATCACTGACTATTATACACGTGGCTGATTCATAGCAGACAGCATATTGCCATATATTGCATTTAATGAGGATAGGTTTTTAGCAAGCTTACCAACTTCGTCTTTGAACTGTTTAGAATCTTCAAGCGATTCATTAAAGTTGTGCATAGTCAAGGAAAGATTCTGATAGAAAGTGTTCATTGATTTTAGGTGTGCACTGGAATCCTGAAGTTCCAACTCGTATACCGCATTCAAAGCAGATAAGTTCTTAGCCAGTTTATTCACCTGCTCATGATAAGCACGTGCTTCGCCGCTGCTCTCACTCATCTCTGCCAACTGGGCAGTTGCTTTGCTGAACGCCTGATTTAAGCCGTCAAAGCTAGCCGATGCAGTCCGTAGTTTCCCGCTGAACTCTGATGTGGCTGTGGATACATCTGCAACGTTCGATATTGCCGAGACTTTATCGCTGAAGGTACGCAGACCATTGCCCAGGCTTTCAATAAGCTCCGGACCAACCTTAGCATTGCTGAACATCGTATCCAATGCAGCTGTTGTTGTAGGTGCTACAGGCGCAACGGCTCTTGCCGATACCTTTGGCAACTCTCCCGCAAATTCCGGGTCCAATTCAGGATATACTTTTTCCCATGCTGGCTCTTGTGCAGGTGGAAAAAAACCGGTAACGAAAAACAAGAAAGCTTCCACACCCAATCCCAGTCCGATCATATAATTGCCCCAGATTCCGCCAATATGAAGAATCTTAAACAATGCACCTATAATTACTATACTCGCACCCCAAGAAATTGCGGTGTGCAACCAATCAAATTTTTTTTTTGCTGCCATTTTTGTTTGTAGTCTAAAAGTTTTGTTTACGTAGGTAGATTAATTACTATAGTTTATGTCTGTTCCAGCATACGAAACAATACACCTAAAGCCAATGTAAGAAGTGCCCCGGTCCTGGTACTCATATGTACCTACCGAATTCTGAAGGAAGAAGCCTATGTCTTTCCAAGAGCCCCCCCGAACAACTTTACGTTTCAGGTATTTGCTGTCGCCTGGTTTTGCTACATAAGTAAAGTTTGGGTTGAAATCCAGCAGCAATGGTGCAGCAGACTCATTGTATGCCGTAACCGTCCACTCAGATACATTTCCAGCCATGTTATACAAGCCGTAGTCGTTCGGGAAATAGGAGTGTACATTCACCGTATACAAGCCACCGTCATCGGAATAATTTCCACGTCCAACCTTGAAGTTTGCCTGCATGCATCCTTTTGTGTTGCGGATGTATGGCCCACCCCATGGGTACTTGGTCTTAATATTTCCACCCCTCGCTGCATATTCGAACTGCGCATCAGTTGGAAGCATATATTCCGGACGGGAGTTCATTGGCAAGTGCCGCTGTGCGGCTACGGATTCGTAAAAGCGGGTCCGCCATACACAAAATGCATTTGCTTGCTCCCAGCTTACGCCGACAACAGGATATTCATCGTATGATGGGTGATTGAAGTAGTTTTTAACCATCGGATCGTTCTGGGAATAGGAATAGTCCATCTTCCACACCAATGTATCCGGGTAAACACTTATAGAAGGAAACTCATTTGGTTTATTTGGATCGGGTGCATCAACATAACTCTCGATGTAATCACTCCGCTTGGTATTTGGATCTTTCCTGCCTTTTGCAGCAAGATCCATATTCACTATTTTGTAGGAATACCTGAACTTACGTACGTCCAGTTCATTTCTGCCAAGAATAGCATCATCACCGCTGTAATACATATCGGCAAGTTTGCTGGCGTAACCGCCATTTCGGTTGCTCCATAAAAGAGAACCATCTCCAACCTTTTTCCAGTCTATATTCCGCTGCGTTGTTGTTGCGGCTGTTCCTCCTTGTGCTCCCGGGGCGGGTAAAAAGAAATTCGGAGCCCCGGCAGGGCCCAATGAGGTAACAGCGACAGAATCGCGCACCCAGTTCACAAACTGGCGGTATTCTGCATTGGTGATCTCCGTTTCATCCATGTAAAACGCACTGAATGAGGTCATCCGGCTCGCCGCACTTTGCGTACTGTTTATATCTTCATCAGACTGTCCGATCAGGGTACGTCCAGGCGGAACGTACACCATTCCTAACGGAATTCTGTTGTTTTTGAATTTTTTATTATATACACCGACCAACTCCCCTTGCCCGCCTTTACCGCAAGCCGCAAATATTGATGATATAATAATAAAGCCAAAGTATAACTTTCTCATAGGTACCCTAAGCAATTAGATGACAATTCTATCAATTAGTATCGACATTATCAATTATTCCCCCACAAAAAATTTACACAGGGACAACATACCTACACAACACTATTTGGGCTGATATTGTTTATTTATTTGACTTTTTAATATAGTTTTCGATTGCCATGATCATAGAAGGTGCTTCAGGCGTCGGAGCGGCGATATCGACCGTTAGATTGGCATCTGTCACGGCCTTGTGGGTATTTACTCCAAAAGCGGCAATCCTGGTATTGTTTTGCGCAAAATCAGGAAAGTTTGTGAAGAGCGACTGTATACTTGATGGACTGAAGAACGCAATGACATCATAAAAAACCTCGGCAAGATCGGACAAGTCACTCACGACCGTCTTGAACAGGACGGCTGGTGTAACATCATACCCATTCTTCTGAAGGAAGTTCATTGTTGTTTCTGTAGCGACGTCTGAGCATGGGTATAGAAACTTTTCCCCGGCGTGCTTTTTCATCACCTCAGCCAGATCGGAAGCGGTTTGTTTACCGAAGAAGATCTTACGTTTGCGATACTGAATGTATTTCTGCAAATACAACGCAGTAGATTCAGATATACAAAAGTATTTTAAGTCGGCCGGAACATCGTATCGCATCTCTTCAGCGATCCTGAAGAAATGATCTACCGCATTTCTGCTGGTAAAAACAACAGCTGTAAAGTCAGCGAGGTTAATTTTATCTTTTCTGAAATCCTTGGCAGGCACACCTTCCACATGAATGAAAGAGCGGAAGTCAATTTTAAGATTGTACTTCTTAGCTAAGTCAAAATAAGGTGATTTCTCCGTCTCGGGCTTTGGTAATGTAACTAAAATACTTTTAACCTTACGCAACTGCTCTACTTTGTTTTCTTGCATCTTAAATCGTGTTATGCTATAATCCGATCGCCCTGATTAATATCAATATAGGGCAGATTTCGAGGGCACAAAAGTACAAAAATAAATAGACTTTTGAAAACCGATTGGTTGTTAAAATGATATATCCTGCACGTATAAATTGAAACGAAAATATTAACGTGATCAACAAGGTTGAAATAACAATAAAGTACAATCCATACCTCAATGGCGATAATGCGAAGGCAATTACCAGCGGAATGAACAGCAAAGACAGGTTGAAGTAACTTAAGTAGAGGATAGAGATATACTCATGCACCGGCTTCTGAATGTTGAAAAGATGCCCAATACCCTTCAAAACCAATATCTTAAATGCATAAAGCAATACGATTGATACCGAAATTGTTACAAAAAACTGGAATCCTCCCGTACCATATGACACCTGATAGTATTGTGCAATCAGGTACAAAAACATGCCGGTTATAAACCCAAATTGTATAAAAAGAAACAAAAATGGCCAGGATGAAAAAAGATTATCTTCCTTATTGAGGTTGTTCAAAACCCTGTTGCTGTAAAATGCATGTATGATCGTTGTAAGCTGTTTGTGGAACGAAATGCGTAAGATCCCGAAGACAATCAGCATGACCAGCATAAATCCGAGCACCCACACTTCACCTTTCGGCACAGGTTTTCCAATTTGGTATAAGCTATCTGTCTTCTTTTGTCCACGGAGTACATACCAGGGCAGATCTTTAGGACGGTCATAAACATTCGCCCGCATGATACTGTCCATGATGATGTTCTTATCCAGCACCGAATCCGGGAGTATCCAGGTATGCGTCATGATGGAATCTGTAACAAACTTCTGCCGGGCATAGAAAGCGGAATCCCGGATTTGTCTGGGAACATACTGCTGGACGGACTTAGACACGCTGTCTCTAACCGTTGGCGCCACTTCCTGGGCATGCAGAATGTCAGCGCTCACGCAAAACCAAAACATTAAAGCCAGAAAGCGTTTGAACATGGACAAATTTAATCTAATATTTCATTAACTAAACAATTCCAGTAAATCCGACCTGCTCAGCGACTTCAGCAGGCTGCTCTCTGTTTTAATCAGATCTTCCACCAGGGATCGCTTGGATTCCTGAAGCTTCATTACTTTCTCCTCGATCGTATCGGGGCAGATCAAACGTACGGCCACCACATTCTTCTTTTGCCCCGGGCGGTAACAGCGGTCAATTGCCTGATTCTCCACGGCAGGGTTCCACCAGGGATCTACCAGGTACACATAATCGGCCTCCATCAGGTTCAAACCTGTTCCGCCGGCTTTCAGACTGATCAGAAACACCCGGACATCTTCATTTTCCATAAAGGCATTTACTTCCGCGGCCCGGTCTTTGGTTTGTCCGGTAAGGTACCGGTGGCGGATGTTCCGCGCCAGTAGTGCCTCGCGGATGAGATCAAGCATGGTGACGAATTGTGAAAATACCAGAATCTTATGCTGTCCGGACTTACTTTCAATCTCCTCCATCAATATGTCTAGCTTCGCAGAAGCATTCCCGTAGAAAACTTCATCTTTCAGCAAGGCCGGCGAATCGCAGATCTGTCTTAAAATCGTCAGACCTTTCAGAATGTGCATCGATTGCGGGCCTGTATCATCTTTCTTCTGTGAGAGCAGAAAATCGCGGTACTCTGTTTTATACGAATCGTAGACCTTCCGTTGCTCCTCCCCCATCTCGCAGTAAATAACCATTTCTGTTTTGTCCGGAAGTTCCGTGGCCACCTGCCGCTTTGTACGCCGCAGAATGAAAGGACTCACCCGCTTCTGCAGCTCCATCGCTTTACGTGTGTCCTTGAATTTATCAATTGGCATCGCGTACTGTTCCTTAAAGAACTGCTTACTGCCCAGCAGACCCGGGCAGGCCAGCGACAGCTGCCCGTACAAATCGAAAGTGTTGTTTTCAAGCGGCGTACCGGTTAGCATCACCTTGCTGCGCGACTTCAGCAGGGCCACAGACTTATACCGCTGGGTAGTCGGATTTTTCAGCGTCTGCGATTCGTCCAGGAAAACACAATTGAAAAGGTATTCTTTCAGGTGCTTTACGTCATACAGCAGCGTACCGTAAGAGGTTAGAACGATGTCATATGCATCAAATGCTGCCGTATGTTTCATCCGCTCCGCGCCATAGATCGTGTGCACCTTCAATGATGGTGCAAACCTGGCAATTTCCGCCTGCCAGTTGAATATCAATGTTGCAGGCACGACAATCAGGTTGGCTGCACGCTTTCCCTTTTCGCGCTGCAGCAATATAAACGCAATGACCTGAATCGTTTTGCCCAATCCCATATCATCTGCCAGGCAGCCGCCAAAGCCAAACTCATCCAGAAAATTAAGCCAGTTGAGCCCTTGTTTCTGGTAGTCCCGCAGCTCGCCCTTCAAACTTTCAGGCACCTGCACAGCGGTGATGCTGCTGAAATCGCCTATCCGTGCCTGAAAGGAAGCGAGTTCCAGCTTTACTTCTCCCGACAGCTGTGCATCTTCATACAGCTCCGAAATGGAAGCGAAATTCATCTTCGGCGTCCGGATCACTTCTTCTACGATTTCGCCCGACTTGAAGTAGGCCGCGAACTTCTGCATCCATTCTTCCGGCAGGAGACCAAAGGTCCCATCGCCCAGCTGCACGAACTTACTCTTGTTGCGTAGTGATTTATGTAAGTACTTTAAACTTACTTTTTGCTTTCCGAAGCGAACATCCACGGAGGTTTCAAACCAGTCCAGTCCGCTAAGTACAGCAATAGATATCTTGGGTTTATTTGGATTCAGTTTATTGTCCTTGAGCTCGTTGAACCCGAGTATGGTGATGCCCTGGTTTTGCCACTGCTCAAAAGCATCCAGAAACCAGCCGGTATCCAGGAAGTGTTTCTTATGAAGGTAAAAGCACTCCTGCTGCAGCTGTTCCTCGAAATGCGGATGCTGACGCATCAGCATGCTGGTGAAACCAGCTTCCAAACTTCCATCCCGCTGTACGGTGAATGGGTTCCCCCTGCCGTCCACCGCATAAATCTGCTGTTGGGACAACACCGGAACTTCGACAGTTCCATAGCGCATCACCGGGGTAATCAGGATGTAGTCACCCGAATCAGATAAATAAATCAGCTTGCCCCGGGTCTCGTCAAAATTGTTTTCCACCAGCTGTTTGGCTGTTGCAGGCTTCAGATACGAATAGTCTATTTTTATTCGCTTCTCCAACTTAGACAACACGGTCCGCTGGAAAGCTTCAAACTGAGTTTCATGAAGGGTGATCTGGTTGCTGTGCTGCTTGAAGAATTCGATAAGCCGGAGGTAGTCGGCATGGGCAATCAGATGCATGATGCCGTCATAGAACAGGAAGTAGTGAAACTTAATGTTTAAAAGGTCGAGCCCGTACGCCTTTTCATTGACATACAGCTTAGCTGTCAGTTCGTAAAATGAATCCGCCCTACTTACCTTTAATCTCATATCCATTGGAAGCAGCTTCAGCTTTATGGGTTCAATCGCACGCACGGTGATATTAGGAGACTTTTCCGGGTCATGAAAATAGACATCAAGCTGCATGGGGTTGTTCACCAATGCCTTTAAGCCGTCAATATCTGATTCAGCCCGGTCCGAATCGTAGCTGTTCCGGAATCTGGCGACAGCCGTTAAGAACTTGAGTACTTCCGGATCGTCAACACGCCAGATAAAATCAAGCGGATCAATAAGGACGAGTGGATTTTTATATTTCCCCGTATCTGAAACTTCCGCTTCATACAGTTCCACGTAGAAGTGGGTGTAGTACTTATGCTTCCTAAAAACAATGATCCACTTTTTACCTTCAGGCGCCAGGGGGCGGACGGGCAATTTCCAGTCTGCCGCCGGCAGCAACTGTGTGGCGATGGCCGTTAGATCTGCATTGATGTTTTCCGCTGCGTGCATAGAAATATTAAGCCGCAAAAATACAGCAAATACAACTACCGAACATGCATTAACTTAAATCTCCGCTCAATATCAACACCCAGTCTTTCGCTTCGCCCGAATCCGGTGGAACGAAGGTCATCTGTTGCTGCTTCTGAATCTTCTTCAAGCCACCATAGGTACCTGATCTCGGATTGTACCACTGTGCGGCCAGCGTCTTCCCCTTTAGATTACTGGTATTTACCCGCAGCGCCTTACCTGTCGGTGTATAGATAAAAGCATAGGACCCGTTCTGATCCCGGGTGGCACTGCAATACGAAGAATCTTGCGGGTTCTCTCCGGAGATGAGCGACTGATCCGGAATGCGCGCTAAAAACGGTTTGGACAACATCAGTTTCTTGACGTAGCCCATCTGGGTTGCCCCGGGTAAATCAAGTGCTTCCTTCCAGGTCCGTTGCGGCGCGTTTACCGGCTCCCGGCCTGCTGCATACATTTGCCAGACCGGGTGACAGCCATAGGTATGCCCGAATGCGCCGGCAAAGACCTGCCAGTAGGCCAGCTTACGAACATCGTCTGCTTTAGAATACCCGTTCTTTTTTAAGTCAAAACAGATGGGATGGTCTTCATACAACGGCTCTGAATCCATTACCGGCTTTGTGGGCTGAAGTGCATAATCATGAGCAACTTTCAAATAGTTTGTCCCGTTCGTGCAATGTCCGGTCTGCAGCATGTTGAAGTCGAGCCATGCATCCTCGTGAAACCAAGTAGACGAGCCGCCATCTGCCTTTGGCTGGGGGTGAAAACTCATCAGTGTTTTATCGTATCCACCAGCCCCTGCAGCAATCCCTTCCGCCATGGCACGCCATATCTCCACGTCACCGGAATCCCGCGGCGTGCGGTCGCCACCTAAGATCCAGATGATATTGCGCTGATTCTTGTAACGTTGACCTAGAAACTGCCCGTAAACCCGCGCATTCTGCCGGTTGAATATTTCAGGCCCTGTGCCCCATTTATTCTTAAACACCTTATCACCCCATGTCGGCAGCAGACCGATGTACAAACCTTTGTCGGCCGCAAGTTTAAGGAGCCGATCCACGTCTTTAAAATAAGGTTCATTCGGCTTTGTTGGATCGTCATTCTGCAGTGGCGTATGGTTGAATGCATTGGGTGTATGTAACCCGTCCAGTTCGGCGAGTATTGTTGTCTGAATGACCGTAAAACCTTTGGCCTTCCTGTTGTCCATATAGTAGGCGGCTTCTTCCATATTCAAGCGATGGAGGAGCTCCCAGGCGGTATCTCCGAGATAGAAAAATGGTTTACCGTCTTCATATACCAGAAATCTCCCATTATCTGAAACCCGGAGCTGTTGCATGGAGGCACCCTGATGGCTACTGGTGCTGGCGGGCTGGGCTTGAGCAGAACTCCATAGCAGCAGGCAGGCGAATATGCCGCGAAGTATGTTTTTCTTCATATTTGATGGTTGAACACCTTATCCCATGAAAAGTGCTGTATTAAACATATCACTTTTTTCCTTAGCAACCATGGCTTTTAAACATTTTGCTCCGCTACGAATCACATTAGTGACTATAAACGAATCCTTGAAGCTGCAGAAAACGAACTTATGAAAGTTTATCCTTATGCCTGATCAAAAAACGACCCGTTTTTTGATAGCAAAATGAGATGAGTATTTGAGAAACCTTTCTTATCTGGTATAAAAATGTTTAATGTAAGTGTTGGTGGAGCATATACCCATAAAGACGTTGGTAGTTGTTTGATTGTCACCTTAGAGTGTTTGATTTGAACCATTTATACCGTGAGATATTTTCTAATTTTGGGTATAAATTAAAACAGGATATGCATAAATTAAATGGAAAAGTTGCGCTGGTTACCGGTGCTTCAAAAGGTATAGGTGCCGTTACTGCTTTAGAGCTAGCGAAAAACGGTGCTGCTGTCATTGTTAATTATAATGGTAGCTACGAAGCTGCACAGCGGGTAGTTGCTGATATTAAAACAGCAGGTGGCAAAGCTATTGCCCTGCAAGCAGATGTAAGTAAAGAAGATGAAGTAGCAAGGCTGTTTGATGAAGGCATTGCCACCATGGGGAAAATCGATATTCTGGTAAATAACGCCGGACTCATGATGACTAAACCGATTGGACAGGTTTCTGGTGATGAGTTTGATAAACTGATCAGCACTAATGTCAAAGGCGTATTCAATACTTTGCATCAGGCGGCCAGCAAACTGGCGGATGGGGGCAGCGTGATTAATTTATCCTCTACAGTAACCCGTACTATGTTTCCTGGCTATGGTACATATTGCGCCACAAAAGGCGCGGTAGAGCAGCTCACCCGTATCTTTGCAAAAGAAGTAGGTAGCCGGGGTATCAATGTGAATGCTGTGGCCCCCGGACCTACTGAAACAGAACTATTTCTAAATGGAAAGACACAGGAAGACATTGATCGTCTGGCCAATAGCAATGCTTTTGGTCGCCTGGGCCAGCCAGAAGATATTGCCCGGGTTATTGTTACTTTAGCCTGCGATGATTCCAAGTGGATATCCGCGCAGATCATTGGCGCCAACGGCGCTATGGCATAATATTGGTATTTACCTATCACAGCTATAATGATAATCAAGAAAGAGATGGAGTCACTGGATTTGTTTTATCGAGAAAGAATGGGCATTCTCCCGAGCGATATTTTTCGTAGAACGGGACATTTCAATGTATTTACAACGGAAGATTATACCGGCCCTAAACCTGCATATCCCATGCCCTACAGTCGTAAGGATTACTACAAAATTGCGCTGATCAAAGGAGCACATTCGGTAGAATATGCTGATCAGACCTATAACGTTCAGCACCATATGCTAATGTTTGCTAATCCTCAAATTCCCTACAACTGGACTCCATCGAATCTGCAGCCAGTTGGGGTTTTTTGCGTGTTTACTGAAGAATATATGAAGGGATTTGGAAGTATTACAGACTATCCGCTTTATCAACCTGGTGGAACTCCAATATTAGATCTTAACGGTGAAGAGGCTGCAAAAGTGATGGAATTATTTCAACGAATGTTCATTGAAATTTCTTCAGACTACGTTTATAAATATGATGTGTTACGAAACCAGGTATTCGAACTTATTCATCTGGGTCTCAAATTAAGACCGGCATTTACAATTAAGAAAGAAGTTGATTCTAATGCAAGTAATCGTATTAGCTCTTTATTTCATGAGCTTTTGGAAAGACAGTTTCCCATCGAATCTACTATACAACAAGTAAGGTTGAAGACCGCTGCTGAATTTGCAGATCAGCTCAACGTTCATATCAATCACCTGAATAGGGTATTAAAGAGTACAGCAGGTAAAACAACTACACGGTTGATTTCAGAGCGTCTAGCTTCGGAATCCAGGGCCTTACTAAAACATACCAACTGGAATATTGGGGAAATTGCCTGGTGTTTAGGGTTTGATGACACCTCAAATTTTATTAAATTCTTCAAAAAACAAAATCTAACTACGCCCCATCAATTCCGATCTTTGGTGGCATAGGGCGCAAATTAAAAACTGTTTGTTTTGCACCATTTTTAGTTTGAATCAGCCTTTTTCAGGCTTTCTTTGACCACGAACTTTGCTTCCATAGTAACTAATAAATGAAAAATGGAAGCTTATATTTTAGAAAAAAACGGAGGACTGGAAAACTTAAAAATAACCAGCTTTAACTACCCCAATAGTTAAAGCTGGTGAAGTGCTGATTCAGACTAAGTCGATTGGCATCAACCCGATCGATATTCAAGTCCGTAGTTCAAAAGATATTCTGGGTATGATCACGGGAGGTATTCTTCCTGAGCATGTAATCTTGGGATGGGACGTAGCTGGTGTTGTTGAACGAGTTGGAGAAGGGGTAACGGCCTTTAAACCAGGAGATGAGGTATATGGTTTAGCCTTCACCTCTGCAGGAGCCACCCCAATGTCCGCTATGACAGCTTACCAGGCGGTAATTACGCTGGCAAATATCCAAAAAGGCGACAAAGTACTTATCCATGCAGCCTCTGGCGGTGTAGGCCACTTTGCTGTACAATTTGCTAAGGAGCGTGGTGCTTACGTTATTGGCACAGCTTCAGGTAAAAATGAAGAATTCGTGCGCAGTTTAGGTGTAGATCAATTTTTGAATTACAAAGAAAGCCCCTTTGAAGCCAAAGTGAGTAATGTAGATGTAGTGATTGATACCATCAACTCTGTCGAACATGTTTTGCGCTCGATCTCAGTAATTAAGGAGGGAGGACGTTTGGTTTACCTGCAACCAAATTTTGCAGAAGCACTTTCGGAAAAATTGGAAGAAAGCATTGTAAGTGGCCTGGGTGTATTCGTGAATTCTTCGGGCAAAGTACTTGCCGAAATCAGTACTCTTATCGAAGAGGCAAAGTTACGCCCAAAATTACGCAGCTATTTGAATTTGATCAACTACCCGACGCGCAGGCTGCAGTAGAATCTGGAAGAGCAACAGGCAAGATAGCTGTTGAAGTAAAATAACCAAACCCATTAATTCATAAAATCAATGACTGCAGATCAAACAGCAGAAGGCTTAGTAAAAGCGCTAACTCCACAGGAAATCGACACCTTAAATACATTTTATGGTTTATTCAGTAAACGTGATTATAGTGTGATCGAACATATTTTAGCTCCAGATTGGCAGGATATTCCATTAGGCCCAGGTCAGAAGGACGGTCCTGAAGGATATAAAGGTTTAGTACAAGGATTTACCGAGGCATTTCCTGATGTGACCGTTAACGTACATGAAATTTTTGCTATCCATGAGTTTCATCACTTGAAAAATGGGAGGCTGGAAAAAACCTGGCACTTAGAAGACTGGTTAACTATGCTGCTGGAAACCGGTGCATGGCCCGCTAAATCAAATTAATTACCTAAAGTAATTTTAATAAATGTATCCGGAACTAAAAGGAAAAGTCGCATTGATTACCGGTGCCTCTTACCTCCCCCCGAATGTCTACTTTAAGATGGTCAAATTTTTCGGGGGGAGGTCATTTGGATTCGCTGTTAGTTGTTCAATTTAATAACATGCCTATGCAGATGGGCTACATTGCCAATAATCCAGATAACCTAATTGTTATGACTCCATAGGGGACTTTTATCTTGGTAGGGGAGACAAAACAAAGGCAATCGCATCATTTAGAAAAGCCCAACACCAGCATAGATTGCAGAGAGCAAAGCAAAATTGAATAAACTTCTGATTGAAAATAGCTAACCTGCAGGTGCTCAATTACTAGCTATTTGCCACCAATCTTGCTCGTACCCTTTGTCTTTAGTAGCGATAATACAATACTGATGGTGATGATGACCCCGATAATGAGTAACGAAACAAATGCAGGAAGTTTGATAATATCTGCGAGAACCATTTTCAATCCCACAAACATTAGTATAGCAGCCAGTCCGACAGAAAGATAAACAAATCGGTCAACAACATGGGCAAGCGCAAAATAAAGAGAACGAAGGCCCAGAATAGCAAAGACGTTTGACGTGTAGACGATAAAGTGGTCTTGTGTAATTGCCAGTATCGCGGGAATACTATCAACAGCAAAAATAAGGTCCGTAGTTTCAATAACGACAAGTACAAGAAACAGTGGGGTAGCAAACTTCTTTCCATTTTGGTTGACGAAAAATTTACCGCCTTCAATCTGATCGCTTATCGGCATAACTTTTCGGATAAATACGATCAGTGGATTTTTTTCCGGCTCCATCTTTTTTTCTTTTTCAGATAGCATTTTGTAGCCAGTGTAAATGAGAAAAGCACCAAAAAGATAGATGGTCCAATGAAATTTCTCAATTAACGCTACGCCTGCAAAGATGAAGATCACGCGCATCACAAGGGCTCCGAGGATACCCCAAAATAAGACTTTATGTTGGTAGATTGATGGTACTTTAAAATAGCCAAACACCAGTACGAAGACAAAAATATTATCTATGCTTAATGTTTTTTCTATAAGGTAGCCGGTTAAGAATTCTACTGCTTTAGGTTCTCCGAACCAATAATAAATCAGCGAGTTAAAGATAAGTGCAAGGCACATCCAAACGCCGGACCAAATCAATGCTTCTTTAATAGTCACTTCATGTGCCTTTCGGTTAAAAACGCCTAGGTCTAAGGCCAACATAAGGAGAACAAAGATGTTAAAACCTATCCAAAATGTGCTGCTAACTTCCATAATCAGGGTGTTTATATCGAAAATTCGACGAGATGATTCTCACGGTACAATGTCGAGTTATTTAGAGCAATAATGCATTGGAAATGTAATTTTTGACATTTTGAAAGTGTTTTCCTCGCCTTCTTTATAGTGGTCATTTGATTTTTCCTTACAGACGAAGATGCATCGGGCTTCTCTCGGCTCAACGCCTTTGAACATGAGTGTTTGCGAAAATAAGAGTTGTCCCTTCCCAATTTAATTTTACACTTTAAACGCGTCTTTTCTCAATTTAGCTTATATGTGCCAAGTGCATACTTTTCAGCAACTGGAAATTGTCCCTGGTAGAGTTGACAATTAAGTTTACGCAATTGTTGGCTATCCAGACATAGGTGAGTAAGAGTCGTTTGAATTCAGCTCCGAATCATCGATTAAACTGGCTGAATGGAATATCATTAAACGGTTTTCCCCCGTAGTCATCATACAAAAACGCCTGTCTTCCTGATTCAGAAAACAGGCGCTTTCGAAATTGTATTTGCAATGTAAAGTGAAACTTAATGCCGGACTTTGTAAAACTTCCAGGCAAAAAGAAAGATAACTACATAACAGATAATCGGCAGGTAATAGGCTTTTGCGACATCATGATTGGCAATCAACCCCATCAGGAAAGGAAAAAACGCACCGCCGGCAACACCCATAGAAATGAATGAAGAGGCTTGCTGCGTCTGCTTGCCAAGGTTCTTAAGCCCCAGGCTAAAAATTGTAGGGAACATGATGCTGAAAAAGAAGTTGATCATGAACAAGGCCACGTAAGATACCCATCCGAAATCCTGGGCAACGATCAGACACATCACGATATTTCCAAGCGCAAAGATTGCCAGCAAGTTGCTTGGCGTAATAAATCGCATCAGGAAGGTACCGATGAAACGCCCCAGCAGCATGGCGCCCATGAACAGCGTCATGTATCCTGTTGCCACGGAGTCGCTAAATCCCATCTTCTCGTGGCCATAGTTGATAAAGAACGCCCAGGTACCACTTTGTGCGGCTACGTTGAAAAACTGGGCTATGACCGCCCACACGAAATGGCGGTGCTGGAACAAACGCTTTGATGGCGCAAGATCCACATTGACGGCTTCCGCCTGCTCCGGATTGACAATCACATGCGGATCTACCGTCTGCGGAACCTTTACAAAAGAGAAGAGCAGCGCAATTACTGCAATCACAACGCCGATGATGATGTACAGGGTTTTGATCTTGTCCAGACCGGCCCCGGCTTCTGTGGTGACTCCCTGAAAGATAAACAGGGAACCAATCGTTGGCCCGATGATCGTACCCAGGGCATTAAAGGCCTGTGCAAAGTTAATGCGCTGATCACTGGTCCGCTGGTCACCTAAAGCGGCAACAAATGGGTGTGCCACCGTCTCCAGCGTCGACATCCCACAACCCATCACGAATAAGGCGATCCGGAATAATCCGAACGACTGTTCATTGGCTGCCGGCACAAACAAAAAGGAGCCGATCACAAATAAAGAGAGCCCCAGCAATACCCCATTCTTATATCCAAACCGCTTCATGAACAAGCCCGCAGGGATTCCCATAAAAAAGTAAGCACCGAAAATGGAAAACTGCACCAGCCCGGACTGGGCTTTCGAGACGTTCAGCACGTTCTGAAAGTGTTTATTCAGCACATCTCCCAGGGAAAATGCCATGCCCCAGAACATGAACAAAGAGGTAACGAACACAAGGGTGATAAGAAACTTCTTATCCGTAAATTTGGCTTTTTGTAGCATGGAACGAGTTGTAATTGTTGTGCCATGAATATAGGAAATTGAGCTAAGAATCTGCCATCCTGGATTTCTTGCATTACGCATCGGTTACCGGTCAAACCTGTTGGTTCGCAAGGCCGCTGGATCTGACCCGGCGTCCGTTGAGCGCTGACAGGGGGCTACTTCGGGGTTTGCAGGGCCAGCAACCGAACCAACCCCCTAGCGAGGCCCTAGAGAGGCCCTAGCGATGCCCTCGCAACTCCGATGGCGGAAGGATCTGTCTTATAATGCTTTTACTTGTCACATGAAGTATTTATTCTGGTTTGGCTTTACACTTTAAATCGTGTTTACTGGAAAATCTTACCTGCAAATTATTTAAGTAAACTTAAAAGCATATACCCTTGCCGCTACCATTATAATCAATCTTCATCGTCTGATCTGATCCTCATAATTAGATATTAATCAACCGTTTAGCAATAGAAATAGTACACAGCGTGTTCGACAAAGTAAGTCGCTAAACTTCAAAAAAAACATACGTTGATATCGTTTGAGCAATCTCTTTGCAGGTAAAATGTATTTTTTCTCAATTAAACCGAGAAAAAGTGGGAAGTTTGCAGTAGATCTTCAATTTAACTCGAGCATTACAAAACATAAATATCTATTTGAGCAACTTCCTTTTATATCCATCACAGCTTATCACTAGAAAATTTCCTGAAAACTATGAAGAGGGGGAATTGGACTTTTGCAAATCTGAGTTTTCTTATACTACCCGTGATATAGAACGATTAACCTTTAAAAGTTGCTACGTAAATTACTCCGGGAATTTATACAATTCAGCTTATAAATTAGTGGAGAAATCATTGGTAGCCCCAGCAGTTTATCAAAATCGTGGCTGGTTCAGACATCTTAAAAAGGTAATTCTAAAACCCAAAAGGAAGCTTGGGAATAACGAAAAATACCTACTGGCTTTTGATGAATGGAGTGACAATCATTACCATTGGATAAACGATTTTTTGCCCAGACTCACGCTGTTGGCCGCCGAATTACATAACTATACCCTATTACTGCCTGATGCACCTTACATCCGGAATGCGGGCATTAAACTATTGGATCATCTGAATTTAAAGCCCCGCAGGATTGAATGGATCGGTAGAGGTAAATTTGTTAAGGTGCCTGATCTGACATTCATAACGTCTGTAGTTCTAACCGGGAGAGTACATGATACGCTAATAAAACAGATGCGGAACAGGCTAAGCAAAATTCTGGCGCCTGATAACCCGCAAGCCAACCGTAGGATTTACATTAGCCGCCGTAAAGCAGCTAACCGTAGGGTATTAAATGAGGATCAGGTTATTGGATTGCTAAAAAAATATGATTTTGAGGTCGTAAACTTTGAGGATTTCGACATTGAACAACAAATACAATTGGCTGACAGCACGTCAATAATGATATCCATACATGGTGCGGGGTTAACAAATGCCTTTTTTATGAACAGTGAAACGGCAGTATTGGAATTCAGACGAAATGAAATCTACCACAACCAATGTTACTGGCATTTATCGGCAGCATTGGGTCAGAAATTTTATTATCTATTCGGACAACCTGATTCAAACAATGTTATTGAAGGTGCTCCCGGGTGTAATTTAACCATCCCTTTAGACAAACTAAGTTTGGTCGTCGAACAGATCTTGAAAACTCAGGAAAGCAATGCAAAAAAGCTAACATTGAACCGTTGCTAATCAAACCATTGTCAAGATGGCATCATTGCTATTAAGAAACTCATAATTGCGCTTACCTTTGCCAATGGTTCCCCCTCAAAATACCACAGTATAAAATCATGGCCGGAATATACATCCACATCCCTTTTTGCAAAAAAGCCTGTACGTACTGCGACTTCCATTTCTCCACCTCACTGAAATACGTGGATGAAATGACTGACGCGATATGTGCAGAGATCATCCTGAAGAAAGAAAGGCTTGCCGGTCAGCAGATTGGCAGTATCTACTTCGGTGGCGGGACACCTTCGGTTTTACCCGCAGCGGCATTACAGAAGATATTCAACACCCTAACGCAGCATTTCTCGATCGACAGCGATGCAGAAATCACTTTGGAAGCGAATCCGGATGACCTGGATGCAAAGAAGATTGCAGATTTGCGCCAGCTTCCGGTCAATCGCTTCAGTATAGGAATTCAATCATTTTTCAATGAAGACCTGATCTGGATGAACCGGGCACACAATGCAACTGAGGCAGAAACTTGTGTAAAGAGAAGTCAGGATGCCGGTTTTGAGAACCTGAGCATCGATTTGATCTACGGCTATCCCCTGCTTACCAACGAAAAGTGGCTGCAGAACATCAACAAGGCGATCAGCCTGGAAACGCCGCACATCTCTGCCTATTCCTTAACCGTGGAACCTAAAACGGCACTGGCACATGCCATCCGTAAGGGAAAACAGATCCCGCTGAACGATGAACAAAGTGCAGATCAGTTTGAAATGCTGATTAAGAAGTCCGGAGAAGCCGGATTTGAACAATATGAAATCTCCAACTTTGCCCTTCCAGGCAAGTATGCGGTGCACAACACCAACTACTGGCGGGGCGTACCATATCTCGGTATCGGCCCCTCGGCACACGGTTTTGATGGAACCAACCGTTACCTGAACATCGCCAATAACGCAACTTACCTGAGTCTGCTCACGGAGGGCAAGCTGGCGGAAACGGTAGAAGAGCTGAACCCCTATGACCGCTTCAACGAGTACATCATGACCTCCCTTCGCACCATGTGGGGAGTAAACCTGGAGCAGATCAGCAGCACCTACGGGAAGTTCTTTGTAAACGATACCCTTAAAAACATTAAGCCTTTCGTGGAACGCAACTGGCTGGAGCAACAGGAGAACACCTTGTTGCTGACTGCGGAAGGAAAGTTGTTTGCAGATTATATCGCTTCCGAGTTATTTTTAGCACCTGAAGACCACATTTAGAAAGATGAACATGAAAAACAAAGTTGTTTGGATCACAGGCGCCTCTTCCGGAATCGGAGAAGCACTGGTATACGCGTACAGTAACCAGGGTGCCAGTCTGATCATTTCTGCGCGCAACCGGGATGAACTGTTCCGGGTGAAAGGAAATTGTAAAACGCCGGCATTGGTTCATGTGCTCTCGTTCGACCTGGAGGATACGGCTGCATTACCGGCAAAGGCAAGTGATGCCATCCGGATCTTCGGAAGAATAGACCTGCTGATCAACAGTGGCGGGGTCAGCCAGCGGGCACTTGCATTGGAAACCGAGCTGCAAACGGAACAAAAGATCATGAACATCAACTTCTGGGGCACTGTAACCTTGAGCAAGGCAGTTTTGCCGGTGATGATCAACCAGGGCGGCGGACAAATTGTGTGTATCAGCAGCCTGGTGGGTAAATTCGGAACGAAGTTCCGCAGCACGTATTCCGCCTCCAAACATGCCCTGCATGGCTACTTTGATTCCCTACGCCACGAAGTGTACGACAAGAACATCAGCATTACCCTTGCCTGTCCGGGATTCGTTAAAACGAATGTCGCCATTCATGCCCTTACCGGGGGCGGTACTGCACAGGGTAAAAGCGATGAAGCCATAGAAAACGGCATGCCTGCCGGGGTTTGTGCGGCAGAGATCGTTAAAGCCATCCAGGCGAAAAAAGAAGAAGTTTACATTGGAGGCAAAGAAGTAAAAGGCGTACTGTTTAAACGGCTGTTTCCGCTACGCTTTTCCAAGTACATGCGGACCGCTAAAGTGATCTAAAATTAAAAACCTTTACCTTTGTATCCACAATCACACGAATATGAGTTTTATCTTAAAGCCGGTAGATACCGTTGAACAAATCAGCCCTGCTGATTTCAAGAAGAACTATTTGGATGCAAGAAAACCTTTAATCATAAAGGGTCTGACCAAGTCCTGGCCGGCGCGGGAAAAGTGGACAACAGACTATCTCAAGGAAATAGCGGGTGACGTAACCGTAAATCTGATGGATAACTCCAAAGCGGACCCATCTAAACCGATAAATGCCTCCGTTGCGTCCATGCGTTTCGGAGACTACCTGGACCTGATTAAGTCCAAGCCGACAGAACTCCGGATCTTCCTTTTCAACCTGTTTAAACATGCGCCCCAAATGGCCGATGACGTTATCGTTCCGAAAGACCTAATGGCTGGCTTCATAGAAAGTATGCCGTCAATGTTCTTTGGAGGGTCCAATTCCGTTACGTTCCTGCATTACGATATCGATCTGCCCCACCTGTTTCATACTCATTTCGGTGGCCGGAAACACATTATACTGTTCGACAACAAGTGGAAAGAACGCTTGTACTGCATCCCCAACGCCACCTACGCGCTGGAGGATTATGATGTTGCCAATCCCGACTTCAAGAAATTCCCTGCACTGAAAGGCGTGGAGGGATATGAAGTGTTTCTGGAACACGGAGACACCTTATTTATGCCTACGGGCATGTGGCACTGGATGAAATACCTGGACGGCTCTTTTTCCCTGAGCCTGCGGGCATGGGATGCATCAATTACGCGAAAAGCACAAAGTGTCGGAAACCTGGTCGTCAAAGGCGGAGTAGACAGCTTACTTAAGATGATCTTCAAAGGGCCCTATGCAAGGTGGCGTGAAAAGCTGGCCATTTCCAGGGCAGAACGGGCGCTGGCACGTAATCTGCCTAAATAAGACAATGCTCAGAAATGAAACTATTGCGCGCAGTACCCCAGCGAAAAGCCGTCGTGTTTGCCGTTAATAAGCTGTTCATACTTTAAATTATTTCTGAGAAACTTTTAACTTCGAAACTTCGTTAATACTTGATCATGAAAGGTTTCCATTTTTCCGATTTTATTCCAAATGATGCACCTAAAGGTGGTTTTGACGAATTGCTGAAGTTGTTCACGCAGTTGCTGAACTATACCGCCGGAGAGGCTGCTGAAACCCTTGCCTGGTTGAATGAACTGGACAAGAAATACAACCTCACCACCGATGCATATGGCATGGGCGACTTCATAGAGGAGCTTAAGGAGAAGGGCTACATCACCGAAGATAACGTATCCGGAAAGCTCAAAATTACGGGTAAGACCGAGCAGGTGATCCGGAAATCTGCCCTTGAAGAGATCTTCGGCAAGCTGACCAAAGCGGGCCGGGGTAATCACAACAGCAATGTCTCTGGAATTGGTGAAGAAAAAAATGCAGACCGCCGGGAGTATGCCTTTGGAGACAGCCTGGATCAGATAGACATGACCGCCTCCATCCAGAACGCACAGATCACGCATGGACTGGGTAACTTCACGCTGACGGAGCGGGACCTGGAAGTTGAAGAGAAAGACTTTAAGACGCTTACCTCAACGGTGCTGATGATTGACATCTCCCACTCGATGATCCTTTATGGAGAGGACCGCATCACACCTGCCAAGAAGGTGGCTATGGCATTGGCAGAACTGATCAGCACGCGCTATCCGAAGGATACCCTGGATATTGTGGTTTTCGGAAATGATGCCTGGCCGATAACGGTGAAAGACCTGCCGTATTTACAGGTTGGCCCCTACCATACAAACACCTATGCGGGCCTGGAACTGGCGGTAGACCTGCTGCGCAGGCGGAAAACACACAACAAACAGATCTTTATGATCACCGACGGCAAACCGACATGCCTGAAAGAGAATGGCCGCTACTACAAAAATAGTATGGGCCTCGACCGGAAAGTGATCAATAAAACATTGAATATGGCGGCGCAATGTAAGCGCCTGCGTATTCCGATAACGACATTTATGATTGCCAAAGACCCTTATTTGCAGCAGTTTGTAAGAGAATTCACCCAGACGAACGGTGGAAAAGCATTTTACAGTTCGCTTAATGGCCTTGGAGAATATATATTTGAAGACTATATTAAAAACAGAAGAAAAACCGTCCGCTAATACTAACACCTCGAACAGCTCTTAATTTACCTCCAATGGACTATACAACGATATCTACGCTTGGCCAACTCAAAGCCACTGATTATACATCTTTAACCGTTAAAGATGAACTTCGTAAAAACCTGATCAAACAACTTCAGAATAAAGAAGCTGGATTTGAAGGGATCTTAGGATATGAAGACACCGTTATTCCGGATTTACAGACCGCGATATTATCACGCCACAACATCCTGCTGCTTGGCTTGCGTGGCCAGGCAAAGACGCGTATCGCGCGCCTGATGGTTAATTTACTGGATGAATATATTCCTTATGTCTCCGGATCAGAGATATTTGACGATCCATTAAATCCAATCTCCTTCTATGCAAAAGATCTGATTGCATCCAACGGTGATGATACCCCAATATCATGGCAGCACCGTTCTGACCGTTACACGGAAAAGCTGGCTACGCCGGACGTTACGGTAGCGGATTTGATTGGTGATGTTGACCCGATTAAAGCGGCAACGCTTAAACTGACGTACAACGACGAGCGTGTGATCCACTTCGGACTGATCCCAAGGGCACACCGCAGTATCTTCGTAATCAATGAGCTACCGGACTTACAGGCCCGTATTCAGGTGGCGTTGTTCAACATGCTGCAGGAAAAAGACATCCAGATCCGTGGTTTTAAACTTCGTTTACCGCTGGATGTACAATTTGTATTTACGGCAAATCCGGAAGATTATACAAACAGGGGATCTATCGTAACGCCTTTGAAAGACCGTATTGAGAGCCAGATACTGACACACTACCCAAAAACGATCGGCATATCCAGGAAGATCACTTTCCAGGAGGCAAAACTTACGCCGGAGCAGCGCTTAATTGAGGCCGATGGCCTGGTGAAGGATTTGGTGGAGCAGGTTGCTTTTGAAGCACGTAAAAGTGAATTTATCGACCAGAAATCCGGTGTATCGGCCAGATTGACCATCTCTGCATATGAAAATCTGATCAGCACGGCAGAACGCCGCATGATCATCAACCGCGAAAAGAACACTTTTGTACGGCTATCCGACTTCAGCGGCATTATACCTGCAATTACCGGTAAGATTGAGCTTGTTTATGAAGGTGAGCTGGAAGGCCCAGCAAATGTAGCCAACACGCTGGTTGGAAAAGCAATAAAGACCTTGTTCTCCCGCTATTTTCCAGATCCGGAAAAGGCCAAGAAAGCCAAAACTCCGAACCCTTATCAGTTGATCTCCGAATGGTTTGCCGAAGGAAATACAACGGACCTGTCGGACATGCTTACCGCTCCGCAGTACAAAAAAGAGCTGATGCAGATCAACGGACTGTACGATCTGGTCAAGAAATTTCATCCTAAGCTTAGCGCCAACCAGACGCTGTTGTTGATGGAATTTGTGTTGCATGGACTTGCAGAGTACTCACAATTGAGCAAAGATTACCTGGAAGGTGGATTTGGATTCTCGGACATGTTTGAAAGCCTGTTTACTGTTGACCCGGATGATGATGAGGATGTAGACTTCAGGTAATGGGGAGAATTGCTGTACTCATCCCACTGTGCCTGCTGCTGCTTGCTTTTGACTATTACTTTTACAATGCAATACTTTCCGTGTTTAAACGCTGGAAACCAACGACAAAAAAGACGTTTGGCATTTTATGGTGGGGATATAATCTGTTTTTGATTTTCGGCGTGTTCGCGGGAATCTATCTAAATCTTTTTCTTACACTCCGGGCCATCATCCTGGTCGGATTCTTCCTGAGTACCGGCTGCAAGGTGGTGATGCTGCCCTTTTTACTTATAGACGATCTGCGAAGGTTTGTTATTAAACTGTTTCGCTCGAAGGCTAAGAAAAGCGAAGTGCCTGTTGGGGATGGCGAAGTGCCTGTTCAGGATACAGCGGTTGCTGCATTACCTGGCGAGCCGATCAGCAGATCAGAGTTCCTGGTGAAGGCTGGGCTAGTTGCAGCGGCCGTACCGCTGACCTCGCTAAGCTGGGGTATTGTTTCGGGTGCGTACGATTATCAGGTACGCCATCAGGATTTGATCCTGCCCAACCTGCCGAAAGCTTTTGACGGGATGACGCTGGGACAGATATCCGATATCCACTCCGGAAGCTTCTACAACCCTACTGCCGTAAATGGTGGTGTGGACATGCTCCTGGCTCAGAAACCAGACCTGGTCTTTTTTACCGGAGACCTGGTGAACGATATGGCTACGGAGATGAGACATTACCAGGATATTTTTAGCCGGGTGAAAGCTCCATTGGGGGTGTACTCTTCTCTTGGAAATCACGACTATGGCGATTATCATTTTGGAAAAGGCGCGTCCCCTGCAAAGGCTAAAAACCTGCAGGATGTGATTAAAACACATGAACGAATGGGCTTCGACCTGCTGATGAACGAGCATCGACGGCTGAAAGTGGATGGAGAAGAGATCGGCATCCTTGGAATTGAAAACTGGGGCATGGGCCGTTTCCCAAAATACGGACGGATGGATCTGGCGGTGAAGAATACCGACGATCTTCCGGTAAAGCTGCTGCTTTCGCACGATCCTTCGCACTGGCGCGGACAGGTGCTATCTGAGTACCCTCAGATTGATGCCATGTTCAGCGGGCACACCCATGGCATGCAGTTCGGTGTACGTACAAAAGATTTCCAGTGGAGCCCGGTCGAATATATCTACAAGGAATGGGCAGGTTTATACAAAGAGAATAACCAGCAGCTGTATGTAAATGTTGGATATGGCTTTTTGGGATACCCTGGCAGGGTTGGCATTCTGCCAGAGATCACCGTCTTTACGTTGAAACAAGGCGCTTAATTCGCGTTAAAACGATAGCCTACGCCTCTTACGGTTTGCAAGAGTTGCGGATTATCGGGATTAAGCTCGATCTTCTTACGAAGCCTTACAATGTGCATATCGAGGGTCCGTGTATTTACATCTGAATTGTATCCCCATACCTCCAGCATCAATGCATCACGGTTAATTACCTTATTGGGGTTCCGAAGGAAGTAGAGCAATATTCTGTTCTCCAAAATCGTCAGCTCGATTTTCTTTCCGTTCCTGTACAGGGTATGGATGTTTGGATGATGTTCCATATCGCCAAAGCGGTGAATCTCCGAGCGGTCACTGTTCAGCAGAAACTTTACCTTGCTGTCGAGCATGGCGATCAGCACATCCATGTTAAATGGCTTGGCCACGTAATCTGACACTCCAAAATTGTAGGCATCAATTTTATCGACATCCTGAGCTTTCGCGGTCATCATGATGATCAGCCCCTCGTAGCCCTGCTTGCGGACACTTTCACAGACCTGGGATCCTTCCTTTCCGGGAAGCATCCAATCCAGCAAAACGATATCCGGCTTTTCTGTAAGGATGGTTTTCTCCGCAACTTCACCATCCCCTACTTCTAAAACTTCATATCCTTCTGCATGCAGGCGATGTACGACCAGAAAACGCAGGTTCTCATCGTCTTCTACTATTAATATTTTAATCCCTTTAGACATCTTTTTAATCGTTATATGGTAGTGTTATCTTAAACTCTGTGCCTTCGCCAACTTTACTTTTCACCGAGATCTCGCCTTTCATAAAATTAATCAGTTCCTTACAGAAGGCCAGGCCGAGGCCCACGCTCCCGTTCTGATTGTATTGGTTCTGGATCCGGTAAAACTTCTTAAAGATATTATTTATTTCCGGAGCTGGAATACCGATCCCTTTATCTGTGAAGCGGAACACAATCCTGCCTTTGATGAGGCGGGCACTGACATGTAAGAACTTCCGGCCTGCAGGTGAATATTTGTACGCATTCTCTGCCAGGTTATCAAACAGACTGCCAAGCAGTACGGGATCTGTGGTGAACGTCTCAAAGCCGGATACATCGTAGGTAAACTGGAAATCAGGATACTTTAAAACATGCGACTCGATCGTACTTTCTATGAAGTCTACAATGTTCACCCGGTCCTGATTCAAATGGATTGCCTTATTTTCGATCTGCGTGAACGCAAGAAGCTTGTTCATTAATCCGTTGAGCTTATCCGCCTCTTCATCGAGGATACGGCCGTACATCTGCTGTTCCTGCTCACTGAGGCTGCTGGCACTTTTAATGTTGTTCCCGGCGATCTTAATAACACTTACCGGGGTTTTAAACTCGTGGGTGAGGTTGTTTACAAAGTCATATTGCAGCTTGAACATTCTGTGGTTGACATTCAGGTTCCGGTAAATCAGGAATGCAACGAGCACCAGAATGCCATAGAAAACAAGCATGATGACAGCAATCGGCAGGAAGTATCGGAAAATGGCTTTGTCTACGAACGATTTTGCAGAGATGAAATACAATTTATAATCGGAAAACGGACCTGGAAGCGTGATCTCCGTACTGATGTACTCTGAGGAGGTATCCAGCGGATCATAGGTCAGTTGCTCAATCCGGATGTTCTGATAAAGTTTGGGTTGAGAATTAATGATCCGGATCTTGGATGGGTCGAGGTAGAAAGAGAGCATATCCTGCTGATACACCGGAGCGGTAGCGAGATTTCTGTGCATCATCTGCTTGTATACCTTCAGGTCTTCAAATCGGGGAATATTCAGGTACGTAATCTTGTTGGCGCGCACGATGCTGAAGTTGCTGAAAAGCTCCTCGGGGTCGGGCGCACGGGCGGTATCGAGCGTTTCAATGTAGGAGATAAATTTGATCCCCAGGGCGTTGAAATCATCGCCCCTGCCGAAGCGCTGTGGCTCATCTCTGGAAAACAGTTTAACGGAATCCAGCGGCACCAGGCTCCCAAACTGATAGATGAACTTGGGACCGAAGGAGAAATGACCCGTATTTAGCCCATCCCTGACCGGCTTGCTGCTTACTTCTGCATCGTAAAAGATCACTCTGGACACAAAGGGGTATTGAAGCAGCAGGGTGTCTACGAACTTTGCAGTCGTTGCAGAATCCAGGTAACCATTGTAGTACGAAACCTCAGGAAGCTTGTTCTGGAAAAACTCATTATATGGTTTGATGCTCGCCTCCAGCACCTTTACTTTCTCTGAGACAAACTCATTCTCTATAAATTTCTTGCTGAAATTATAGGCCAGAAATAAAGAAAGGACGAAGAGTACAGAGATCAGTATAAGAAAAGTAACGATCAGTGAGAAGTTTTTACGATAGCCGCTGTTCTTGTCTGAAGCCATTTACGAAGCTATCTCTTTTTCAGATTCATATCAAGGAAATCCGCCAGTGCGAGATATAATTGTTGCCTGCCCTGATCATTTGCAGTAGGGGATGATACCTGGTCTTTCTCAAAGTAGGTGATCTTTACATCACGCTTCTGAAGCTCCTTTACGAACTGGACCACCTCCCCGGAATTGATGCGCGGGTCTTTTGGGCTCTGAGCGATAAATACAGGAACATTAATCTTTTCTGCATGGAATACTGGTGAGGCCTGCCGCATGTAGTCCACTTCCAGAATTGGATTACCGATGATGGTATAATACATCTGCAGGTTATTTTTTAGGTATGGCGGAATCGACTTCAGATAGCTGAAGAGGTTGATGACACCGGAGTTTGACGCCGCACAGGCAAATGTGCCTGGGTTGGTATATACACTATTCAGCGCGAGATATCCACCGAAACCGGTACCGTAGATACCAATCTTCTTTGGGTTGGCAATTTTCTGGTTTATGAGCCATTTTACCCCATCGTTGATGTCGTTATTGATTTTGCCACCCCATTGCTTGAATCCGGCAGCCATAAATTCCTTGCCATAGCCTGAGGAACCGCGGTAGTTCATTTGGAAGACTGCATAGCCACGGTTGGCAAGAAACTGCACTTCGGGATTGTAACCCCAGCTGTTCCTGCTTCCCGGACCATTGTGCGGCAACACCACTACAGGAAGGTTATTTGCAGGCCTGTTAAGCGGCAGGGTAAGATAGCCATTGATTTTAACCCCATCCCTTGCGGTATACGATACGGGTTTCATTTCGCACATATTCTCCTCCTTTATGGAAGAATTAAAATCACTTAATTTCCGGATGGTACCCTTATCGGCAAAATAGAGGTAATACGAGCCTGGATTGCGGTCTGTAAAGGTACGGACCACAAAAACGTTCTCTGCTTTGTCGCGGTCTATAATCCGTGACTCCGTCTCTGGCAAGAGTTTGTCCAGCTTGCGGTAGAAAGTTGCTACGGTATCATCCAGGTAGAATTTCTCCTTTTTCCAGGTTTCACAAACGACGAAACCCATCCGTTTTTTGCTTCTTGAATACTGTGCATCCACCACATTCAGCGTGTCATTGCCGAAGAGGACCCTCGTCTCCTTCCCGGTTTTACAGTTGAGTTCTACCAGTGCATTTTTATCCCGGTTTACATTAGAGATCGCATATATAATATCGGGTTGGGTCTCTGAGAAGGCGATCGGGTTGATGGTGGTTTTAAAGTTGTTGGTTAGAATAGGTTTAAATGCCTGGTTTTCGTTCTCCCGGTAAAGAAGTGTTTCATTTACCCCATCGCTTGAGGATGCCAGGCGCAGCTGCCCTTTGGCATCTGTAATCCAGTTGGTGATGTTACCCGGATTCTTTGCTGCCATTTCCATTTTTCCATTCCTGACATTTAGGCGATAGACATCAAAGACTGTCGAATCCCGTTTATTGGAAGATACCAGCAAGTATTTGTTGTCGATAAGCTGATCTTTAAGGACCCGCATCCGGCTTTGCTCGTTATCATTCAACTGACGCTCATTTTCGCCGGATTTATTGATGATGTATACATCCGCCTGGTTGCCAGGCCCTGGATTTTGCTTGTAGTAGATGAGTTCATCGCTACTAACCCAGAAATAATAGCCAATTTGGTTATCCTGTAGTCTGGTGACTTGAAATGATTTTCCGGTACTGACGTCCTCTACGAAAATATTCTGGCGCGTACCAACCAACTTCAGGTAGGACAGGTTTTTACCATCAGGTGAAACCGAGAATGCAACCTTTTCTTCAGACTTGAAAAAGTCATTCACCGGGATAAGCCGGGTTTGCTCCCGTTTGCAGGCAAACAGCAGCGTTAATAATATAAGGCTGAAATATCTTCTAAAAACGATTCTCATTTGACACTTCAAAAGTACGGAACACCAGTTATCCAAAACTTTTTACACCAACATTGTTACTTATCTGCACTGCAGTGGACAAATATCAAATTAATCATATTTAACTGAAGTGATACAGAATCTTGGTAACATTTAAAATACCTGTCCCTGTTGCAGCGGGTTGGGAATTTGAAAGCACTTTGTATTCTATCATGCTAACATGCACAAGCGATTGGCCACTCCTTACGTTTTGGTATTGTATGATGCGCGTTGTAGGGATGCATGCTGCCGCTTTAAGGTAAGAAGCAGGACGTTATATTGCTTCATAGTCTTATCTTTGCAGCATGTATTTATATAATGTTACCTTGATTGTAGACGATGCGGCCGCAGATGAATGGCTGGAATGGATGCAAACAGTTCATGTTCCGCTGGTAATGGCGACAGGAAAGTTTCTCTCGAGTAAATTGTTGCGGGTGGTTGACTCGCCGAATGAAGGAATTACCTATTGTGCACAATATCTCGCGGAGACAATGGCTGATTACGAAGAATACCAGGCCGAATTTGCTCCGGCATTGCAGCAGGAATTGAATGATAAATTTAAGGATAGGTTTGTAGCCTTCCGGACTTTAATGCAATACGTAGACTAAATGAATATATCTAAGACACCAATAGAAGATCTCTTAATTATCGAACCTAAGGTATGGCAGGATAACCGCGGGTATTTTTATGAAAGTTACAACAGTAAGTTGTTTGCGGAGGCAGGGATAGATGCCCGATTTGTGCAGGACAATCAGTCGTTTTCACAAAAAGGAACCTTGCGCGGCCTGCATGCACAGCGGGCTCCATTTGCACAAGGCAAGCTGGTTAGGGTTATCCAGGGCAGCGTGCTTGATGTCGCTGTAGACGTCAGGAAAGCGTCACCTACCTTTGGTCAGCACTTCAGCATCGAGCTGAGCGGAACCAACCACAGGCAGCTGTGGGTTCCACCAGGGTTTTTACATGGCTTTCTGACTTTGGAAGACAATACCATTTTCACCTACAAGGTGAGTAACTACTATGATAAGGACTCTGAAATTGGTGTGATCTGGAATGACAGGCAGCTGAACATCAACTGGAGTGCGGATGTTGCAGAAGAGTCAATGGTGTTCTCACAAAAGGACCTTGAACTACCTGCATTTGCAGATTTTTCCAGTCCATTTTAGGGGAGGCAGGAGTCATTGATCTTCAGGCGGGATCGTTTGTACGAGCTGTACTGCAAGCAAACTGCAGGTATCAAGTGAAAATAAAAAAGGAAGAGCCCGCAATCGGGCTCTTCCTTTTTTATTTGTGATTCGGTGATGTTTCGCTTTTTGGCAGAAACATCGTTGTTTACTGTTTGATCAGGTCATAGAGTTCATCCAATTTCGGAGACAATACAATTTCTATCCTGCGGTTTTTGCTTCGGCCATCTGCAGTCGAATTTGAGCCTAGCGGCTGGAATTCGCCTTTGCCTGTGGCAGTCATGCGTACACCATCCACCTTCTCGTTTTCTGTCAGGTAACGCACCACCGATGTAGACCTCAAAACGCTCAGGTCCCAGTTGTCTTTGATCTGTCCGAGGTTCTTGATCTTCTGTGTATCGGTATGTCCTTCAACTGCGATATTTATGTCGGATTGTTCCTTAAGGACATTCGCCAGCTGTGTTAAGGCCTGTCTTCCCTTTTCATCAATAATAATACTTCCGGAAGGGAACAGCAATTTGTCGGTTAAGGAAACATAAACCTTTCCGTTTTTAATCTCAACAGTCAGACCGCTTTTGGTGAAGCCAAGTAATGCCTGCTGCAATTTTTCTTTCAGCTGATTGGTTGATTCATCCCGCTTACGAAGCACTTCTTCAACCTCCTTAAGACGCTGCTCACGCTTCTTTAAATCGTCTGATAGCTTATTGATCTCTGAGGAACTGTTGTTGCGTAGTTTCGCATAATTTGCGTCCATTGCTGTATATTTCTCTTGAAGATCTTCCAATTTACCATTTAAGCTGGCCGTATCTTTTCTGAGTTTAGCAATAATGTTTTCCAGATTCCCACCACTTAACTGGGATTCTGACCATCCCCTGTTCAAGGAATCCTGCCTTGCCAGCAAGGCTTTATACTTCTTAGGGGACATTACGACACAAGCGCTGAACGCGCTGCAAAATAGTACAACAGCCAGGATTAAACTGATTCTCTTCATTTTTTTCTTTTATTGCCTGATGGCAGGTTAACGATTAATTACTGATCAACAGCGGTCCGTAAAAATAGAATAAACGGATGTATAGTTTCAAACGCAGTTTTCAACTTATTAACGATTGATGGCTTTAAGAAAGCATCGTCCGGTATATGAGTGATGGCTGAAAAGCTTTTCAGCTTAAGAACATCAATCATCGGGTGATCTGCCGGATATCCCTTAGGGGAGGTTTTCAGGCTATCCTCACGGCTGAGTTCGAAGATATCCTTGAAGCCTTTGGCGCCAATGACATCCAGAAAGTCCTGAGCATTGTAGTCGATCTCCTCGCGTATTTTCTTCAAATCGGAGGCGTCCGGCTGCCAGTATCCGGCAGCGAAAAAGCAGTTGCCTGGTTCTACATTAATATAGTAACCGGGTTCTGTCCCTGTTTTACCATGAACAGCGAAGAAGATGCCGAAGTTTGTTTTGTAAGGAGACTTATCCTTGGAAAATCGGACATCTCTATAGATGCGCAATAAGCAGTTCTTTGACTGGGTTTCTCTGGAAAAGGCAGGATCTGTGTCGGCCAGCAACGGGATAAGCAAGCCAATGAACTTCAGCACATCAGCTCTGGCAGCTTCATATTCGGCTTTGTGTTCGGCAAACCACTCTCTATTGTTGTTCTCAGCAACATCTTTGATAAACTTGAGGGTCTCTGGTTTGATCATACTAGGCAACCGGCTGTTGCTTGTGATATTTAAAATACCAAATGCTGCCGACGCCCGCAACCAGGACGAAGGGGGCGGCGAGCAGGAATAATACTCCATCATTGATGCCTTTGGTTTGAGAATTTCCATTCGTGGCACCCTGTTCTGCATTCACGGTACACATTGCACATTGAGCATCAGCCCGCTGAATTGACGATAAACCAATTGCGGAAACCAGGAGAACGAAGAAAATGATCTTTTTCATCAGAATACTATTTTTTAAGGGTGATGAGCTTTGCTAAGCTTTATTCATTTCACAGCATCTGCCGGCCTGTTTTCACTTCATAAATATACTACAAGGCAGGCGACACGCAGCTCTTATCTGCTTTAAACAGTATCATCTACCGTCTAAACGCTTTAATGTTTTAAAAATTATAATATGGCGATATCATGAGATAAACAATTACACCTGTAACAGCCACATAAAGCCACACGGGATAAGCCCATCTTACAATTTTTTTATGCCTTTCAATCTGCATGTTAAATCCACGAAAGAAACTCACCAAAATCAACGGCAATACAATTGCTGCCAGCAGAATATGGGTGATTAAAATTACGTAATATACGTAACGCAATCCTCCCGCTGCAGCAGCTTCGGCGGCAGACAATACGCCATTGTGGTCTGCATCACCAAATTTAGTGTCCTTCACATACAAATGAAATATGATGTAGAAAATCAAGAATATAGCAGACAGGATGAAGGTTATGACGTTGGTGACCTTGTGCGCCTGAATATTTTTGTTCTTAATAAAGATTAATGATACAATCAGCAACACAGAACATGTCGCATTTATACCGCCGATGATGTGTGGAAAAACATATAAGAATGATGGAACAGTGCTTGGTGCCGGTACAATTTTTAGCACAATTACAACCAATAACACCACTGCAGTGACCACCCATACCAGGCGCAGGAAAAACTTGTCCGTTAGATTCATTTATATTGTTTTGGAAAGACTATCGTCCGTCTTTGTTGTTTCTTAATTCTTCAACAATCAGCACCTTGATCTCATCGTCCAGCTTAGATAGCGCTTCCTGGTTGGTTGTCTCGTAGTATCCCCTTATGCGATGCTGAGGATCTAGCAGTACAAACAGATTACTATAAATAAACCTGGTGGTACCATCAACATTCTCCTGGAGTGCATCAACGAATAATTGTTTATTGATGAGGTTGTAGATTTGCGTGCTGTCTCCTGTAAGTAAATCCCACTTACCGGCTTGCGCTCCAAGACCTTTGGCATAGCTGGAAAGTACCTCCGGTGAGTCGTGCTTGGGGTCTATACTTAAACTTACGAAGTTGATGACCTGATTACCTCCGTACGAGGCTTCAAAAGCTTTAACGGCCTTGTTGGTAAAATCCACTCCGTAGTTCTTGCCTTGGGTATAAAAGAGGTTTACAATAAGGATTTTACCTTTATAGCTGGCGAGGGCCACAGAATCACCATTCTGATTAACCAGCTTAAAATCCGAAACCTGATGGTATATGGTGTCCGGAACCTGAGTACCGCGAACATTGTGAAACGTTGCAGCAACGACCTTGGGTCCGAAAAAAGGAAGTGGCTTATACCTGTTTTTACCTTTTTCCTTTAGCAGATAATATAAAAATCCTGGTACCGCTAAAATGGTTACCAGGATTAATATTTTTTTAATTGGGAAAAGCTTCATTACTGAAATGGCATATGTAAATGCAAGTAGCTTCCTTCAATTAACATGAGTACAATAAAGTAAATGATAAAAATGAATGAGACTGTAAGTGAAAGCTGAAGTCCGAGTTTCTCATATTTCAAGTGCATGAAATAGGCTACAATATAAAAAGCTTTAAGGATCGTCAATAAAATATAAACAATGTTCCCTACATGGTGAGACATGTAATTGTTTGGTAGCA
Source organism: Pedobacter sp. (assembly GCA_045629455.1). Classification (GTDB taxonomy): domain Bacteria; phylum Bacteroidota; class Bacteroidia; order Sphingobacteriales; family Sphingobacteriaceae; genus Pedobacter. Next base: position 44,406 of record JAZQRI010000086.1, on the reverse strand, counting down.
CCCAAAGGGCAATAATAAACTCGATTACCGTAATTAGTAGCAGAATACCGAATACCTGCCAAATTTTCTTCTTCGATAGTCCGGCATGCTCGTCATGGCCATGCTCTTCTGTTGCGTGTATGTGTTGATCAGACATAATATCTTATTAAATAAATTAAACTAAATAGAAGAATGTAAATACGAAAACCCAAACCAAGTCAACAAAGTGCCAGTATAAACCAACCTTTTCAACCATTAGGTAGTGACCGCGTCTTTCAAAAGTTCCGGCGATGGTCATACAAAGAATGATGATGTTGATTAGAACGCCTGTAAACACGTGGAAACCATGGAAACCTGTTATGGTAAAGAATAGATTTGCAAACTGTTGAGCAGATACAGCCGATACTTCTCCATTGAAAAAGTGCTGTAATTTACTCGCTTCCGGGATCGTTCCCCACCAGAATCCTTCATGGTGCAAGTGCGTCCATTCAATGGCCTGGCATCCAAGGAACATAAAACCGCCAATCACGGTAGCGATCATCCATCCGATAACCTCGTTCTTAGCTCTTCTATGTCCAGCTTCGACGGCAAGTACCATTGTCACTGAACTCATAATCAGAATAAATGTCATCAATCCCACGAATACCAATGGAGCGCCACTTTCGGCAACACCAGGAAAAGACTGGAACACTAAATCCGGATCAGGCCAGGTAGACTTTGTAAATCGTTGTGCTCCGTAGTAGATCAGTAATGACCCGAAAGTAAAGGCATCCGATAACAAGAAAAACCACATCATTATTTTTCCGTACTCTACCGACCACGGTGAACGGCCTCCACTCCATGGAGTAGTTTTTACCTGATCTAATTGTGATAATGAATCCATTTTAAAAATTGTATAGTTTGTTAATTAGTCTAACTGTTCAAAAGTAAAAAAACATAGAGATATATCCATAATATATCTATAAAATGCCAGAAGATTGAGGATATTTCCATCCTGAATTGCAGCGTATCATCCGATACTTTGCCGTATATACCAGTTAGGCAACTCAGAATGATGCCCAGACCGGCCAGGATATGTAAAAGGTGTATTCCGGAGACAATGTATATCATAGAAATGGCCGCGTTATTGTTTACGAGCACAGCGCCACTTTGATACAGACTGATCCACGCTGCAAATTGGAGATACCCAAATATCACCCCTAATAACAGGGTCAGCCATAAGAATGTCTTCTGTGGCTGAAGCTGCTTGTTTCTAAATGCCCTGGAGCCAAGGAAAAGACAAATGCTACTGCCTACAAGTACAAGGGTACTGTAGATAAATACATCCGGCAGAACCAGCCCGTGACCTTTACCCTTAGAAGCGGCGAATACGATGTAATAACTTGTCCATCCACCAAACATAATGGTAGAAGAAACGACGAATAACCAGATGATGAACTTTTTGGCCTTGTGATTACTTGGCCCCATTTCGTGTTGATGAATTGATTGTACCATATGTACTTATTTTGTTATAAAGTCAAATAATAATGCCAGCTGTACCAGCGGCAAATAGATAAAGGAACAGAACATGACCTTGCGTGCACTTGCCAGTTCCTGGTTCATCAGCAATTTCAGTGCGGTGAAGGCAAAGGCCAGACCAATGAGTACGGAAATTACAGCAACATAATAGCCACCGAAACCGTAAAATGTAGGCAGCAGGCTGACAGGAATTAAAATGATCGTACTTAGGAACGTGATGAACGCGCTTATCTTATCTCTTTTTGTTGTTGGCAAAAGACGGAAACCTGCTTTCTTGTAGTCATCGTCAAGAACCCATGCAATTGCCCAAAAGTGCGGAAACTGCCAAACAAACTGGATAAGGAACAGGATCACTGCAATCTGGTAGTCGATTGGAAGAAAGTGTGTATTTCGGCCCAGTGCTGCGAGGTAACCGATCAGTGGAGGAAGTGCACCCGGGATGGCGCCTATGAAGACAGCAATGGGCGACTTCCGCTTCATCGGCGTGTATGCAAATGCATACAGCAGAATGGAGAATACGGAAAGCAACCCTGTCTCCAGGTTCAATTTCCCAAGCAACCACGTTCCTAGTATTCCCATAATGAGCCCCATTACCAACGCCTGGCCCGTAGTCATCGTACCTGCAGGAATAGGGCGGTCCTTCGTACGGGTCATAAGTTTATCCAGGTCCTTCTCGATGATCTCGTTGAAGCAGTTCGCTGCTGAAGTCACCAGGAAGCCGCCGATGATCAGAATCAACCAATTGCCCCAGGCAATTCCCGGAATATCTCCACGGGAAACCTGCATTCTGGATCCCATCAGAAAAGTAACGGAGGCCGAAAAAACCACCAAAAAGGTAAGTCTAAGTTTGATGAGTTTGGAGAAATCTGCGAAAAACTGTTTCAAATCTGTGTTTTTATTGATTGTACGTATGAGTCCTGTAGACCAGTAAGTACAAGTAGAACTGTAAAGTAAATAATGTTGTTGAAAACAAAATATGTAAGGCCTGAGCGTATGGCGGCAGTGCAAAGTTAGACAATAATATTCCAGTTACAATTTGAAGGACCAAAACAATTATTACCCAGCTGCCGACGCGGATCTCTGTATCCTTACCACCGAACTTGTCCATAATAAGTTTGTATACAAACACATTAAGCACGGCAACAAGCACTGCCAGATCCCTGTGGTAGTTGAACAAGCTGCCTACCTGCCCTACCCAGGTTTCCCGTGCGGTAGCCGTAAGCCCCTTTGAAATAGAATCGATCTGCTCACGTACCTCCGTCCCCAGCACGACCTGGATGACACTAACCACGACGGTCACAAAGACAAGTACTTTTAACCAGACGACACTGGACATCACTGTAACTGGTTCTTTGTGCAACTGACGGGCATAATTGTATGTATATACCAGAACGGCAAGAATGACCAAAGCGAGAAGCATATGTACTGTGACCACCCATGCCAATAAGTTCGTAGACACGACGATCGACCCCAGCCAAGCCTGGAATCCTACCAAAAACAAGTTAAATATGCTGAGTACAATGATTCGGTTTGCCCTACCCCTGTAAGAGAAAGACATGGCGGTTAGCACAAGCAAAAATACGCCAGTTAGGGCGCCCATAAGCCTGTTGCCGTACTCCGTCCAGGTTTGCGCCGCATTAAAGCTCTCGGGTATGAGAATGGATCTATCAGAACGAATTTTATCTGCTAGCTCCGCTTTACCCATCTTCTCTAAGGTCCGGGCAAAACGTTCATTCTTTTCAACTCTCTTATCAAGAAAATGCTGCTCATAATCCAAAGGAAGCTGAGCTACGGATGTTGGAGGAATATACTGTCCAAAACATTTGGGCCAGTCTGGACACCCCATTCCGGATCCAGTACTGCGAACAATTCCACCAGCGAGGATCAGCAATAAGGTAACAACAATAGTGATCACGTTTAGCCTAACAAATCTTTGTTCAGGTTCAGGAACCATGCCGTGTGTATGTTAAAAAAAATGGGGCATCTGTAGCGAGTATATACTCCTGCAGATACCCCATCAATAAAATTCAAAGACTTATATTAGTCGACTTTCTCTCTTTCAATTTGCTCTTGTTTAGCCATCCACTCGTTCTGAATGCGCTCAGAGTTTTCATTGCCCTCAAAGTCATGAATCTCATTAGAAGACATCGTTTGTGAGAAAGGTACTGTCTGCGGGATAAAATCTTCCTCTGCGCCAGGCTTACTGTAGTCGTATGGCCAACGGTAAACCGTTGGAATCTCTCCCGGCCAGTTGCCATGTAAATGTTCTACCGGGGTAGTCCACTCTAAAGTATTCGCTTCCCATGGATTTTGAGGAGCTGGCTTTCCACGGAATATAGAATAGAAGAAGTTAAACAGGAACGCTACCTGAGCCAATGCTGCGACGATTGCAGACCACGTTACAAATACGTTTACAGTCATCCATTTTTGCATAAACTCAAACTCAGTGAATGCATAGTAACGACGGGGAACACCGTCAAGACCTAAGAAGTGAAGTGGAAAAAATACCAGGTAAGCACAAGTAAATGTAAGCCAGAAGTGCAGGTATCCCAATTTAGGATTTAACATTCTGCCAAACATCTTTGGAAACCAGTGATACACACCGGCAAGCATACCAAATATTGCAGCTGACCCCATTACAAGGTGAAAGTGGGCCACAACGAAATAGGTGTTGTGTAAGTTAATGTCCAACGATGCATTACCTAAGAATATACCGGTTAAACCACCCGAGATAAAGAAAGACACCAAACCAATTGCAAAAAGCATTGCCGGCGTAAATCTGATGTTACCTCTCCATAAAGTCGCCAAATAGTTAAAGGTCTTAATGGCAGACGGCACCGCAATAATCAGTGTCGTCACCATAAATACACCCCCTAAGAACGGGTTCATACCTGTAACGAACATGTGGTGACCCCAAACCAGGAAGGATAGTACTGTAATACCAATTAACGAGTAAACCATCGCATGATAACCGAAGATCGGCTTTCTTGAATTTACTGAAATGATTTCAGATGAAATACCCAAAGCAGGCATAATTACAATATATACCTCAGGGTGTCCCAGGAACCAGAATAAATGTTGCCATAAGATCGGTGATCCACCTTCATTTGGCAATACTTGAGATCCAATAACAATATCAGACAAGTAGAAACTCGTGCCAAAACTTCTATCAAAGATCAGCAAGACAACTCCTGCAACAAGTACCGGGAAAGACAAGATACCCAATACAGCAGTTAAGAATAAGGCCCAGATGGTCAATGGCATTTTCCATAAGTCCATTCCTTTAGTACGCATGTTCAAAACAGTACTTACGTAGTTGATACCACCCATCAAAGATGATGCAACGAAACATACCATACTGATTAACCAGAGGGTCATACCCAATCCAGAACCAGAGATTGTTTTCGGTAACGCAGATAAGGGAGGATAAACCGTCCATCCAGCACTCGCAGGGCCTGTTTGTACAAAGAAAGAGCTCATCATTACCACACATGCGGTAAAGAAGAACCAGTAAGATAACATATTCAAAAATGGTGATGCCATATCACGCGCACCGATCTGAAGCGGAATAAGTAAGTTACTAAAGGTACCGCTCAACCCTGCTGTCAGCACAAAGAAAACCATCATGGTACCGTGGATGGTAACCAGTGCCAGGTAAAACTCCGGCCGGATTCTTCCGCCTTCTGCCCATTTGCCTAAAAACGTTTCCAAAATAGGGAAACTTGTGTCTGGCCAGGCCAATTGCAAACGGAATAGGATCGACAATCCCATGGCTATTACAGCCATGATGATACCAGTAATTAGGAATTGCTTGGCGATCATCTTGTGATCCTGACTAAAAACATACTTCGTTAAGAATGTTTCCTTGTGATGTCCATGTGCATGGGCATCATGGCTATCATGAGTATGTGAATTTTGTATCGCTATCGTTGACATAATATTACTTATTCCAGTTGTTATTTTAATAAGGCCAATTGATTTTTTCTAACCGCACCACTATCCTTAGGGATTGAATCTGTAGCCGCAGGTGCAGTTGCATTTGGCTCAGCTTGTAAAGGCAAATTAAATCGCTTTCTCAAATCGTTATTGATGTAGGTCGGTTGTTTCGCAATCCATTCGTCATACTCTTCCTGAGTTACAACTCTAACGGTACGCTGCATGTTGTAGTGCCCTGACCCGCAGATCTGAGAACACAATAAAACATACTTAAAAGCGGGGTCATTGGTCTTTGCCTGCATATCGACCGTTGTAACTGTAGGCGTAAATTCGAAGAATGTTACCATCCCCGGGTTAGCCAAAAGCTGAACACGGAAGTGTGGCATATAAAAGCCGTGGATAACATCCTTAGAGTTGATCATCATACGTACCGGTCTGTTTACCGGAATAACCAGCTCCTCGGCACTTTGATCATCATGCGTATTCTTGTCTTTAAAATCGATCCCCAGCGTATTCAATCCGGTAACCATTTTATAGTTTTTAACACCCACAACACCGTCATTTCCAGGATACCTAAGATACCAGGCAAACTGCTGAGCGGTTACTTCTATGCTCAGTGGCTTGTTGTTTGGATCCACAATCTTGAAGAAGATTGATCTCCAGGTAATGAATCCCATAACCACGAGAACTGCAAGAACCAACGCAGGAATGATTGTCCAAACACGTTCTAAGGCATTGTTATGTGGATAAAAATAAGCTCTTCTGTTTTTATTATGTCTGTATAGGTAAGAGAATACAAATAAGCAGATGTGTGTTAATATGAAAACAATCGTGGTAATGATCAACGTAATGTTGAACATCTTATCTACCTGGACGCCATGCTCGGAAGCGGCCTCAGGAAGGATCATGTTTCCATGAACCGTGTATTCCCAATATACACCATATAATCCAACAATCAGGAAGAGAGCAAACAGTACCGCGTTGATCTTGTTCCAGTTGATTCCCTCAGGCTTATCCTGAGCTGTTCTGGTAAGTTCATATACCCTTAACGCTTTACCAATGATCGCTATAAACAAGCACAGTAATAAAAACAGCAGGGTATAAAACAATACAGACTTGTAGACAGGTCCCATGTCTACCGTTTTAGATGCTGCGCCAGCGCCTGCTGCAGCTTCTTGTGCAAATAGACTCGTATTTGCACCTGCAGTGGCTATTACTGCAAGACACGCTGTTGTCTTCTTATTTATAAATTTTCCTAAACTCATTTCTTTAATGTAGTATGTTGTATTCAGATACTATAAAATAACTAATCTCTAACCTCGCTCCTATAGATGGTGATTCAAACTTTCCTGTAAGAAAGGATGGTTTTTGGCGATCAAAGCTTGTTTGCTTAATGAAGTTAGAACCGTAAAGGTAAACAATCCAACAAATCCAAGAGCAGTGCCGATCTCTATAAAACCGAAACCATTGTGGCTTTCCACAGCACCAGGCATAATCATCTGATAGAAATCAACCCAGTGACCACAGATTATAAGTATACAAATGGTCAACAAAACGTTTTCCTTTCTCTTGTTGTCCCTATCCATCAACAAGAATACAGGCACTAAGAAGTTTAAGAACAAGTTCAGATAGAACCAGAATTTATAGTATTCAAACCTTTTGAAAAAGTAAACAGTCTCTTCCGGCATGTTGGCATAGTAAATAAGAAGGAACTGCGCGAACCAAACGTAAGTCCAGAAAATTGAGAACCCAAAGATGAACTGTCCAAGGTTGTGCAGGTGACTGTTGTTAACGAACTGCATGTAGCCGGCTTTACGAAGCAGAATAAGCAACACAGCAATGGTTGCAAGACAGCTTACCCACATCGAAGCAAAATTGTACCAGCCGAACATCGTAGAAAACCAGTGCGCTTCTAAAGACATGATGTTGTCAAAAGCAAATATCGGCGTGGTAAACCCGTAAAAAACAAGGAACATCGCAGCATATTTAAAGCTCTTTGTATAAGAGTTTAATCCGCCTGCTAAATCCTCATTGTAGGACAACTTCGCAAACAGAACAGCGAAGAAGCTGTATACTCCCAGGAATAACACCTGACGGGCCATAAAGAAAGGCACATTCAGATAGGATGATTTTCCGTCGATGAGCTTATCATAATTCTCAGAAGTTGGATCAGTTAATCCAGGTGCATTCCAATGGTGATATAGATTGTGTGTATATAAACCTGCACCTACGACAAGGATTAACACTACTGCAGCAATTGGCAGCGTTCTGGCCATTGCTTGTGGCACCCTAAGGATGGCAGCAGACCAGCCGGCCTGAGCAACAAACTGGATTGCTAAAAAGAATGCACTGGACATGCAAACCGCTGCAAAGTAGTACGCCATTAATAACAGGTTTGCAAAGGTCCTTTCATGAAGTTCATGATTGGAAAAACCGTAACCTATAGCCGCCAGTCCAATAACGATGCCGACTATGCTCAAAGTTTTCGCTTTACCTGTAAACTCAAACTGCTCAGTCAAATTATAATTATGAGTTCCCATTTATCTCTTGCTTTTCTTATTGTATTTTTTGTAATTGTTGAACATACATCACTACTTTCCATCGCTCATTCGGAGACAATTGAGAGGCGTGAGAGCCCATGTTATTTAGTCCATACATAATCGTATGGTAGATCTTGCCCGCAGTCAGGTCTTTCATCATGCCACCTCTGGAAGATGCAGCGTCACCATGGTAAGCGGGTACTCCACTGTATTTCTCAATTTCAACAAGATGCCCTTTACCATCACCCTTTTCGCCATGACATGGAGAACAAAATACAGTATAGTAGTGCTTTCCGTCTGTCAGGTTTTCTTTGGTCAACTGCATTGGGTTCACCAATTCTCTTCCGGCAGCCTCATATCCATCCTTCGTATTTGCGTATTCATATCTTACAAACCCAATAGGTTCTGTATTCGGCGGGGGAGTTTGAGCAGTCTGCCCGTTTGCAAAGTTCTTATTGGCCTGATCATAATTGGGTGCAATCGGATCATACATATTTCTTGCATACTCCAGTCCGGTGCTCCGCTTGTCGCTGCATGCAGATAGCGATGCAACAAAAGCAATAGCAAAAAACGCAGCGTAAACTATTTTACTCTTATTCATAGCTAACATACTTCCTTTCATTATATTTTATCTCTAAAGCACCTGCCTCTTTCAATAAACTATCTATTTTACTGTGCTCTGCATTTTGAGCAGCATCAATTGCAATGATGAAACGATCATCAGTAGCCCTCAAATCCATCACCCTCGGTGCTCTACCTGGAAAAAGGTGAGATGACGCGTAGTAAGATCCAACCAAACCAAAAGCACAGAATAAAATGGTAAGCTCAAACGTAATCGGAATAAAATCCGGCAAGGCGAAGTGAGGCTTTCCACCGATGTTGATCGGCCAGTCGTATGCTGCTGCATAATAAACAAAAGACAGCATGGTTATCGTTCCTGTAATTCCGAAGAAGAAGGCCGCGATGTCTAATCTTGATCTTTTTACACCAAGCTTGGCTTCAATACCGTGTATCGGCATAGGCGTATACACATCGTGTATAGAGATGTTGTTCTCCTGTAACTTGTCGATGCCATGCATCATTTCGTCCGGATCACCAAAACTGCCTAATATATATTTGATATTACTCATTGTTATATTTTTGCGTATTCTTCTTGTTTAACACTATCAAATTTCTCTAAAGAGTCTACATATTCCTTAACGTATGTTTTCTCAATATGTCCTTCTTTAATCTGTGCCAGTTTGGCCTGCTCACTAGATGTTTTAAGCAATAATTTAACCTCGGCCATTGCAATAGAAGGCATCACCCTTAAGAACAGTAAGAACAACGTAAAGAACAAACCAATTGATCCAACGAACACACTCACATCAACCCATGTAGGATAGAACATGACCCAGCTTGATGGAAGGTAATCACGGTGTAATGAAATTACAATGATCACGAAACGCTCAAACCACATACCGATGTTAACGATGATTGATAATATCCAGGAAAGGGGAATGTTTGTCCTTACCTTTTTGAACCACATCAACTGTGTCATCAGGATATTACAACCATACATCATACAACCTGCCCACCAGTATGGTCCGGTGAAACGGATCAGGAATGTATATTGTTCGTATTCACTACCAGAATAGAACGCAATGAAGAACTCGGTTAAATAAGCAACACCTACAATCGAACCGGTAACAAGGATAATCTTGTTCATCGACTCAATATGGAACATGGTGATGTAGTTCTCCAGCCCAAGAACCTTACGGGTAACCAATAGAAGCGTCTGTACCATGGCAAAACCAGAGAAGATCGCTCCCGCAACGAAGTAAGGAGGGAAGATTGTCGTGTGCCATCCTGGAATCACAGATGTTGCAAAGTCCATGGATACAATCGTGTGTACCGATAGTACCAGTGGCGTCGCTATACCTGCAAGAATAAGCGATACCGCCTCAAAGCGCTGCCAGGTTTTTACGTTTCCAGTCCATCCGAAAGATAGTACCGAGTAGATGCGGCGTCTGAAGCCTACTGCACGGTCACGGATACTTGCGATATCGGGAAGCAAACCTGTGTACCAGAATAATAAGGATACAGAGAAGTAAGTAGAGATCGCAAACATATCCCAAACCAGCGGTGAGTTAAAATTTACCCACAAAGACCCAAACTGATTTGGCAGTGGAAGTACCCAGTAGGCCAACCAAGGACGGCCCATGTGAGATACAACGTAGGTAGCGGCACAGATAACGGCGAAGATGGTCATCGCCTCAGCAGATCTGTTAATGGAGTTCCTCCAGTTCTGGCGGAACAATAAAAGTACCGCAGAAATTAGCGTTCCGGCGTGACCGATACCGACCCACCATACGAACCCGGTGATGTCCCATGCCCATCCTACTGTTTTGTTCAATCCCCATGATCCGATACCATTCCAGAAGGTATAACTTACAGCGAATAGCCATAATGTTGCACCCAGTAGTGAAACGATAAATCCTATCCACCACGCCTTGTTAGGCTTATTTTCCACCGGCGTTAAAATGTCATCCGTAATTTTTGCATACGTGATATCATGACCGGTGATTAATGGCTCTCTTAATATTGATTCGTTATGTCCTGACATAATTTATTTTCTTTAATATCAGCTTACGCTTGTGTTGTATTCTTAATTTTTGTCATGTATCCTATACCCGGCTGTGTGTTTATCTCCTCTAGTACATAATACACACGCTCACTGCGTAAAGCTTTTGACACTCTCGATTCCGGATCATTTTTATCACCAAAGATAATCGCGTTTGCCGGACAAGCCTGCTGACAAGCCATTTGGATGTCGCCATCTCTCAAAGGACGTTTCTCCAGCTTAGCCTCCAGTTTACCTACTTGTATACGTTGAATACACATTGTACATTTCTCCATAACCCCTCTTGAACGAGCAGTTACATCTGGGTTAAGAACCAACTGTGTAAATTCATTGTTCAGGTAGTTATCAAAACGTGAGTCATTCCAGTAGTTAAACCAGTTGAAACGACGTACTTTATACGGACAGTTGTTTGCACAATAACGTGTTCCCACACAACGGTTGTAAGCCATATGGTTCAAACCGTCTGAAGAGTGAACCGTTGCCAATACCGGGCAGACTGTCTCACATGGTGCATGCTCGCAATGCTGACACAACATTGGCTGGTGAACAACAGACACGTTGTCAAGATTTTCCATCTCTTCAATCTCGTCCTCTTTTGTAACACCTTTACCATTCTCCTCAAAGCTGTAGTAACGGTCAATACGAATCCAGTGCATTTCACGACGACGGCGAACCTCATCACGTCCAACAACAGGTATGTTATTTTCTACGTTACAGGCCACAATACAAGAACCGCAACCGGTACATGCATTTAGGTCGATAGCCATCACCCAGTCATTACCTGGTCTTTCAAAAGTGTCCCATAAGTCATAAGTCTTATGTTTTTCTCCATGATTTCCAGATCCGCTAGCCGGGTCTTTCACATATTCTTTAAAAGTAGCCTCTCGGATGATATTTCTTCCTTCGTAAGAATGGTGCGTTTGTGTTTGCGCCAACTGGTAGGTATCACCGGTTTTAGTAGTGGTTACCGAAGTGTAGTAATTTAGTGTACCATTGTTGAAGGTAAGGAACGGGTAGGCATCTTTACCAACATTGTCACCCGCTTTACCAGCTTTCGTTCTTCCATACCCCAGGGCAATGGAAGCTGTTCCCTGCGCCTGTCCTGGTTGAATAAGTACAGGAAGGTCAATGGAGTAACCGTTTGCCGCTTTAACCGTTACAACATCAAATTCGTTGTAGCCAAGCTTCTCTGCAAACTTTGGTGCCAGGGCGATATAGTTATCCCAGGTCACTTTGGTTACTGCATCCGGCAACTCCTGTAAATAGGCGTTGTTTGCATGTTTACCACCGCGCATTGCGCCATTTTCGTAAACGTGTAACTCTATATCTTTTGCAAGTGCCTTACTGGTATTCAGCACGGATGGCGCTACAGTTGCCAGTGACATGCTGAAGGTATAGCTACCTGCAGGCTTAGCCGGTGCGAAGAAAATACCAGTTTGCAATAGATCATTCCAGGTTTTGCCAACAGTCGGTAGAATGTTCGCTTCCCAGTTGTTTCTTACATATTGATAGTAGTCTTTAACCGGATTTTCAGACCAGATCAGAAGGCTTTGCTCTGCCTGTCTTGAATTGAAAATTGGATTGATCGTCGGTTGTACGATAGAATAAATGCCTTCATATACACTTGCATCACCCCATGACTCTAAGTAGTTCTGGTTGATGGCAATCACATCACATAAAACGGCACTCTCATCAGAACGGTCTGAGAAAGATACCTTCAAAGGCACTTTACTTAGGCCAGCCGCAAAAGACTTCGCGTTAAATGACCCATAAGCAGGGTTGGCATCTAAAATGAATACCGCTCCTACTTCTCCCCTGTTCAGCTCGTTCAAAAATTCCGAATATTCGGCATCATTACCTGCGTAACGTTTCGACGGATTATCCAGGTCGATTGTTGTGCCGTAGCTGCCAATTGCCGAGTTGATGGCATTGACGAGGATCTGTGTAGAAACATCGTTAGAACCGGAAACAACCAATGCTTTTCCTTTGTTCTGCGCAAGCTCTTTACCAAGAAGTTTTAATGCTTTCTCCGCACTGGTATTGTTTGGCAATACGCCGCCAGCAAGTGTACCGCCAGTGATCGCGTTGTATAAAGTGATCAAAGCAGGTCCTTCTTCAGACAATTTAATTGGGATGCGGGTATCTGCATTGGTACCGGTAACGCTCATACCAGCTTCGAATTGGAAGTGGCGTGACATTTTACCGCTCTTTAATGCCTGGTCGTTTCTGTTAGACACATACTGAACAGTATATTCTTCAGGACTGATCCAGGTACCGAGGAAGTCTGCACCAAATCCAATGATCAGGTCAGCTTTATCAAAGTTATATTTCGGCAGAACGGCTTTACCAAAGCTGTTCTCATTTGCCTTGATGATACCCGTGTAAGAAACGGGATCAAATTGTATATGTCTTGTAGCCGGATAAGCCTTAGTGAAATCAGCGATTACGCTTTGAGTAGACGGGCTGGTTATGGTTGAAGATACAATCCGAATCTTCTTACCGGAAGACTGAACTTTAACAAGCTCCGATTTTACAAACTGATCAACACTTGACCAGGTCGTTTCTGAACCCTTAAGAACAGGTGCCTTAAGTTTCGATACGTCATATAAATCAAGAACTGAAGCCTGTGTAGGTGCATCTGTACCGTGGCTGAATATGCCTGCATTCGGATTCGGTTCAATTTTAATTGGTCTTCCCTCTCTGGTCTTTACTAGAATACTCTGACCGTTGTAGCTGGACACATAGTAATTAGGTATACCCGGAACTACATCTTCCGGCTTAACCAAGTAAGGAATAGATTTATGTACAGGAGCAGGCTGACAGGCAGCCAATGTAACAGCACCAAGACCAAAGCCCAAAGCTTTTAAAAAGTCGCGGCGCGGAGTTACTGTACTTAATCCTGCTTCATTTAAAACATCTTCTATTGGAAGGGGCTCAGCAAATTCACTTTTGTTGTTGTCAACAAAATCGGAAGTATTTTTCAACTCCTCTAAGCCTTTCCAGTATTTTTTATTGCTTTCCATTTAAGCTATATTACTGTTTATCGAACGTTTTTAACTAATATTATTAATAGTGACATTTACCACACTCCAAGCCACCTAAAGAAGCAGGAGTAATCTTCTCACCTTTTTTGATCTTCTCATGCGCTTCGATGATCTTGTCGTAGAAAGCGTTGCCTTTTACATCCAGCTGCGTGTCTTTGTGACAGTTGATACACCATTTCATGGTTAAAGGAGAATACTGATAAATCTCTTCCATTGTATCTACAGGACCATGGCAGGCAAAGCAAACCGGCTCATTCGGCTTAATCCCTTTAGATTTACGGATCGCCTCTTCCGCCACAACAACGTGTTGTGAGTGATTGAAGTAAGCAAAGTCAGGAAGGTTATGTACACGGATCCATTCTACTGGCTTCTCTTTAGATTTGTCGTAGGTCATCTTGTCTGCATCATAACCCAATGCATTGTAGATTTTTTGAATATCAGGAGAAATATTTCCATCGTGATTGTCCCTGCCTTGTACGGCTTTATGGCAGTTCATACAAATGTTCAGCGAAGGAATTGATGCGTTCTTAGATTTGAATGCACCAGAGTGGCAATACTGGCAATCAATCTGGTTCACACCGGCGTGCAGTTCATGCGAAAACTTAATCGGCTGCACCGGCTGGTAGCCCGTATGAACACCCGTGTTCCACATACCCATCCATCCAAACGACCCAAGGAAAATTACCAGACACAATATGAAGAAAAATATGAATTTTTTGTTTTTGAACAATCTTGCAATTCCTTCAGATACCGGAAGTCTGGTGTCTTCAACAATAACAACACCTTGTTTCTGCAAGATTAAACGCTCCAGCATGCGGATGGCACGAGCCAAGACGATCAAAACGATAACAGATAAAACAATTACTGCAATAACCCCTGCAATTGAAAAGCTTGAAACTTCTTGCTGAGCAGCGCCAGCAGCAGCTTCACCTTCTTTCTTCGGCTCGCCTGCTTTTACATACGCTAAAATGTTTTTGATCTCGTCAGGAGTTAACGTTGGAAACGCAGTCATCTCTGCATTCGGATTCCATTTAGACGCCTCAATAGCTTCTTTATCACCGGACGCAATAAGCGCTGGCGCATTGTTAATCCACTTGATTAAAAATTCTTCGCTTTTGGTAGGAACTACCGTTTGTAATGCCGGACCAACAAGGTCGCGATCTAATGCGTGACAAGATGTACATCTTTCTCTAAAGATTGCCCTACCCTGTACCGCGTCTTGTGCTTTTGAACCAGAAACAATTAAAACAGATAAGGCCGTAAACATGAATGCTGACTTCCAAACTCTTCTAATGATCAATGAGATATTCCTCATAATGAGTATTTTAATGCTATTATTTAAAAAACTGAATGATTGTTATTGACTTTTAATTGAATATTAACCATCAAAACGTGCACAAAAGTAAAGTTTATTAGGATACCAATGACAAATTAATGACAGGAAATACAATTTATAACCATTCTAAATTGACGTCAAAAAAGGCCTTAAACAACGAAAATCAGCAATTTTTTACAATCGCTGATTTTCGAACAACCCACCGAAAGGGATATAGTTTTGCTTTTTTAAATTACATTTTTAATACCCATGCAAAAATCAATGGAACAACTATCGTCGCGTCTGATTCTACAATAAATTTCGGGGTGTGGATATCTAATTTTCCCCAGGTAATCTTCTCATTTGGAACTGCACCGGAGTAAGAACCATATGAAGTTGTCGAATCTGAAATCTGGCAGAAATAACTCCAGAAAGGAATGTTCGGCATCTCCATATCCTGATAAAGCATTGGCACAACACAAATCGGGAAGTCACCTGCAATACCCCCACCGACCTGGAAGAACCCGACACCTTTACCCTCACTATTGGCAATATACCAGTCAGCAAGCCAACCCATATATTCAATACCACTCTTCATGGTGCTTGCTTTCAATTCTTTTTTCATCACATACGACGCGAAGATATTTCCCATGGTAGAATCTTCCCATCCGGGAACTACAATTGGCAGGTTCTTTTCTGCCGCTGCAAGCATCCATGAATTTTTAGGGTCAATCTCGTAATACTGCTCCAAATCTCCACTTAGCAGCATTTTGTACATGTACTCATGTGGAAAATAACGCTCGCCAGCATCATCAGCATCCTTCCATAGTTTATGGATGTGCTTCTGCAGCCTGCGAAATGCTTCCTCCTCCGGGATGCAGGTATCGGTAACTCTGTTGTAGTGATTTTCCAACAGATCCCACTCGTCTTGCGGACTAAGATCACGGTAGTTTGGCACACGCTTGTAATGCGAATGGGCAACCAGGTTCATGATGTCCTCCTCGAGGTTCGCACCGGTACAGGAAATGATCGATACTTTGTCCTGACGGATCATCTCCGCCAGCGAAATACCAAGTTCTGCAGTACTCATTGCGCCTGCAAGTGTGATCATCATTTTACCGCCTTCTTCTAAGTGCTGCTCATAGCCTTTAGCTGCATCAACCAGAGCTGCTGCATTAAAGTGAAGGTAGTTACCTTCAATGAATTGTGATATAGGTCCTCTAGTACTCATTTCTAATTTTTAATAATTTGCAAAAGTAGTAAATAATTCTCAATGGCTATCTTCAAGCCTATAAAAGTGGCCGCGCAGGTGGGATTTGACATTCCCAGTAACCAATGCTAGTACCTGATCTTAAAGTGTTCTTTGGCTTGCCCTTTTTTGAAGTACACCAGGCCAATCCAAAACAAATCAATGGTGACCTTTACCTGAGGGTTTTGCTTAATCTCTTCCCATGCTTCTTTCATTCCCGCACTCCAATAGATATCATCAAAAATCAACAGGGAATTTTCATGAACCTTTGGCAAGCACCACTTGAAATAATTTAAGGTGGCCTCCTTTCGGTGGTTCCCATCTATATAAACGAAATCCAGCTTTTGCTTCTCGTCGATCAGCGCCGGGAGCAGGTCGTCGAAGTTCCCAACCTTAAGTTCTACATTTTTCAATTGCAACTCCCGGAAGTTGGAAGCAGCAACTTCCGCTGTCTGCGGACACCCTTCAATGGTAATCACTTTCCCCTCTGGCAACGCAGTAGCCAGATAGGCGGTCGTCAGTCCGAGGCAGGTACCCAGCTCAATAACCAGCTCCGGCTGGGTATCTTTAGCAAGCCGGTAGATCAATTGTGCCAGTCTCGGCCGCTTCAAGGCATTTTTGGCAATCTGCTTTACCGACTTACTACGATTTTTATTCAGATGTGATCCGGCACCCAGATCCGTTACCTGAATCAGCCGATCGTCACGGAGAAGTTTTTTTCGCTGCGCTTCTATCCTTTTATAATCTGATTTATCCCCAATGTCGTAAATTACCTCATCCGTTAACTTGTAAACGAACGGAGAATGCGTTCCGTGCCTGGTTTTAGAAGTAAAACGGTGTTTTAAAAAGTCATAAATAAAAGTAAATGCCATATCCGCAAAAGTAGGTAAACAATTGTAATTGCATACTAATCAAACCACCATAAGCATACCAGAGACAAAAGGTATGAATATTGATGGAACGTAGGCAACTGCCTCAACTACCCATAACACTTTGTACCCATGAAACACAGCACGGAAATTAGCGCCCTGGTGAAGTTGCTCGATGACAGTGATCCGGAAGTATTTGAACATGTCGAAAATCGTTTACTGGAATATGGAAATGAGGTAATCGATTTTCTGGAAAATGTTTGGGAAAATACCCTGAATACAGTGCTCCAGGAAAGAATCGAGAACCTGGTCCATCTGATCCAATTTAATAATGTGAAAGAGGACCTGAGCCTTTGGTTTCAAAGTGGTGCCTTTGATCTACTTAAAGGTGCACTCATCATCAATCGCTACCAATACCCGGATCTGGACGAACAGAAGCTCATCAATCAAATTGAGGAAATGAAGCGGAAAATCTGGCTTGACCTGCAGTATGAAATGAGTTCTATCGAGAAGATCAAGCTGATCAACCACGTTTTTTACAATGTGTATGGCTTCCGGGGAAACACGAAAAATCACAACGATCCACAAAACTCATACCTCAGCCAGGTGTTGGAAAGTAAACGGGGAAACCAGATTTCATTGGCCATTCTCTATTCCACACTCGCACAGAAGCTGGACATTCCGGTATACGGCGTCAACCTTCCGCAGCACTTTATCCTGGGCTACGTAGACGAAAGCCGTAGGAAAGAAAATGAATTTGGAGTACTGTTTTACATCAATGTCTTCAATAAGGGCGCCATATTTGGAAAACACGATGTCGATCACTTCCTCAGACAGCTCCAGCTGGATCCATTGCCAGGGTTCTATACCCCGTGCAGTAATGTGGAAATCATCAGGCGAATTTTAAGGAATCTGATTGCCGGGTATGAAAGCCAGGGCCTCCTGGATAAAGTCGCTGAACTGCAGGAACTACAAGACATCATCTCCACTCCGGAAATCTAGTTCAATTGCCGCATTCATTCTAGTTGATAAAATGATTGCTGCGCAACCAATTTTGAAGATGATCAAACCACTGGTCTGTGGTCGTCCTGTTGTTTAAACCGAAGCCATGGCCCCCTGCCTGATACAAATGTGTTTCAACAGGAACTTTCATCGCAACCAGTGCCTCATTAAAGGCAATGCTATTCGCCACCGGAACAACATCATCGTCATTTGCATGCACAAGAAAGGTTGGCGGCGTTTGTGCCGTCACTCCGGTCTCGTTTGAAAAGTAATCCCTTTGCGCTTCGGGCAGCGTCTGTCCGATCAGTTTAACAGCCGAACCGACATGTGGCGAGTGCACAAAGGATATAACCGGGTAAATGAGTATGGAAAAGTCAGGACGCAAACTAATCTTTTCGGGGTTCTGAATCTTCACGTCACCGTAATGAACGGTTAAGCTGGAGGCCAGATGTCCCCCCGCAGAGAAGCCCATGATTCCGATCTTGCCCGGATTGACCCCATACCGGGACGCGTCCTTCCGCACGAGGTAGATCGCCTGCTGCGCATCCCGTAACGGCCCAAAGGACTTATCTACCATAATTTCCTCAGACGGCAACCTGTATTTTAGCACAAAAGCAGCAATACCGGCTTCATTAAGCCGCTTTGCAATCCCGAAGCCTTCATGATTAATCGCCAGAATGGAATAGCCACCACCAGGGCATATAATAACTGCAGCACCAGTCGCCTTTTCTTTTACCGGTAAATACACCGCCAGCGTTGGCTCGCTTACCTTACTTACCCGCTCAATGCCATCCTGGCCGGTTTCGGATACTTCTTTGTAGCCCGATGGAACGGCTTTAGCACCTGGTATGGTGCCCGGGTACAATTTAACGATGGTTTGTGCCATGACAACATTGCTTGCAAAAACACTGAATAAAAGAAAAAGGGCTGCTGCTCTCATTAGAATTCCATTAAATATGCCTTTAAAAAATCATTTAGATCACCATCAAGAACGGCCTGGGCATTGGAGGTTTCGTAGTTCGTACGTAAATCCTTCACCAGTTTGTACGGATGCAGAACATAGTTACGTATCTGAGACCCCCATTCTATCTTCATTTTAGAACCTTCAATAGCCGCAGTAGCTTCCATTCTCTTCCGCATTTCCGCCTCATACAATTGCGACTTTAAAAGCCGCAGTGCATTCTCCTTGTTTTGCAGCTGTGAGCGTGATTCCTGGTTTTTGATCACAATGCCAGATGGCTTGTGATACAACCGTACCGCGGTCTCCACCTTATTCACATTCTGCCCGCCCGCGCCGCCGGAACGGAAGGTTTCAAACTCAATGTCCGAATCTTTCACCTCTATTTCGATGGTATCATCAACCAGCGGGTAAACATATACGGATGCAAAAGAGGTATGTCTGCGCGCATTGGAATCAAATGGAGAGATCCGCACCAGGCGGTGTACTCCATTTTCTCCCTTCAGATAGCCGTATGAAAACTCTCCCGCAAACTGAAGCGTAACCGACTTAATCCCGGCAACCTCCCCTTCCTGTGAGTCCTGTTCGGTAACCTTGTACCCGTTTTTTTCTCCCCACATGATGTACATTCGCATCAGCATCGCTGCCCAGTCACAGCTTTCTGTACCGCCCGCTCCTGCCGTGATCTGCATAACCGCCTGCAGCTGGTCTTCTTTGCTGCTCAGCATGTTTTTCAGCTCCAGGTCTTCAATGGCTTCGAGACAGGCATGATACTGCTCCTGCATCTCTTCTGCAGTCGCATCGCCAGTTTGCAAAAAGTCAAATAAGACCTCGGTATCATCCAGCTTACGCTGAACGTCCTGCCACGCATCGGTCCACACCTTCTTGGCATTGATGCCGGAAAGATGCTTCTCCGCCTTCTTGGGATCATCCCAGAAGTCTGGCTGCAGGGTAAGCTCCTGCTCTATATAAATATCCTCTAAACGTGTTTCGACGTCAAAGATGCCTCCTCAGCGACGCTACTCTGTCCCTTAAATCCTGTATTTGTTCTTTAGTCATAAAAACAAAGTTAAAATAATTATCATTCGTTGCACAAGCAAAAGACGTCCTTCGGGTATTGGGCGTAAATTTCTCGTGATTATACGCCTTTTAACATAATCTGGGGGCCGGCATAAAAAACACGGCAAATAAGCGTTATTTTAGCAAACATAAATTTACGAGTATGCTGCCTTCAATTAACTTCACGGAAACAAAAGCCTATACCTACCTCGCGGATCATTTTATCGACATCAACACGAAAAGTCTGAAAACACTTTTTGAAGAAGATAAAGACCGTTTCGAAAAATTCTCTATTGTTTTTGAGGATATTTTGTTCGATTATTCCAAAAACCGCATTGATGACACCACACTGGCATTATTAATTCAGCTGGCAAAAGAGTGCAAGCTGGATGAAGCCATAAAGGCGATGTTCAGTGGTCAGGTAATCAACCAGACCGAAGGGCGACCGGTACTGCACATTGCCTTGCGAAACCAGGGTAATGATCCAATCCGTGTAGACGGAAAAGACGTAATGGAAGATGTGAACCGCGTGCTGAATAAGATGAAAAGCTTTTCAGAGGAAATCATCTCCGGCTCCTGGAAGGGATATACCGGCAAAGCCATAACGGATGTCGTTAACATTGGCATCGGTGGATCCGACCTCGGACCGGTAATGGTTACGGAAGCCCTGAAAGCATATAAGAATCACCTGACCATGCACTTTGTGTCCAACATCGATGGAACACACATGGTAGAGACCTTGAAAACCGTAAATCCGGAAACAACCTTATTCCTGGTGGCTTCAAAAACCTTTACCACACAGGAAACCATGACCAATGCCCATAGTGCCCGGGAGTGGTTCTTACAGTCCGGTGCCGCGGAAGGCGATATTGCCAAACACTTCGCCGCATTGTCCACAAACGCAAAAGATGTCGCCGCTTTCGGAATCGATACGGAGAACATGTTTGAGTTCTGGGACTGGGTCGGTGGAAGATACTCCCTCTGGAGCGCGATTGGTTTGCCAATTGCCTTAAGCGTTGGTTTCGACAATTTCCAGCAACTTCTTGCAGGTGCACACGCCACAGATCAGCATTTCCAAAATACAGAGTTCGAAAGCAATGTACCCGTCATCATGGCCATACTTGGCATCTGGTACATCAACTTCTTCGATGCAGAAACCCAGGCGATCCTGCCATACGACCAGTATATGCACCGTTTTGCCGCTTACTTCCAACAGGGCGACATGGAAAGTAACGGTAAACACGTAGACCGCAATGGAAATGACGTCACCTACGAAACCGGCCCAGTGATCTGGGGTGAGCCCGGAACAAACGGCCAGCATGCCTTCTATCAGCTCATTCACCAGGGTACACGCTTAATCCCATGTGATTTCATTGCACCCGCCCAAAGTTTAAATCCCATCGGCGAGCATCACCCGATACTGCTTTCCAACTTTTTTGCGCAAACAGAAGCCCTGATGAACGGAAAAGACGAAGAGCAGATTAAAGAAGAGTTAACCAAAGATGGAAAGACGGCTGAGGAAATCGAAAAGATTGCACCCTTTAAGGTATTTGAAGGCAATCGGCCAACAAATTCTTTTTTACTCAAAAAAGTGACTCCTTATTCGCTCGGAAGCCTGATTGCCATGTATGAACATAAGATCTTCGTACAGGGAATCATCTGGAATATCTTCAGCTTCGACCAGTGGGGCGTGGAGCTGGGGAAACAACTCGCGAAAAGCATTCTTCCGCAGCTGAAAGATGACCAGCAGGTAAGCAATCATGATTCCTCAACGAATGGATTAATCAATCAATATAAGGCCTGGAGATAATATTTGGTCTACAACTTTATAAAGGCTTAGTTAAGCTGGCAATACCCCATATTGTCAGCTTTTTTTGTTCGCAAAATCGCTCTTTCCATCCCCCGGAAATTAAACCTTTTAAAAGATCCCTTGTTTAACATAAAGAACACATACTCAAAGAATCATGAAAAAGTTAAGATATATTTTTGCCCTTATATTCACTGTCTCTGCTTTTCAGATTTATGCGCAGACAGATAAAGAAACAACTACAAGAATCATTGAAGAGCAGAATTTCACTTTCGTTGCCACACGAGCGAATCCGATGCCAAGTAATGCCCTAAATAAAATCCTCTATAGCTTCCCGAATTCCAGTAACCAGATTGTGGACCTCAACGGATCACAGTATGACTTACGAGTAACTAAGGACAGCGTTGTGGCCTTTCTCCCTTATTTTGGAAGAGCGTTCAACGCTTCTATGGATCCGAAAGACGCCGGAACAAGATTTAAATCAAAGGACTTTAAGTACTCCGCCGTTAAAAAGAAAAACAACTGGGTCATCACGATCAATCCAAAGGACGTGAGGGACAATCAGCAACTGGTCTTAAACGTTTCTGAAAGCGGCTATGCAACGCTGAATGTAAACAACACCAACCGGCAACCAATCTCCTTCAACGGGTACATCAGAGAGAACAAAAGGGACAAGAAATAAATACTTTATTTCCCTTTTCCAGGAATCATTTTGATCTCGAAAAGCTTGTCCCACTTCTTTCCGGTAATGTAAAGCCGCTTTCCTTTCGCATCCCAGGCAATGCCGTTTAGCACATCCGTATTGGAATAGCTGTCTGTCTTGGGAAGAATACCCGAAGCGTCGATGTAGGCTTCTACAACACCGGTCGCAGGATTGATGATGGCTATTCTGTCCGACTGGTATATGTTGGCATATAATTTTCCGTCAATGTATTCCAGTTCGTTTAATTGGTCCACCTGGCCTTTGTCGTCATATACCTCTATATATTTCTCTTCCACTAAATTGTCCTTGTTTAAAAACCAGATCCGGTTCGTACCGTCTGATTTCAGCAGTTGCTTGCCATCAAAAGTGAGACCCCATCCTTCCCTGCTGTTTTGGTAAGGGAAGGTGCTCAGCTGCTTGAATGAACTGGCATCATACACAATGCCCATATTGTTTTGCCAGGTCAGCATCACAACCTTATTGTCGATTAAGGTTGACCCTTCAGCGAAGTATTGCTTGTCAATATCAATCCGCTGCAGGGACTTGCCGGTTTTGGGATCTACCCAGCGTAACGTAGAGGTACCGTATTCACCGGTGCTCTCCAAAAACCTTCCATCGTGGTATTCCAGACCCTGGGTGTAAGAAGTGGTATCATGCGGAAATGTATTCACAACCTGATAGCCGTAAATGGCGGGCTTTACAGCCGATTTAAAGACGATATTAACGGTAATGGTATCTTTGGTCTGGTTGTGATCCACGATCGCAGACAACAGCTTATAGCCCAGCGAAAGATCAGCAGACTTAAATGTAACCGGCGCCGCATCAGCGGATTTGCCGAGCAGCTTTTCATCAAGCATATAGGTTACCGATGAAACAGTTTCTCCTTTTGGAACATCAAGTTCCACACGTACATCCTGACCCAATACGTACTCCTTACCTTGTTCCGGATTTTTAAAGCTTATCGCGGAGGATTCTTTATGCTCCTTACAGGAAGCAAGAAGCCCGGCGGAGAGTGCAACAAAAGAGATTAAAGTGATTTTATAAACGTTCCTTTTAATTTGGCCAAAATGCATCTTCAATGTGGTTAATTTCATAAAGTTCTTTATTTTCAAATACAATTGCAATGATATCAAAACGGATCTCACCCTGGTGATTCCTTCGGGCGATATATTCCGAAGATGCAAATTCCAGCTGTTTTTCCTTTTTCCAGTTCACAAAGTCTTCCGGAGTACCATGTTCCGCAGAACGGCGGGTCTTTACCTCCACAAAAATAATCTTTTCATCCCGGGCGACAATCAGATCTACTTCGGCCCGGCCGTAACGCCAGTTCTGTTCCAGAATCTGATACCCCTTCGCCAGCAGCAGCTCCTTCGCAAGCTGTTCTCCATATCTTCCCAGGTCTAAATGCAGCGCCATTATTTCAGAATTACGGAGCCCAGAAATTTGGAGATCTCCTTCTCTACATTCTTAATGTAGGCATACCTTTGCATCAGGATCTCCTGATTTACCGGATCATCCTCTACCTTAATCTCCTGCAATACATCCAGCAATATCTGATCAACCTTCTTCTTTTTCAGGTGAAATATCCCCCCGAGTATCGTCGCCTTCAAATTGACACTTTCATCACGTACATAGATCTGGTGCTTGTTGTACCAGTTCTCACTTAACGTGTATGGCGATGTAGATAAGGTGATGGCGAGATCGGCGATCTGGCGGTCTTCACTCTTGATGAACTGGTTGGCTACGGGCAAATGCCCGTTTTCAATTTCCTGCCGGTACTCGGCAATGATCCGTTTGCATACTTCATGCTTGAAGCTTACATCTGATAGATTCTGAATGATGAAAGAACCAATAAACATGTTGTCTATCTTATCCCAGTTCACCAGTTCATGTCCGTAGGCCAGCAGCAGACGTACAATTTCCTGTTCCTGCAGTTCTTCGTCGTCGGTCTTAACTGCTACAGGCTGCAGGCTGTCGTCGAATAAGTTTTCCGGAGGACCATCTCCGCCATACTGTGGCGAGGGTGATGAAGACTGCTGAGTCGATTTCTTAAACTTCGCCGCCCGCATCTGATTCAGCTCCGATAAAAGAATGCGCTCTTCCACCTGCAGTAAGTGACTGCATTCACGGATGAAGACTGAAGCCTTGATGTTATCCGGAATCTTGGCAATACTTTCAACAATGTCCCTGATAATTCCAGCCCGTTTTATCGGGTCAGTACCCGCTTCCTTCAAGAGGGTGGTGGCCTTATAAAGAATGAAGTCCTTGCGGTTGTTTTCGATGTAAAGCTTGAATGCTCCGGCTCCAACCAGGTGCATGTAAGAATCTGGATCATGCCCATCCGGGAAGTTCACAACCTTTACGTTCAGGCCTTCTTCCAGGATCATGTCCAGTCCCCGCAGCGAGGCTTTAATTCCTGCGGCATCTCCATCGTACAGGATCGTCACGTTTTGTGTAAAACGCCCGATCAGCCGGATTTGCTCCGTTGTGAGCGAAGTACCAGAGGACGCGACTACGTTCTCCACACCTGCCTGGTGTACGGAGAGTACGTCGGCATAGCCTTCAACCAGATAACAATTATCCGTGTCTCTAATGGACTTCTTCGCGTGATAAAGACCATACAGAACATTCGATTTGTGGTATATGTCGCTCTCCGGAGAGTTGACGTACTTCGGTACGTTCTTATCCGTTTTCAACGTCCGCCCGCCAAATCCAATCACACGACCGGTGAAGTTGTGGATCGGGAACATAACACGTCCGCGGAAACGGTCGTATAATTTTCCTTTATCGTTCCGGATGGACAAGCCGGTACGCTCCAGATATTCTTCTTTATGCCCCGCAGCAACAGCACTCGTGATCAGTGCATCCCAGGAATCCGGCGAGTAGCCAAGGTCGAACTTCTTAATGATGTCCTCCCGAAATCCACGCTCTTTGAAATAGCTTAACCCAATGGCACGTCCTTCATCGTTGTTCCACAACTGGTCCGAAAAAAACCCGGCCGCATACTGGGAGACAATGTACAGCGTCTCTCTGGCATTTTGCGCCTCGATGTTCTGCGGGCTCTGTACGGTTTCTTCAACCTCTATATTGTACTTATTTGCCAGGAATTTCAGCGCCTCAGGATAGGAGTATTTCTCGTGGTCCATAATAAAATGGACTGAATCTCCACCCTTGCCACAACCGAAACACTTGTATATTCCTTTTGTAACGGACACATGAAAAGATGGGGTCTTTTCATTGTGAAAAGGGCAATTCCCAATTAAACTGGTACCGCGTTTCTTTAAAGACACAAAATCCCCGACCACCTCCTCAATGCGGGCGGTCTCCATGATTTTGTTTATGGTGTCATTATTAATCATTAACGCGGCTGAAGTCTAAATCCTGAAAGTCAAAGCTGAAGTCGGTTAACGGAGATATAGCTTCCATCTTAAATCCAACTGGTTTTGCCTGGTGATCCAGCGTAAAGGTAACATAGGCATCGGCATCCAGACTTCTTTCATTCCATTTTACTATGAACGTATTTCCTTTGAAAAAGTACATCTTCCCTTGTAATTTGGGTGCATTCGCCGACTGGAAGTAAAGCCCTCCATTTTTAGCCGATATGGTAACCTGACCGAACCAGGGATCACGATAAAGTCCTTCGATTCCCTTTAAGGCTACTTTACCGTCAGATACCTTTTGCTGTTCAGCAATATCCTTCCATACCTTCGATGTGATTTCCCGAGCTTCTGCTTCGTTCTTTAACCTTGAGTCGTTCAGCTGTTTAATCCGGTCTTTTCCTTTGATGCCGAAATAGCCATCTTTAATGGAGTTAGTGATCGCTGTAAACGCGGCGCCAGATTGTTGGTTGGTCAGCACGATGATGCCCAGCTTTAACTCCGGAAGGATCGTTACCTGGGTTACAATCCCGGCAAGACCTCCGGTATGGGAGGCCTGAAAATACCCATTTACATCACTTAAAAACCAACCCAGTCCGTAACTACCAAAATGGGTATTGTACGGTGAACTCGTTTTGATGAGTGTTTGTGGGGTCCACATTTCCTCATGTACCTTTTTACTGAACAAAGATTTGTTATCCGCGTACTTACCATCATTGATCTGCGCCATCACCCATTTACTCATGTCTGTGATGTTGGAGTAGATCCCACCTGCAGCGTTGGCAACTTCCGTGAAGCTTAACCCAACAGTAACTAGCTTGTCTTCAACTGGCGCATGACCATTGATGATGTTTTGCTTATTTGGTAGCCGGTACCAGGAAGCGGCGGTCTCGTTCATCCCCAAAGGCTTAATCAGCCTGCTTTCTATAAAATCTTCATAGCTCATCCCGGAAACCCGGGAAACAATATCCCCTGCAACGATGTACATGAGGTTATCGTAATCATATTTCGACCGGAAAGAAGAAACCGGTTTCAAATAGCGTAGATTGTGTATGAGCTGAGGTGTCGTCACCGAACTGGAGTCCGGCCAGATCATCAGGTCACCCGCACCCAGGCCTAGACCACTCCGGTGTGTAAGCAGGTCACGAATGGTAAATTCCTGCGTGACGTATGGATCGTACAACTTGAAATCCGGGATGACGTCCGTCACCTTGGTGTCCCAGTTGATTTTCTTTTCATCCACCAGAATGCCCAAAGCAGCAGCGGTAAACGCTTTGCTGTTTGAAGCAATACCGAACAGGGTATGCTCGTCCACCTTTGCATTCGTTTTTATTGAGCGTACACCATAACCCTTCGCATGGATCAGTTTACCATCTTTCACCACACCAACAGCGATTCCAGGTACATTAAACGTTGCCAGAGTTTTGTTCACAAGGCTGTCAATCTGTACAGAGTTCAGGACCTGCGCATCAGCAGATACAGCGCATAGGAGCAGCATGGCAAGTGCAAGGTTGCTTATTCGGGATATCTTCTTCATATTCATTTATCTATTTTCCGGATGTGTAATCCTTATGTACAATTAAAAAGCTCGCACGCTCCTCTTTCTTCAGGGGCACGTTCCAGTTTCCCTGATAGGTGATTTTCGTAGGAAGCTTCACCTCATTGGCATAACTCATCTCAATGTTCATCTGGACATCGAAGTCAAACAGCATATTACCGTATTTCATATCCACTGAACGCCCTAAAATCTCAAAATTTCTTTTATCAAAAATAGTCACCAGCTCCTTAATCATTAAGCCGTCTTTCGTCCAGCTGCTTAGGTCTGGCTTAACGACTACTTTAAATCGATATACAGGAATCGAATCGAGATAAGTGGCACTATAGAAACTATAATCGTAATACTGGCGCATATTGGCGGAGAAGATCGCGGTTTTATCACCTATAAACGGCAGCCCTTTTACAGGCCTTCCCGGCGAAAAGATCAGCGTCTTCAGCTTGTCTTTGTAACTCCCATTCTTTCCATTAGCAGGCTTGCTTGCGAAAGCACCATCTGAATATTCAGACTTATACGCGTTCATAAAGATATAATCGAACATCTCCAGCGTATACAGCTCGTATTTACCGTTCTTCTTAAACACCTTACCTGTGTCCTGTTTAATCAGGTACTGCATCTTATCGGGTCCCGGATTCCGGTGCTTGATCTTCCGGAAAATCTTACCATTGACTCTATTTTTTTTGTCGTAGGTAAATATCCGGTTCTCCGCGATGAAGTTGTATTTCTTCATGTTCCGGAATGCCTGATAAAAGCTGGTGTCCGTGACAATGGCCTGGATAAAGGTCTCTACATTCAGCCGGCTCGCCTTGATATTCACCACAGAGTCCAGTTGAATCGTTTGAATGGTGTCGGGATTGAACCGCTGGATATCTTGTGCCCTATTCGGTCCAGCAATGAAGAGCATTACAGCTGCAATTAGTGCTGTTTTTAGGATCACGTCGCTCAATTACCAAGTTGCCTTAAAGCGATATACGCCATTAACCCGGTCGAATTGCGTAGCGCATCTTCATCGACGTCAAAATTGGGCGTATGCACCGAGTGCAGCGTGTCTTTTGCAGCATTCCCCGTGCCCAGGCGATAAAAGCAGGCATCGGTCACCTGCGAGTAGTAGGCAAAATCTTCCGCAGCCATCCAGATATCCAGGTCAATAACATTTTCCTTTCCCAGGTACTCTTCGGCAAACTCACGTGCGTTTGCGGTGAGCCGCTCTTCATTGATTAAAAACGGATACCCGTTCATGATATCGAAGGTACAGCGACCGCCCATGCTCTCTGCAATGCCTTCCGCCATCTTCTTCATCAGTCCGAGTGCCTCCTTACGCCAGGCTTCATTCAAGGTCCTGAAGGTACCTTCGAGTTTCACCTCATTGGGAATGATGTTCGTCGCTCCATTCGCATTCACCTTACCGAACGACAATACCGTAGGTAAACGCGGGTCCGCATTACGGCTTACAATCTGCTGCAGGGCAACAAGAATATGGGCCGTGATGAGTACCGGATCGATGTTCTGGTGTGGCTGTGCACCATGTCCGCCCTTTCCATGAACTGTAACATACAATTCATCTGTAGATGCCATATATATTCCGGAACGGAATCCAACTTTACCACTTTCAATCAGCGGCATAACATGCTGTCCGATGATGTGCTGTGGTGCCGGGTTTTCCAGTACCCCTTCCTTGATCATGATGCTCGCCCCACCGGGCAACACCTCTTCTGCAGGCTGGAAAATAAGCTTTATCGTACCGCCAAATTCTGCCTTCAGTTGATTTAAAATATAAGCGGTACCAAGCAATGAAGAACTGTGTACATCATGACCGCAGGCATGCATTACGCCTGGGTTTTTGGAGATATACGGCTTATCATTGGCCTCCAGTATCGGCAAAGCATCCATGTCTGCACGTAAAGCAATCACGCGGTCCGAGGGAAGTTCACCCTGTATAATCCCGACAACCCCCGTATTGGCCAGACTGGAGAAAGGGATGCCCCAGGCATTAAGCTGATCCTGAATGTATGCGGAAGTCTGAAATTCCTTAAATGATAGTTCTGGATTGGCATGTATGTGCCGGCGGAACCCGACAACTTGTTCAAATGTCTCGCTGGCTAGTTTCTGAATTCTCTCTTTAATCATTGGAATAATCTAAGGTCGGTGCATTTATTTTCTCCCTGAAGATAAACAGGGTCGGATAGGTTGGCCGGAGTTCCGACATCAATTTCTGCGCCTCCATACGGGTCCGGAAATCACCTGCTCTTAAGTAATAGTTTGGTTCTTTATACGTGATGTAAGTAACGAGATTGGGGTACAACGCAGCGAAACGCGCTTGTTCCTTGAACACTGCCCGGCGGTCGGAACCATAGTATATTTGTACCCGGTAACCCATCTGGGTTACAATCGGACCATTTGGACGAATGGTGACGTTTGCATCTTTCTTATTCAGCTCAAACCTCCTGGCAATGATACTGTCGATCTTAGGATCCTTAACTACAGTAACCACTCCTTTTGTCTGAGCAAATACCGCAATACCATATATACTGAATAAACAGGTAATTAATAACTTCATGAAGGGTCCTAAAAAAAGAATGCCGAATTTCTTTGACAAAAATCGGCATTCTGTATGTGTATTACAAATTACATTCCGGCACCATGGCAATTTTTGTACTTCTTGCCACTGCCACACGGACAGGGTTCGTTCCTGCCGATCACCACATCTTTACGGATAGGCTGTTGTGGAACTTGCTCACGGGTGTCATCCATTACAGCAGCACTGCTGCTCGATTGCTGAAATTCCGGCTTAGAGGTTTTTACTCTCGGACTTGCCTTCGGAGGCTGAGGTGCCTCCCGAACTTGCTCCGCTTCCTGTTGTACCGGAATACCACCTTTATATAAGAAACTTACAACCTCTTTGTTTACGGCGTTCAACATATTTTTGAACAAGTTGAATGCCTCCATTTTGTATATGATCAACGGATCTTTCTGTTCGTAAACCGCATTTTGTACGGATTGCTTCAACTCATCCATTTCGCGCAAATGCTCCTTCCAGGACTCATCAATCAAACCAAGTACAATCGTTTTCTCAAATGATTTAACGATTTCACGACCTTCATTCTCGATCGCAAGCCTTAAGTTTACCGGAACCTGAATACTTCTCAGCCCGTCGGTGAAAGGAATAACAATCTGTTCGATATGAGTTCCTCTTTCATCAAATACCTGCTTCAATACTGGTAAAGCCTGATGAATGATTGCATCAGATTTCCTTCTGTAAAACTCAGAAGCCTCCTCAAACAGTGTATCTGTTAGCGCATGAATATTCTTGCTGCTAAACTCTGCTTCTGATATCTCTGTGTCCATAGAGAAGTTCCTGATCACTTCCAGCTTGAAGCCTTCATAATTCGCCGCTTCTTTATATTCGGTAACAACATCCTCCGCAACGTCGAACACCATATTGCTCATGTCCACGTCCAGGCGCTCACCAAACAATGCATTCCTGCGTTTAGCATAGATCACGGAACGTTGTGAGTTCATCACATCATCATACTCTAGTAAACGCTTCCGGATACCAAAGTTGTTTTCTTCCACTTTCTTCTGTGCACGCTCGATGGATTTGGTGATCATGGAATGCTGAATGACTTCGCCCTCCTCAATACCCATCTTAACCATGATATTGGAAATCCGCTCAGAACCAAACAGACGCATTAGATTATCTTCCAGTGACACAAAGAACTGCGTTGATCCCGGGTCTCCCTGACGGCCCGCACGACCACGAAGCTGCCTGTCTACACGACGGGATTCATGACGTTCGGTACCCACAATAGCTAAACCTCCGGCTTCTTTAACACCTGCGCCAAGCTTAATGTCTGTACCACGACCTGCCATGTTGGTAGCAATGGTCACTGTACCTGCCTGACCAGCTTCAGCAACGATATCGGCCTCCTTCTGGTGCATCTTTGCATTCAGTACATTGTGCTTAATTCCACGGAGTTTAAGCATGCGGCTCAACAGCTCCGAGATCTCCACCGATGTTGTACCTACCAGTACCGGACGACCGGCCTGCGTCAGCTTCACAATCTCTTCTGCTACTGCATTGTATTTTTCCCTTACTGTACGGTAAACGTAATCCTGATGGTCAATTCTCGAGATTGCACGGTTGGTTGGTATCTCCACGACATCCAATTTGTAGATAGACCAGAATTCTCCGGCTTCTGTTGTTGCCGTACCTGTCATACCACAAAGCTTGTGGTACATACGGAAAAAGTTTTGTAGTGTAACCGTTGCATAGGTTTGAGATGCGTCTTCAACTTTAACATTCTCTTTCGCCTCGATAGCCTGATGCAAACCATCAGAATAGCGGCGGCCATCCATAATACGGCCGGTCTGCTCATCTACAATCTTAATCTTACCTTCATCGATGATGTACTCTACGTCAGCCTCAAATAGGGTATATGCTTTTAACAATTGATTCACGGAATGAATACGCTCTGCTTTAATGGAATAATCACGCATCAGTTCATCCTTACGCGCAACTTTTTCTTCATTGCTCAGCGTAGACTTTTCAATTTCCGCGATTTCGGTGCCCACGTCAGGCAACACAAAGAAGTTTGCATCCTCACCGGATTTGGTGATCAGCTCAATACCCTTTTCCGTTAGTTCAACCTGATTGTTTTTCTCATCAATATAAAAATACAGCTCCGAATCTACTTTCGGCATATTCTTAGACTGATCAGCCATATAGTAGTGCTCTGTTTTCAGCAAAGTCTGCTTTACATTTCCTTCACTCAAAAACTTAATCAGTGCTTTATTTTTTGGCAATCCGCGGTATGCTCTTAATAGAGCTAACCCACCTTCGCCTTCATCAGGACCAGCTTTGCCATCATTTATGAGTTTCTTAGCTTCATTCAACGCTTTGGTGACGTAGTCTTTCTGTGCAGAAACCAGACGCTCGATACGTGGCTTCAGCTCATAGAACTCATGCTGATCCCCAAAAGGCACCGGACCGGAGATAATCAATGGGGTACGTGCATCATCAATCAATACAGAATCGACCTCATCCACCATTGCAAAGTGCAATTTACGCTGCACAAGCTGGTCAGGAGTTTGAGACATGTTATCACGGAGGTAGTCAAAACCAAATTCGTTGTTTGTACCGTATGTGATATCTGCCAGATAGGCTTGTCTCCGCTGCTCAGAGTTTGGCTCATGCTTGTCGATGCAATCCACCTTTAATCCATGGAACTCAAACAATGGCCCGTTCCATTCCGAGTCACGGCGGGCAAGGTAATCATTCACCGTTACGATGTGTACACCCTGTCCGGCTAATGCATTCAGGTAAGCTGGCAACGTACTTACGAGGGTTTTACCCTCCCCAGTTGCCATCTCTGCAATCTTGCCATTATGCAATACAACACCACCGATCAGCTGCACATCATAATGTACCATGTTCCATACCACGTCCGTGCCTGCTGCATCCCAGTGATTTGCCCATATCGCTTTATCTCCCGAAATCGTCACATTCGGCCTGCGTGCCGCATAATCGCGGTCGTGCTGTGTTGCGGTAACTTCCAGAAACTTGTTCTCCGTAAAACGCCTGGACGTTTCTTTCACAACGGCAAACGCTTCCGGCAACAGTTCTAACAGCACCACTTCCAGTGCTTTGTCCCTGTCTTTCGCAAGCGCATCAACCTGATCGTATATTGCAGTTTTTTCCGCCAAAGCCAATTCGCGGTTGTCCGCATCAACTTTCAACTGTGCAAGCCGGCCATCTATATCTGCTAATGATTTTGATATTACATCTTTAAAGTATACTGTTTTTGCACGCAGCTCATCGTTTGATAAGGACGACAACTTCGCGTACTCTTCATTAATCCTGATTACAAGGGGTTGGATCGCCTTTATATCTCTCTCCGATTTACTTCCAAAAACCTTGGTTAAAAATCCTAACATTCGTATATCTGTGTTTATTTATTTAAAATCCAAAAATTACAAGAATTACGCCATTGCCTTATACAGGTCATTATGGCAGTTATCCGGGATAAAATTACGAAATATCCTTTACTTTGTTAATCGGCTTTTGTATTATTTAAGATAATTAAACATTAAGTATAAAAAGTTCATCAAAGCGGTATCTTTGCACATATGAATATCTTACTATTGGGTTCCGGCGGCAGAGAAAGTGCCTTAGCCTGGAAAATGAGTCAATCTCCGGCATGTACCAACCTGGTTATTGCACCGGGTAACGGTGGAACGGCTGCTTACGGAAAGAATGTCAACGTCAATCCGAACAATTTCACGGCTGTAAAAGCCCTGGTAATCAAAGAAAACATCGAGATGGTGATTGTTGGCCCGGAAGAGCCCTTAGTAAATGGTATTCACGACTTCTTTCTCTCCGACGAACAGCTTGCCAGAATTCCGGTGATCGGACCAACAGCTTCAGGTGCCCGCCTGGAAGGCAGTAAGGACTTCTCTAAACAGTTCATGGCTCGTCACGGCATCCCGACCGCAGGCTCCCGCTCCTTCACCAAGGAGACGTTGGCTGAAGGATTGACCTACCTGGAACATCACCTGACACCAATTGTACTGAAAGCAGATGGTCTTGCGGCAGGAAAAGGTGTACTCATCCTGGACAACAACGAAGAAGCACAACGTGAACTGGAGCTCATGCTCAGCGGCAAATTCGGCGAAGCCGGCACAACCGTCGTTGTGGAAGAGTTTTTAAGTGGCATTGAACTGTCCGTATTTGTGCTGACCGATGGTGAAAACTACGTCATCCTTCCGGAAGCGAAAGATTACAAAAGAATCGGACAGGGTGATACCGGATTGAATACAGGTGGCATGGGCTCTGTTTCTCCAGTCCCGTTTGCGACCCCTGAGTTTCTCCGTGAAGTCGAGCAGGACATCATCATACCAACCATTCAGGGGCTTAAAAAAGATAAAATTGATTACACCGGGTTTATATTCTTTGGCCTGATCAAGGTTGATGAAAAACCTTTTGTTATTGAATACAATTGCCGCATGGGCGACCCGGAAACCGAAAGCGTCATTCCGCGGATTGAAAATGACCTGGTAGAAGTTTTTATTGCAGCCGCCGAAAAACGCCTGAATGAAATTTCCCTGCAGTTCAGCCCCAAGTCCGCAGCAACTGTAATGATTGTTGCCGGCGGATACCCGGGAGAATATGAAAAAGGCAAAGCGATCACCGGTATAGACAACATTCGTAAGTCTCTGGCCTTCCATGCGGGAACCATAGCAGAAGCAGGGCAGATCAAAAGTAACGGCGGCCGTGTTATCGCCATCACCAGCCTTCAGGATACATTCTTTGACGCACTGCAATCCGCGACTGCAGATGCAGCCAGAATTTATTTCGATGGCAAGTATTTCAGAGAAGATATCGGGTTTGATCTGCAATCTTAATTCAGAAAGAACCTCTTTCAGTTTATAGCTTTTTCGCTGCATATCAGCAGTCACCACGCAGTCACTCCTTTGTTTGCCTGAGGTTTTTTTTGTGTAACTAATTTATTTCACAAATTCAGCCCAATTATTTGATTCCCATAATAATTGCTTTGAACGGAATACTTTGATATTCTGTCAGGCGGATAAATTTGCGGTGTAACATTTACACTATGGATAGCCTACGTTCAATTGTCCTGATTTCACTTTACTTCCTGATTCTCGCTCCCGGAAAATCCTACGCACAAATGCTGCACCTGAAGGATGCAGTCCATACCGCTCTCGAAAATTACGACCTCATCCAGGCGAAAAACAATTACGTAAATGCTTCTCGGGCTACCGTTCAGCAAAACAAACTGGAGTACCTGCCAAACTTAAGTCTGTCTGCACAAAATGACTACGGAACGGTCAACGGGCAGACTGGCCCTTCTTACGGCCTTGGTGGCCTGGGTATCGCTTCATCTGGTCCGGTGCTTAGCAAGCAGAACTGGAATGCTGCCTTCGGCGGCCTCTACCTCGCCAATGTCAATTGGGACTTCTTCACTTTCGGCCGGATTAGAGAAGGCGTCAGGGTTGCAGAATCGGTGCTCAACCGGGATCAGAAAGATCTGGAGCAGGAGCAATTTCAACATGAGATCCGCGTCTCGTCGGCCTACCTGAATTTGCTTGCCGCACAGCGACTGAGACGCTCCCAGGAACGTAACCTTAGCAGAGCGATCACTTTTGCGAATACGGCCATCATACGGGCTAAAAATGGCCTCAATGCAGGTGTTGATTCGTCTTTGGCTAAGGCAGAAGTATCCAGTGCCAGAATTGCCCTTACACAAGCGCGGAACACCGAACAGGAGCAAGCCAACCAGCTTGGAATACTCATGGGAATCTCTGCTGTTGATTTTGCCGTGGACACGGCCTCAATCACCCGCATCCCTGCACAGTTTGGACCGGCCACCCTTCAGCAGAACACCCATCCGCTTCTTAGCTACTACCGCCAGCGTGTGCGCGTCAGTACGGAACAGGCGGAACTCTACCGCAAATCCATCTTTCCGACCTTCTCTTTCTTCGGCGTGATGCAGGGCCGCGGGTCAGGGTTTGGACCAGCGTATTCGCTGGATCAGAATGCCTACACCAGAAGTTACACGGAGGGCGTTAATCCCGTTCGTGGGAATTACCTGCTCGGAATTGGTCTCACCTGGAATCTCTCCACCATTGCACGCAGCCGGCCCCGGGTCCGGGCTCAGGAGTACATCTCCAAAGGCCTGCAGGACGAATATGAACAGATCGATAAACAGCTGACGGCGCAGCTCCAACTTGCAGAAAGCAAAATCGTAAACGCAATACAGAATTACAATGAAGCGCCTGTTCAGATGAAAGCCGCTTCAGATGCCTATCTGCAAAAGAGCGTGCTCTATAAGAACGGCCTCACCACCATCGTCGATCTTACGCAAGCTTTATACCTGCTTAACCGTGCCGAGACCGACCGTGACATTGCCTACACAAACGTATGGCAGGCTTTACTGCTCAAGGCTGCAGCACTCGGCGATTTCAATCTTTTTATAAATGAATTTTAACTCTTCCGCGCAATGAATCTAATACGCTTTGCCCTCCGAAAACCAATTTCCATCCTGGTGATGGTTGCCGGATTGTTCTTTTTCGGAATCGGCGCCATACGGGATATCAAAATCGATATCCTGCCGACCATGAACCTGCCGGTCATCTACATTGCGCACCCCTTTGGCGGATACACCCCCACCCAAATGGAGTCTTACTTCGGTAAAGCATACATCAACATCCTGCTCTTTGCAAACGGAATAAAGAGCATTGAGACTAAGAATGTCCAGGGTTTGATGCTCATGAAACTCACGTACTATGAGGGAACAAACATGGCACAGGCCGCTTCAGAGCTTAGCGCCTTGTCCAACAGGGCACAGGCAATCTTTCCCCCCGGCTCTCAACCGCCCTTTATTATCCGGTTTGACGCTTCCTCCCTCCCGGTCGGACAACTTGTGCTCAGCAGCCCGATACGGACCAACAACGAACTTCAGGACATCGCAAACACCTATGTCCGCTCTTCCTTTACAGCCATTCCCGGCTTGCTTGCTCCTGCTCCTTTCGGCGGAAGTCCGAGAACCATCGAGATCAACGTAGATCCGCTCCTGCTGCGTTCACACAACCTGACCGTAGATCAGATCGTGGATGCCGTTCGCATCAACAACCAGACCGCCCCACCTGGAAATGTACGTATCGGCAACAAAAACTATTTAACGCCAACCAACTACACGATTAAGCAGATCAAAGATTTTGAGAATATCCCTTTATTCAAAGGTGGCATTCAAAACCTGTATCTCCGCGATGTGGCAACGGTCAAAGATGGTGCAGATGCAACCGCAGGCTATGCCCTGATCAATGGAAAAAGATCCGTTTACCTCAGTATTGCAAAATCTGGCGATGCTTCTACCTGGGAGGTGGTGAAAAAGCTCAAAGAAAACCTGCCCTCTATTCAGAACACGCTTCCGGAGGATGTTAAGTTATCCTATGAGTTCGATCAGTCGGTCTATGTGATCAACGCAGTAAAAAGTCTGATCAGTGAAGGTGCCATTGGCGCCATTCTCACCGGATTGATGGTACTGCTGTTTCTGGGCGACCGCCGTGCGGCGATCATCGTTATCCTGACCATCCCAACCTCAATCATCGCCGGTGTATTGTTCCTGAAGCTCTTTGGCCAGACGATCAACATCATGTCTTTAAGCGGGCTCGCACTCGCCATTGGCATCCTGGTCGACGAATCCACCGTGACCATCGAGAATATCCACCAACACCTCGATATGGGCAAACCCAAAGCACTGGCCATCTGGGACGCCTGTAAAGAAATTGCCCTGCCTAAACTATTGATCCTGTTGTGTATTCTCGCAGTATTTGCGCCTGCCTTTACCATGACCGGCATTCCCGGTGCATTGTTCCTGCCCCTTGCCCTGGCGATCGGCTTCTCCATGATCATCTCCTTCATCCTGTCGCAAACTTTTGTACCCATCATGGCCAACTGGCTGATGAAGGATCATCCGCTCCATCCCCACGGGAAAAACATCACAGACGATGAAGCCGAATATCGCGATTTCAGACTAACCATGGAGTCCGAAAGCGATACGCTGAACCAGAAGCGCGTACTGGTTACAGATGGTCCCAAACATAAAGTTGCGGCATTCGACCGCTTCCGGAACCGCTATATGCGCTTCCTGAACAGACTACTGGTGTACAAGAAGCCGATCGTGCTGCTGTACCTGCTGGCATTTACCGGAGCCGCCGTGCTGCTGATCAACTATATCGGGCGTGATGTGTTGCCTAAGGTAAATTCCAGCCAGTTCCAGCTGCGTATGCAGGCACCTGACGGCACCCGCCTGGAACGCACGGAAGAAAAAGCACAGATGGTTCTCGCCGAGCTGAAGAAGCTGGTCGGCCCGGAACACATTGCCATCAGTTCCGTATACATCGGACAGCACCCGGCAACCTACTCCGTAAACCCGATCTATTTGTTTATGTCAGGGCCACAGGAGGCCGTCTTCCAGGTCGGCCTCAAAGATTACCATACCAACATGGACGAGTTCAAAGACGAGATCCGCGCGCACATCAAAAAGATCGACCCCACACTCAAGCTCTCTTTCGAACCCATAGAGTTAACAGATAAAGTGCTAAGTCAGGGATCAACTACCCCTGTAGAAGTCCGCATTTCCGGCCGGAACAAGAAAGCCAATGAGGCCTATGCCGCAAAGATCATCCGGGAACTCAAGGGAATAGATTACCTCAGGGACATCCAGATTGCCCAACCCATCAAATATCCTTCACTGAACATCAATATCGACCGGGTGCGCGCAGCACAGCTTGGAGTGGACATGAATGACGTTTCCCGCTCACTGATTGCCTCCACTTCTTCCTCGCGCTATACCGACAAGAATGTCTGGCTGGACGAAAAGATCGGCCTCACCTACAGCGTGCAGGTTCAGGTGCCCTTCAACCAGATGAGCAGCAAAGACAATATCGGTGAAATACCGCTATTAAAGAACGCTAGCCGGCCGGTGTTGAGCGATGTGGCGACCATCACGCAAGATACTACCTACGGCGAAAACGACAATGTCGGCGCAACGCCTTACCTCTCCGTAACAGCGAACCTGAACAATATGGACCTGGGTACGGCATCTAAAGACATCGTTAAGGCCATCAAAGCGGTCGGTGAACTGCCACGGGGGCTGATCATCAAGCCTGTGGGCTTAATCAATGTACTGGCAGACACGCTGAGCAGCCTGCAGTCTGGACTGCTCGTTGCGATTGTCGTGATCTTCCTGATGCTTTCCGCAAACTTTCAATCGTTTAAAGTTCCCCTGATCATCCTCACGACAGTACCGGCAGTCGTGCTGGGTGCGCTGATTCTATTGATGGTTACCGGCTCTACCCTGAACCTGCAGTCG
This sequence comes from Pedobacter sp., assembly GCA_045629455.1. Taxonomy (GTDB): domain Bacteria; phylum Bacteroidota; class Bacteroidia; order Sphingobacteriales; family Sphingobacteriaceae; genus Pedobacter. The sequence continues at coordinate 4,978 of JAZQRI010000086.1, read as the reverse complement.
TATATGGGCATCATCATGTCCGTGGGGGTATCCATTGCCAACGCGGTTCTACTGATTACCAATGCAGAACATCTACGTAAACACAACGGCAATGCACTGGAATCCGCCCGGGAGGCGGCAGCCCTCCGGCTTCGCCCAATCATCATGACCAGCGTGGCCATGGTAGCGGGTATGCTGCCGATGGCCATCGGACACGGGGAAGGCGGCGATCAGGTATCTCCACTGGGAAGGGCCGTAATTGGCGGGCTCATTGCATCCACATTCGCCGTGCTGGTCATCCTGCCCCTGGTATTTGCCTGGGTACAAGGCAAGACAAGCACCCATTCGATTTCACTTGATCCGGAAGACAAAGAAAGTAAACATTATATCCAGGGACTGGAAAACTAAAATAAGCGTAATTTTATATACAGATGAAACCGACAATATACAACCGCATTACGGTAGCCAGCCTGGCGCTGATGGTCCTTGTACAGGGATGTACGGCAGATGCCAAGAAGGATGTGCGAGCGAAAGAACCGGAAGCCAGTATCGCCACCTTTAAACTGCAATCGGGCAAGCTTTCTACTGCACTTCAACTGCCAGGTGAACTTAGTGCCAGGCAGGAAGTGGATCTATACGCCAAAATCAGCAGCTTCGTGAAAACGCTCAATGTCGACATTGGCTCACAGGTAACAAAAGGTCAGTTGCTGATGACCCTGGAAGCGCCGGAAATGAATGCGCAGATTGCCGCCGCAAAGTCAAGGCTGAAGTCGCAGGAAGCGGTATATACAGCCAGCAAGGCCAATTACGACCGCCTGTTTGAAACAAGTAAAACGCCTGGGACAATTTCTAAGAACGACCTGGATCAGGCCATCGCCCGGAGGAATTCAGACCTCGCGCAGCTGGAAGCGGCAAAAGCGGCGTTAAATGAAGTAGGGTCCATCCGCGACTACCTCGAAATCCGTGCCCCTTTCAGCGGCATCATCACCGCCCGCAATGTGAACCTGGGCGCCTACGTCGGTCCTACAGGTAAAGGTTCTGAGCTCCCGCTGTTCACCCTGCAGGACCAGAAAAACCTGCGCCTGGCCATTTCCATTCCGGAGGTGTATACCGGTTATCTGAAAAGCGGACATGAGATCAGCTTCAGCGTCCGCTCACTACCCAATCAAACCTTCACCGCAAAGGTGAAGCGCCTCTCCGGGGCACTGGACACACGCTTGCGTTCAGAACGGGTGGAAATGGATGTCCCGAATTCAGATAAACGACTCCTTCCAGGAATGATCGCAGAAGTCAACATTCCCTTGCCGGCAGTCGCCAGCACGTTAGTGGTACCGAAAACCGCAGTTGTGGAAACCAGTGAAGGAATATATGTGATCAAGGCAGAAAACAATAAGGCAACGAAAATACCCGTAAAAAAAGGAAGGGAAACGGATGATCAGCTGGAGATCTTCGGTGACGTTCAGGCTGGCGACCAACTGGTTACACAGGCGAGCGAAGACATCAAAGATGGTTCTTCAATTCACATAAAATAGTATATTTAGTTGCCATGTACACAACGCTTAAAACGTCCGAACAGAACATCATCAATAAACGGGAATCGCTTCAGGAATTCTATGACAGGCTGCGGATCACCCGGCCGGAACTTCCGATTCCGAATCTGGAAATGGTAAACGACATCGGCCACTTTAACGTGTTTAAAAGATCTTCCGTTTGCACCTTTAATCCATCCCCATACAACAGACGGGATTATTATAAGATCTCCCTGATCATTGGACATGGCATTTTACACTATCCAGGCAAGAAGATCGACGTTAAGGGTAAAGCCCTACTTTTTACAAATCCAAATTATTCTTATTCCTGGGAAGGTACGTCTGAAAACCAAGCCGGACACTTTTGTCTGTTTACGGAAAACTTCCTGATTAAAAGGAATGAGAGTCTTCGCGAATCCCTCTTGTGGAGATTACAGGATGATCCGTTGATTATGCTCAATGATGAGCAGGAACAGATTTTATCCGCTTTGTTTGAGAAAATGATGGTTGAAATCAATGGGGAGTACATGCACAAATATGACCTGCTCCGCAACTATGTTAACCTGCTTATTCATGAAGCTTTAAAAATTCAACCCAGTGGTATACGGCTCAAACAGAACACCGCCTCCGTACGGATCGCTTCCTTGTTTCTGGAGCTGCTGGAAAGACAGTTCCCGATTGGGTCCACCGATCATACCCTTGAACTCAAAACAGCACATGATTTCGCGGCGAAGCTTTCCGTCCACGTAAACCACCTGAACCATGCCGTTAAAGAAGTGACCGGCCGCACGACCTCTGATCATATATCCAAAAGAATTGCCAATGAAGCCGCAGCACTGCTCACCCATACGGACTGGAATGTAGCCCAGATCGCGTACTGCCTGGGCTTCGAATATCCCACGAACTTCAACATCTTCTTTAAACGCCAGATGCTGTGTACGCCAAAATCACTGAGACAAGGTAGTCCTGCAATTCATTGATAAGCCGACTTAACAATATTAGCAACAAGGGCCACTGGAATCATCCAGCGGCCCTTGTTTATTTTATCCGGCTGCCTGCTTAGTGGCAGCCGGCACTCATTTTGTTTAATCGGCATGCAATGTATCCGCATGATCTTCCGGCTTGTAATTGGCCTCCAATTCAGCAAGCTTCTTACTTCCATAAGCCAGCTTGGTGATCAATACAAAGAGTACCGGCACCACAAAGATCGCTAAGATAGTCGCCGAAAGCATACCCGCAGCTACCGTCCAACCAATGGTCATCCTGGAAACCGCACCGGCACCATGTGAGATGATCAATGGAATAACCCCTAGAATAAAGGCTAGTGAGGTCATCACAATCGGACGAAGCCTTAGCTTAACGGCCTCCATGGTTGCAGGGATCAGTCCCATTCCCCAATCGACACGTTCCTTGGCAAACTCGACGATCAGAATCGCATTCTTTGCAGACAAACCGATGAGTGTGATCAGACCCACCTGAGCATAGATGTTGTTGTCCAGTTTAGGGAGGAAGCTCAGTGCCAGAATCGCCCCGAAGAGTCCAAGCGGAACCGCCAGAAGGATCGAGAATGGCACAGACCAGCTTTCGTACAACGCTGCGAGCAGCAGGAATACAAAGACAATGATCAGCCCGAAAATCAGCGTCGTACTGTTTCCAGCTTCCTTCTCCTCCAAACTCAATCCGGAGAAGTTGTAGGAATAATTTGCCGGCAATGTTTGCGCCGCCACCTCTTCCAGGGCCTTAAGTGCATCTCCGGAACTGTAGCCCGGTTTTGCAGAACCACTGATCTCTATGGAACGGAAAAGGTTGTAGTGATTGATAATCGAAGCATTTTCAATTGTTTTATGCGAAACAAGCGCACTCAGAGGAACCGAAGCACCTGCCGCGTTCTTCACATAAAGCTGCCCAAGGTTATCAATTCCACTTCGGAACGTAGTGTCCGCCTGTGTTACCACACGGAAGTTACGACCATACTTGGTAAAGTCATTCACATAGCTGCTACCAAAGTAAGTCGATATGGTGCTGTAAATGGCACCAATGGAAACACCCATTTTCTTCGCCTGCTCCCGGTTAACCTCTACCTGATAGTTTGGTGTCCTGGAGTTGAACAAAGTGTAGGCCATCGCGATTTCAGGACGCTGATTTGCCGCCATAAGGAACTTCCCTACATTGCCTTCAAACTTCTTAATGTCGCCCGTTTGTTTCTCCTGAATCTGAAGAGAGAATCCACCGCTGATACCCAAACCCGGGATCGGTGGCGGTGCCACCACAATCACACTACCTTCTTTGAAGGCCGCAAGCTCCTGTGATACCGCTGCGATTGTACCTGCAACGTCACCCTCACGCTCATCCCATCCCTTCAGCTGTACAAAGAATGTTGCCGCATTGGATTTGAATGAACGGTTTAGAATGTTGATACCGTTGATCGAGGTGATGTTAAGCACTTCCGGATGTTTTTCACGAACCGTCTTGATGATCTTATCCACGAACGCCGTGGTACGTGCTGCAGATGCACCTTCCGGCAGGGTTGCTCCCATAATGAAGATACCTGCATCCTCCGCCGGTATAAACCCACCCGGTTTCGACATAAATAAACTGACTGTACCTACATAGATACAAACGAGAAATACCATGACCAAAGGTGCTTTCTTCAACGCCCATTTAACGCCATTGGAATAATTCCGTGTAACCCGTGCAAACCATGAATTGAAATTGTAGAAAAACTTGTTCAGTCCTCTTGATTCCTTCGTCAGGTTCATCGGCGTCAGCAACAACGAACACAATGCCGGCGTAAGTGACAGTGCAATAAACGCTGAGATAATTACAGAAACTGCAATCGTGATCGCAAATTGCTGATAAAGCTGACCCACCATTCCGGGGATAAAACCAACTGGAATAAATACAGCCGCGAGAATCAACGCAATTGCAATAACCGGAGCCGTAATATCAGCCATTGCTTTACGGGTGGCATCAGGTGCAGAAAGCCCCTCATGGTCCATGTAATGCTGCACAGCCTCCACCACAACAATCGCATCATCCACCACAATACCAATCGCCAGTACAAACCCGAACATCGTTAATACATTAATCGAAAAACCGAACAGTGTAAAGAAGATGAAGGTACCAATAATGGATACAGGAATGGCAAGCACCGGAATCAATGTCGCTCTCCAGCTTTGCAGGAAGAAGAACACCACGATCGTTACCAGGATAAGCGCTTCCACAAGCGTGTGGATTACCTCACTTATGGAAACCTTCACAATGGAAACGGTCTCGTAACTGATTACGTAATCCAAATCATTGGGAAAGGATGCTTTCAGTTCATTCAAGGCCTTTTCTATACCATCCGCAGTTTGTACTGCGTTTCCACCCGGCGTCTGGTTGATGGCCATCATGGAGGCTACCTTACCATTCACTTTCGAACTGGTGGAATAAGCGAACTCACCAAGTTCCACACGTGCAACATCTTT
>JAZQRI010000085.1:0-52981 GCA_045629455.1 Pedobacter sp. | reverse complement strand
TATAGCAGCAACCATTTCCGCCTGGGAACATGATCCCGGATCAGGAAATCAGCCCGATGGAGGACAACTCATTGAAATACCTGCACCGGATCTAAGCAATTCGACTTTACCTACAACGATAGAGAATCCATCCGCTGCGCCGGAGCCCAAAATATATCCGCTGGCATCCGCAGAGTTCCGGTACTGGTCGGCCGCAGCATCACTGAGCCGTGCTTCAGACTACTGGAGCAAGCAGCTGCCGGGACTTTCCTGGCAGGTTGGCACGGTGCTTCCTGTGGACCTCTACTATGGAGACAATTTAAACGCCTATTACGACAGGGTAGGACTGCGTTTTTTTCAGGGCAATGTGGGCTCACGGACTTTCTATTCCTGCGATAGCCCGGATGTGGTTTGCCATGAACATGGCCATGCGGTACTGGATTCCATTAAACCGCAGTTGTGGGATGCGGCAAGTATAGAAGTTGCTGCTTTTCACGAGTCTTTTGGAGACATTAGTGCGATCCTTTGTGCTTTACAGGTTCCAACTTTACGACTTGCCGTGCTGGCAGAGACTGGCAATACCATTTACCGGAACTCCCGGCTTTCCCGGCTGGCGGAACAACTTGGATGGGCGATCCGGCAAAGCAGCCCAACGTCTGTAGATCCAGACAGCCTAAGGAATGCGGTGAATGCCTTTTTCTATCAGGATCCGGATAAGCTGCCTTCCTATGCACCTGCACACACGCTTTCCTCTGAACCGCATTCGTTTTCGAGGGTATTTACCTCGGCATTTTTTGAAGGACTGGCAAATATGTTTAAGTCAAGGCCGATGGCCGATGAAGCCAACCTATTGCAGGTTAGCCTGGATGTGGGAAAGATCCTGGTTCTCGCCATACAATCCGCATCTGTGATTCCCGCTTTTTTCAGCCAGGTTGCTGTGAGTATGATGCAGGTGGCACAATCTGAATTTCCAAAATCGGCCTATGTGGAAGCATTACGAAGCGGGTTCTTGAAGCACGGCATTGTTTCTCCGGCAAATTCGGCAATATTCTCTTTTGCCGCCTTGAAGAAGAATAAGGTAAACGCCAAGCTGGATCAGAAGGGCGGCAAGGAATTGCCAAAGCTCAGTTTGGCCGTTCAGGAATACGGATTGGGTACAGACAACATCGTGGTATATTCTGCGGCAGAATCCATACATTATAACATCACGGGGGCAGATATAGATGTGGGTTCTATTGATTCTACTGCAGAAGATGTGGCGGCAAAGTCATTCCTGGAAGATCTGCTTCGTAGAGGACGGCTGAAGTTAGCTGTTGATGTTCCGTCGACAGAAAAAACAATTATATCGGTTGCAGATCAAAAGGGGGGACACCAGCGCCATACACATGAACTAAGAAGGGACGGGAAAGACCTCGTACTGAAAAGAGTGCGTATTGACTGCCATTTTATCTTTATTTAGCCATCAGCTCGACCCAGGCATTAACCATTGTTTCAATCAGTTCTTTGTTTGCTGTTACCTGATCCATGGAATAAAACTTTGCGTAGACCTTTCCTTTGGTGGCTTCTTCGAGAAAGTCAGATTTGATGTTAAGGAGCTCCCCCTTGTGAAAGATAAGGGCAACGTAGTTTTTGATTCTTGGGTTGAAAGTGGCCAGGTCTTCTTTGTAGAAAAAGCTAGGACCTCCCCATTTTACGTCTTCTTCCATTTTTGGATTGGCGTTGACGATGATAGACCTGACTGCCTGGAGTTCTGCTTTGAGAGGGTGTTCAAGTTTAGACATAAACTCATCTACTTTCTTTGAATTGTTCATAGTGGTCTGGTGTTAATTGTTATAACAAATATGAAAAGTTTTTCTACAGGCAGACAGGTGCATAAACGACAAAATAAAGGGTCGAATAGGACTCCTAGAATTCTTAGTTAATTTATGAATTTTCAATTTTAATCGAAGATGGCATTTTCAAAAATCGGACTGGCAAAGGAACTGGATGAACAGGGTTATGAATTGTTGAGTTATTCCAGAAAGGATGATCATCAACTCGAGGTGCAGGCAAATAAGCTGCATCCGGTGGAGCTTCAGGAAGGAGAGGCAGTCTACATTTCTGTTCCCGTGCATATGGATCTGGAGTTGGATGATAATTATCATGTGAAGTGTCTGAGCCACAGCGGATCTGATCAGGAAGCATTTGCTCACGCCACCCATTTCGTGAAGAACTTAATAGATAACGGGCAGGTGAATGGAATGAATGGCGAGTCTGCGCCAAATACAAGTCATAAAATAGAAATCAATGAAAAAGGGCAACGAATCATCAAACGTAAGGGTTTTTCAATTCTTTAAAATAGGGCGCTGCGTCGTATAGACCAGGCGCATGATGGTGTCCCTGAAAAATCTTCAAACAAATGAGGATATATTCCGGTTTGAAATTCTGTGGCAGCATCAAAAGTACCTATATACAGCGCACTGATCGCGAACTTTCTGATCGCCGTAACCAAGTTCGTTGCAGCTGGGGTAACCGGCAGTTCGGCGATGATTTCCGAGGGAATTCATTCCTTGGTAGATACCGGAAACGAGGTTTTGTTGCTCTATGGAATTCACAGGAGTAAGAAGCCGGCTGACGCCATGCGGCCATTCGGATATGGAAAAGAACTCTATTTCTGGGCTTTTATCGTTTCCATTCTCATCTTCGCCGTAGGGGGTGGAATATCATTTTATGAAGGGATAACACATATACAGCATCCGGAGCCGATGAAAGATCCGAAGTGGAACTATTATGTGCTGGGCTTTGCCTTTCTCTTCGACGGCATTTCGTTTATCACGGCTATCAAAGAGTTTACCCGTCAACGCGGTAGTATCCCTTTCTGGAAGTTTGTAAACATCAGCAAAGATCCATCTACATTTGTCGTGGTATTTGAAGATGCGGCAGACGTACTTGGACTTATCGTTGCCTTCCTTGGCGTCTATCTCGGTCATCAGCTGAACAATCCATATTTCGATGGAGCGGCTTCCATTATCATTGGACTACTGCTGACGTTCATTTCTATTATGCTTGCCCGGGAGAGCCGTAGTTTACTTATGGGGGAGACTGCGGATCGGGACCTGCTGGAAAAGATTTCTGTTATCGTAAGAAATGATCCTTCCATCAGAAATTCAGAATTGCCATTATCTATGTATATGGCTCCTGAAGAAGTGCTTCTACTGTTGAAGGTCAGCTTCCAGGGGGAGTTGAAAAGTAATGAGATTGCCGTTGCCATTCAGCGCATCCGGGAAACTATCCAGCGGGAATATCCCAACGTCAAACAGGTTTACGTGGAGCCGGAAGTGGACGCGCTATTGAATTGAGCATAAAAAAAAGGACGGATTTTTGAAGAAGACCGGCCTTTTAATTTATATCGTGTGTATTTATGTAGTTGGTTAGTGCTTGGATGCCATTACCTGCTCAACATCTACGCCAAGTCCTTTTGCAATGGCCATACCCAGTTGTATGTCTGCCCGGAAGAAATGACACAGCTGCAGATTAATGATCTTAGCTCTTTTGGGACCGGCAATGCCCATCATTGATCCTACAATGTTATTTACAAGATTGGCGCGATCTGTTTGACTAAGGACTTTCCTGTACAGGTCGCCGGGCTGCGTATAGTGATCGTCATCGCCAGGACCTGCATTACGATCGTACCAGTCGGCTACATTGGATTCCAGTTCCCATGCCGGTTCCTTAAAACTTTCATCAGGAACTACATCGCCGAAGCTGTTTGGGTAGTAGTTTGGATCATCATTTCCGTTGTCGTCAACACGCATCTGGCCATCTCTATGGTAATTATTCACCATGAAAGGACATCTGTTCACTGGTATTTGTTCATAATTTATCCCGAGGCGATATCTTTGGGCATCGGCGTAAGAGAGGATTCTACCCTGCAGCATTTTATCGGGTGAGAAGCCGATGCCATCAATCAGGTTGGACGGTGCAAATGCCGCTTGCTCTACATGTGCAAAGTAGTTGTTTGGGAGCTGATTCAACTCAATTTCGCCAACTTCCATTAAAGGGAATTCTGCGTGCGGCCAGATCTTGGTCAGATCAAATGGATTCCAGCGGAATTCCCTTGCTTCCTGTTCAGTCATGACCTGGATCTTCATGGTCCATTTTGGAAAGTCGCCATTGTCCAGTGCACTTACAAGGTCCCGCTGCGCGTGGTCCATATCCGTAGCATGCATCTGACTGGCCTGGCCAGCCGTCAGGTTTTTAATTCCCTGCTGGTTTTTGAAGTGGAACTTCACCCAAACCCGGTTGTTGTTCTCATCTATGAGGGAGTAGGTATGGCTTCCGAAACCATCCATGTGGCGGTAACTGTATGGAGTACCTCTGTCGGTCATCAGGATCATGAGCTGGTGCAGGCTTTCCGGGTTAAGCGACCAGAAGTCCCACATCATCGTAGCGCTCTTCAGGTTTGTTCTCGGGTCTCTCTTTTGGGTATGAATGAAGTCGCTGAATTTCTTAGGATCCTTGACAAAGAACACAGGGGTATTGTTTCCGACAAGGTCCCAATTTCCATCTTCCGTGTAGAACTTCACCGCAAATCCGCGTGGATCACGTTCTGCATCCGAAGTACCTTTTTCGCCGCCAACCGTAGAGAAGCGTAAGAAGATCCTGCATGTGTTTCCGATCTTGGCAAATATCTTTGCTTTGGTATATTTTGTGATGTCGTGGGTCACCTTGAATGTTCCATAGGCGCCTGTTCCTTTTGCATGCACGACACGCTCCGGGATCCGCTCCCGATTGAAGTGGGCCATCTTTTCATGCAGTATAAAATCCTGCAGCAACAAGGGGCCGCGGCTTCCTACGGACTGTGTGTTTTCATGTTCTGCATAAGGTCTTCCTGATGCAGTTGTGAGTTTTCTAGCGGGTTTATTTTCGTTTTCCATTCTACTTAATTTTTTCTAAAAGTAAATACAATGGAAAAAAGAAGAAAACTGTTATTCTCTATACGAGAATAGAGGAAATCTATACTTCAATCCTCTGCTTAACGCACCCGGGCATCCGGTTGTTCCATGATCTGCTGTAGTTGCAGGTACTGAATCAACATAATGGTTTTGGCATCCTTAATCTCTCCGGATGCAACCATTTGAAGAGCTTTATCAAATGGAACCTCCAGAACTTCAATAGACTCTTGTTCGTCTTCCAGTCCGCCGCCTTGTGAAGTCTTCATAGATTCATTGTATTCGCCGATGAAGAAATGGAGGATTTCGGTGACAGATCCCGGCGACATGTAGGCCTCAAAGATCTTTTTCACGTTCTTCAGCTCATAGCCGGTTTCCTCCTTAATTTCTTTCCGTATGCAGTCTTCCGGACTATCGTGATCGAGCATGCCGGCACAAGCCTCGATTAACATACCGGACTCATTTCCATTGATGTAACTTGGCAAACGGAATTGGCGGATGAGAATGACGGTGTTATCTTCTGTATTGTAAAGCAAAATCGCTGCACCGTTACCACGGTCGTAGGCTTCGCGGGTTTGCGTTGCCCACTGGCCATCCCGATTCCGGAAATCGTAAGTGATCTTTTTTAGGGTATACCAATTGTCTGAGAGGATTTCTGTTTTCAGATTCTTTACGTTGTCATTCATGAGCAATGCTGTTGAGATGTTGCTGTTAAACAACCATCTTCTGTACTGGTTTTATGATAATGGGCATTTAACAATAAACGGGTTCAGATCTGTGGCAACTGGTATATTGGGCAAGAAAAAAGGCTTAACATCGGCGCCTTTCCTGTAGGAATTGCTGCCGGTGTTAAGCCTTAATGACGCCAGAACGCGGGCGTAGATTATTTCTTCGTCACTTTAAACATCTTACCTGCATCCGTCACAGCATACAGGGCACCATCTTTGCCGACTGTCAGTGCACGGAATCGTTCACCTTTATCTTCCAGCAGCCGTTCTTCAGCGACAACTTTGTTGTCTTTGATTACCAATCTCGCAATGTGTGTACTGCTCAGTCCGCCTACAAACAGGTTGTTCTTCCATTCGGAAATGACATCACTGTCGTAAAAGGTCATTCCTCCGGGCGACAATACCGGGTCCCAGTAATAAACGGGTTGTTCCATGCCTGCTTTTTGCTGGATGCCCTCACCAACCTTACCTCCGGCATATTCTATTCCGTAGGTGATTACCGGCCATCCATAATTTTTACCAGGGCGGATAATGTTGATTTCATCTCCCCCGCGCGGGCCGAATTCAGCTTCCCATAGTTCCCCTGTCTCTGGATTCCATGCAAAACCATCGGGATTGCGGAACCCATAAGCATAGATTTCCGGCTTTGCCTTTCGGTTGTTTGCAAAAGGGCCGTTCGGTACAGGTTTTCCGTCTTTGGTCAGGTGGAGAATCTTGCCTGTTGCGGTACTTAGGTCTTGAGCTTTCATCCGAATATCATTTCCAGCACGATCGCCGGAACTCACGAACAAGTTGCCTTGTTTGTCAAATAAAATTCTGGATCCATATTGAAGCGTTCCATTATAGTCTGGCTCTGCGCGATAAATTACCGTGATGTTGTCTATTTTCGTCTCATCGTCGGACAATTTACCTTTGGCAACGGCCAGGATGTTTCCGCCATTACTTTTAGCTGCATAGCTCCAATAAACCATTTTGTTGCTGGCAAACTCAGGATCAATGTTTACATCCAGAAGCCCACCTTGTCCTTCATCAACAACGGCCGGGAGGCCAGTGATCTTCTTTACCGGCTTTCCGTCGGCTGACAGTATGCGCATGATACCTGATTTCTCTGTAATCAGAAAACGTCCGTCAGGTAGGGTACGCAAGCCCCAGGGATGGTCCAGCTCGCTTGTCAATACGCTAATGGCCAGTGGCGTATTTGTTTTGGTGCCCGGGGCCCGGGTTTGACCTGCGAAAGCAGGTTTGTAATTGGTGTTCGGCGCTTTTGTCTCTACCGGAGCCAGTTTGCCTGTATCGGCCTGCGTGGTGCCTGAATGGTTACCTTCCGAGTCCAGTTGTCCGGAACCGTTGTTGCAGGCGGTTAGGGCTGCAATGGAAGTTACCCCTATAATCAGGGCTTTGTAATTTATGAATGACATAAACATCAAGTGGTTAAAGTGTGCAAGGTGATTATTTACTTATTAATTACAGCAATTTCGGTGAAATGTTTTTCGTTCATCGGTTTGTGACATCTATTTTACTGTGGGCGCAGGAATGGTGAACCAAAAAGTGGAACCTTTATTCACCTCGCTTTCCAAGCCAATTTCTCCATGATGCCGTTTGATGATCTCCGAAGAGATATAAAGACCCAGGCCCAGTCCGGCGAAAGTTTTAGTGTTCTCCTGAACCCTGAAGAAGCGCTCGAAAATACGTGCAGATTTATCTTCTGGTATGCCAATTCCATGGTCTGTTACCGAGACTTTAACATGCATTGGCTCCTGAACCACTTGGATGTGTATGCGATCACTGTCGGGCGCATACTTTACCGCATTGTTGATCAGGTTCATTAGGACCTGCTCAATTCTGAGTCTGTCAGCATACACGGTGATTTCGGGAGCACAGGAAATTTCAATCACATGTGTCTTATTTTTTGCTGCCACTTGTTCTGCACATTCCTGGATCAAAGTTAAAATGGGAAATGTCGTGTTGTTTAAATCCAGTTTGCCCGCATGTATTCTGGTAACGTCCAGTAGATCAGCAATCAGATCAACCAGCTTATTCACTTGTTTCGAAGTCTTTTGAACCATCAGCTGTGTATTGGCTTTATCATCTTTTGACATCGAGCGCTCCACAACTTGCAACAGCGCTTTAATACTGGTGATTGGGGTTTTGAGTTCATGACTGGCGATGCTGATGAACTCGTCTTTTTTCCGGAGGAGTTCAAGGGTTTCTTCCTCTATGGCTTTTTCCAAAGAATTGTCGACCACGGTGCCGATCAATCGTGTAACGGTCTGGCCTGCATCAAAATATGCTTTACCTTTAAGCTTTAGCCACCTTGCCTTTTCAGGAGCGGGCGACAGGACCTGGTACAGGACATTGAATTCTGCCGCTTTGGAGTTTGCCAGAACCGCTTTAATCGCCGCTTCAAAATCGTTACGGTTATCCGGATGTATGGCAGCGGTAAATTCCCGAAGTGTAAAAGGGTTTTCCTGGTGTAGTGCATGGAGCTCCCTGCATTTATAATCACAATTGACCTGGTCAATCCGCGGATCAAAGTCCCATGCGCCAATTCCAGCTGCCTCCGTGGCAAACTGCAGTCGCTCTCTGCTTTCGGCCAGCAACCTTTCGGTTTCTGCAAGGCCCTTCTCCACCTTCCGCTTATCGGTAATGTCGTGAATACCGATCAGCGTAAGTTTCTCCTGATTATGTGTTTCGAACTGCCGCGCGGTCAGCACCATTATCCGGGTGCCGATTGTACGGAAGTGCAGCTCAACTTCAAAATCTTTGAAAAAGCCCTGCTGTGGCAAAACAGTTTCCAGTTGAGTTCTAAGCTCCGGAATGTCCCAGATTTTGCTATTCAGGTCATAGAAGTATTTTCCTTCTATCTCTTCAGCCACCTTAAACAGCTGGTAAAAACCCTCTGTCGCACGGAGGACTTTCAGTGATCTGTCCAGGATCAGAAGTGGATCGTGGATGGTATTAAAAATCTCTTTGGTATACTTCCTGGAGTTACTTAGTTGCTCATTCCGGTCAAGAAGTTCGGTATTGACAGTTGTGATCTCCTCGTTGGTGCTTTGAAGCTCTTCCTTCGAACTTTCCAATTCCTCATTGAGGCTTTGCAGTTCCTCGTTGCCCGAAAGCAGTTCTTCGTTGGCGCTCTGCAGTTCTTCATTAGCGGCCTCCTGAGCTTCAGTGATGGCCCGCATATCTTCCCTGGTTTGGGTAAGTTCTTCCTCAAGTTGCTTATTTCTGGCAATATAGGCCTGAATGTCTCCTTCCAGGGGAGAATCGATTCCCGTTCCCGGATTGAGTACGATAGTCTTGTTGGCTTTAAAAAGAATCAGGAAGTGTTGCTCTATATTTTCCGCAAGTGGAACGACTTCAATGTCGACATAATGCTGATTGCCATTGTTTTTAAAGAAGATGCCTTCTTTTTGGACGGTGTTCTTTTTGGCAGTTGCAAGATGTAGAAGATTCCGGATTTCGAAAGACAGACCTTCACGTGCAAGCTTTAATATGTTAAAGCTGGGCTTGCCAGGTGGGACAAAGAGCCAGGTATCTGTATTCCCCCGAAATTCAACTACATCAAAAGCTCCATTAACCAGGACACCTGGCGGTGTATATTTCGAAAGCAGAACTTCATTGACAATGGTGTGTACATCTTTGTGCCCCCCATTAAAGATATGCTGATCAAGGACCTTGAACGATTGTTCTTTCTTGGTCGTTGTGATGTTCTGATACCTTCCCCGGAGTCCTTTGGACTGGTAGATCTTTTCCTGCGAATTGTAAGTGGCATATAGATCCGTAAGCGAACCAATACTCTCTGATTTTCCAAGCATCAGGTATCCCTTTTGGTTCAGGCCATAATGGAAAGTGGTCAGCGCCCGCTTTTGCAACACCGGTTCGAAATAGATCAGGACGTTCCTGCAGCAAACGAGGTCGATATTTGAAAACGGAGGATCTTTTAAGAGGTTGTGGCTGGCAAAGACGCACATATCCCGTATGGTTTTGTTCACCTGATATCCACCCTCAACTTTGTTGAAGAAAGTTTGAAGTTGTTTTTTCGTGAGTCCTTCAATCTCCGCTGATGTATATTTGCCTGAACGGGCTTTGGCGATCGCTGTCTCAGAAATATCAGTCGCAAATATTTGTACTTTCCGTTGTTGTGAAGATTCGCCCAGGCAGTCCTGAATGCACAAGGCAACAGAATATGCTTCTTCGCCCGTGGCGCATCCTGCAACCCATATTCTAAGCGGTTCGTTTGTGCTTTTCTGGTTAAGCAGGTTAGGGAAAATGACCGTGCATAGCAGATCAAAACTTTTGGGATCCCGGAAAAAGTTGGTGACAGAAATGAGCATATCATTGTACAGCGCATCTTGTTCAGTTTTGCTTTCCCGAAGCAGTGCGAGGTAGTCTGCCGGCTTCTCCATTTTGTTTAAAGCCATCCTTCTGGAAATTCTCCTTTTAAGTGTGCTCTGTTTATAGTTGGTGAAATCTACACCTCTTCGAACACGGAGCACGGTAAGCAATTGCTTGAAGATCTCCTGATCGTCTTCCGGCGCTTTATCTCGGATCTCTGAATCTGTATAAGATTTTAGGAATGGATGGTTAGCCGCTAAGATCTTATCAATGATCTGATTGGCGGGCAGACTGAAATCTACTGCACCAGACGCAACAGCACTATTGGGCATACTGGTTGCGCCGGCTGATTCCTCATCCTGAGCGAAAGTTAGTCCACCATTCGCTTTGATTGCTCTAAGACCTTGGGTACCATCATTCATGTGCCCGGACAATACCACCCCCACGGCGTAGCTTTGGTGAACTTCAGCCAGAGAGGTGAAGAATATGTCTATCACCTTGACATTCCTGCTTTTGATATGTTCCAGTTTCAATGTTCCATTTACCGCCGTTAGTATGCGGTCCGGAGGTATGACGTAGATGTGATCGGGCATCAGTGTAACATCATCTACAATCAGCTCTACAGGTATGCGCGTGTGTCGCTGAAGTAGTTCGGTGAGCGTGCTCTCATGCATCGGACTAAGGTGCTGTACGACAACGTATGCCATATTCGAGTTTTCCGGAATACTCGCGATGAGTGTCTTGAATGCGGCTAAGCCACCGGCGGACGCGCCAATTCCTACAATTGGAAATTGTGCCGGATACCCGTTATAGTTCGTGTGATTCTCTGCGTGCATGATTAACCGTTTGTTTTTTACGACGCCATAAAGGTATAATTTGAAAAGAAATACGTCCATATAAAAAGTAAACGCAGGGAATTTTGTTTTCCTTTTCAGAAAAAAACATTTCAAATGATTGAATCTGAAATGTACCGTTTTAAGTGTTTTCCCGTGGACTATCGGTCGCCGCAGCAGGACGCAGAATGTTTTTTTCAGGAAACCGAATGGCGAGCTGGAATGTTTAACCTCAAACCGGGCTGCTGAAGGTCTGGCTTCTAATCCGATCAACATGAATGTAAGTGATTTCTTAGTACAGCGATTGTCCGAATGGAAAGTAGAAAAAGTTTTTGGTTATCCCGGTGATGGTATAAATGGAGTTCTGGGTGCATTTAACCGGTTTCAGAAGATCCGCTTTATCCAGACCCGTCACGAAGAAATGGCGGCCTTCATGGCTTGTGCTCATGCCAAGTTTACGGGTGAAGTAGGGGTTTGCCTGGCGACGTCGGGGCCTGGTGCTATACACCTTTTGAATGGCCTTTATGATGCCAAGATGGACCATCAGCCGGTGGTCGCGATCATCGGGCAGCAAAAGGCGTCTGCCATAGGGAGTAGTTACCAGCAGGAGGTTGATCTGATGTCGCTGTTTAAAGATGTTGCTTCCGAATATGTACAGATGATTACTGACCCTGCGCAGGCCCGTCTGGTCATTGACCGCGCATTCCGGATTGCTAAAGCTTCCCGGACCGTTACCGCGGTGATCATCCCAAATGATGTTCAGGAGGAAGATGCGGTAGTTGAGCCACCCCGGGAGCATGGGTACATTGTTTCCGGAACGGGGCATTCATCGAACCACGTGATTCCCAGTTCAACGGAACTACATGAAGCTGCTGCAATCCTGAACGAAGGAAAAAAGGTTGCCATTCTGGTTGGTGCTGGTGCATTTGGTGCCGCAGAAGAAATAAAGGAATTTGCGGAGCTTCTTGGTGCTGGTGTTGCAAAGGCGTTACTAGGGAAGGCGGTTTTGCCGGACGATCTTCCGTTTGTTACAGGTTCGATCGGCATGCTGGGTACAAAGGCGAGTTGGAAATTAATGGACGAGTGCGATACCTTGTTTATGATCGGCAGCAGCTTTCCCTATACGGAGTACCTGCCCGAAGCAGGGCAGGCCAGGGGCGTGCAAATTGATATCGATGGAAAGATGCTTAGTATCCGCTACCCGATGGAAGTAAATCTCCTGGGTAGCAGCAAAGATACGCTGCAGGCACTTCTGCCCCTGCTTCACTACAAGGAAGACCGTAGCTGGAGAAATGATGTGGAAACAAACGTGCGCCAGTGGTGGGAAGCCGTTGCGGACCGTGCGATGCAGGATGCCGATCCGATAAATCCGCAGCGCGTTTTTCAGGAGTTGTCGCCAATGTTACCCGAAAACTGTATTATAACAGCCGATTCAGGTACTTCTGCATTTTGGTTCGCGCGAAACATTAAGATCCGCCCGGGTATGCTGGCCTCACTTTCCGGCAATCTTTCCAGTATGTGCCCGGCCGTTCCCTACGCCATCGCAGCCAAGTTTGCATATCCCGACCGCGTGCCCATCGCGTTCGTTGGTGATGGCGCTATGCAGATGCTCGGTATGAATGAGCTGATAACCATCTCTAAGTACTGGCGGGAGTGGGCTGACCCAAGGCTGGTAATTATCGTGCTCAACAACCGTGATTTGAATATGGTTACCTGGGAGCAACGGTTGCAAGCCGGGGAACCCAAATATGAAGCATCGCAAGACATTCCGGATGTGCCTTACAGTGCCTTTGCTGAATTGCTCGGGCTCAAAGGGGTTCGGGTTGATGATCCGGAAGCGATCAGTGGGGCTTTAAAGGAGGTTCTTGAGGCGGACCGCCCTGCGGTGCTGGATGTGGTTGTTGATCCCAATGTTCCGATTATGCCGCCCTACATCGATAAAAGTAAGATGGTAAATTTCAGTAAAGCGATGCTGAAGGGCGACCCGGAATCTCAAAAAGTAATTCGTCAAACCATCCGCGAGTTAATGCAGGGTGGAAGTAGCGTGTAAGGTGTTAGCGGCTTACTCCGTAAGCAAGCCGTCTTTCACCATTTGTGCTACAACAGCTTTGGGGTAATCGCGTACAAAATTATCGATCGAACCTGGGTTGACGGTTTCCGATTGCGCGGACCAGATCAGCTTCTCTGTAGCCACATCGTACAAATTGCTTTCCAGGAAGTACCGCTTATCGGTCACGTAGTAGCCAGGATCGAATACTATTGGATACATAAAGTTATAGTAGTTGTAGAATCCACCGAAGCGGCCATAGTAACGGTAAGGCATATACACCGTACCGCCCGGAACGTACCGTTGTTGGCTGTCTTTGTTAATCAGAGTCATGGTAAGGATTGTACTTGCACCTGTCCGCCGGATACGGGAGAGCAGCTGCTCCTTTGTGGGTAATTTCTGATAGAACTCAGGCTCGAAATAGTCTGTACTTTTTACAACTTTGACGTTCTTTAACGCAGCCTGTTGGGCTATTGAGTTTTCCAGTTTTGTTCGCACTTCGATGTTCCTCGTCAAAGAAACCACGAAC
The DNA here is from genome assembly GCA_045629455.1 of Pedobacter sp. Classification (GTDB taxonomy): domain Bacteria; phylum Bacteroidota; class Bacteroidia; order Sphingobacteriales; family Sphingobacteriaceae; genus Pedobacter. Next base: position 39,596 of record JAZQRI010000085.1, on the reverse strand, counting down.
ATACTTCTGTCAGTGCTTGGCTTCTGTTTTGTTTCGGGGTCGATCCAAGATCCGGTTATTCTGGTTGAGGTACTACAAGCGGCCAATAGTAAAATGACCAACAGTGGAAGCAGTTGTTTGTATTTCGGTTTCATACTGTTTATATTATATATTTTGCAATTCAAGCAAAATATATGCCTCTATGTCCGGATAAAATACGTAAAATATAACTGATATCCAGGTACTTGTCCGTTTTTAGATGGGGTTTGGTGAGTCATTTTACGAAATTAACACCACCCTAAGTGGCATGAAATTTAGTTGAATTCTTATAAAATGATCACTATGAGTACTAAAACGAACAGCGGGAGCGAAGGAATTGATGGTTCAAAAACCAAGGCAAAAGGGGAGAGCCAGCAAAGCAAGCAAAAGGGAGCCAAGAGCGTAAGCGGAAAAGATATGAAGCATACGAAAGATGAGTCTGGCGGAGCAAAAGAGCATACGACAAAAAAGCAGCAGAACAGTATTTAGTTAAACTAAATCGCTAAATTTAGACTATGCGGTGCTGTTGGGGTCTACTATCGTGGAGGGTGAGTAAAACCGTACGGATTAACCAGACACACGATTATGAAGTCATTTGACGCCATTGTTATTGGGGCAGGCCAGGCAGGCGTGCCCCTGGCCAAAAAATTAGCTGGTGCAGGCTGGTCAACTGCTCTGATTGAAAAAAGATATGTTGGTGGCACCTGTATCAATGATGGCTGTACGCCAACGAAGACGTTGATCGCTTCCGCGCGGATGGCCTATAAAGCGGCCAACAGTGCGGAACTGGGTATTGAGATCCCGGAATACAAAGTCAATTTCAAGCAGATTATGGCTCGAAAGACGGCAGTAGTGAAGCAATTTCGAGATGGGTCCACCTCAGGGCTGCAAGCAACACCAAACCTCAGCCTGATCATGGGCGACGCCAGTTTCCTCGATGAACATACCCTTGAAGTACGGTATGATCATGGCAGCTCGGAACAACTTACCGGCAGCCGTATCTTTATCAACACAGGCGCCAGCCCGGTGATTCCGGAGACCGACGGACTGGAGGATTTAAGTTATTTAACCTCGACAACTATTCTGGATGTGGGGGAGGTCCCTGATCATCTGGTAATCGTAGGTGGTGGTTATATTGGCCTCGAGTATGGGCAGATGTTCAGGCGCTTCGGTGCCAAAGTGACGATTCTGGAACGCTCAGACCGTATGATGCCTAAGGAAGATGATGATGTTTGTCAGGAGTTAACAGATATTTTTAAATCCGAGGGCATCGATGTGCTCATTGAGGCAAAAGTTTCAAAGTATAGTAAAGCGTCTGACAACCGCATTGATGTCGACGTGGAGATTTCAGGAAGAAAAGAAGTACTTAATTGCAGTCACGTTCTGCTTGCCTCTGGCAGGAAGCCCCAGACAGAAACCCTGGGCCTTGAAGCTGCCGGGATCAGGTGTGATGAAAAGGGACATGTGCTGGTCAACGAATTTTTAGAAACGAATGTTGAAGGGGTTTATGCCCTTGGCGATGTTAAAGGTGGACCCGCATTCACTCACATTTCCTACAATGATTTTGTCATCGCCGCCGCTAACTTGCTTGAGGGGGCGCAATGCAGTACAATGAACCGGCAGGTTCCGTATTGTATATTCACAGATCCTCAGGTTGGCCGTATCGGCATCACAGAAATGGAAGCGATTGAACAGGGACTTGATTTTCTCGTTGCTAAAATACCGATGAAGAATGTCGCCAGAGCCATTGAAAATGAAGAAACCCGCGGCTTTATGAAAGCGATCGTTGATAAGAAAACAAGGTTAATTCTGGGGGCCACGATCGTTGGTGAACAGGGCGGCGAAATCATGAGTATTCTCCAGATGGCAATGATGGGAAAGATGACGTGTGACGTTATCAGTACTACCGTCTTTGCCCATCCCCTTTACGCAGAATCACTAAATAATTTATTTCTTACGTTAGCTGAATGATAAAAGCAGAAAACCTGGTGAAAAAGTTCGGTGCTTTTACGGCAGTGGACGACATCAGTTTTGAGGTAAAAGAAGGTGAAAATCTCGTCTTTCTGGGTAAGAGTGGCTGTGGAAAGACGACGACATTGCGGATGATCAACCGACTGATCGCCCCGGATTCTGGTAGGGTGCTCATTGGAGAAACGGATATTGCGCAGGTTCAACCCGAAAAGCTGCGCCGGGGAATCGGATATGTCATTCAAAATCATGGATTGTTTCCTCATTATACGGTATCCGAAAATGTAGCCATTGTTCCCAGACTGCTCAAATGGACCGACATAGACACTCAGGAACGTATGGAGGAACTTTTTGACAAGTTGAAGCTTGATGTTGCTTTGAAAAACAGGTACCCGGAGGATTTAAGTGGTGGCCAGCAGCAACGGGTTGGTCTTGCACGTTCATTAATGGTAAACCCACCTATATTACTAATGGACGAGCCTTTTGGAGCATTGGACAATCTGACGCGCATAGGGATCCGGAAGGAATTCCGAGCACTTGACGAACTGGTTAAGAAGACGATTGTGATGGTTACCCATGACGTGCAGGAGGCTTTTGAACTTGGGGACCGCATTTGTCTGATGGATCAGGGTAAAGTTATTCAGATCGGAAAGCCTGAAGAGCTGCTCTTCAGGCCGCAAAGTGATTTCGTTTCTGAGTTCTTTAAGGAGCAGCGCTTTCAGCTCGAACTGAAAACGGTAAAGCTTTATGAAATACTTCCCCAGGCCAACGCCAGCCCGTCACTAAGCGTATGGGATACAATGGAGGCCTTGTTGACACGTAATGAAGCCGAACCTGCGGGTCCAGACCTTGAAAGTCTACTGCGTGCTTTCAATGATTTTAAGAATAGATAGGTATGGGGCAAACACAAAGCGTATGGGCATTTGCTTCACAACAATCTGATAAACTCTGGAGTCAGACCTGGGCACACATTGGCCTGACGATGATCTCGCTTGTATTGGCTATACTGATCGCCGTGCCTCTGGGGGTACTTATCTCCAGGAAGAAGAAGCTGGCCGGAGTTGTTCTGGGTATTGCCGGCGTTCTTCAAACGATACCAAGCATTGCACTGCTCGGCGTGATGATTCCCATTTTCGGAATTGGGCCGCGGCCAGCCATCATTGCATTGTTCTTGTATGCGTTGCTGCCTGTATTGCGAAATACATTCACAGGAATTTCAGAAGTTGATCCGGCTGTTGTTGACGCTGCACGTGGTATGGGAATGGGACGGCGGGACATTCTGTTGAAGGTTGAATTGCCTCTGGCTTTTCCGGTTCTCATGGCCGGCATCAGAACGGCTGCTGTGATTAACGTGGGCGTCGCCACCTTAGCTGCCTATGTTGCTGCAGGCGGATTGGGAGAATTTATCTTTGGGGGAATTGCACTCAACAATTCAAACATGATCCTTGCAGGTGCGATTCCGGCGGCGCTTCTTGCCATCTTACTTGACTTCCTCCTCTCGCGTGCTCAACGGGTAAGGCTTAAGCACCTTCATTTGCGCTCCCTTATTCTGCCGCTTGTCTTAGTCTCACTATGTTCATTTTACTTGCTGCCAGGGCGATTGGCTGGGAAAATGCTTGCCGGATTCACACCTGAGTTCATGGGTAGGGAAGACGGATATCTGGGCTTGACGCGGGTGTACAATTTGGATTTGGATCCGGTTGTCATCAGTGATGCCGTCATGTACAAAGCGGCGCTCGAGAAAAAGCTTGACGTAATCAGCGGCTACAGCACGGATGGGCGGTTAAAAGCATACGAATTGATTACTTTAAGAGACGACCGGCACATTTTTCCACCCTATTTTGCTGCGCCCCTTGTCAGACAGGATGTGCTTATACGTTATCCGGAGTTGGAGGCAGTACTTAACCAATTGGCCGGCCGGATCGATGATTCCGTGATGACCTCTTTAAACTACAAGGTGGATCACCTAAAGCAAAGTCCCGAGCGTGTGGCTTTCGATTTCATGGTAGAACATCAGCTCTATAAACCACCTCGCGGCGGCGGAAAAGGCGTTGTCCGTATTGGCTCTAAAATTTTCGGTGAACAATATATTCTCGCGCAGATGTACAAGATCCTTATTACAGGCAATACGGGGCTGTCCGTTCAAACGAAGACAGGGTTGGGCGGAACCAAGATCTGCTTCGACGCCTTACAGAATGGTCAGATTGATTTTTACCCGGAATACACCGGAACCGGTTTCCTGGTGTTGCTGAAGCCTGATCAGAAACTTGTAACCAAGTTAATTGGAAGTAAGGAGGCCGTTGATGAATATGTGCGCCGCGAGTTTATTCAGAGATACCAATTGAAATGGCTTCGCCCCATCGGGTTCAACAACACTTATGCGTTGATGATGCGAAAACAACAAGCGCATCATTTGAATATTACATCTATAACGGATTTAGCCCGGTATGTCCGTAAGGAGGGGAATTAGTGTTGGGGGACGGTCGGAAAATCGATGTCGCGCTACAACAGGAATTCGTGGTCTTCAGGGTAGCGGTCATCGAGATTTACAGGGATTGCGAGTAGGGCAATAACACACAGTATAGCTACTAAAGATCCTGTGACTGAGCGCAAAATTTTCATATCATTTTTATATTTGGTTACCCTAAATTAATGAATTACAGGAAAACTGAAAGTCTAAAACCTTTTATTTAGTTAAAGGCGTACATTTCGTGTAAACTACTGGCAGTGAGATTCGATTTAGGATTAGTCGGTAACAATCCCGACAAGTTCTGGTAGGCCTATTGTTGCTGCTTTCCTGATTTTGGGCTCATTCAGTTCCAAACAGCTGGCGGGTTTTGTTGTTATGGTATCCAAGCCATTTAGGTATGAAACAGGAAGAACACGAGGCGAACGAGCGGTATGAGGACTGCAACAACAGGTTTGAGTCCATATTTACGCTTACATCTACAGCAAGCAAGATTATAGATCAGGATTTAACCATTGTAAGGGTAAACCAGGCTTTATGTGACCTGATGGGGTATTCTGCAGAAGAACTTGAAGGGACGAAGATTATGGATTATGCTTGTCCTGAATTTAAACACCACTGGAAAGACCTGCAAACTGCTATGTGGAAGGACGGTAAGCCATTTTTCAAGCTGGATGCCTGTATTATAAAGAAAGACGAATCGCTCGCCTGGGTTCACGTAACTACTATATTATTCAGGGAAAAGGAATCTACTTTCGCTTTTACTGTTCTGGATGATTACAGTTTCCGGAAAGACTTTGAAGAAAGTCAGAAACGTTTGAATATGGCACTTCAATATTCTAAGATGGCCGTGTGGGAGTTGAATTTATCCGACAGAAAACTATTTCATTCTGACGGTTTCGAGCGGATCTTTGGTTGCCAGGAACAAAAAGAAAGCTGGAACATGGATATGTTGCTTAGCCAGTTTTTACCTGAAGATCAGGTCAAGCTTAGCACCATGCTATCTGCTGTTACCCCAGATTCAGTTCTCGACTTCCAAGGGCGGTTTCTAACGCCTGAAGGTGTAATTACATGGATTTATTTGCGGGGGAAAGTTGAAGCGGCACCGGACGGTTTTCCAGGCCGAATTCTAGGGATGGTCTACGACATTACAAAGGAAAAGCTGGCGGAGCGACACAAAGATGACTTCATCAGTATCGCCAGTCATGAACTTAGAACCCCGATAACAGCGTTGAAGGCATCTTTACAGTTGATGGATAAACTAAAAGACTCGAGTAATCTAAAAGTGTCCAGTTTGGTGGAGCAGGCAAATAAAAGTATGCTTAAAATAAGCGTACTTATAGATGATCTTTTAAATGCCAGTAAAATCAATGAGGGGCAGCTGCATTTGAAAGTAACAAGATTTAAATTGTCGACCGCACTCGATGAGTGTTGTCACCATGTGATAGCGGGCGGGGTATTCAATATACTTACAGAAGGAGACTTAGATGCAGAAGTTGCAGCGGACTCTGAAAGGATTCAGCAGGTGATGGTGAACTTTGTTAACAACGCGATGAAGTACGCACCTACATCCAAGGACATCCGGATCGTCGTGAAGCAAGCCGAAAATGCTGTAAAACTCTCTGTGATTGATCAGGGACCTGGAATTCAAAAGGAAAAGATGCCCTTTCTGTTCGACAGGTTCTACCGGGCGGATATTTACGGCGGTCAATATTCCGGGCTGGGGCTCGGGTTGTACATCTCTGCAGAGATCATCAAAAAGCACGACGGGGAAATTGGCGTTGAGAGTGAGGTAGGAAAAGGAAGCACATTTTGGTTCAAATTACCTGCGTAACAGGTATGAACAGCCGATTTGATCTTAGGGTATTCAGGAAAAGTATTTGTCGTAAACGTTCATAATCTTGTCTACATACTTGCTCACGTAAGGAGTGCCATCATCAAAAAAGACGAATTCTCTGTAATTTACATTAGGATCGTTCGTTTTTTTTGTCATTTGATCAAGCTCGTCATAAAAAGCTTCAAGTTTTCTGTTTTCATCAGTGCTTTCCATAAAAGTTTGTTTGATTATATAAAAATACGAAGTTTAATCTGAATCTTTTTTATTTTTTGTGTGAAATGCCTGAAGATTAAGGGGTGGGGAGGAGGAGTGCCGTGCCTATACCAACCGCAGCACCTGCGGCCACGTCTGTGGGATAATGCACACCCAGGTACATTCTAGAATAGCCGACAGAGCCGGCCCATAGAAAACTAGGGGCGATGACATACCACTTCGGGTAGGCTCTGGAAACCGCCATTGCAGTTGCCGTGGTGGCGGAAGTGTGGCCCGAGGGGAAGGAGCTTCCTTTCGCGATATAAACAGGTACGATGTTGATGTTTTTAACAAAAGGCCGTTTTCGTTTTCCCAGGCGTTTGATTAGGAAGGTAAGCCCTGCAGACACCGCTGTGCTGCTGGCGACGTACAATGCGTTTTGCCTCATCTGGGAATCCCCGGTCGCTAGCCCTCCGATAAATAACCCTGCAGGCACTCCTATTTCACCGTAAAGGTGTGTTCTCGAAAGAAAGAGGAATACCGATGTTTTTTCTTCTGTCCGGTGGTGACTGATGTTTATCAATGCCTGCTCGTCAAATTCTTGCAATTTGAATTGCCCAAATGTTTGCGTACTAATCAGGCTTATACTTAATATTGCTGCAAGCAAATGGTAACGAATTTCCTGAAATCTATCTGGAACTTTCATGATTTGAAGATCGGCTTTTTCAAAGATATTGATTTTGAGTCTAATCGAGAATCATCGCGATTGCCTGATGTGCTAATTTCGGGTTTTTTGGAAATTAATTAACTTTTAGTAAATTTAACTATGGCTAAGCAGCTTATCGGGCTCATTGTTATATCGTTATTTGGGAAGCTCTCCTATGCTCAAAGGGATAGTGTAATTGTACAGGTACACCCGCAGTATGATCATGCAAGCAAAATACATTTGTGGCTTTTCGGAGAAAATTACCGGAAAGAATGGGCTACAAAGGTAAAGCTGCCGCTGATCAGGATATCTGCACTTCATGGTGGCCTCCATCCGGAAAAAGCAGGTGGCGGCATGCAGACAAAATCATTGCGCCTGGTGGATGCGCAAAAGAAACAGTGGGTTTTAAGAAGCGTTGAAAAAGCACCGGATAAGATTCTCCCGGAAAACCTGCATGGCACTTTTGTGGTCGACTGGGTAGAGGATGCCATGAGCGCACAACATCCGTTTGCCGCGCTGGTGGTACCGCCGCTTGCTGCTGCTGCCGGAATTCCACACGCAAACCCAGTGATTGGCGTTGTTGCTCCAGATCCGAATTTACAGGAATATTCGGATGAATTTGTAGGCCGGATATGCTTGCTTGAAGAAAGAGAGCCTGCGGGGGATACTGACAATACAATTGAAATGCTGGCGGATCTCGATAAGAATTCGCTAAATCGTGTACATGCAAAGAACTTCCTGAAAGCGCGTATGCTGGATCTGATGCTTGCAGACTGGGATCGGCATGAAGACCAATGGCGATGGGTTAAAGATAAAAGCGGAAAGGCAAAAAGTTTTACGGGAGTTCCAAGGGATCGGGACCAGGTATTCCACGTGTCACAAGGCCTTTTCCCGAAAATCGCTGCGCTTCCCTGGGTCAATCCGCTATTTGACAACTTCGAAGGGAACATCCCAAGGGTAAAATATTCCACTTTCAAATCACGATTTCTTAATGCGTATCCTGATGCTCAGCTGAGCCATGAGGAATGGATGAAAATTGCTCAGGATTTTGTAGCCTCCCAAACGGACGAGATATTGGAGCAGGGCTTAAGGCGTTTGCCGCCAGAAATCTATCCCATTCGGCATGATGAACTATTGAGTAAGTTAAAGATGCGCAGAGATAAGGTTCCTGAAGCAATGTCCGCCTACTATACCTTTGTGAACGAGACTGTGGACATCAAACTCAGTGATAAACCGGAAGTCGTCACCATTGATGACGCAGGAGACAAAGGACTGCGCGTATTGGTAACACAGGGCGATGCGGATCAGTCAAATGTAATCATGGACCAGATTTACGATCCGAAAATTACCCGGGAGCTTAGGGTCTATGCCGCTGGCGGTTCAGATTCGATTGCTGTGAATAGCAGTATTTCTGATATCAAGATCCGTTTGATAGGTGGGACGGGTGAAAAGGTGATAGGTGGTGTTGGGGCCGGAAAAAAAATCCATGTTTACAACAGGCTGGACGGTGGTAGGTTGCCAGGGGGAAGCAGATTTAAATTGCATCTTTCTGACGACACTTTGAATACGAAGTTTGTACCATCAAACCCTTACAACGTCTGGATGCCACTTGCCAGTGCGGGGTTAAACCTTGACGATGGATTTTTAATTGGTCTGGGGTTCAAATACACAAGGCAGTCCGGATTCCGGAAGCTTCCATATGCCAGTGTTCAACGTGTAATGCTTAGCCATTCTTTTGCGACATCGGCTTTCCGTTTGAAGTACAACGGGGAATGGATACATGTTGAAGGAACAACGGATTTTACCTTACAAGCTTTGATTAATGCGCCTGACAATACAACAAATTACTTCGGTACCGGCAATGAAACGGCGCTCGCTAAGGGAGATAACTACAGGCGATATTACAGAACCCGTTACAACACTTTTTTTCTGGATCCTTCCCTGCGCTGGCGGTTTGGAAGGGGAGTGTCTCTGAGTGTTGGTCCATCTATCCAGCTGTACCGGATGGATGAAGCAGACAACGCTGGCCGTTTGATCAAGAATACATCGGTTATAAAGTCATATGACAGTGCTACGGTTGGCAGGCGGAAAGCACATTTGGGATTGCGGGTAAACTATGTTATTGACCGGACGAGTTCAAGCATTTTACCGAGTTCCGGTTACCTGTTTATGGCTGATCTTGTGGGATACAACGGGTTAAATGCAAGCGCTAAATCATATGTACAGATCAGACCAGAGATTACATTTTACCAAAAGGTCGACCGGCAATCAAGAGTTATCCTCTCGGATCGTATTGGAGGCGGAATTAGCATAGGACATCCGGCTTTTTACCAGTCCATGTTCCTTGGCGGCCAGGGAAACCTGCTCGGTTATTTGCAGAATCGATTTGCGGGATCACATATGGTGTATAATAACTTGCAGGCAAGGTTCAAAGTTGCTAATGTTGCAAGTTACATACTGCCTGGCCAACTTGGCATAACCGGCTTTTTTGATTCCGGACGGGTATGGGAAAAGCATGACGACTCTTCTGAGTGGCATTTTGGAAAAGGCGGTGGTTTGTATTTTGCGCCGGCAGGGCTAACCGTGTTCCAGGTACTGGCCGGCAATTCCAAAGAAGGATGGTACCCATACATTTCCCTAAATGTACGGATCTAGTCGCAGCAGTGTTGATCTTTGATGTTGCCTTCCCGATTATTGACCCGTCAATCCCCTTCCGGTTTTGTGTTGAAGTTCATCGATGCGTTTTGATGCTTCTGACTTACTTAATTTGGAGTCAAATTCTTCTCCAGCTTCATCCGACAACGTTTTCAGATAGGACTGCTGTGCACCCGTCATGGGTTCGTTGCCTGTTGTCCATTCATCTGGATCCTTAATCGTGTTTGATCCTTTTACCCCTTCAGGTTGAGACTCATCCGGGTTTGTCGACTCGTTTTCTTCGGGTTTCATATTTGTAGATTCTAGAATGTTAATGACGATGTACTAAACTTGGAGGTTATAACAATGTGGGTATTGGAATGTTTGTCGTAATATTGACATCAGAGGCGTCTAACGAATTTTAACTTTGAAAACATCACGAACATACTTGAACTGGAGCACCGGTAAGGACTCAGCGCTCGCTTTACATCGATTGCAGCAGAATGGACAAACGGTGCAGCATCTGCTTACGTCAGTCAATGCCAGCCACGATCGGGTGAGCATGCATGGATTAAGAAGGACATTAATGCAGCAGCAATTGGATTCAATCGGTATTTCCCATAGCACCATTGAGTTACCCGAAGAACCATCTATGGAAACATACGAGGCATTGATGAAAGATGCAGTAGAGCGGCTTCGATCCGAGGGCTTTACCTTCGCCGCCTTCGGAGATATTTTTCTGGAAGACCTCAGGAAGTATCGTGAGGACCAGATGGAGATGTTAGGGCTTAAGACAGTTTTCCCGCTGTGGAAAGAGAATACTGAAAAGCTCCTGACTGAATTTATTGATCTTGGATTTAAGGCAATTGTGATCTGTGTGAATGCCGACCTGTTGGATTCATCATTTGCGGGCAGGTTGCTCGACGGTACATTCCTTGAAGACTTGCCGGAGAATGTTGATCCCTGTGGAGAGAACGGCGAGTTTCATACATTCTGTTTCGACGGCCCGATCTTTTCACGACCAGTAGAATTTAAAAAAGGGGAAACAGTATTTCGGGAGTATAAGTTATCGGTCAATTCTGACCGGAACAATCAAAAAAAATCCATTGGATATTGGTTTTGTGATTTGGTGTAGGCATTTTGCTCGGGAGTGCCGTAACGCCTTCCAGGGTTGCTGATGCTTGACCAGAATGGCTTCGTTGAATTTTACTGCCGGGGACTTGCTTAATCCTAAAGTAATGATTAATTTACGACATAAACCCTGTTTACGTTGTTTTAGGCGCGTTTTCTCCGAAAACTTAGGTGGGTGAACGACTTTCTACATATTGTTTGTTCTGAGATTTAATGCGTTCCTTATAGAACTGCTGTTGGTATCAATATTAATACAATAAATTGTTAATGTAAGCCTTATGTCCGGTAAAAAATCATCAAGCGAGCGAGCCAGCGCTTCGCTTTCCAGTGAATCCAGAAGAGATTTTCTTAAAAAGTCATCTTTTTTAACGGCTGCAGCCTTAACTCCCGGGACTGTTGTTAAAGCAGCAGAAAAGCAGTGGGATGAAAAATTAGCCGACGTTTTTGAAAAGGTTTCCGTTAAATTGGATGTGAATGGCGTAACCCACATTCTTACTGTTGAACCGCGTGTAACGCTATTGGACCTGCTGCGAGAGCAGTTGCATTTGACAGGCACAAAGAAAGGATGCGATCGCGGACAATGTGGTGCCTGTACCGTGCACGTCGATGGTGTTCGTGTGAATTCCTGCCTTAGTCTTGCAGTAACCAATCAAGGAAAAAAAATAACAACAATAGAAGGTCTTGCTCAGGGCGACGATCTGCATCCGATGCAGGAAGCTTTCATCGAGCACGACGGCTTCCAATGCGGATACTGTACGTCCGGGCAGATCATGTCAGCGGTGTCCTGTATTAAAGAGGGACATGCCGGTTCTGCAGCAGAGATCCGTGAGTATATGAGCGGGAATATTTGCCGTTGCGGTGCATATTCCAATATTGTAAAAGCTATACAGGCGGTAAAATCGGGAGGATTATCATGAACCAGTTTCAGTATGTACGGCCAGCAGAAGTAAGTGGGGCTAAAAAGGCAATTGTAAAAGATTCTAACTCCTGGTTTCTTGCCGGGGGGACCAATTTACTTGACTTAATGAAAATGGGGGTTGTCGTTCCAGAGCGACTTGTGGACATCAACCTTCTTCCTTTGAAGAAGATTGAGAAAACACCCGATGGCCTTCGGATCGGCGCTTTGGCGAGTAACACAGAAGTGTCTGAGAGTAGTTTGATTAAAACTAATTTTCCATTGCTGTCACTTGCCATCAATGCAGGTGCTTCACCACAATTGAGAAACATGGCTACCGTTGGCGGAAATCTGATGCAGCGGACAAGGTGCCCGTATTTCTTCGACACAACTATGCCTTGTAACAAGCGGGTTCCCGGATCTGGTTGTGGTGCTTTGAAGGGTTATAACCGGATGCATGCACTATTCGGTGCGAGTGACCAGTGCATTGCGGTTAATCCCAGCGACATGAACGTAGCCCTGAGGGCCCTTGATGCGTCGGTTCTGGTCACCGGCAAGGACGGAGAAAGATCCATCAAGTTCGCCGATTTTCATCGCCTTCCCGGTGACCAGCCGCAGCTGGATAATACCCTGAAAAAAGGGGAGCTCATCACGGCAATAGAGCTGCCTGACTCTCCATACCAGAAGAATGTACATTACTTGAAAATTCGAGACAGAACTTCATATGCTTTTGCACTGGTATCTGTAGCAGCGGCATTGGATATAGAGAATAGCATCATCAAGGATGCAAGAATGGCTATGGGAGGTGTTGCGCATAAGCCATGGAGATTGACTGAAACGGAGGCATTCCTTAAGGGTAAGCCAGTTCGTTCCGAGGTTTTCAAGGAGGCTGCGCAGATTGCGATGAAAGGCGCTAAGGCGTATGAACACAATAGGTTCAAGCTTACAATGGCACCGAATGCTGTCGTACAGGCACTAAGAACCGCATCAGGATTAAAGAGCACATAAATTTACCAGAGAGCAGGCTGTTGCCGGTCTAAAGCAGAAAAGCGCTTACGATCGCTTGTAAGCCAGTAAAAAATACAACTCATGAGAAAGGATAGCATAGAAGATCCATTAAATAGGGTAGACGGAAGACTTAAAGTCACAGGCGGTGCGAAATATTCCGGTGAATATAAATTGCCGGCCTTAACCTACGGCGTACTTGTTCCAGCCCCAATTACAAGCGGGACGGTTACTGCCATTGACAGCAAGTCGGCCCTGCGTGCGCCAGGGGTTCTGGCCGTAATAACTCCGTTTAACGCGCCGAAAGTACCAGGATATCAGCCGGAGGCTCCCGTGCGTGTTAAGGGGCTAAAGCTATTTGACGACAATCAAATTCATTTCAACGGTCAGCCGATAGCACTTGTTGTCGCTGATACTTTCGAGCGGGCGACACATGCCGCCAGCCTGGTGAAGGCTACTTATGAAAAAAAGCCTTTCCAGACCAATTTTCTAGACAACATGGGGTTAGCTGTAAGTCCGCAAAACAATAAGGACTATTTACGCGGTGAAGCCAACGCATATAAAAACGCAGCAGTTAAAGTCGAACAGGAATATATACTTCCATCAGAGATGCACAATCCAATGGAATTGCATGTCACGACGGCACACTGGACAGGGGACGACAAAGTTACCATTTACACGAAATCTCAGGGTGTAATGAGTTCCCAAAGAGCTATAGCCACAGCCTTTCAGTTGGAACCCAAGAACGTGCAAATTAATTCGAAGTTTGTTGGTGGGGCATTTGGTTCATCTTTACGGACCTGGCCACACGAGGTCGCGGCTGCCCAGGCTTCAAAAATGCTTAAGCGACCTGTACGACTCACACTTACCCGGGAGCAGATGTTTACATTGGTCGGCTACCGTCCTGCAACGATTCAGAAAGTAGGAATAGGTGCTTCTGCAGATGGGCAGCTGATTGGTATTACCCATGAGTCTCATTCGCAGACTGCGATTTACGAAGAATTCACGGAGCGCTCGGTTAATATCTCCAGGTTTCTCTATAAATGTCCGAATGTAAATACGACATATAAGGTTATCCCTTTGAATGTGGGCGTACCGGCACCTATGCGTGGCCCGGGAGAAGCAACCGGTTCATTTGCGTTAGAATGTGCGCTGGATGAATTGGCTTACGCCCTGAACATGGATCCAATTGAACTTCGGCTCAAGAATTATGCAGATGCAGATCAGGAGAAGAACCTTCCCTGGTCAAGTAAGTATCTGAAGGAATGTTATCAGAAAGGCGCAAAAAGTATCGGATGGTCCGAACGTGCTTCAAAGCCTGGTACTAAGTATGACGGCGAATGGCTGGTGGGCTATGGGATTGGCTGCGGGGCCTTCGGTGCTTACCGGAACCGTGCAACAGCAAAAATCAGGCTACTGGCCGATGGTACTGTGAACATTCAGAGTGCTACAAGTGATATTGGTCCGGGAACGGCTACGTCAATGGTGCTTGTCGCGGCTGATGTACTAAAAATTCCCGTTAAGATGATAACCTTCGACTTAGGTGACTCTTCGCTGCCGCTGGCGCCAACTCAGGGTGGTTCGGCAACCGTTTCCACGGTAGGGTCCGCTGTGCATGATGTGTGCCTGGCATTGAAGCAGAAGCTGTACAGCCTTGCCGGCAAACCGGAAAATAGTACAGATCAGTTGGATTACCCTGCCGTTTTAAAGAAGAACAACTTACCATTTGTTGAGATGACACTGGAATCTGCAGGGAATGAAGAATCAAAGAAATATTCGCTGTATTCCTTCTCTGCGCACTTCGCAAAGGTGTATGTGCATCCGTTAACGGGGGCAGTACAGATCAAGAAAGTAGTGGCGGTGGTTGATGCGGGAAAAATTATCAACCACAAGACAGCAACCAGTCAGATGACCGGAGGTGCAGTGGGTGGAATTGGAATGGCGATGACAGAAGAGGCGGTATTTGATGATCGGTTTGGCCGCTATGTTAACGGCAACTTTGCAGATTATCACGTACCCGTAAATGCAGATATTCTCGACATGGAGGCCATATTTATCGATAAGCCGGATACCATTCTGAACCCGATTGGTACAAAAGGGATCGGTGAGATATCGCTTATTGGTGTTGCACCCGCGGTTGCAAACGCTGTATATAATGCGACGGGCAAACGGATCAGGACCTTGCCGATTACGCCAGATAAGCTGATATGATCCCGGCGGTGTACTTAAATATTGACTGCCGTCTTGAACTGTAATAGTGATACTCGTAATAAGCTTTAAGCTTATGGTAGCATAGGCACTTAAAAGAATATAAACCATGAAAAAACGTAGAAATCTGATCTTTATTTCTTCTATCGCACTTATTGCGGGGCTGGTGTCCTTCAAGGCGGTAAACACATCCCTGGAACCGGGAACAAAGCCACTGGCAGCGGCAGAACTAACGCTTCCTGCGGGGTTCAAAGCCAATATCGTCGCTGAGAATTTAGGTGGAACCCGCCATATAGCGGTTACCCCTCAGGGTGATGTCTACATCAAACTCGAGCGTCCAAAGAATGGGAAGGGTATTTTGATGTTGCGCGAAGCTGCAGGAAAAATGGAAGTTAAAGCTGCATTTGGCGACTACGGCGGGACTGGACTCGCCATAAAGAACGGATACCTTTATGCTTCATCAAACGCCGATATCTTCAGGTACAAACTGAATGAGAAAGGTGAAGTGATAAATCCTGAAAAACCAGAGCTTGTTGTAACCAAATTACTGGAAAGACGCTCCCATCGGTCAAAGTCCATAACGCTGGATAACGATGGAAATGTGTATGTAAACGTAGGTGCGTATTCAAATATTTGCAGCGAGTTTGACCCAAATGCAACGGGATGCCCAATCCTGGATTCTGCCGGTGGGATATGGCAGTTCAAAGCCGACAAGCTAAATCAGACGTATGGTGATGGGGTTCATTATGCAACCGGATTGCGGAATGTGGTTGGACTTGACTGGAACAATGCGACCAATCAGCTTTATGTTATGCAACATGGACGCGACAGGCTATCTGACCTTTATCCTAAATATTACACGACTAAGCAATCTGCTATTTTACCGGCGGAATGTATGTATGCTATAAAAAAAGGAGATAATGCCGGCTGGCCATACATGTACTATGATCAGGAACAAAAGAAAAAGATTTTAGGTCCTGAATATGGAGGAGACGGGAAGAAGGAAGCGGATTCGAAGTTTGTTGATCCCGTTGCTGCCTATCCCGGGCATCTTGGTCCTAACGGACTGCTGTTTTACACTGGCGACCAGTTTCCGGAACGCTATAAGAATGGAGCTTTTATCGCGTTCCATGGTTCATGGAACCGCGCTCCCGAACCTCAGGCAGGTTATTATGTCGTTTTTCAGCCTTTTAAGAACGGAAAACCTGACGGACCATGGGAAGTTTTTGCCGATGGCTTTTCCGGATCCCCTGAAAACACTACGAGTGGCCGTGCGGTCCACCGTCCATGCGGACTGGCACAAGGTCCGGATGGATCATTGTATGTCACAGATGATACGAAAGGAAGTGTTTTTAAGATAAGCTATACCAAATAATATAATCCAGATACGACACAATGAAGCGGACAAAATATTTTGCTGTTCTTTCCCTGCTGCTGTGCTTAAGCTCATTTGCAAATGCGCAGACGAAGCCTAAGACTGCTACAAAGAAGCCAGCGGTCAAAACTGCTCTGACGGCCAGGATGCTGTCGGGGAAGACAGTTTACAACAAATCCTGTCTATCCTGCCATCAGGCGGATGGTGCGGGTGTACAACGTCTGAACCCTCCTTTGATAAACACCGACTATGTTTTAGGCGACAAGAAAAGGCTGATAGATATTGTGCTTAACGGCTTCAATGAAGAAGTGGAAATTAATGGTGAATACTACAATAACGCTATGCCGCCACATAATTTTCTGAATGATCAGGAAATTGCAGATGTGTTAACTTATGTACGGAACAGTTTCGGTAATAAAGCGACTCCAATCGATGTTTCGGAAGTCACTGCTGTAAGAACTGTTAACAAAAAGTAAGCTTTAGTTGTAAATTATATATTTTCCCTCCCTTAATCTGCATTATGGGAGGATCAGCGTATCTTCGCCAGAGATTTAGACAGTTCTTATGGATGACGACTTTTACAGACACTTATTAGATAAACCTAAGTTCTATTGCGCGGTACCACCGAATAAGGTTATTGCACAATGGGCCTTAGGTGTCATACATTTACTGTATCCGGAGAACTCTAAAAAGGTGCTGATCAATATAGATCAGCTTAAAGCAAAAACGCGGGAACTTCAGGAAGAATTATTCGAGATTATCGAGGCAAGCAGCAGTTTTGCAAGAAACACTTGTGCGCAGCTGGCAGAAGATTTCATTCATAACCTTCCAGAGCTGTACAATGTCTTGAATACAGATATACAGGCCATCTATGAAGGTGATCCTGCAGCACACAACGAGTTTGAAGTAATTCGTACTTACCCCGGGTTTTACGCGATCTCCTTTTACAGGATAGCGCATCTTTTATACAAATTCGACATACCTATTGTTCCGCGTATCTTGACCGAGTATGCCCATTCTAAGACTGGAATTGACATTCATCCTTCAGCAATCATTGGTGAGTATTTTCACATTGATCATGGTACAGGGATTGTCATTGGAGAAACGGCCGTCATTGGCAGGCACGTTAAGTTGTACCAGGGTGTGACACTTGGGGCAATGAGTGTCCGGAAAGATCTGGCCGGCAAAAAACGTCATCCTACAGTCGAAGATCAGGTGGTGATTTATTCAGGAGCTACAATATTGGGTGGAGACACCGTGATCGGGCACAATAGTATTGTCGGTGGAAACGTTTGGCTTACACAAAGTATCGCTCCGTTTTCTACGGTATACCACTCGCCCATAATTACGGTGCAGAAAATGAATATTGATAATTAATCAGAACTATGGCAGGCATTATTGATTTAATTGGGAACACGCCACTTGTTGAACTGACCAAGCTAAATTCCAATCCGGGCGTAAAAATCTTTGCAAAACTTGAAGGCAACAATCCAGGTGGAAGTGTAAAAGATCGTGCGTCTTTAAATATGATCCGGAGTGCACTAGAGCGCGGAGAAATTAAAAAGGGGATGAAGCTTATCGAGGCGACGAGCGGTAACACGGGGATTGCCCTGGCGATGATCGCAAGCTTGTTTGATCTGGAAATTGAACTGGTGATGCCCGCAAATTCTACCCGGGAGCGGAAGGTAACCATGGAAGCTTTCGGAGCAAATGTTGTTTTGCTGGATAACATGGAAATTTGCCGCGACTATGCCGAAGAAAAGGGAGCCACAGATGGATATTATTTGCTGAATCAGTTTTCGAACAGTGACAACTATATGGCGCATTATAAAACAACCGGACCGGAGCTGTGGAAGGATACGGATGGGGCAATTACCCACTTCGTGAGCTCGATGGGCACGACAGGTACCATCATGGGCTGCTCCAGGTATCTGAAGGAAAAAAAACCGGACATTCAGATTGTCGGCTGTCAGCCGACAGAAGGATCTTCCATTCCAGGTATTCGCCGCTGGCCTGAAGCTTACCTCCCTAAGATATTTGATCCGAAACGCGTAGATCGTTTGATGGACATCTCCGAGGATTCTGCAGTTCAGATGGCCAGGCAACTCGCAAAGGTTGAAGGAATCTTTGCCGGTACAAGTACGGGAGGTGCCTGCTCTGCAGCACTCCGAATCGCCGCGGAACTAGAAACAGGTGTAATTGTTTTCGTAGCGTGCGACCGTGGTGATCGCTATCTCAGTAGCGACTTGTTTGGATAATCGATTAAAACACCTACCTTAAGTGGGTATTTGGGCCCTCAAGCCTTGTTCGTCGCACACTTTTAAAACATTTATAATCGAAATAGTATGAGTTTTGACATCAACAACAGAAGGAATTTTTTAAAAGTCTCTGGTACCTTGGCGCTTGGAGCGGCAATTATTCCCCAGTTTTTACGTGCAAAGTCTGGAGCCGCCAAGAAAATCGGCATACAACTCTACACCGTTAGAAAGGAAATGTTGTCTGATGCCGCAGGAACTTTAAAGCAATTGGCAAAAATCGGCTATAATGAAATTGAATCGGCGAGAAGCGAGAAAGGAAACTATTATGGCCTGGCGCCAAAGGAGATAAAAAAGGTATGTGCTGATCTGAACATCAAGGTCGTCAGCGGGCATGTACATATCGATGAAAACTGGCAGCGATCTGTTGACCAGGCGGCGGAAGTTGGACAACCGTATCTAATCTGTTCCACTTTGCCAAGCAATGGGCAAACGGTAGAAAATTATCAGCGTTGTGCGGATGTGTTTAATAAAGCTGCGGAGGATTGCAAGAAGGCAGGAATTACGTTTGGGTATCACAACCACGAATATGAGTTTGAAAAAGTTGGACAGCAAACGTTGTATGACATTCTGCTGGATAGAACAGATCCAGCCTTGGTGCAGATGGAGCTTGATCTTGGTTGGGTAATCGCGACCGGTGCAGATCCTCAGTTTTACTTTGGTAAATACCCCGGACGCTTTCCACTTTGGCACCTAAAGGACATGGACCTTAAGCTTAAACACAGCACAGAGTTCGGTAAGGGCGGTATTGATCTTGGCCATTGGCTGGGGCAAGGTAAGAAAACCGGGTTGAAGCACTTTTTCGTGGAGCAGGAAGAATTTACACGGCCGCCCCTGGAGAGTGCAGCGTATGATTATAATTACGTCTCTAAATTGCTATAGTTTCTAAGTCAGCAATTTCAGGTTTTTAAACGACAACGCCTGGTGGAGCTATAATTTATCATTTTTATACAGAATTGCACAGTTTTCGTCTTAATTTTAACCGAAAGCGTGCATAACATCTTGATGTATTTTGCATTATGCGTTTAATTAATTAATATTAGCAATATTAGTCAACGCTCATGTATAAAAAATTTAAACTATGCCTTTTAGGTGTATTCTTCGTTGTTACAAACGTATCCGCTCAAACCAATTCTGTTAGGAGCAATTCATTGAAGTTCGGGAAAGTTGCTCTGGAAGAGTTTGAAACCAAAGTTGAGGGTACTGACTCTGCAGCGGCTGCAATGAAGCTTTTCGACATCGGAAAGGGTACTTTTGAAATCAGTACAAAGAATGGTCAGTTTGTCTACAACTTTACCAGACACGTGCGGTATAAGGTTGTCAACAAAAATGGATATGAACTGGCAGACTTTGAAGTTGGTCTCTACAACAGCAGTACCAGCACTTCTGAAGAGACGCTGCAGTCGGTCCGGGCAGCTACTTACAACCTTGTGAACGGTAAAATTGAAGTCAGTAAGATGACGGGTGATGCGAAGTTCTCGAATCGCGTCGACAAGAATCATGTTGTAAAAAAGTTTACCTTACCGAACGTCAAGGAAGGTTCTATTATCGAGTACACCTACAATACGATTTCCGACTTCACTTTCGCGCTGGACGACTGGTATTTTCAAGGTGGTTATCCTTGTAAATATTCTGAGTTTACGATGACCTTGCCTCAATATTATATATACAAGATGTCTGCTACGGGGTACATTCCCGTAAATCAGTTGAAGTCAGAGCAAATCAATCAAACTTATTTTATACCGGGGACGGTTAGCGGGCATGCACAACCTGTGAATGCAACTGCCACCCGTACCGTCTTCTATGCGGAAGATATCCCGGCGATTAAAGACGAAAATTACATTACATCACTACGGGATTATACTGCTAAGCTGGGCTTTGAACTAACTGCAACGAACTTTCCGTCTACCGGTTACAAGGATTACAGTTCAACCTGGCCCAAGTTGATCACCGAGCTGATGGAAGAGGAGTCTTTTGGTAAATTCATCAAGAGAACTAATTATGATAAGGGATTTCTCGCGAGCATAATCAAGGATGAAAAAGATTCTTTACAGAAGGCTGCACTGATATTTAACTACGTTAAGAAAAATTTAAAATGGGATGGCAAGTATGGATACTACAGCAATGGAAACAGCCAGCGGGTGGTTTTCCAGAAAAAGTCGGGTAATACCGGGGATATCAATTTGTCGCTACTTGGATTATTAAGGGAGGCCGGAATAAAATGTTCACCTGTACTCTTAAGTACCCGTGATAACGGAGCGCATCCAGGATTTCCAATGCTTTCCAAGTTTAACAATGTGATCGTCGCAGCAGAAGTAGGTAACCGAAGAATTCTTATGGATGCTACGGATGAGGATAACCTGCAGAACCTAATCAGCTATCACGATCTGAGCCATCAGGGCTTGCGGGTTGATCTCGGTACCAATACAGGAGAATGGATCTCTTTAGAGAATGAAACGGTAAGCAAGAGTACCACCGTGTACAACCTTGTTCTGAATGAAGAAAACAGTTTCATCGGTAACTTATTTATCTCTACAAGTAACTATGATGGATTACGGAGGCGTAGTTTATATAAGAGAACATCAAGCGAAGCAGAATTCATTAAGAACTATAAAACCAGTAAACCCGGATTGGAAGTTTCTTCTTACAAGATCGAAAACCTTAACTTGCCAGAGCAGGCGCTTTCGGAAACGATGGAGGTTGTTATTGAGGATAACGTGGAAGACGCCGGAAACCTGCTTTACTTCTCGCCACTATTCTTTGAACGGACAAAAGAAAACCCCTTTTCACTAGAAGATCGGAAGTATCCTGTGGATTTTGCGTATCCATTTGAAGAGAATATTTCATCAGTAATTGAGTTTCCCGCCAAATACAAGCTGGAAAAGTTGCCGAAGAATGAGGCATTTACATTACCTGAAAAGGCCGGCTTCTTTTCCATTGTTTATCGCTTAGAAGGCAATCAAGTTGCAATCAGAACTAAAATCACCATCAACAAGCCCGTGTTTTCTGCGGAAGAATATTTCGATTTGAAGGAGCTGTTTAAAAATATCGTGCGCAAGCAGGCGGAACAAATTGTCTTCAAGAAGATATGAGGCTGACGTTCTACACCACGATGATGCTGTCGTTTGGAACGGCTGCCCTCGCGTATGCTCAAAACGAGTATGATGTTTCAAAGATATCACCAGACATGATGAAAGGTTCTACGGTGGTTACCCGTAATGAAGAGCTGAATCTTGTGGTCAAAACTGTGTCCAGTGCAAGTATGACGTACAAAACGGCGATAACGATACTCACCAAAAATGGGGAAGCTCACGCCTCTATGCTGGAATACTATGATAAGTTTTCATCTTTATCTAATCTCAAAGCAGCCATGTATGATGCCAAAGGAGTGAAGATAAAAACGTACAAGGCATCAGACTTTAAAGACCGGAGCTTAACCTCAGATGGGACAATGTATGATGACAACCGGGTTAAAAGCCTGGAGTTTCTGAATGCAACTTATCCGTTTACCGTTGAATACAGTTATCAGAAGGATTACAATGGCTACTTAAATTTTCCTTCCTGGTATCCTTTAGTATCTTACGACCTTTCTGTAGAGAAATCCATATACACGCTTCAGATGCCTGAAGGACTTACTTTCAGACATCTGAAGAGCCCTGGCTTAAAAACAGACTCGTCGGTTGTAAACCATAACGTGGTCTACAAATGGAGCGTGCAGAATCTTCCATCTATAGAGTATGAGCCCATGTCAGTTGGGATAAAAGAGATTACGCCCTGGGTCGAAGCTTCCCCCAATCGATTTGAGTACGACAATACCAAAGGAAATGTCGAAAGCTGGAGTGAGTTGGGTACGTGGTTGTACGGGCTGAGCAGCAATATAACAACCTTGCCGGAAAGTACCGTATCCTTAGCGAAAGCCTTAGTGGCAAATGCGAAGACGGACAAAGAAAAGATTGGAATATTATATAAATATTTACAATCAAATACACGGTATGTAAGCATTCAGCTCGGAATAGGAGGCTTTAAGCCAATGGCTGCCGATCGCGTTGCTGCTGTGAACTATGGAGATTGCAAGGCGCTGTCGAATTATATGAAAGCGCTGCTATCTGCTGTGGACATCAAGTCTAACCTCGTTATGCTTGGCTCCGATATGCCGTCGTTAAATCCAGCATATTCCAGTTTTGGTCAGGCCAATCACATGGTGCTCTGTGTCCCATCGGTTAAGGATACGACCTGGCTCGAGTGTACGAGTCAATATATGCCGGCAGGTTTTCTTGGAAACAGCACTGCTGGAAAGACCGTACTGTTGGTTACTGACGGTGGTGGAAAACTTGTTCAAACACCACAATACACACCCGCCGATAACTATCAGGATCGCAAGGCCAACGTGATTTTAACTGCCGAGGGCAGCGCTGACATCAGCATTAAGACCAATTTTGGTTCTTGTCAATACGAGAACAATTTGAGTATGATGCTGAAGGATCCGACAGCGCAGCGAAAAACTTTGTTGAACCGGTTGGGCATTCCCAATATGCAGTTGATATCTGCCGCGTATACACAACCGGATAAGGACAGGCCGCTCCTGGAAGAGCGCATTGAACTAAAAAGTACTGAAATGCTCACAGGAGGTGGAGACAAACTGTTTCTCATTCTGAATCTTCTAAACAGAAATGAAAGTGTCCCCAGAAAGGTCGAGAATAGGAGAACTTCCTTTAAGGTATCCTTCGGCTTCCGAGATTCAGACGAGGTTGTATATACAATACCGGAAGGATACAAAGCCGAATATCTGCCGTCTCCAGTAGTCATTGAGTCAGAGTTCGGACATTATACAACTACTGCTGTGCTGAAAGACAACACGATTGTGTATACACGGATTCAGCAGGTAAACAGTAAAAAATATCCTCCTCAGAAATATATGGACGCGGTTGCATTTTACAAAAAGATGTATTTGGCTGATCGGCAAAAGGCAATTCTGGTTAAAGTTAACTAGTGCTATTGTCGCATTCTTTACTAAATTAGCTTCATTGTAACCATCCACCTATGAAAAGACGTTCATTTGTCAAAGCATCTATACTAACTGCCGCCACCGGGGCAGTACTCCCGCAAATGGCAAAAGCCATGGAATTGAACCAAAGGAAAAACACTATGTTTTATGAATTACGTGTCTACACTTTGAAAGATCAACATCAGCAATCGTTGGTAGAGAACTACTTTAAAGAGGCAGCCATTCCTGCACTAAACCGCCTAGGTATCCAGAACATCGGTGTATTCACCGAATTAAAGCCAGAAGGGCAGTCGAAATTTTATGTTTTGATACCCTACCATGCGCCGGATGAATTCTCAGCTATCGAAGAAAAGCTTGCCGGAGACAAAAACTACCTTAAAGCAGCAGAAAGTTATTTAAATGCGCCTGCCACGTCTCCGGCTTACGAGCGCATAGAAAGCTCGTTGTTAAAAGCCTTCGCGCACATGCCTTCGTTGGAGGTGCCATCCGGGAAGCCTAAATTGTTTGAGTTGAGACGTTATGAACACGCTACGGAAAGCGCGGGAAAGAAGAAGCTCGAAATGTTCAATGATGCCGGAGAAATCGATATCTTCAAGCGCCTCGACTTTAAACCTGTATTTTTCGGAGAAACACTAATTGGAGAAAGGAGACCGAACCTGATCTACATGGTGGCGTTTGAAGATATGGAAGCCCATGGAACGCGCTGGCAAGCGTTTGGTAGCGATCCGGAATGGAAGAAGGTAAGTGTCAGGCCGGAATACTCCGATGCTAAATTGGTATCAAAGATCACCTCTACATTCCTTGTTCCATCTGCCTGTTCTCAGATTTAATCTAATATCCGCAGCAGTTCATTACAGATATCATGTCGAAACTAAATGAAGCCATCAAAAATTTTGATGACTACAACCTACAAGATCCAAACATTTTTATTTGGGATGGAACGTCATATCCCCGAGAATATTTCTTTGCCCTGAAGCTGTATGACTGGGTAAAGAAGCTGAAACCAGATGCAAGTGAAGAATTGCTGCTCGCATCCAGAAGTCAACATATTGGCCGTTGGGAAAGTCCGCGGGATAGTTATCCACCCGGCAGGGAGGCATATCTGAAGTGGCGCCGGGATCTTGCGCTTTACCATGCCGAAAAAGCCGGAGAAATTCTGCGGGCAACTGGCTATGACGAAGAGACGATTGCCCGCGTACAGCAGATTAACCTCAAAAAAAGACTGAAGTTGGACAAGGAAGTACAGACCATGGAGAATGCGCTATGTCTGGTTTTTTTAGAATTTCAATATGAGGACTTTTATCCAAAACACGAGGATGAAAAGGTGATCACCATATTAAGAAAGTCATTGTTGAAGATGGATGAGCAGGGACACCAGTTCGCACTGGGATTAGCGTACTCTTCAGGTGGATTACGTTTAATAAAGGAGGCATTAAGCTTATTGTAAGCAGGCATTATTGTCGGTTCATCTATTTCATGTAACCCTTTTTTATTAACGTTAAATTGACATTTAATAAAAATATACTATCTTTATTTCAGTGCACTTGTTCTATAGCCTTCAGCTGACTTCTGTTTGCCTGAACTCGTGCAAATCTTGAAATAACCAGATATAAATATGAAAAAACGAATACTACTACTCGTAGCTCTGTTCGCCTCGAATGCTGACTTGAGTGCCCAAACCCCCGTAACCATCAACCTGAATACTGATGATGCCAAAGGCACCATCAGTAAGAACATTTATGGTCATTTTTCTGAACATTTAGGACGTTGTATTTACGACGGCTTCTGGGTGGATCCTGCAATGAACGTTCCGAAGAAGGATCGTATCCGGCTCGATATTGTAGACGCCTTAAAGAAAATCAAAATTCCAAACTTAAGATGGCCAGGAGGCTGCTTCGCCGATGAGTATCATTGGAGAGATGGAATTGGTCCTCGTGACAAACGTCCTAAAATGGTGAATACCAACTGGGGTGGGGTAGTAGAAGACAACAGTTTCGGGACCCATGAGTTCCTGGAGCTATGTGAATTATTGGGTGCAGATCCTTACATCACCGCTAACGTTGGAAGCGGGACCGTCGAAGAAATGGCAAAATGGGTAGAGTACCTGAATTTTGACGGTATCAGTCCACTGGCAGATTTAAGAAGGGAGAATGGGCATGCAGCGCCTTGGAAAGTGAGTTTTTGGGGTGTCGGAAACGAAAGCTGGGGCTGTGGAGGCAATATGACTCCTGAATACTATTCGGATCTTTATCGCAGATATGCCACTTATGCGCGCAATTATCCTGGCGCACCGCTAAAGAAAATTGCCGGCGGAGCAAATTCATCGGATTATAACTGGACAGATGTCGTTATGCAGAGAATACCGCTGGAGCAGATGTGGGGACTATCACTTCACTACTATACCCTTCCTACTGGCGACTGGGCCAAAAAGGGATCAGCTACGGATTTCGGTGAGCAGGATTATTTCAATACCATCAAGAACGGGTTGGCTATGGACGAGATCGTGACCAAACATTCTGCAATTATGGATAAGCATGACCCGAAGAAAACAGTTGCCCTGGTGGTTGATGAATGGGGAGTGTGGACCGATGTAGAGCCAGGAACGAATCCTGGGTTTCTATATCAACAGAATACCATGCGCGATGCGCTTGTAGCCGGAAGCACCCTGAATATATTCAACAATCACAGCGACCGGGTGAAAGTGGCAACACTTGCTCAAACCGTTAATGTTCTTCAAGCGGTTATCTTAACTGAAAAAGAGAAGATGTTGCTTACCCCGACCTACCATGTTTTCGATCTTTATAAAGTGCACCAGGAAGCCAAACTTATTCCCTTAAAGTTTAAGAGTCCGGAATATACAGTTGGAGGTAACAGCGTCTCCGCGATAAATGCATCTGCTTCAATCGACTCGACAGGTGTCGTACACATTACCCTGGTGAATGTTGACCCAACTAAGAAAATCAGCATAAACACAGCATTGAGTGGCTTGAAGTGGTCAAAAGTAACGGGCCGGATCCTAACTTCAAGCAAATTCAATGATTACAACTCGTTTGATAATCCAAACAAAGTAGTGATCAAACCTTTCAATGGTGCTAAGAAAAGCGGCAATGAACTTCGTGCGGAACTTCCACCATTATCTGTTGTTGAGCTTGAATTGAAATAAGCTGCTTTCTCAAATTGGAAATAAGCTGCAATTAATCAGCAGAAGTGGGGCCATTCCCGACAGACAGAAAGCATAAACAAAATAGAAGTAAAAAAGGCTGTCCAGGTAGATGTTAATCTTCTGGACAGCCTCTTTGTTTTAAGGTAATCGTCCACATTCAAGCGTCGAATCACCGCCGCATCATTCATTACTCTTACGCCCGGTAATTCGATTCCGACGCGAAAGTATCTTCTTTAGGATTTGTTCAACTGGTAGTAAACCTCATTCCAGCGTAACTCGTTTCTGAATTGATTCAGGTTCGTATTCTTATCGATGCCCACAAACTCCATTCCCGCGATATCAGCAAAGTCGCTCAGATGTTCCGCAGTTAAATTCTGACTGTAGCAGGTGTGGTGTGCTCCGCCAGCATAGATCCAGGCTGCACATCCGGTTTTCATATCTGGTTGTGGTTTCCAGAGCACACGTGCCACAGGGAGTTTTGGTAATTCGTGTTCAGATTCTACCCCGTCAACAACGTTAACCAGCATCCGAAAACGATTTCCCATATCCACAAACGAAGCATTTAAGGCAGGACCATTGGCTGCATCAAAGATCAGGCGGACCGGATCTGCCTTGCCGCCGATACCCAGCGGATGTATTTCACACCGTACAGGTCCCTTTGCAAGGCCGGCGTCAACCTCAAGCATGTGCGATCCCAGCACAAAGGAATTCCCTGGCGTGAAGTTGTAGGTGTAATCTTCCATAAACGCATTCGTTCCGTCCAGTCCTGCACCCATTACTTTCATTGTTCGGACCAGTGCAGCTGTCTTCCAGTCGCCTTCCCCGGCAAAGCCGTAACCTTCATTCATCAGCCGCTGAACGGCTATTCCCGGAAGTTGTGCCATCCCGTGTAAATCTTCAAAGGTATCAGAGAACCCTTTAAAGTTTCCGCTTTCCAGAAAATTCTTAATTCCAATTTCGATTTTAGCAGCTTCTCTGAGGGATGCATGCTGACTTCCACCTTTCAGTAGCGTTTGTGCAAGGAGGTAACTGTCGGCATATTCCTCCGTTAACCTGTCTACTTCTGACTCCGAAGTTTCGTTGATTACAGCGACCAGGTCACCAATACCGTAGGTGTTCACCGAGAATCCAAATTTAATTTCAGCTTCCACTTTATCTCCTTCGGTTACAGCTACATTTCGCATATTGTCTCCAAAGCGGGCAAACTTGGCGCCTTGCATGTCGTACCAACCTGCAGCTGCCCTCAGCCAGGTGCTTACACTTTCAAGTACTTGCTGATCCTGCCAATGTCCGGCAACAACTTTCCGGTTGATGCGCATTCTTGACATGATAAACCCAAATTCCCGGTCACCGTGTGCACTTTGGTTCAGGTTCATGAAATCCATATCCATCGTACTCCATGGTATATCCTGGTTGAACTGAGTATGCAGATGCAACATTGGTTTTTGCAGGATCTTCAGACCGTTAATCCACATCTTTGCGGGTGAAAAGGTATGCATCCAGGCAATTACCCCAATGCAGTTCTCCGCATTGTTTGCCTGCTGGCAGATGCTATATATTTCCTCCTGCGTTTTTACCGTGGGCTTAAAGATAATCCTGACGGGAATTTGCGGGGATTCATTTAACGCACCCGCGATCTGCTGTGAGTGCGCCGCAACTGCTCTTAAAGTCTCCTCGCCATATAAGTGCTGGCTGCCGGTGATGAACCAGGCTTCGTATTGTTTCAAGCTATTGATCATATGTTCAAATTTTATTGTCCGTAGTAGGCTCCGATACCATGTTTTCTGTCGTAGTGCTTTTTAATAAGTGCGTCTTTCATTGGGCGAACTTCTGGGTTAATTTGTTCCGTTAGAAAAGCCATTTTTGCCAATTCTTCTACTACAGCACTGTTGTAAACCGCTTTCTCTGCATTCTTGCCCCATGTAAATGGTGCATGATTGCCCACCAGGATCATCTCAACCTCCAAATAGCTCAAGCCCAAATCATTCAAATGGTCGATGATCTGAAAGCCGGTTTCATGTTCATAGTTTCCCTGAATCTTCTCGTCGCTCATAGGTGGCGCACAGGGGATGAATGCTGTGGTATGGTCGGCGTGGGTGGTTCCATATATAGGGATGGCTTTCAGCGATTGCGCCCATGCCGTTCCGTAAGTGGAGTGGGTATGTACGATTCCGCCAATATTCTCCCAGTTCTTGTACAATACGGCATGTGTTTTCGTGTCTGATGACGGTCGGAGGTCACCCTCAATAGTCTGACCGTCGAAGTCGACGATCACCATGTTTTCCGGCGAAAGATCCGCATACGGTACACCGCTCGGTTTAATGGCAAAAACATTGTTCACCCGGTCTACCGCACTGGCATTTCCGAAAGTGAACAATACCAGTCCCAGTTCCGGGAGTTGCATATTGGCCCTATAAGCTTCTTCTCTTATGCGCTGATATTTATTCATGATGCGTGGTTTTTTCAATGAAGTTTCCCAAACCTTTATATTTCGGATAACGGCTGGCGTAATATTTAACATTCTCCGCGTCGGGTTCGTAAGTGGCATCAAATCCGCCGCCCATGTGTTCCATTGCTTCTTCTACTGTGGGGTAAATTCCGGCAACCACTGCTGCAAACATTGATGCACCAAGCGCGCAGGTATGGCTGAACTGATGTATCCGGATCGGCATATTTAATACGTCTGCCATCATTTGCATTACGAAGGGTGATTTCTTAGCAACGCCACCAATGCCAATAATCCCCTTTACCGGAATCCCTTCCGAGATGAATCGATCCACAATATTCCTTGCACCGAAGCAGGTTGCTTCTGCCAGCGCGCGGAAAATCCGTGGCGCGTCGGTTCCGAGATTTAAATTTTGCATGGCCCCTTTCAGCGCCTGATTGGCATCTGGCGTACGTCTCCCGTTGAACCAATCGATGGCGAGCTCATCGTCAGGCATTTTCGGCAGTAAATCTGCCTGCCTGCTCAGTTCAGGAATGATGCCTTCCAGCATTTCGGCTGACAACAAATTGGCGGTTTTAGCGTCAATCACAGCGGAGTTCTGCAATAGGTTTTTTAACGGCCATCCCAGCACCTGCTTAAACCAGGCATAAGTGTCGCCGAAGGCAGATTGCCCGGCTTCAAGGCCAACCATCCCCGGAATGACTGAACCATTCACCTGGCCGCAAATACCCTTGATCAGTTTGCCATCCATGTCGGTTCCTGGTGCAACCAGGATATCACAGGTCGATGTTCCCATCACTTTACTCAGGTGATAGGGTTCTATCTGCCCTCCGACGGCACCCATATGTGCATCAAAAGCACCAACCCCAACAACTACCGTAGTACTCAGACCCAACCGTTGCGCCCATTCGGCACTCAAGGTACCTGCCGCAACATCAGAAGTATAGGTTTCAGTGAACATTCTGGATGTATATCCATCGAGTAGCGGGTCCAGCGCTTTGAAGAAGTCGTTTGGTGGTAAGCCGCCGAATTCCTCCGCCCACAAGGCCTTATGACCTGCAGCACAGCGGCTTCTTTTCATCGCTTTCACGTCCGTGCCACCGGTCAGCATAAAAGGGATCCAGTCGCAATGCTCCACCCAGGAGTAGCAGGACGCTGCAACTTGGTCATCCGTACGGAGGGTTCTCAGCAATTTCGCCCAATACCATTCTGACGAATAGATGCCTCCGCAGTATTGAAGGTAGTTGACCCCATATCTGCCCGCATGTGTGTTGATCTGTGCCGCTTCTTTGATTGCCGTATGATCCTTCCACAGTACAAACATCGCGTGCGGATTGGTCTCAAATCCAGGCAACAACGCTAGTGGAACCCCTTGCTCGTTTACAGCTACCGGCGTAGAGCCTGTGGTATCTATTGAAATTGCTTTCACATCGTCAGCCTCGACCGTTCCTGCAGCTTTCGCCAGGCAGTCCTTGATCGTTTGTTCCAGTCCTTCAATGTAATCCAGGGGATGCTGACGGAATAAGTTGGCGTTGGCATCGCAAAATAAACCCTGCTGCCAGCGGGGGTAGTAGAATACCGAAGAAGCAACCTCTTTTCCGTCGCTTGTATTCACAAGAACGGAGCGTACGGAATCTGTCCCGTAGTCTACTCCAATCACATACTGATCTGTTTTCATGAGTATATATCGTTTTTAAAGGCAATGGATTTCTCTAAGCTTGTTACGCTCCTTTGTAAGCCGTCACCGATCATAGTTATTGGTTTATAAATGTCTAATTAACGTTTATTTATTTAGTATATGAAATATTTCTTTAATTATGTTTTAATCCAACTTACGAATCATTTTAGCCGCATGACCGCTAGTGTCAGCAACAGCGCTTATCATTCATCACCGTCCACTGTTAACTGATCAGGTGGTCTGCATTGGGTAAGAAGTTTAAGAATGCCTGAAACTTCGCCTTGTATTTTTTCTTATCCAGCTTAAAGTAGAAAGCTCCCTTCTTGGAATTTGATTTGTCTTTTTCCTCCAGTTTGATCAATAAACCTGTCGACGTGAGCTTTCTAACAAAATTCCGGTTGTCGATCTTTGTATTGTAAACCCCTTCGTACAGACTTTGTAATTGTGGAATGGTGAATTTTCCTGGTAGCAGTTCAAAAAGGATGGGATGCAATGCGGCTTTGTATCTGATCTTCTGCTTGGCAGCTTCTACCATTTCGTTGTGGTCAAAAATCAAAGATGGCATCTGCGTGGTTGGAAACCATTCTGCGTGATAGTTGTCGTTAAGCTGCGTCTGGTATTTGTTGATGTCTATCAATGCGAAGTACGCGATGGATAGCGTACGTTCCATGGGGTCCCGCTTCGGATCTCCAAAAGCCTGGAGTTGCTCCAGGTAGACATCTTTAAGCCCCGTCAGCTCAAAAAGAATCTTATTCGCGGCCTGGTCCAGACTTTCTCCTGCGGCGATAAATCCCCCCATGAGGCTCCATTTTCCACCTTCCGGCTGAAACCCGCGCTTGATGAGTAGGATTTTCAATGTTTCACCGTCGAAGCCAAAAACAATGCAGTCGACAGCAACCAGCATTTTACTTTCATTTGTATATTCAATCATTAACTGTTTACTTTAGTCT
Organism: Pedobacter sp.; assembly: GCA_045629455.1. Classification (GTDB taxonomy): domain Bacteria; phylum Bacteroidota; class Bacteroidia; order Sphingobacteriales; family Sphingobacteriaceae; genus Pedobacter. Next base: position 7,603 of record JAZQRI010000085.1, on the reverse strand, counting down.
GGAGTCGGATTCCTTTGCAGATAATCCGCGTTCATTTGTTTCCTAAATATAGGAATATACGCTAATATTGTATTAACTGTTGCAATGACGTTTATTGTTATTGTATCTTGTTTCCAGAAACCAATTAGAACTTAAACCATAACACGTATGAATATCAACCGAAATGTTTTCGTTGCCGCACTTCTTTTCTCCGGAATGATGGTGGGCTGCCAGGGATCCGATAACCAAAACAAATCCGTCACAGACACTACAGAGATCTCAGCTGCTCCTCCTGTATTGCCAGACACTGCTGCTTTTGCCGGAACGGTAGACCAGCAAAAGACACATTTGTATCTGCTGAAAAACCAGGGGGGCATGCAAGCCGCTATCACTAACTTTGGTGGCAGGCTCGTCTCCATTCTTGTGAAGGACAAAAATGGCGAATGGAAAGACGTGATCCTGGGTCATGACGAACTAAAACCTTACCAAAAGAAGGCGGAAAACTTTTTCGGTGCATTGATCGGCAGGTACGGGAACAGAATTGCTAAAGGCAAGTTCAGCCTGGATGGGAAAGCATACCAGCTGGATGTTAACGATGGTGTGAATACCTTGCACGGCGGTAACAATGGATTCTATAAAAAAGTTTGGAATGGTAAACAGCTGGACGATCATACACTTGAGTTGACATATCGCTCTAAAAATGGTGAAGGTGGTTATCCCGGAAATCTGGATGTAATAGTTACTTACAGCCTTGGAGATGATAATTCTCTTAAGATCGACTATGAAGCTAAAACGGACAAAGCAACGATTGTTAATCTAACCAACCATGCCTATTTCAACTTAAATGGAGCAGGGGATAAGACCATACTTGATCATCAGCTTACGCTGGAGGCGGATGAATTCACGCCTGTTGACACCACACTGATTCCTACTGGCAAACTGGAGAAAGTAGCCGGCACGCCGTTCGACTTTACCAAACCGAAACTTATTGGTGAAAACATCAATGATCAACATCCGCAGCTGAAGAACGGTGGTGGGTATGACCACAATTGGGTGTTAAGAAAAGGTACAGGGTTGCGTAAGGCTGCAACTGTTCGCAGTTCTAAGACGGGCATCGAGATGGAGGTTACAACTGAAGAGCCGGGTATTCAGTTTTACAGTGGTAATTTCCTGACAGATAAAATAACTGATGGAAAAGGGAATGCGACATATGGTTACCGTTCCGCATTCTGCCTGGAGACGCAGCATTTTCCGGATTCACCTAACCATCCCAATTTTCCATCAACGGTTCTGCGTCCGGGAAAAGAATATCGTACCACAACCGTTTATAAGTTTTCTGTAAACAAATAGGGTGTCGGACCGATAAGCGAGCTAGAAGCGGAAGGTATGTTACTGCGCTTTCAGCAGGCACTTAGCCAATCTGATTCAGACCTGTAAAAAGACCGCATTAATGTGGTCTTTTTTTAGTTAAATCCAATTGCGTGAATAACTGGTGTTTAGGTTTGCAGAAGCCGATGAAATGAAATCAAAGGCTACTCGCTCTGTTATCAGCCCACAAAGACGGACCTGGCAACCCCGTAGTAAACGGTATCTAGAGGAACAATCAAATTTTCCCGGCCAAATACTGATATACGCACTGCAATCCTCATGTACTTAACAGCGGAGATACACTCGGATCTGGTAAATACAAAGAGCGTAGGCTCCGACAATAGAACCGGCACATTGGATCGGCTTCTGGGGAAGGACTTTGTTTGCTTGGATGATGATGAAGACGATCAGAGTGACGAGTATCAAATCCGCTTATCTAAAGAAAACTGAACAAAATTGTATATAGTATGTTGTTGTAATTGAATGGTTTATAAAAATATAGATATGGAAAATTCGTTGTTGAACACTGCTAAAAACTCCGTTAGATACTGGTATTTACCACTCATATTTGGTATTTTATTTATCATCGTCGGGATCTGGGTTTTCATCACTCCGATGGCGTCGTTTGTTACGCTTTCCTACATATTCGCATTCACCTTCCTTTTCGCAGGACTTCTGGAAGTCATCTATGCTATCTCGAACCGGAGAACAATTTACAATTGGGGCTGGTCGCTGGCAGGTGGCATCATCGGCTTAATCGTTGGTTTTCTGCTGGTTTCCAATCCTGGTATTTCCATGGTCGCATTGCCCTTGTACGTCGGCTTTGCCATAGTCGTCTACGCCATAGGAGGCATAGGGCGGTCAGTTGCGCTAAGGCGATATCGGATCCGAAGCTGGGGATATTTGATGTTTACTAGTGTCCTCGGCCTTGTATTTGGGCTATTGATGATGTTTAATCCCGTGTTCGGTGGACTGACGATTGTAATCTATACGGCACTTTCGTTTATAACCCTGGGTGCAATTTACATCTTCCTGGCGATACGCATGAGGAAGATCGGGCGGCAACTGGATGATGTGTTTTAAAACTGGATGATGCGTTTTAATTTTTCTTTTTAGACCTTCCTTTTTCTTGTTTTCAGCCTTTTATTATGCTCCTCCGGTCTGCGGGTTGGCGGCGTTGTGATGTGTGCTGATCAGCTGTGTAAAGTAGCTGAAGTGCACCTTTACAGAACTGTTCCGGTCAGTTTTTTAGAAGGTTTTTGTAAGTGTCGGGCAAATTTGCAGTAACATTTAGAACGGTAATACAGATCAGGTGTAGGTATCTGAAGGGTTTATCGGTATGAATGAAGATCCGCTGATTGCTGCGTTTAATATACCTGGGAGAAGGCACGCCGAACAGGACTGCTGCCGCCCAACAAGCGGGAGTGCTGGTCGCTTGAGTCCCGAAATAATAAAGCTGCATACAATAAAGAAGATGTTGGGTACAATTGTTGAGTATGTTTCTCAAATTATGTAATATGGTAGATACATTGGGGAAAGTATATCAACTGATGAGTACCTTAAAAACGAAATTAACGTGCCAAATATGCAAGAAGTCTCTAAACAAACTCAGCTATCTATCCAGATAGAAAATAGCATTTCAATATTTGAGGAGCAGAAAAACCCTACGGACCTTATCATCGAAAAGAGGTATATCATTGATGTGGAGCAAAGCGCTCCCGGAAAAGATGGACAGCTGGAATATTCACACCATGCAACCTTTCACGGCATACCTTGTTACTTCAACGTAGAAACAGAGGGCTTTACCGGATCTGGTAAGTTCAATTGCCTGCTTTTGGATATATTGATCTTTATCGGACGGTTTATACCGGGGATAGGGGCCTCGCCGAGCATTGTGATTGGCGCTGAACTCAAAAAAGATAATATATATCATTAAATCGGTGATGCGCCTAGAGCGCTTCTAAGGTGCAGGCAGCGGTTGCGCGAAGCGTTCAGGAATGCTGTATGCTCATTCATCAAGTCCGTAACGGATATTGGCCAGCGCAATTCCGTCGGGTGAAAATTCCAGGTTCGCACTGCTTTCAATATCGAACACGATGCTGATAACCGTAAATGGCTTTGTGGCCTTGATTGCGTACAACTTTGCACCAGATGGTGTTTGGATGTATTGCCTGGTGTAGCCCTTTGATGAATCAAACGCGTGGTCGCCGGCTGCCATAGAGAACATGAATTCTCTGTCTTGGGTATTTGGCGACATTTCAACACCAAACGCTATGCACGGCTTTGACAGCACAATGAGAAAATCGTGTGTGAAGTTTTGAGTAAACAACACTTCCGGGTGTTCATCTTCAATGTAAGGGGAATAGTTCCAATGTGCATTCCAGCCGAACGGAACTGCGGTTTCCGGCAGCAATCTTCGTACAGTTGTACCTGACAAAGCCTCTGAGCTAAAAAAAGTTAGCTGAATATTGTTGTCTTTAATTTTATTGTAAGTACTTCCTACTTCCAGGTGAGAAATGTCAAATAAACATGTTTGTTGAATGTACTCATTGACGGGATTACTAATCACCGTAAAAGGTTCGTCAACTGGTGTCACGGATTCATCGCGCTGCCAGGGGTAGTCTACATAAGGGCCCTCCGGCTCTATGCCAGGCTTCGGCGTGTACTCCGGGAGATATGGAACGGTAAGCGGAAGGTCTGCAACAGCGTTCTCTATATTCCCGGTCAATGATGTTTCGTTTTTTGAGCAGCCGGTTATTGCGGCAGCACCCGCTAATAAAATCAACAATGGTAAACAGCGCTTTCTCATGGTATATCGTTTTTAGTGGATAATATCTAGGGCTGGAAATTCTTGAGATTCTTGAAGGAAAGTAAGCTGAAGATTGAAGGGATTGTACCTTCGGGGTTACTGCTCTTGTAAATGCTTAAATGTTGAAGGCGTTGTGCCGATAGCTTTTGAAGTTGTTTGTTAGATGTTTCCTTCCTAAGTATTCAACCGCCAGTAATCTGTATTTGTTCTTGGCCGGGTCGCTATGCTTAGCAACTTGGTTAATTCTGAGTAAAAATGAGCGTGGCATGTCCGGAGCGTCCAAGGCTTTGAAGATTAGAAAGCCATCTCGCTTCCGCCCACCCTGATTTCTTGAGGTTCTTTGTTAATGATGCGAGCTGATCAGGAGATACAATCCGGATAGGGCATGTTTAGTACCCCTCTGGATGCATTTGGGATCTTTCGCTGGAGCTCACTCGGGCATTTATGGCCTTCGTTGATAAACCACAGCAGCCGGATCTCCACTTTTCGTAGAGTACCTCTCCAATCAGATCCAGACCACAATTTAAGCTCGGCGATGTTTTCCTTACCTGCATGGCATAAAAGCAGCTTAATCTATTAAATTATGCAAAATGGTATAAAATGTTTGCTAAATTGCTGAGGAACAGGGATCTATTGCCTTCTGTTTTATTGCTGCAAACGCAGCTATAATGATTTTATATGTAAGAAAAACCGAATTGGTATACACTTAGTCTTCCAAAATCATGAATATAAAGCCATATTACAGGATATTAGCTGTCTTTTTAGTCGTCCTATGGAGTAATTTTCAGGGTGTTCATGCGCAGCAACAAAATTCAGGTGCACCGATCAAAAATGTCGTACTTGTGCACGGCGCTTTTCTGGACGGGTCAGGCTGGGAAGGAGTATACAAAATTTTAACAGACCAAGGTTTTAAAGTTAGCGTAACCCAACATACGTTGAGGGATTTTGATGACGATGTCGCAATGGTGGAGCGAGCGCTCGGTCAGCAGGATGGGCCATGCATACTTGTCGGGCACAGCTATGGCGGCGTGATCATTTCTGCAGCAGGTAACCATCCAAAGGTTGCAGGACTGGTTTATGTTGCCGCACATGCGCCTGAAGCCGGAGAGGCACGGGCAGCACTCGTTCAAAAATACCCATCTGCTTACCAGTCGCTGGTTAAGGGGGAGGACGGGTTTGACATTGTAGACCCCGGAAAATTTGCGGCTGACTTTGCTGCCGACCTTCCGGCTGCTAAGGCCGCGTTTATGGCCAATGCACAAGTGCCAACTGCGGATAAGGTCTTTCGGGCTGTGATTCAAACTCCGGCCTGGAAAAACAAGCCAAGCTGGTATATGGTGGCGACGTCTGACCGAATTATCAATCCCGATCTGGAACGGTTTTATGCCCAGCGTGCTGGCAGCAAGATGGTGGTTGAAATCAAGGGGGGAAGCCATTCTATATATGCTTCACGCCCGAAGGAAGTCGCAAGGCTCATCACTATAGCAGCGACTGACGCGATGAAAAAATAGTGCTTCCGTAATTTATTCCAGATAGCAGGGTGCTTCAGCATCTATTTTCTGCCCACGATCTTTGTCTGGACATCGGTAAAGCTAATACTACAAAATGGTGATGGAAAGGAGTGACAATTGAACATTTATCACATTTTTTTGTTCAGGTCTACTCAACTGGCGTTTTCATTTACGCTAGATTTGTACCGGAAGCAAAGTGCTTCTTCTTAGTCGGCCTCAAAGGAACAATGCGTTTCATCAATTCTAAATTGGTTGTTTTGACCGTCTGATTTCCATCCAAACAATCAGTTCGTATCTATGAAAAGAAAAAATATTTTAACCGGTGTTACATCCTCCCGCGGAGCAAAAGCGAGCGTAATCGGTGTTCTTCTGTCCTTCCTCACAGTATCTTTATCCTACGCCCAGGATCCTAACTTTCACATCTATCTCTGTTTTGGTCAATCTAATATGGAAGGACACGCCCGTTTTGAGCCTCAGGATACAACTGGGGTTAGCGATCGGTTTAAGGTGTTGCAGGCAGTAGATTGTCCGGATATCAATCGGAAAAAGGGAAACTGGTACACCGCTTCTCCGCCATTGACAAGATGTACCACCGGCTTAACTCCAGTTGATTATTTTGGACGCACAATGGTTTCTCAGCTTCCTGAACAGGTTAAGGTAGGGGTTATTGTTGTTGCCATCGGCGGATGTAAAATTGAGCTGTTTGATAAGGATAATTATCAGTCGTATGTAGCTAACGCTCCTGAATGGATGACCGGCATGATTAGTCAATACCAGGGAAATCCATACGGCGAAATGATCGCGCTGGCTAAGATCGCACAAAAGCAGGGTGTTATTAAGGGAATACTTTTACATCAGGGAGAATCCAATATTGGCGATGGGTTATGGCCAGAGAAGGTCAGTAAGGTCTATGAAAATATACTAGAAGATCTTGGCCTGAAAGCGGCCGATGTGCCTTTACTGGCAGGAGAAGTTGTGAACGCCGCACAAGGTGGAAGGAGCGCAAGTATGAACGAGATCATAGCAAAGCTTCCAGCAGCAGTTCCAACCGCTCACGTAATCTCATCCAAAGGTTGTACTGTCGCGACGGATAACCTGCACTTCGATGCGGCAGGCTATCGTGAACTGGGCAAGCGATACGCGTCAGAAATGCTTTCGCTTTTACAAAACTAAACTGCTGTCCATTGATCTGCTTGTCACCTGGCTGATGATCTTCGGTTTCGTCTGATAACTACTACAGTTTATTGTTTGACCAGGACACTCGTAAAAATTGACCGCGCAGCAGTTTTTCGGACTGAATCGACGAAGTAGACGTCATTTACTTTCTGCATCGTAAGTTTAAGATTATAGCTGTTTGTAAAATGTATTGTGAATTGGTTATAGTCACTACCAGTTAAGAACGTGATATATTCACCCGAACTATCCTTCGTGACACTATAAGTACCCGTTACTATATCTGCATAATACTTGGCTTCGTATGCTGACCCGCCGTCTAGTGTGATCGTGCTTAGGGGGGCATCTTCTTCATGAATTTTCGCTCCAGTCTCATCAAAATATTCCCGTTTCGATGCTGACTCTTTCCAGGTACCTTTTAGCTTTACCTCGGTTGTTTCCGGTTCTGTCTCAGGTTCTTCCCATTTTTTACTGCACGAAGCGAAAAGTAATGCCGGGAGTATTAGTAATAATAGCAGTGATTTTTTCATATATTTTATTTGTACGTTAATTTCTCAGTCCGCTTTCATCCATTAGGTTTTATTTACCGGAGAGATTTGCAGGGGCCTGCATTATCTTCCTGTATACCTCGCTGTAACACAATTACACACTATCTACCATAAAGTTAGTAAAGTAACGTGTAAATGTATAAGGAAATCTTTTCCGAATACTAAATGTTGTAATTGAATTTTTCTCATGCCTGGGATGGATACAGCACGGATAC
>JAZQRI010000084.1:0-1885 GCA_045629455.1 Pedobacter sp. | reverse complement strand
GGTTTTCAACAGGAGCCACAAAAGTAAGTTTTCCATCCGAATTTTCAGACATTAAAATCATTCCTTGCGATAATATTCCCTTGATTTCCCTGGGTGCAAGATTTACCACTAAACTCACCTGCTTCCCGATAATGTCTTCCGGTTTATAATGTTCCGCAATGCCCGAAACCACCGTCCGCTCGTCAATTCCCGTATTCAGCGTCAATTTAAGCAGCTTTTTCGTCTTCTCTACCTTTTCCGCAGCCACAATCGTTGCGACACGAATATCTACCGCAGAAAAATCCTCGAAAGTGATGTTCTCTTTTGCCGGTGCCGCTACCGTATTGGCAACTGTATTATCTGCCTTGCTTTGGTTCAGCTTATCAATCTGGAATTGCACTTCTTCATCCTCGATCTTCTCAAACAACAATACCGGTGCATTCAGCTGGTGACCATGGACCAACAGGTCCATTTTACCTGCATGATCCCACAAGTGTCCGCCGTAATTAAGCATCTTCATCAGCTTATCTGCAGTAAACGGCAGAAATGGTTCAATCAGGATTTCTAAGCTCGCCACGATCTGCAAACTGATGTTCAGGATGGTCCGTACACGGTCCTCATCGGTCTTGATCACCTTCCAGGGTTCTGTTTCCGCCAGGTACTTGTTTCCCAAACGAGCCACGTTCATCACCTCAGATAAAGCCTCTCGGAAACGGTAGTTCTCAATAGAAGCACTGATCTTCGCGGGAAACAGCGAGAGCTCGTCAATAACCTCCTGATCCTGCGGCGTAACAGACATCAGCATCGGCACCTTTCCATTAAAATATTTGTGCGTCAGTACCACCACACGATTGATGAAGTTGCCCAGAACCGCCACCAGTTCATTGTTATTTCTTGCCTGAAAATCTTTCCAGGTAAAATCATTGTCCTTCGTTTCCGGAGCTGTTGCCGTCAACACATACCGCAGCACATCTTGTTTGTCCTTAAACTCCAGCAAGTATTCATTCAACCATACCGCCCAGTTTTTAGACGTCGATATTTTCTGCCCTTCCAGGTTTAAGAATTCGTTTGCCGGTACATTGTCCGCCAGGATATAATCTCCATGGGCCATCAGCATCGCCGGGAAAATAATACAGTGGAAAACAATGTTGTCCTTCCCGATGAAATGCACCAGTTTGGTCTCATCATCCTTCCAGTATTCCTCCCAGCTTCCTTTCTCTACATTATTCTGATTGATGTAATACTCCTCTGCTTTCGGATTCCAAATATCCAGTTTGGCATAATTAAACAGCTCCTTTGTCGCAGAAATATAGCCGATCGGCGCATCGAACCACACATAAAGCACTTTTCCCGCTGCATCCTTGAGCGGCACCTTTACACCCCAGTCCAGATCACGGGTCATGGCACGTGGCTGAAGTCCGGCATTTAGCCAGCTTTGGCATTGCCCGTAAACATTCGGCTTCCACTCCTTATGCCCCTCTATGTACGTCCGTAACTGGTCTTCATACTTATCCAGCGGCAGGAACCAGTTTTTCGTTTCCTTGCGTACCGGAGGCTCACCCGAAAGTGTAGACTTTGGATTGATCAGGTCTGTTGCGTTCAACGTACTTCCGCAATTCTCGCACTGGTCACCATAAGCGGACTCAAAACCGCAGCGCGGGCAGGTACCGGTAATATACCGGTCCGCTAAAAACTGCTGTGCCTTTTCATCGTAATATTGTTCAGTAACTTCTTCCGTAAAAACACCTTTTTTATACAGGCTCTCGAAGAATCCCGATGCCGTTTGGTGGTGCGTTAAAGATGACGTCCGGTGATAGATATCGAAAGACACACCAAACTCCTGGAAAGAGTCGCCGATGATCTTATGGTATTTATCTACTACTTCCTGCGGTGTAATGCCTTCCTT
>JAZQRI010000083.1:0-91934 GCA_045629455.1 Pedobacter sp. | reverse complement strand
GGCATGAGCACCCGGCAGCTCGTGGAGCTGATTAAGCAGGTGAACCGCGATCCGATTGAACGCGATACGCTGTATCATGTGGTTACCGATTATACCAATCATGTATTTGAAGACGAGGCGAAGCCTCAGTACTATAAACTCCCTGTTATTAACTAAATGAGTAAGGAACTATATTTTATCAGACACGGCGAAACAGATTACAATGCAAGCGGAATGGTTCAGGGGCGGGGGATCAACAGCGATCTGAATGCCGTTGGCCGTGCACAGGGAGCAGCTTTTTACGAAAAATACAAAGACATACCCTTTGATAAGATCTATACTTCATCGCTAAAGCGTACCCACCAGACTGTTAAAGGGTTTATTGATGCCGGGATACCCTGGGAGCAGTTGCCGGGCCTCGATGAGTTGGCCTGGGGCGAACTGGAAGGGCAGCCGGCCACGGAAGAGTCCATCAGTGCCTTCCGTGTGCTGGTAGAGCAGTGGACTTCCGGCGATTATGATGCGAAAGTTCCCGGCGGGGAGAGCCCTGCGGAAGTTGCGTTGCGCATGAAAGAAGCGATGGATATCATCACTTCCCATACTGAAGAACATACCGTCCTCATCTGCATGCACGGACGCGCATTGCGCCTGCTGCTCTGCATCCTCACCAATAAGCCGCTCGCTCAAATGGGCGATTTCCCGCATCAAAATACCACCCTTTACCGGCTCTCTTACCAGGATGGGATCTTTACCATTCTGGATTTTAACAATACCGATCATTTAAAATTACTTGACGTTGAATAAAATAAAAGTATCTGCAGTATCCTATACCAATACCAAACCTTTCATATACGGCATCGAACACGCCGACGTTCTAGAACAAATTGAATTAAGCCTTGACATCCCAAGCGATTGCGCAGCAAAGCTGATTGCCGGGCAAGTTGACATCGGCCTGATCCCCGTGGCCGCCATTCCTCATGTAACCAATGCGAATATCGTTGCCGACTACTGTATCGGGTCTGTTGGTGCCGTGAATTCTGTATTTATATTTAGTAATGTCCCCGTTGAGGAGATAAAGACCGTGAAGCTGGATAGTCAGTCCAGAACATCCAATAACCTCGCTAAAGTACTGTTGAAGTTCTACTACAAACAGGAAGTGACCTATACCACAGACCTTGATGCGGAGACTGATGCGATTGTGCTGATTGGCGACCGCACCTTTGGGAAAAAGGCAGAATTTGCTTTTTCGTATGACATGGGTGAGGAGTGGATGAAGTTTACCGGTCTGCCTTTCGTGTACGCCGCCTGGGTTGCCAATAAGACGATTCCGCAGTCGTTCGTTGATGACTTCAATGCCGCATTGAAGTTTGGTGTCGACAACAGGAATATCCTGCTGGAACAGCTTCCGCAGAGTCCATTGTTCGACATGGAAGACTACTTGATGCATAAGCTGGACTTCGAACTTACCGACAAGAAGCGGGAAGCTTTAGCACTCTTTTTATCCTATCTGGACAAGTTATAAGCATCTTTTTTGCTTTTAAAGCCCATTTTATTAATTTTAAACAAATCGTAAAGACTACAGAGAAGTAGTATCTTTACGATTTTGTAAATAGAATCATTTTGGCTAAAGAGAAAAATAAGGAAACCCCTTTGATGCAGCAATACAACGTCATCAAAGCGAAATATCCGGGTGCATTGTTATTATTCAGGGTAGGTGACTTTTATGAAACCTTTGGAGAAGATGCCGTTAAGACGTCCCAGATCTTAGGGATTGTTCTTACCAGAAGAGGGAACGGCCCTGCCGGTCCGATTGAACTTGCCGGCTTTCCACATCACTCCCTGGAAAACTATTTATCGAAGCTTGTCCGCGCCGGACAGCGTGTTGCCATATGCGACCAGCTGGAGGATCCCAAAGCCACCAAAACGATTGTGAAGCGTGGCGTGACTGAACTGGTTACACCCGGGGTGGCGTACAACGACAACATCTTAAGTCAGAAATCCAACAATTACCTTGCTGCCGTATATTTCGATAAGAACCTGTGTGGCGTGTCCTTTCTGGACATTTCTACAGGAGAGTTTCATGTTGCACAAGGGAGTACTGACTATATTGATAAGCTGCTGCAGGGATTTAAGCCGACTGAAGTCGTGTTTCAGAAAAGCAGACGAAAGGACTTCCTGGAGTACTTTGGTGACAAGTTCTATACCTTCCATCTGGACGACTGGGCATTTACCAGTGACTATGCGAATGAGACGTTAACCAAACACTTCGAGGTGGCCTCTCTAAAAGGTTTTGGTGTAGATAAGCTACAAACGGGCATCGTTGCGGCAGGGGTGGTGCTTCACTACCTGAATGAAACGGAACACCGCAACCTGAAGCACATTACCTCCATATCCCGGCTTGAGGAAGATAAATACATGTGGCTGGACCGCTTTACCATCCGCAACCTGGAGCTTGTCAGTTCTGCCAATGAGAATGCGGTTACCCTGTTTGATGTCCTGGATGAGACCAGCACGCCAATGGGCGCGCGCCTGCTGCACAAGTGGATTGTGATGCCACTAAAAGAATTGACGCCGATACAGGAGCGTCAGGGGATGGTCGCCCACCTGGTGGAGCATCCCGACCTTGTCGAGGAGCTCCTAACCCATATCAAACAGATTGGTGATCTGGAGCGACTGATTTCGAAGGTAGGACTGCAAAAGGTCGGCCCGCGTGAGCTGTGTCAGCTTGCCAAATCTTTGCATCATATAGAAGCGGTTAAGACTCTGAATATCAGTACTAAAAATACGTACTTAAGCATGCTTTCTGAGCAGCTGAATCCCTGCCTGACGATCCGGGAAAAGCTGGAACGTGAACTTCAGGCTGACCCGCCGGCCTTGCTGATCAAGGGCAATGTAATTGCAGATGGTGTGGATGAAGAGCTGGACCGGCTGCGCAAAATTGCCTTTGGTGGCAAAGGGTATCTGGTAGAAATACAAAAACGCGAGGCACTCGCCACTGGCATCCCGTCGCTGAAAATTGCTTTCAATAATGTCTTCGGGTACTACCTGGAAGTTACACATACCCACCGCGACAAAGTTCCGGAAAGTTGGATACGCAAGCAGACCCTCGTGAATGCAGAGCGCTATATTACGCCGGAGTTAAAAGAATATGAGGAGCAGATTTTAGGGGCGGAAGAGAAGATCCAGCAAATTGAAGTGCGGCGCTACAATGAGCTCGTCTATCAGGTTGCAGGATACATCAAGCCTATCCAGCTGAATGCGTCATTGATTGCACAGTTGGATGTACTGCTTTGTTTCGCCAGGCTGGCGGTGAAAAACCACTATGTACAACCAGTGCTGAATACGGGGAAAGTGCTGGACATCAAGGGTGGTCGCCATCCAGTGATTGAAAAACGGTTGCCGGCAGGCGAGGAGTACATCACCAATGATGTGTTCCTGGACAATGAAACACAGCAGATCATCATCATTACCGGCCCCAATATGTCGGGTAAGTCGGCGATACTGCGGCAGACCGGGCTAATTGTCCTCATGGCTCAAATGGGATCGTTCATCCCCGCCAAAGCCGCTGAAATTGGGTTGGTGGACAAGATTTTCACCCGTGTAGGTGCCTCTGACAACCTGTCTTCAGGTGAAAGTACCTTTATGGTCGAGATGAATGAGACCGCCAGTATTCTGAATAACATTTCCGACAATAGCCTGATCCTGCTCGATGAAATTGGGCGTGGTACCAGTACCTATGATGGCATCTCCATTGCCTGGGCGATTGCGGAGTTCCTGCATACCCATCCGACTGTAAAACCGAAGACGCTGTTCGCGACCCATTACCATGAGCTGAACGAACTGGCCAATACGATGAGCCGCATTAAGAACTACAATGTGTCCATCAAAGAGGCTGGTAACAAGGTGATATTCCTACGAAAACTGGTGCCCGGTGGCAGTGAACATAGCTTTGGTATACATGTGGCCAAGATGGCCGGTATGCCACCCAAGCTCATCAACCGCGCGAATGAGATCCTGAAGAAGCTGGAGATCGACCGCACGGAGGGGCAAAGCATTAAGGACAGCATCAAAAAGGTGCAGAACCAGGCCTATCAGCTGCATATGTTTGCGATAGATGACCCCGTGCTGGTGAAGATCCGCGATATGCTGAACAATTTAGATGTAAATGTATTGACTCCGGTCGAGGGATTACTCAAACTTGACGAGATCCAGCGGCTGATAAAAAACTAAGTATTGCGCATGAAAATCAACTTAATTCAAGCCTGGTTCTTTTTAGCCCTGATTGTATTATTTTCTGCTTGCAGTTCCCGCAGGTATACGCCTTCCACAACACAGGCGGCAAAAGCGGCAGATGCCATGGCGGGTTTGAAAAGTAAAGAGCTATACAACTTCATTACCGATTGGACCGGCGTAAAATACCGGCTCGGTGGCCTGGATAAGAAAGGAATTGACTGCTCCGGATTTGCGCTGCTGCTGGAAAAGGATATTTACGGACGTAAGCTGCCAAGACGGTCCGTTGAACAGGCCAATGCCGTTCAACAAAAGAGCCTGAATCAACTTAAGGAAGGCGATCTGATTTTCTTTGCGTTTGGTGGCGGGGAAGTTGATCACGTTGGCATCTATTTAAACAAGGATTACTTTGTTCATGCCTCTCCGAGCAAGGGAATCATTGTGGACGACTTAAACCTGCCGGTCTACCAACGGGCAATCGTTAAAGCGGGAACCATTAAAAACTAGCAACAATGGCAAAGGAAAAAGAAGATTACTCTTTCTGGACCAAGTATAAAAAATACGCCGTAACGGAGATACTTATGTATCTGGTGATGATCATCGGGATCGCTGCCGGCATTTACTTTTTGAGCTGAGATGAGTATTCAAAGATTTAAGTTCTGTTCATCAAAACCTGTTCATGCATCATACGGGCAGATCGTCGCGCTTCAACTCCTGAAAACAATACACAGGAGTGAAGAATAAATCAATGATTTTTACGACTTTTGGCCAAATCAACGCGCTCATTACGTTAACTACGAATACAAACAAACCATAACAATGAAACTAAATTTAAAACGCCCACTCGCATTCTTTGATCTGGAAACAACAGGAGTTAATGTGGCCTCTGACCGCATTGTTGAGATTGCCATTCTGAAAGCGATGCCAGACGGCACCGAGTCTGTACTGACCATGCGGATTCATCCGGGGATGCCCATCCCGCTTCAATCTTCCTTGATTCACGGCATTTACGATGAGCACATCATCGACGCACCGAGTTTTAAGGATGTGGCACAGGAGCTTGCCGACTTTATCGGTGATGCGGATCTTGCGGGATACAACTCCAACCGCTTCGATATTCCAGTTCTTCTGGAGGAGTTCCTAAGGGCAGGCGTTGAATTTGATATGTCAGACCGCAAGTTTGTGGATGTTCAGAATATCTTCCACCAGATGGAACAAAGGACCCTGCGTGCGGCTTACAAGTTTTACTGCGACAAAGACATTGAAAATGCCCACTCTGCGGAAGCAGATATAACCGCGACTTACCACGTGTTGCTGGCACAGTTGGAACGTTATAAGGAGTCTGATTTTGAAGACAAGCAAGGAAATATTTCTAAGCCTGTTCAGAATGACGTGGATGCACTGCACCTGTTCACCAATATGAATAAGCCTGTGGATTTTGCCGGCAGAATGGTGTACAATGAGAATAATGAAGAAACTTTCAATTTTGGAAAGCATAAAGGCAAAACAGTAGAGCAGGTGTTTGACATCGAGCCAAGCTATTATGCCTGGATGAAACAAGGAGATTTTCCTTTGTATACCAAGAAGAAGCTGGACGAAATATGGGCCAGATGGAACAAGAAGAAGGAGCAGGCAAGGGCGAATAAGCAGATGCAGCAACCAAAGCCGGCTCAGCCAAAGCCGCAGCAGGCAGCCCCTCAGGCGGCAGCTGAAGCTGAAAAGCCCCGTCAGCCAAGGCCACAGTTTCAACAACGCACACCCAACCCACAGAAGCCTGCCGCCGATGTTACAAAGGATATGCTGGAGCAGTTAAAAATGAAGTTCGGCAAATAGCCCTGACGGTAGAGTTCATCAAGACAAGAATACAAGTTTATACGATACGAGATACATGAAGCGGATTACCCTTTCCCTGGTCCTGGCCCTCTGCTGGACCTACATCTTTGCGCAGCAGCAACAGCAGCTGCCGGTACCCGCCGAAATGGAAGCCGCATACAGCAAAGGCACTCGTGACCGGTCCGGAAGACCAGGTCAGAAGTACTGGCAGAACACCGCACGGTATGACCTGAAGGTGAACTTCAATCCAGTATCGCGCCTGCTCAAAGGAACCGCAGAGATCGTATACGTAAACAACAGTCCGGATACGCTGAAGCAGATCTGGTTTAAACTGTATCCAAACCTGTACAAAAAGGGTGCTCCAGTAAAGTCAAAAATTGCTTCAAGCGACCAGAACGAGGGGGTTCAGATCTCCCGGTTGAAGATTGGGAATGCCGTAGTGCAGGCTTCCGGATATGTAATTGATAACACCAATATGCACGTGGATATTGTTCCATTAGGACCGGGTAAGCAGGTGAAGATGAGCGTTGAATATCACTATACCTTAAATGAAGGTTCACATGTCCGTACCGGGCAGGTGGATAAAGGATCTCACTTCGTTGCTTACTTCTTTCCGCGGGTGGCTGTCTACGACGACATCGATGGCTGGAACAAATATCCATATACCGGCGACGCGGAGTTTTACAATGACTTCTGTGACTTCAATGCGGAGATCACCGTCCCACGTAACTTTGTAACCTGGGCTACCGGCGACTTGCTGAATGCGGATCAGGTACTGAGCAGTAAGGTGGCTAAGCGACTAAGTCAGGCGGAAAAGTCTGATGCCGTTGTGGACGTCATTACCGCAGCGGATCTTAAAACTAAGACCACGACAAGCAACCAGGCCTTTAACACTTTCCGGTTTGAAGCCAAGAATGTAACTGATTTTGTCTTTGCGACAAGTGATCACTACCTCTGGAAATCTGCCAGTGTGGTAGTTGATTCTGCAACGTCTAGGCGCACCCGGGTGGACGCCGCCTTTAATCCTGCACACAAGGACTATTATGAAGTCATAGACTTCGCAAAGTATACGGTGAAAGCCATGAGCCATGTATTTCCGAAATGGCCGTTCCCTTACAACCATGAAACGGTATTCGATGGCTTAGACCAGATGGAATATCCGATGATGGTGAACGATAACCCGGTGAAGAACCGTGAAGATGCGATTACGCTTACTGTTCATGAGATTTTCCATACCATGTTTCCTTTTTACATGGGGATCAATGAAACCAAGCATGCCTGGATGGATGAAGGCTGGGCAACTTTGGGCGAATGGAACATTGGGCCGATGATTGACACGAATATGGTTGATTTATATGGTGTAGAGCCTACCGCGATTACCTCGGGCAGAAAAGACGATACGCCGATCGTTACGCTAACGACGGAGTTGAAGGGGGCGGGTTCATTCACTAATTCCTACCCTAAACCTGCAATGGGTTACCGCTACGTCCGGGATCTGCTTGGTGATACCTTGTTTACCAAAGCACTGCACCATTACATCGGGCAGTGGAAAGGTAAGCATCCAACTCCGCACGATTTCTTTTACAGCATGAATGAAGGGGCCGGCAGGAACCTCGACTGGTTCTGGAAGCGCTGGTTCTACGAGGATGGGATTACGGACATGGGGATCACTGCGGTTCATAAAACGCAGCAGGGATACCAGGTTGTTGTGGAGAACAAGAGTGTTAAACCGCTACCGATCGATTTAACTTTAACTTTCGATGATGGGTCTAAAGAAAAGATTCATAGGAATATAGGTGTCTGGGAGCAAGGCAATTCTACCACGGAGATTGCTGTTGTTTCGACAAAAAGACTGGTTAAGGTGGTAATGGGAGATGCCCATACGCCTGACAAGAACAAAAGCGACAATAGCTTCAACCTTTAGTCGGGAGTTACTGCACCTGTTGTTTGTTTGATGAAGTTGATGTTGCGTGTCAGCCCTTTGAACTTTGTGCGCTTCACGGCTGAATTCTTGAACAAGGTGCTAAATACCTCCTGTGTAATGTCCATCCAGTCTGCCTTCTTCATATCCAGCAATGCGTTGTTCGGCTGGAACTCCGGAACCGCATGTGGTACCGCGAACCGGTTCCAGGGACAAACATCCTGACAGATGTCACAGCCAAACATCCAGTTGTCCATCTTTCCCTTAAAGTGATCCGGAATCTCGTCCTTCAACTCAATAGTTAGATAAGAGATGCATTTGCTGCCATCAACAATGGCGGGAGAGAGGATTGCCTCGGTTGGACAGGCATCAAGGCATCGGGTGCAGCTGCCGCAATGATCGGCAGCAAAAGGCTCGTCGTAAACAAGGTCCAGGTCAATGATCAGCTCTGCAAGGAAGAAAAAAGAACCGCTGTTCTTCGCGATCAGGTTCCCGTTCTTGGCCACCCAGCCCAGTCCTCCCTTTTTCGCCCATGCACGATCCAGTACCGGCGCCGAATCCGTAAAGGCCCTGCCGTTTACTTCCCCGATGTTCTCCTGTATATAAGCAAGCAAGTGCGAAAGCTTCTCTTTAATCAGCTGGTGATAATCCTGTCCAAAGGCATATTTAGAGATCTTCGGTGCTTCCGGATCCATCTGCCGGGCGGCAGGAAAGTAATTGAGGCTAAGCGAAATTACAGACCGAGCACCTTCCACGAGCAGGCGGGGATCCAGGCGTTTGTCGAAATGATTCTCCATGTACGACATCTGCCCCTGGTAGCCATTCTTCAGCCAGGACTCGAGCCGCGGCGCCTCCTCCTCTAGGAATTCCGCACGGGATATTCCACACTGTGAGAAGCCGAGGCGGAGCGCTTCAGCTTTAATCAGTTGGCTGTTCTTATGTGCGTTACTGGGCATCTTAGTACAAAGATAGGGTTTCAAAACAAACCTTTAAGCGGCGATTTTGTTGTGGTACTATAAAACGTAGAATCATGGAAAATAATATAAATCCGCAACATACCGAAGATCCAAATAAAGCACCTAAACCGATTGAGCACGACTATGAAAAGCATGCTGCAGATCCGGGACCTTCGAAGGAAGCGGTAGAAGAAAGAAATGATAAAGGTGCCGGACCGGTTCTGAAATGGATTGTTCCTATACTTGTGGTGATCCTGATGATCTGGTGGTTTGTATTCCGTAAATAGATATACTGTGTAAAGGGCGGCTTTTAACAGCCCGCTTTAACTTTAAATAGTTTAAAATAACCGGCCGGTCTGGTTGTGGTATGCCCTTTTCAGATGGATGTATGCCGCTTCAGTAACTTCCCGCCCGCGAGAGGTACGCATCAGGTATCCCTCCTGGATGAGAAATGGTTCATAGACTTCTTCAATCGTCCCTTCATCTTCTCCAACGGCTGTAGCAATGGTCTTTAAGCCCACCGGCCCGCCCTTAAACTTATCGATGATGGTCAGCAGGATCTTGTTGTCCATCTCATCCAATCCATGTTCATCCACGTTTAATGCCGTAAGGGCATAGCGTGCGATGTTGGTGTCTATCTCTCCGTTTCCTTTAATCTGTGCGAAGTCGCGGGTTCTTCTCAGTAACGCATTGGCGATCCGGGGTGTACCACGGCTTCTCCGGGCGATTTCATAGGCACCTTCATCCGTGATGGGCGTTTTCAAGATCTCTGATGACCGCTGTACGATCGTTGTCAGCAGCTTGGCGTCGTAGTAGGCCAGGCGCGAGTTAATGCCAAAGCGGGCACGTAAGGGTGCCGTCAGCAATCCGGATCGGGTAGTTGCCCCAACCAGGGTGAAGGGGTTCAGGGTAATCTGTACAGATCGGGCATTCGGGCCGCTTTCCAGCATGATGTCGATCTTGAAGTCTTCCATCGCGGAGTACAGGTATTCTTCAACCAGTGGACTAAGCCGGTGAATTTCATCAATAAAGAGAATATCACCTGTCTCGAGATTGGTGAGGAGGCCGGCAAGATCTCCGGGCTTATCCAATACAGGACCCGAAGTTACCTTAATCCCAACCTGCATCTCATTCGCAATGATGTAAGAAAGCGTAGTTTTCCCAAGGCCGGGAGGGCCATGTAAAAGTACGTGATCAAGTGGTTCACCACGCAATTTCGCCGCAGCCACAAAGATCTTCAGGTTCTCCATCACTTTTTCCTGTCCTGTAAAATCGTCAAAAGCCTGGGGACGCAACACCTTTTCGATATCGCGTTCCGTCGGACTTAAGTTGTCAAAAGAAGGGTCCAGGTGTTCATTCATGGGGTAAAGTTATGATAAATCTGCTGAATGCTAAAATTATTAGTTTGAGAACTTCGTAGATACGATTGCGTCCTTTGGTCCATTGGCATAATTGTAAAACCCTTCACCGGACTTTATGCCCAATTTTCCAGCGCGTACCATGTTTACCAACAGTGGGCATGGGGCATATTTAGGGTTTCCAAAGCCATCATGCAGCACATTCAGGATGGCCAGGCAGACGTCCAGTCCGATGAAATCTGCGAGTTGCAGCGGTCCCATCGGGTGTGCCATGCCCAGCTTCATGACGGTGTCGATCTCTGCGACTCCGGCCACGCCTTCAAACAGCGTGTAAATGGCCTCGTTGATCATCGGCATCAGGATTCGGTTGGCCACAAAGCCGGGGTAGTCGTTCACCTCTACAGGATCTTTACCCAGCTTTCTGCTCAGTTCCATTACCGTCGCTGTGGTCTCTGTGCTGGTTTCATAGCCTCTGATCACCTCCACGAGCTTCATGACCGGCACCGGGTTCATAAAATGCATTCCGATAATCTTAGAGCCGCGTCCGGTTACAGAGGCGATATGCGTAATGGATATGGAAGAGGTATTGCTGGCCAGGATGGCGGAAGGAGGGGCAAAAGCATCGAGGTCTTTAAAGATCTTAAGCTTCAGCTCGAGGTTTTCCGTAGCGGCTTCCACCACCAGGTCTGCCGCAGCAACACCAGCCTGAAGATCTGTAAAGCTGGTTATATTTTGTAACGTAGCTGTTTTATCCGCTTCTGTGATACTTCCTTTTGTTACCTGACGGTCCAGGTTCTTTGCGATTGTTTGCAGTGCCTTTTCCAAGGCCTGGGCATTGATGTCAATCAGGTTCACCTGGAAACCGAACTGGGCGAAAGCATGGGCAATGCCGTTGCCCATGGTTCCGGAGCCAATAACAGAAATATATTTCATAGAGTTAAGTTGGGATTATGGCGCTAATCTATTGATTATCCAGCTGCCTTCTACCAGGTCATAGCTAATGCGGTCATGGAGGCGGCTGGGGCGGCCCTGCCAGAATTCAATATGTTGAGGTTCCACCAGGTAGCCACCCCAGTGTTCCGGGCGTGGGATCTCGGTTTCGGCATACTGCTCCTTAAGCGAAATGATTTTTTCTTCCAACGCCTCGCGGCTGGCAATCACCTCGCTTTGTGGAGAAACAGTCGCACCAATCTGACTTCCCTTCGGGCGGGAATGAAAGTAATCTGTAGAAAGCTGTGGATCAAGTTTACTTACCATGCCTTCAATACGCACCTGTCTTTCCAGTTCTGCCCAGAAGAATACCAGTGCAGCCTGCGGGTTTTGCTGGAGTTCACGTCCCTTTTTACTCTCGTAGTTGGTATAGAAAATGAATCCGTTTTCATCAAATCCTTTCAGCAGTACAATGCGAGCCGAGGGCTTGCCATAAGGGTCCGCTGTTGCCAGGGTCATCACATTTGGTTCGTACAGTCGCGCTTCCAAGGCATCCTGAAACCACTTTTTAAATTGCTGCATCGGGTTTTGGTCTACATCTTGCTGTAGCAAGTCAGCAGATTTGTATTCCTGCCGGAGGTTCTGCAGGGACTCTTTTGTTAATTCCATAGTACTACAAATTTAGGTTATAGTTTATTCATAATGATGCGTAATTTTTCGAAATGTTAAGTCCCCTACAACCCGCCAAAGGCCGCCTGCTGATATCAGAACCGTTTTTAAATGATCCCAACTTCAAACGTTCGGTGATCCTGCTTGCAGAACACGAGGACATAGCCACAATTGGCTTTGTGTTGAATCAGCGCAGTAATCTGTTACTTAAGGATCTTATTCCAGATCTGGAGTTTGCCGACTATCCGGTTTACATCGGGGGGCCGGTTGGCATCGATACCATCCATTTCATTCACCGTTGCTACGACAAAATGAACGACGGACTGGAGATCGCGAAAGGGGTCTACTGGGGTGGAAACTTCGAAACGCTCCGGGTGCTGATCGCCAACGGTAATCTCGCCGAGGATGAGGTCAAGTTCTTTATTGGCTATTCTGGCTGGGGAGAAGGACAGCTCGCATCTGAGTTGGAGGAAAATACCTGGATCGTGTCTAATCTGTACGATCCCGATGTATTGTTTTCTGGAAACGAAGAGGAAGTATGGAGGGACGTGATCGTCAACCTGGGTCCAAAATATGCGCACGTCGTGAACTTCCCTCAAAATCCAAATCTAAACTGAGTTCGTAACTCATGATAACGGTGGTCAGCAGTAGAACATGCTATGCGTTACGAAGAACGCTTACATAAAGGAAAGGGAGTTGCGTACCGGTACATGGGTAACCTTTATTCCCGGAACGTTCTTCATCAGCCAGGCAGCCATGTAATCTGATCCGGCTTCCTCACTGGCGCTGTGTCCAAGCACAATCAGCGCAAGCTTGTCGCCGCGCGCACCCGCATCACGCACATATTCCGCAGTTTGCCATTCGGATATCTCCCCGCAGATCAGTACATCGGGCTTTTCCTTACTTATTGCTGCAATTTGTCTTTTCCCACCGGCAGCACCAGGCAGGAGCAGAACCTTTCGGCAGGGCTGGTCCGGATTTCCGATGTATCTTACCATTTCGATGTTCAGCTTCTGCTTCGTTTCCTCAATCAATGATTTTAATGTCCGCGCCGGAGCGAGCTGAAAGATGGGCTCACCTGCTTTTCCGAACTGCTGCCAGCCGAGCTTTGCGACAACCCCCTCGAGCACACCGTCCGGACGAAGCGTATGGATATAGTCGTGGTTCCGCCAGACGGCGATGTTATGTTGCTTCAGCAAAGCTGCTTTATACCGGTACACTTCATCATTTTCCAGCCAGCTGGTGTCGTCCGCATGGTTGTAGAAGGTGGGTTCATGCGCAATAATGAAGTTGGCACCCAGCGCGATTGTTTGCCGAATCACCTCTATATTGGCAAAACTGGTCGTGACAATTCCTGTAACTGTGGTGTTCCGGTCACCGGATTTTAGCGTGTCCACGGTATTATTAATCTGACCGCCCGGAACGCTTTTTATAAACAGATCCATGATCTGACCAACGGTAACTGGTGCCTGGCCGCCCAGAAATGAAGTGGCGGTACTCGCCAGGGGTGATGCACTGATGGCCATCGTACCCAGGGCAATGCCTGTCCCGGCTAAAAAGGTTCTGCGGTCGATTTTGTTCATAAGACATATTTTATGTGGCAACATATGGCAACCTCTACCCGGTTGTCATTCCTAAATGTAGAAAAACATTTTAAAATCAAGGATAGAACATTTTAGAATCAAGAATACATTCGTGGTCTAAGGGCTGGATGTGTCTGCGTGCAGATGGGAAGCCAACACCTTATTGTGGTACGGGGTAACGAAACAACAATCGTGTAAATGGTGTTTTGTACGTGTACCCATTCCCTCTTAAATTAATTCTCATGTTTAAAGCATTAAAAACCTCCACAAAAGTCATCATTGGAATTGTTGTGGCGCTTCTTATCCTGAGGCTTTTCCTTCCGGCATTGGTTAAGAACTATGTAAACAAGCAGTTGAATGAACTGCCGGGCTATACCGGCCATGTTCAGGATATTGACATTCACCTGTTGCGCGGCGCGTATACTATAGATAACCTGGTGCTGAAAAAGAGAGGCGATACCAGCAAATATCCCTTTTTACAGGTGGCACACACGGACTTGTCCATCGAGTGGAAATCCATTTTCAAGGGAAAGCTGGTGAGTGAGATCACCTTAGATAAGCCCGCTATATACATCCTGGCAGAGACGGCCGACCTTTCCAAAGAGCCGTCCAAAGACCACTGGACAGAAACAGTAAAATCCCTTATGCCGATTACCATCAACCGCTTACAGGTCAATAACGGCAGGTTTGCCTATATGGATTTCGGCGCCAGCCCGGATGTAAATCTGTTTATCGACAGCATGCAAATGACCGCACATAACCTCGCGAATGTGGAGAAGGTTTCCAGCGGGCTGCCATCATCGGTTAAGCTTAGCGGTAATTCCATTGGGAAAGGGAAGCTTAAAGCTGATATGAAAGTCAATGTGTTGAAGGAAATGCCCGACTTCAATATGAACATGCAGCTCACCGGCGTCAATATGACCAGCCTGAATGGGTTCATTAAAGCCTATGGGAAGTTTGATGTGGAACGGGGAACGCTCAATTTGTACAGTGAACTTAAGATGAACGGGGGGCAAATGGATGGCTATGTCAAACCCTTTATAAAGAACCTGAAAGTGCTCAATTGGAAGAAGGATAAAGAGGAGGGTGGTATCCTACAAGCTGCGAAGGAGGCCGTAATCGGACTGCTTGGCAAGGCAGTAGAGAATCCGAAAAAGAAAGCAATTGCGACGCGCATCCCCATTTCCGGCAATATAAACAATCCGAAGACAAGTGGCTGGGCGACATTCCTGGGCATCTTAAAGAATGCCTTCATAAAGGCCTTCAAACAGGGGATAGAAGGGACGCTGCAGTAGAACGGCTTCAAAAACACAGTTATAAAGTTGGATACTGGCTTTCCCCGCGATCTAGAAGTTTTTGACGTACCTGGTGTCGAAGATCAGGTTGTCTATGTGATCGCGGTGAAATGAATAATCTTTACTCTTGTTGATTATATTCTGCTTCTTGTAATCTACAATGCAGATGACAGATAGCAACATCTTGTCGAACATTAGCTTGGTGGCTACGACTTCACGCTCATTTTCAGAATCGAAGATCCCGTATCCATTGTCAGGATGATAGAAAATAATTCTGTACATAGTAAGGTTTTACCTCAAATTACCTGAAGAAAATTGCAGTAAGCAAGCGTGGAAACCCCCATTATTTAAATTCAGGAACCTTGGCAGAATTTAAAAGCGTACTTGCGTGAAAACGCGTTAAGTACGTACTGAAAAAGGATATGAATTGATGCCTAATGGGCCTTCTTAGCCATTTTAGGGCCGGTAGTTACAAGCGATCAAGCATCCCATAATTTTGCAGACTGGCTGACCCCGTACAAATCTTCAATCGTATTTATACGGCATTTCACACATACCGTGAAATAGTGAGCACGTAAATGGCAGAAATGCTGAATAGGATGGAACGATTTTGTCCAAGGATAACTATAGATTCCCGAGTTCCGCTGCACTTTCTTCTACCTTTTGGCGAAGATCATCCTTATAGGCCTGCATTTTAACAGCAAGCGCCGGATCGGCGGTCGCAAGGATCTGTACCGCAAGCAAGCCGGCGTTCTTGGCTGCATTCAAAGCGACAGTCGCGACAGGAATGCCATTCGGCATCTGAAGAATGGACAGGATCGAATCCCAGCCATCAATAGAGTTTGACGATTTTACCGGGACACCGATCACTGGGAGCGTGGTAATGGAAGCCACCATTCCAGGTAAATGTGCAGCACCGCCGGCGCCGGCAATAATCACTTTCAAACCGCGTGCGGCGGCATCTTTCGCATAGTTGAACATGCGTTCCGGGGTACGATGTGCAGAAACCACGGTGATTTCAAAATCAATGTTAAATGCTTTCATGATTTCAGCGGCGTCGTTCATGATGTTTAAATCCGACTTGCTGCCCATGATGATGCCTACTGCTGCGCTCATTACGATATTACTTTTAAGGTTTCTTTAACTAAATTGGCTTTCTGGATGGCGAATTCCCTGTTCTTATCTACGATCGTCACATGTCCCATTTTGCGGAAAGGCTTCGTGTATTTCTTTCCATACAGGTGTACATAGACGCCCTCTATGGCCATAATTTTCTCCAGCCCTTTATATTTTGCTACGCCCTCGTGTCCTTTTTCCCCAAGCAGGTTGATCATCACGGCATTGGAACGGGAGCGGGTATCGCCGAGCGGCAAATTGTAGATGGAACGCAAATGCTGTTCAAACTGAGAAACAAAGTTCCCTTCAATGGTATGATGACCGCTGTTGTGCGGGCGTGGGGCAAGTTCATTTACGAGAATCTCCCCATCGGGGGTGATGAACATCTCTACAGCAAGCAGGCCGGTGATGTTAAGTGCTGTAGCGATTTTAATGGCGATGTTTTCTGCTTCCGCCTGTATGTCCTCCGGATACGTAGAAGGGCTGATCAGGAACTCGACGAGGTTGGCTTCCGCGTTGAACTCCATCTCCACCATCGGGAAGGTTTTCACCTCGCCGTTGGGGTTACGGCAAACAATTACAGCAACTTCTTTCTCAAAGTTTACAAGCTCTTCAATTAGAGAAGGCGCATCAAAAGCATAATCCAAATCTGCCAGGTTACTGATCTTCATTACACCCTTACCGTCATATCCGTCTCGACGCTGCTTTAATATATATGGAAAAGGAAAAGACGGATGGATGAGGTCTCCCTTGTGGCTCACCAGATGAAAAGGGGCGGTAGGGATATCGTTTTCTTTAAAGAACTGCTTTTGCACGCCCTTGTCCTGGATCAGGCGGATCACCCGCGATTGCGGATAGACCAGTTTACCTTCTTTTTCCAGTTGTTCAAGCGCTTCCACATTTACCTTTTCAATCTCAATGGTAATGATATCTGCCTTTTTACCAAAGTTGTAAACAGAATCATAATCCGTGATGGAGCCATTTTTAAAATAATTGCAGATGTCTTTACATGGTGCATCCGGATCCGGGTCCAGAACTAACGTTGTAACATTGTAGTTGATGGCATCCTGGATCATCATTCTACCCAGCTGGCCTCCGCCCAATATTCCTAATTTTAAATCGCTAATCTGTTTTGCCATGTCGGTATGAAAAAGTATTGCTTATTTTGCACAAAAATAACAATATAAAACGGATTGATGGATGCGGATGCTATAATTATTGGTGCTGGAGCCTGTGGGTTGATGTGTGCGGTACAAGCCGGATTTCTTGGTAAGAAAGTAATTGTACTCGAAAAGGGCAGTAAACCAGGCGCTAAGATCCTGATTTCCGGCGGGGGACGCTGCAATTTCACTAACCTCTACAGTTCCCCGGAACAGTTTCTCTCCAGCAACAAACATTTCACGAAATCTGCCTTCCGGCAGTGGACGGTCGACGATACCATTGGCTTTTTTGAAACCTACGGCATCAGCGGTCAGGAAAAAACCCTGGGGCAGCTGTTTCCGGAAGATAAAAATGCGCGGGACGTGGTGGAGGTCTTTACCTCCGTCTGCGCTGAACTTGGTCAGGAGATCATCTGCAATGTGCAAGTAACGGACGTTGTCCAAACGGCAACAGGCTTTGAAGTGCCCTGTGAAGTGGGGTCCCGGCAGCGCACGTTTTCTGCACCAAAGGTCGTTGTGGCTACCGGCGGACTGCCAATTCCGAAGATGGGGGCCACAGATTTTGCCCTGCGACTTGCCCGTAAGTTCGGCCTGAACATCATTGAAACGGCACCTGCACTCGTTCCCTTAACCATTACCGGCAAAGACGAGGAATGGTATGCCGCATTGTCCGGCAACTCCGTCTTTTGCGAAGTCAGCAACGATCAGATCTCCTTCGAAGAGAACATCCTGTTTACGCACTGGGGTTTGAGTGGACCTTCCATTTTGCAAATATCTTCCTTCTGGCGCCCTGGGCAGACGATCAACATCGACCTGCTGCCGCATCAGGATATAACGACCATCATCGAAGCGGAACGTGCCAGCAACGGCAAGACGCTGCTGTCTACCTTACTGAACCGATACTACGCCAAAAAGCTCACGGAAGCCCTGGGCAAGTTCCTGCCCCTCGATAAAACCGTCGCTTCTTTAACCAAAGCAGAGATTGAAAAAGTACACGCAACCGTTCATCACTTTGTGGTTAAACCCGCAGGGGATAAGGGCTATGATAAAGCCGAGGTAATGCGCGGCGGCATCGATACCGATGAACTTTCTTCCAAGACGCTGGAGTGTAAAAAGATACCGGGATTGTACTTCGGCGGAGAGTGCCTTGATGTAACGGGCTGGTTGGGTGGCTATAACTTCCAATGGGCCTGGGCAAGTGGTTTCGTTATCGCACAGCAGTTGTAGCGTGCACCAAACACCGCTGATCTGCTGGTTGGACTGCTTTGTTAATCCCGCGTCGTGGTTTCCGTGGCAAACAAAGGCTGATTAATGATGTTTTAGTTTCCTAACCTATTTAAGTTCGTTTTTATATTAAGGAATTAAGCCAATGAGTGTAATAACAGGTATTGATCAACTAAGCAGCCTATTAACTGCCGAGCAGCTCGAACAACTGGATCAAGCAGCGGCTGTACACCAGGTGCAGTCGAACATCGAATTTACCATTTCGAAAGTAGCAGAAGACGGCGTTCATATCGAAACAACGCAGTCTGAAACACGCTCCCGGAAATATGCCAATGAGGCGACACTGCTCAAAAGAACACGCGAGGTGTTCGGTAAATTACTTCCAAACCTGAATTTGCAGGTCGAGGCTTTTCCGCATCTGCCTTCACCTACGTCCGTGGTTAATCCAGCCTGGCTGGATAGCAAAATGCAGGAGAAAGGCGTACGCATAAAACAGATTGCTTTTGATACCGGTGTGGACCGGGAAAGTATTGCCGACTGGGTTTCGGGAAAGCGGTCAATGAGTCAGATCGTAAAAGCGATGTTTTACTTTTACCTTTCTAAATAGCTTGATTCGGTGCGGGTCGCCATATAGCCACTTGTATATTGAGCATAGTATGGGCCAGGCTTCCTTTAGAATTGTCATGCTGGGTGCCGGAAACGAACACTGAATTTTGCTTGACAATATTGACTTTTTCAGGAAGTAAATAAGCTGTGAGTACTTGTGTCTAAATAAAACTTGCTTTGCTGTAGCAATTTCAGCGTGACAAAGGCGTTCAGAAAAGTGCTACTTTGCAGTTGATCGTTTTTCACTCCATTCATTCGATCTTCTTTCTTGCATCCGTTTCTTATCATAGTACCCACTATCCGCTGTTTTTACAGGATCATGTCCCTGCTTTATCAATCTGCCTGACGGAGGTGAGGGGGGAGCAGGTTTGTTTAAGACTTTAGACATATCGGTCGGCTTTATGGTTGATTTCAGTTCTTTGATGTTGGTTATAACTATTTCTGTCGCCTTATGGTTTTCGCTATTTTGAATGTAACTGACTATGAAGGGAATCAGTGAAGTAGTTAGTAGGATTAGACAAAGTAATAAGTATTTGTTTGAAATAAAAAGGAATTTTTCTTTTTTGTCATTATGTGAAACATTCATATCTAAATAGTCCGAGAGCATCTTGTATAGTTCCTCATTATAAATTGTTTCCGCACTTGCATTAGGGTCCAAAACAGATGCATTCTCCGCGACATAGTGTTCCAGATCCCTGAAGTAGATGTTTAATTTATAGGGTAGTGGTAGATAAGCAAATTCATATCCATTGAACAGCTTATGGTATGATCTGATTGTGGTACCACTGTAACATGAAGTCAAATCTTTTCATAAGAGTTCGTTTCTGTATTACAAGTTAAAATAATTACCCTCAACAACGAAACTTTGCTTGGATTCTATTGGAATATGAAGTGTAATGTCATGTCCTTACCAGGAGAAAACTCGGATAACAGATCAGCTTGGTGAAGCAATTTTCAACGGAGCATACTGGTTGGCCATTTAGTTTATTTTGGATAGTTTTGGATGCCCGGAGCAATCGAGCAATTACAATGAAACACATTCTTGACTCCCCAATATACAATGCCTTAAACACCGGAAACAAGCATCTTTCCCGTGGTGGCGATACCGCTAAGTTCTTTTCGCCGGAAGTTGCGCCATTTGCCGGTTTACAACAAAACACACCTGAATTTTTCAAGGAACTTTACGAGATCAGTGCTGATGATGCATTCTTTGTTTTATTTACACCGGATCATGTGGAGATACCGGCCCCATGGAATATCAACGGGCAAATGGATCTGCTGCAAATGGTTTACGAGCAGCCTGCACCGGCGCTAGCTGATGGTCCGGCGTTGGTCAGCCTGGAGCAAGAGCATGTGCCACAGATGCTGGAACTCACTGCGCTTACCAAGCCGGGTCCCTTTCTAAGCAGAACCATTGAATTCGGAAACTATACGGGCATCTTTGACGGCGAACACCTCGTTGCCATGGCAGGCCAACGGCTTCAGCCCTTGCCCTATGTTGAGATCAGTGCGGTTTGTACCCATCCCGATCATCTGCGCAAAGGATACGCAAGTGCACTTTTAGCCGGACAGGTCCGCCTGATCCAGGCAGCAGGCCTGATTCCATTTCTGCACGTCAGGGCAGATAACGACAGTGCCGTTCAGGCGTATCTGCGTGCCGGCTTTACAACGAGAAGTGAGATGTTCGTTTATGTAATTGGCAAGCAGCGTGAAATGGTTTAAATTACTATCTTCAACGAAAGCTAAAGATGAAAATGTTCCGTTGCCTCCAGATAATTCTAGCATTGTGTTTCCTGTTTACTGTTGCGGAAGCACAAAAAGCTGAAAACCCGGTCATTCACGCAGACGTGCCCGACTTGTCGATGATCCGGGTCGGCGATACCTACTACATGGCCAGTACAACGATGCACATGAGTCCGGGCGTGCCCATCATGAAGTCAACAGATCTGGTGAACTGGAAACTCGTAAGTTATGCGTACGATATTCTTGATGATGTCGATGAACTGAACCTGAACAATGGGAAAAGCACCTACGGACGGGGTTCCTGGGCAAGCAGCCTGCGTTACCACAAAGGCAAATATTACGTTTCTACCTTTGCGGGAACAACCGGCAAAACCTACATCTATTCGACCAAGGACATCGAAAAAGGACCATGGAAGCGCGTTGACTTCAAACCTGCATTGCACGACCATTCCCTGTTTTTCGATGATGATGGAAAAGTATATATGCTTTATGGAAGCGGAAAGATCGTCCTGGTCGAACTTAAAGATGACCTATCGGGACTAAAGCCGGAAACCAGTAACCGGGTAATTATTCCAAATGCCAGCGCACCTGCAGGCACAAACATCAACCTTCCGGCAGAGGGCTCACAGCTGTTCAAGGTCAATGGTATATACTATATCTTTAATATTGTCTGGCCAAAAGATGGCATGCGGACCGTGCTTGTACACCGGGCGGATCGCATTACCGGGCCGTATGAAGGGCGTGTGGCACTTCAGGATAAAGGCGTTGCCCAGGGCGGGCTGATCAATACACCCGGGGGTGACTGGTATGCGTACCTCTTCCGTGATTTTGGTGCAGTGGGCCGCATTCCGTACCTCGTCCCGGTAAAATGGGAAGACGGATGGCCGGTGCTCGGAACAGGTGGTCAGGTGCCGGAATCTTTAGATCTCCCGGCAAGTAAAGGCATCATTCCCGGGATTGTGGCCTCAGATGAATTTGAGCGGAAAAAGAACGAGCCGGCTTTGCCGCTGGTCTGGCAGTGGAACCATAACCCGGACAACCGCTCCTGGTCTGTCACACAGCGCCCCGGTTTTCTCCGGCTGAGCACAAGCCGCGTGGATACCTCCATCCTGATGGCCCGCAATACAATCACCCAACGGACCTTTGGTCCGGAAAGTTCTGCTGTTACCTCCCTGGACATTTCGAAAATGAAAGATGGCGACCATGCCGGACTTCTTCTCCTGCAAAAGAATTACGGATGGGTAGGGGTAAAAGCAGAAGGGGGCAGCCGTTCCATCGTCATGGTAAATGCGTCTACCGGTACTCCGGAAGAGGTGGCCAGCATTCCGGTTACACAAACAACCATTTATCTGAAGGCAGATTGCGATTTCAAGAACCGTACAGATAAAGGCTACTTCTATTACAGCCTGGACGGTAAGAATTGGAAACGTATAGGCTCTGCATTGCAGATGTCTTACACGCTCCCTCACTTTATGGGTTACCGCTTTGGTCTGTTTAACTATGCCACTAAGAACCCCGGAGGGTACGTAGATTTCGATTATTTCCGGGTAAGTGATAAGATCGGGAATGAAGGTTCTTAAGTAGCTTAGTATAAAAAGTTAGCTTATGATAACCTTTCCTGTGTAGGTACTTCTGGATATCAATTTCCGGTCTTCTGAAATGAAAGCGATATAGGTCTCAAATACTTCGGGCTGAAGCTCGGTGTACAATTCTAAGATATCCTGACCCGCAGATCTTTTTGCGCCACCAATGGTGTAGAAGGATCTGTTTGTTTCCGGCGAATAGGCGAGGAGCATGACCTGATCCTTTCTTAGGGCAAACTCCAGGCTATTGTCGTAATCCCAGGAGAATTTCAGATTCGAATTGATTGACAGTTCTACCTGCGGATTCACCGCTCCTGGAAGTTCCCCATCCGAAACCAGCAGGTTTTCAAAATCCAGTTCTAGTTCCGGGAACTCACCTTTGGTGCCATTTCTTATGGCATGCGCCATAGCTACGTTGTGCGCGGTCTGGCCGCCAGTGGTGCTTAAAGAAAAACCAATGTTGATGAAGGCCTTTGAAGGGTTGATGAAACTGTTGGCCAGCCTGACGCGCAACTGGTGCGCCCTTTGTTTGGACGTAAAGTTTTGTTCTTTCGGTTCCGCTTTAATTCTGATGCAGGGCGTACCTAGTCGTTCATAGCCGATCACTTTTCCTATCGAGCCCGTAACCGGACCCAATATTCCTTTTTTAATTGTTGCCATTTCGAGATGCGTTAGTGTTTACTAGATTAAACTTAAACAAAATACAGCGATAAATCAAGTTTGTAGATGCGGCACTTTTTGCAAGGCTCCGCCCTAGCTTTCGGCTACCAAAAGGTAAGGCAAAGGTATAGGAAAGGTAAGGAGAAGCTAAGGAGGAGGTAGTGGAGAAAAAAAAATGCTACAAGGTTGTCCCATCCTCTCCATGCTTGTAGATTTAGATGCACCCGATGGGTATCACTCGGTCTCAAAGGTAGGATGGTATTAGATGGTTACATTCCCTGATTACGGGAGGGAAGTCGGTATCGCCAGAGTTAAACGGGCATACGAGGCATAATTCCAAAAGGTAAAGGATATCAAAGCGGAGTTCGAACTTTTACAGATTGGTATAGGAATAGGCAAATCAATAATTCTAACAGGAACAATGTCAGTTCATGAGCTCGTCTGTTTTTTTATTAAGAACAGTAACAAATATGTAACGGAGCAGAATTCTTTGGTTATAAATTAAATATTGGGTTGCTTCTGGAATTCGAGAACGGCTATTGTATCCAATAAATGGTAAGATAGAGTGGAAGACTTAGAATCTTCTACTCTATAAATAGTCAAGTTTTTCTATTAAACTTGACTATTTATGGAAAATCATTAATATCATTTTGAAATCACCATAGCTGGGGATTCATTTATTACACTGTCCTTTTCGGTTCCTTTTGACAGTGCTCGCCCATTCAAATGCTATAACTATAATTAGAGACGCGATTGTCAACAAGATATTACCGGACCTTAAGGATGGTAACATTATTCTAAGTACCAACATTCCCGAAATATTCTAAGGGAAGCTGGGTTAAAACAAGACCAGTATGTAAGGCCATCAGTCTAGGATGTTGAGCACCCTAACATTAAAGCCGCAGAAGATAATAATCTGCAAAACATCTCCAGCGGTAGGTCAAGATAGAGGTTATAAAGCGTTCTCATTTAAAAAGGCCATCTTTCCCACGTGCTTTTAGGCGGCAGATTTTTTAAACCATCCTGATTTAATGTTGTTTTGATGGCATCATTCACCTAGAAATTAAGATTATACCAAGAGGAAGCAAAGTTGAAGGAATTCGGTTTCCAACCAACCACATGAGATCAATACGAAGCAGATAAATTGACCGTGAAATCTGCCGCCGTCAAGGATGCTAAAAAGGACGGCTCGACTCAGCGGAAAGAAATCGAGAAAAAAATTAAGTTGCGTTTGCAATAAATCTGCTCTACCAGCGTCTTTATGTATGAGAGCGTTAATTTAGAACGGGGAATCGTCATCATGATTATTCCCCGTTTTTCTTTGTGCCTAATCTTTAGGTGTTTGACCCTTTTTGATTCTTAGATTTTTCTTTAATTTTAATAATGAGGGAACTTGAACCACCATTTGAGCTAGAACTGGAAGGACAACAGATTACTGTCGCAGAACATGAGGTCGGGTCCAACAGGGTGTTTCATGTTGATTTCAAAGGCTGAAAAAAGCCGCTGTTAATTGCGATAGGCATTGGCCTGCGTGACCAGAAATTCTGGACTTCCATACCATAGGGAAGACAGATCGAAGCCGAACAAATTGGGAAATTGATTGCTGAGCATATCCGTGCTAAAAGGAGATAAGATTATGTGTTATTACAATGGACAAAAAGTTAGCAGAGCGGAATTCATCCAGCTTAAGCAACTTGAAAAAGCTGTGAAAAATTATGATTTTTTGGATACAATGGCTACTCCAATCTGTTAATATTCGAAAAATTGCTTTAAAAGTAACGGAAAGAATTATCTCTCCCTAGAGAAACCAAAGTTTGTCCTTCCCAAACTCTGGCAAGGTAAGTACCCCTAGATGCGGGAAGATCTCAGCTACCATTTCTGGATATTTTATCGTCACAGGTAGGTGTTGCTGCTTGACTGATTTCCAATACATCTTGCTGAATTGATAGACTTGGTCAATCAATTCCCTTACGATAAGTGGACTTAATTGCTCAGCGTCCGTGCAGCTGACCTTCATTTTAACTGGAAAAGGAAAACCGTCCGACGCTTTATGACCTTGACCATATCGAGTATTGTTGAATAATAAATATTCATTTTTTCCAACCCTAATATAGGTTCCACTGGTAGGCATCAGCCCATTCCAGTCATTGTCCCAAGCGATAATGTCACTAGATTCGGTCTTATTGATGGTTATGATAAAAACCGGAATAGCTAGGCCTAGATTATAAAGTTTTGTCAATATTGGTTTGATTTCTTTATAGCTCATGTCCTTGTAAAAATGGATTATGAGGCGCTGTGGATTCTTGTTTACAGATGTGAACTTGATAATTGCCTCCTGGATTGCTCCCGCTAAAATATCCGTGTCCGTTTTCAGAAAGCAATCGAATTCGTTGAATTCCCCATTATTCTGGAAGGAGAATGCGCTTCCGACATAATGCAGGCCGGTATCCGGACTTTTGAAAGCGCCAACTCCAACGACCAGTTCGTTCTTGAGTGAAGATTGAATTCTCCAGGGGACACCTCCCAGTTTAGCCAGTGCAGCTACGGCAATATTGATCATGCTGTATTTATACTCTGCACCCTTTTCCAGCATTTTATTCTCGACAATGACCTGAGAATGGATCTTTTTTTCAAGCAACAGTTTTTTCAGGCTAAAATAAAGCTGGCGCTTTTGCCTATCGGGTTCATGTTTGTCAAATGGGCTAATGTAAATGGCGAAATATTCCACGTCAGGCTTCCAGTCCTTCGAATCAAGAGCCTCTTGGATTTCAGCAATTGGATCGGCTAAATTATCAAAAACGATACTGAAATTTTTTTCTGTATGGTATCTAACTTTAGCGATACTTTCGAGGCCTTTAAAAAATTCGATACCCTCTTTGTAATAGGTATGGAGCGTCTTTGCTGAAAGAGTTGAATCCTTGTGATATATAAAAAAGAAATGGACGTTTGTGTAGGGTGTTTTTTTATATGGGCCTTTTTTGATTCCCTGTCGCGCGTCGGAATCTACATGATTGTTTCCAAAGAGCAAGTTGTTGCTTTCTTGCTTAACGGTTCCGATTAATGTATCTGGAAGCTTATAAAAAGTTTTTTGTGAAAGGTTTACTAATGACCGAAAGCCGTCCTGATCTAGATATTTTTTAACGAAACTGGAAATCTTGGGGATAAACTTTTTGTATTTGTTGGTTTTATCCAAAACGGGCAGGGGAAGATTTAAATCTCTATAGATATTCAGACCCATAACCGGATAAGATAGATTGTAATCCACAAGCTGATAATCCTCCGGATCATGATACCGGAGTAGTTTATTCTCTTGAAGCACATACCGCAGATTTTCTGGTTGGATTTCCGTGGCCTCATTTACTGTTTTCTTCAATACCTTCGAGACTCCATCAAATGCAATCAGCAATTCGCCGCTGGTAGTGATCTTATTAAATTGAGTACGAATTGTAAAACGGTCAAAAGTGGTATATTCAGAGGGTGCTTGTTGAAGTATCCAAATTTGAACGTCCCGTACAAAGTTTTTTTTCACCAGAATGCCCAGATCCTGGAAATATTTTTGGATTAAGTAATTATAATATCTCTTGGCAAATGAAGGTTTTTCTTGAGCGAGGTCTAGCTCAATCAAAGTGTAGCCAACGCATTCGATGTCAAAGGTGGTGTAGACAAATTCTATTTCCGGATCTAACTGTAGCACAGTTGCTATCTTATCCGAGATTACATTTCGATGTAATCTGTGAGCTTGACTACTTTCGTCCAAGGAGAAGTAGAATGGCTGTAGTTGTATAGGTAATCGAAAGGGAATGATATTGGTTGAAAAATCCATTGGTATTTGAGGTGTTAATTTGAAATTTTATTTGAATAACTGGCCTAGTTCGGCTCTTTTTTCAGGTTGTCCGGTGAACTCGAACTGCAGGTCTGGATAGAATTCGTCCAGTTTTATTACGCCAAGTTGAGACAGATTAGGTGTATTTTTAATGAAATTGTATTTTGTAAAAAGCCATTTATTTTTGATAGCTTCATCACTGGTCGTGTTGACATGCTCCAGTTCCCAGGCCCTACCCATAAATGAAAGTGAATTATAGAATATCAGATACTGTTCAATTGTAGAAATTTGGGCCCTTAGTATTTTTATGTAGTTATATTTATCCTTATAACCAATGATTGATTGGTCGTTGATGTATTTCACGGTCAGAAATAGGTGCCTGAAATAATGGCCTAACTTATATTGATGTCCCCCATAGTATTTATCCGATGACTCCTTTTTCAGTAGCGTTTCAAAGGCGTCCTGATACGCTGCATCGAATTGCCTTCTTGCAATGGTGCCGTTTTGGCGATATTCCGCTATGGTCGAGTTGATATTTTCCCTAGTGAGGCCGCTTTCTAAAATGATCTTCCATTTAGACAGGTTTTCTTTGCCGAGTGATTTTAGCTTGATAAACTCAAGTATTTCATCGATCAGATCATCATTGTAATGCCTTTTAAGTAAGTGCCTCAGGGATTCAATATCATCTTTGGCCATTCCAAAAAATACAATGGAATAAGCAATATCTATTTGGGCTAAAAGAATAGGGCTAATTGTTCGCAGGGATAAAATTCCGTTGATCGTTTGTAATACTGTTGGTTTGTAGCATTGTTCAGACTCAAGGCTGGTGAAAAATGCCGCTACTTCAACAAAAGATGATTCAAACTGC
This sequence comes from Pedobacter sp., assembly GCA_045629455.1. GTDB lineage: Bacteria > Bacteroidota > Bacteroidia > Sphingobacteriales > Sphingobacteriaceae > Pedobacter. Next base: position 64,397 of record JAZQRI010000083.1, on the reverse strand, counting down.
CCCACAATAAAATCAATCACTTTTTGCCCCTGTAAGGTTATCTCTCTGTCATAGGTGAGATTGGCAACGGTTTCCTTATGGATCTTGATCAGTTCGATGAAGCGAGTTTCGATCTGGGATTGAAGAAACTGATTTTTCTGGTCATTTTGGCTCTCTGTCTGCGAGTTGAAACTCAAATATATTAGGATAAAACCCATGGCGGATAAAAATGTGCCGATGACCCCTCCGAAAAAGTCTGAGACTTGCGAGGTGTGCTCCCAAGATACAGCGCCTGAACCTATGAAGGTGAAGTTCTTCCATACAATAACTAAGAAGATGATCGTTATAAATACAGTAATTATTGCTAGGATAATTACTAAGAGCCGAAATATTTTAACCATGCATTAAAATTAGGTTAAAATTCTTGGTTTTCCTTTATATGTGGCGATGAGCAGTCGTATTCGTGAAAATGCTCTGCAAGCAATGTTTCGAGAGTCTGATATCCATCATTAACGGCATGCTCAACTAATTTTTTTATCTCCAGGTATAGCCATATCAGATTGAACTTTAAGGATTGAAGAATAAAAATTACTTCTCTATTTTTCAGTTGTTCTGGCTTATTGTGGTTTTCCCATTGAAGATTTTTGCTAATGATAACATGAGCGGTATCCTGGATTTTCTGGACCACTTCTCGGTTTAGATACTTGTCTACTAAAAACTTTTTGTGATCGGTATTCTGCGAGGTCCAGAATCTATCGCTGAATTCGTTAAAATACTGATGGACGCAATTTGATATATTCAGATCAAAGTATTTCAGCTTGTCGCTATACGGTGTATTGAGTGCTAATGAATATTTTTTGTCTGTCACGGTCAGGACCCTTGCAATCTTTCCTGCTTCTGATCGGTACCAGTCAGAGATCATTTCCTGGCGTAGCAAGGATGGAATCTGCACGTGAAGAATATCATTGATACAAGATAAGTCCATTTTAAAGTTTTAGCCAAGATAATCAATTGTTTTGTTAACTCTAACTGGGTTATAGTAACTAGGTTTAATTAGTATAGTCAATGCGGCTCCTTCTGACGATACTAATTTTATTTAACGCTCGAGAAAGAATCATCGATTTAAGACCTGTTTTTTGTAATTTGCAGAATGTGCGGGTTAGATAATATGCTGTCAACGCACGTAAATATCACTAAAAACAGTCTTGCGGTAATAGCGAACGCAGTTTTTCAAAAAAACCACGACAGTACTAATTAGTAATTTAATATAAATAGTGTGGTGTGACATCGATAAAAAAAATCATTAGATCTAAGGGCCCCATTTTAACCGGTCAGATCATCAAAGAACTCCGACTGGCCGGGTGGATGCAAAGTGACGACGCCCTACGTCAGCAAATTTCCAGAACCAAGGATGAGAACATCTTTCGGTTGACAGGTTATTTCGCAAACCGCCAGACGCTTTTTTACATAAAAGATGATTACAATTCGGTTGAATTCTCGGAAGGTTTAAGAGCGGCGATTAAATCTGACGCCAAACAATACAATTATATCCTAAATGCGCTTGAGTTTCATCGAGGGTCTCTCCCCTCGGAGCAGCTAGCTGCTTATTCTGTAAATCCTATCAGCAATGTAAAAGGGCACCTAACGTTTGACTCGGCAATCGAGAAGTTGAAATCTCTTGAGCTTTTAAATCGTTACATAGATGAAAATATTTCATTGAATGAAAGCAGAAGCCAGGTTATTTCAAATCAGAGGCTTAGTATGGGTATTCAATTGGTAAAGGATACATTGTTGATCCAGTTTAATGATTGGGCACGGAAAATGGCCTTAACTAGTTATGATGCGTCAAGTTTTTACTCTCCTTTCGGAAATTTTTGCTTTGCATTCGTAGCGCCGTCTTATGTGAGTACACTTACGCGCTGGAAAGATGAAAAAATTGCCCCCGGGTATGTGGTGGCGGATATTTTGGTTAATAATAACATTACTCCTGATCAGGTAGAGTTTTTTATTAAGAAAGTGGATATACTGAAGGCCCAAAAAAACACGCCACAATTTCTGCCTTTCTTGATAGTAGATTCCGTGGATCCTGAGGCGCTCAGTTATCTAAAGAGCAATGGGATAATCGTCGGATTTGTGAACCAATTGTTCGGAGATGAGTATTTGGCATTAATGAAAGCACTGGTCAATTCAGTAGTTAACGCGGGAGCCATCTTGAAAAAAAATCCAGAGCAGTTTCTTGACCTGATAAAAAAGCTTAAATCGCTTGTTAGCGGAAAGACAAACAATTTGCGTGGGGACCTTTTTGAAATGGCGGTTGGCTATTATCATTCCAAGATGGGATGTGGAACACTGGATATTGGCAAGTTGATCAGCCATGAACATCTTCAAAGAGAGATGGATGTTTATGCAGTCTATGGAAATAAAGTGGTAGTTGCAGAATGTAAAGGTTATAATTACCCGATTATAAAGGCTGATATAGAAATCTGGAGAAATGAAAAAATTGCTGTGATCAGAAAATGGATATTGGACCAACCTTCGCTCAATGATAAAGAAATCCATTTTCAATATTGGTCGACGGGCGGATTTAGTGACGATTCGAGAACGTTAATCGAAACAATGGAAGCTACAAAAAAATATAAAGTTGACTTCTTTGATCCTAAGAAGATTATGCACACTTCTGGGTTGGCTAAATCCAAAAAATTCAATGACATCATGCAGGATTATTTTTTAAAACAGGAATAACACCAGTATAAAATATAATCCATAACATAAATGCAAAATATACAGCTAATTTCAATAGAAAACCGTATACGTAGAAACGCCCGAATTAATTGGATGACTCTCCGTCCCAGAACTTATGCTGTTTGTATAAATTATCTTCCATCCAGACTAAATACTTCCGTGTCCTGCGTAGAAATAGGCCATCCTTTTCTGTAGTGAGTGTAGTTCTTTTAAAGACCTCCACGAACCATAATAGTTGATAGCCGGTGTCCGCTAATCCCACGTCAAGGATGTCTGCCGTGACGAAGGTCAATCGCTGAGAATTCTCTTCGCCCGGTCTGCCCATTTCAGTGACAAAGCCAATCGTCTCGCCCATATAATCCTTTAGTCTTTTCCCTTTTAGTTGCTTTATTCCCAGAAGTTCTCGTACGATTCTGGAGGGAAGATGGTAGGTCTTTTCATTATTGTTCTCTGATTGCACGACCTTAACGATGGAGTGGTATAGGTTGGATTCCTCCCCATCGATCTCTAGTAATGTATCTGGTTTATCTTCGCCAATATCCTTTCCATCCACTATGTCGATTGGGTTCTGATAAAAGCTGCCCGACGGTGTGGCAAGCAGGGTGTCTAGGCTGCTTAAAAAGTGTAGGTCCTCGGGAGAAGTACGTAAAATGTTGAGAAATCGTTGGAACGCATCTGGCGGCATTAGAGCCGCATTTGCCGTGACCCTGCCATAGACCACCTGGTTTTTGTCCTCCAAAGTAGTTTGGCTAAACAGCTGTCTCCATATCTTCGCTGATTTATCACTGTATTCTAACCATAAATGTAGGTTAAGCCCATCTGGCTCATCAATCTCCTTATCTATACCCTTTTTGATTAATTTTGGTTCAATGGTTACCGAATTTACTAGGTTTTCAGGAATAAGCCATCCAGGCCCTGGAATATCGTCGAGGGAAGATAACAGATCTCCATTGTGCATCAGCCCCTCAGCAGGATTTGAAACATTTACGATTTCACGGTAGGACTTAATATAGCGTTCCTGTTCGATAAGTGGCAGCTGTTCCGATAAGTAGCCCTGTACAGAGTAGACCGCCTGCCAGATATATTTCTCCGCAAAGTACATAATCAGGCCTTTTTCCCCATGAGAAGGCAGAAAAACAACATTTCCGCTTTTTTCGAGATAGCCGAATTTATTTCTGATCTGGGCAATTACGGCCGCTTGAGCCCATAGCGCAGGAGTTAAACTATCCAGTTTGTAGACAGCAGAATATTGCATTAGGAATTTTATTTGATCGCTTAGTTGATCTTCCTCCTCCGCATGATAGCTCTCATCTAAGAAGTTCTCGTAGCTGTCTTCCAGGACGTACCATGCAAGATCAGAAACAACTGGAAAGAACTGTTCGCTGTTTTTTTCCAAAGCATCTTTTGCCAATGGCAGTAATTGTGCCTTCCGCTTTTTGGGCCTAGCTAGAGCTCCATCCTCCTTTGAAAGTGCACCTAGCTCGGTCGCTCTGTCTATAATTCCTCTGAATCCCTCGCGTATCCTACTGCTCAGATAAGTATCAGGATTTGCGAAAATATTGGCCAGGACCCAATTAGATAGCAGCAGTACATCACTGGTTTCTTTTAAGGTGTAGGATAAACCCAAAGATACCGAAGCAAGGTCCTCCAATATCTGGCTATCTTGTTGGTCCTTCATTAGGTCCAGTAAATTTATCCAATCGGTCAGGTTGAGGTTTGCCCAGTTGAGCAGTGAGGAGCGCAGTTCTTTTCGAATGTTTCGGCTGGGCGAGGATAGGCACCAGGCATATATTAATGGTTCCTGGTCGAAATGGTCAAATGGGTAGAGAGAGGTGTCATAACCATCGAAAGGATATATTGCCGCTTCAAATCCATCATAGTTGTCATGTGCTCTAACGGATCTATCCGCCCATAAAAATATGTCCCTTTCGTAGACTGTTGGAATAGACAGAAGATGCTGGTGCAGCCATAGCGGATTAAAATAAGCTCCGATTTTGCTGGCCGGCCTAATGACCCTGATAAAAACTTGCTGTTGGTGCCAGTGCCCCATTGCCAGCCAATTTTTTACCATATTTTCATATTTCGGGCCATGCAGATTGTCCGCCACAGCTAGCACCGCCATTTGCATGGCTATAATTTCTTCCTGGCCCATACCCGTCGCCAAATATCCGTCCTGACCGACCAGTTTACCCGTCCTCAAAAATACCCGCTTTAAAATCGCCTCGGTCATTGTCTCGTTTGGAAATGCCGCCTCGATATCAACATGGCCAAGCCTTAAGGGGGCTGCGATACCGCTCAGGGCAATTGGGGGAATGGACTGAATGTCGCCATTTACGAGCTTGATAAAGATATCTTCGGAAATGACATGCTCGATGATGGATTGGTAGGATACGTAGTAAAATATCTCCCTCTTTTTGATTATCCCTATGGTCTCGTGCATACCTGCGGTCAATATCCCACGTTCGGATAAAAATTCTAACATTACTTCTAATTCCGTATAGGAAAGCGAACGGATTTGCTCGTTTAGCAAGCTTAAAAGTTTCGAGTGTTCAAGGCTTATTTCGGTAAAAAATTGTTGAGATATTGCGAGGAGAGTATCGGCGACTGGGGCAGAGGTGGAGGAGAATCGGCGGCCGCTTCCATTTTTAAACTCAATTTCCAGCGCGGCGATTTTATCCGATAAAAGTGAGCGGAGGTCGGTGTGTACATCTTCGGTAAAGAGAAGATCTGCTCCGCGGTAGCGCTCGCAGAATAGCTTTAAAGCATACAGGCTTTCAATACGCTTCATCACATCGGAGTTTACGTTGCTTATGTTGAAATGCATTGGAGAAAAATATATCTCCGCCGCATCATTTATAGAGATATCTCCCTCGCTCGGCAGTTGAACTTGTTCGAATGGTACTCTTTCTGGTATTTTGTCGTTGTCGCGGAAATATTCCCTGGCAGAGAACATAAACCTGATTCGTGGAAAGGTGTTGGTGATACCTAGGGTATCGTTAATCCTATCATACCATTTTTCCCAATGTCTTATATCTTCTTCGAGCCCATCAACGGATATTAATACTGTTGCAGAATGGCTTCTTTTCGATCGATTAAGCTCAGCTTCCTTTCTAAGTTCAGATACCGCGAGCGATTCCAAAGCGGTGAAGATCTCTTGAGCAGATCTTTCGGGCAGCTCGAGCTGGCTAGATAGAATTTGCGTCCAATTTCCGCAGGGAGTTCCTTTGGCCGGAATGATTATCGCTGGTAGATTTCCGTCTAGATGTTTGGAGGTGCAGTGCGCCAGTCCTTGGGTTTTACCTGTTCCCGCTGACCCAAAAAATATTTTAATTTTTCTGCTCATCTCATCTCTCAATGCGCAGAGGTATTGTGGCAAATGTATCTTATGGATTTTTTCCAAAGCCCTTGCCAATGATTTTGCAACAGGAATCTGGATATTGGTGGGCCTTATGCGTTCTACGGCCATTTTTGGTTTCCATAGATCGTATTCGGGAAGGACCAGGAGTTCGGGCACCGATCCCTTTTGAAGGGCAGTGGCTAGTAGCTCGATGTTGTTCTGATACTCTATAATGCAGATTATTATACATTTAAGCTGATTGCTCAGGTTAGTTTCTTCATCCGATGGTGTACGATCCTGTCCTTTGATGTAGGCATCAATAAGACTGGAGGCCGAAGCAAGTTTATTGCCTAAAGATTGTAGCTTATCCGAGAGTTCTGATTTGAAATGTTGACCTAGGCAAAGTTCGTCATAGTGCGCAGCGATCTCTCCTTCAGCATTTAGATCCGGGGCATACCTGGTTTTGAGCCATTGGTGTTCCCTTTGGTCTCTGAATTTGCTTCTTAGGAAATCAAGGGTAAGAAAATTTCGTCCGAACCAGTAGGATTCTATGGATCTACTATCTGGATATTCCAACTGTTCTAACAGTAGGTTCTCAAACCACCAGGTAATCTTAAGAGTGGGGTGCTGTTGTAGAACCACATTTTCCATTTCCTGCAACCTGTCTTGTTCGCTGCTTCCCACCTTTTTCCCCTTAACACCTTTTTTTGAATTCACCCTTTTGGGAAGAGTGATGATATATTCAGTTAGTTCCGGACGGATTTTTTTGGCAGTTAATATCGACTCCTTGATGTTTTTGATCTGATTGGCACTAAGAGCTGTGGTGAACCATTTCGCCTGCAGGCCTATCGTCCCGGTGGGCACTACGCCGTATGCCTCCACGCCGCCATCTCCCCCAGAGCCCGAAATTGCATAAAACTCCCTCAAGCCTGCTGGATAGCTGCGTCTGAGATAGTGTTCGAAAAGTTGTATGGAAAATGCTTCGAATGCATTTTCGTAACTATCGTTATGGGTATTGAATGCGTTCCAGTTCATAGTGAGCGTAGTGTATTTGGTTATTAGATGTGCAATTTACCAGTTTATCTGCAAAGGGATGATCAATAATGCAGTTGTTCAATGCAGCTTAAATAGCTGTGGTATTTATTTTTTTAGAGGAAGTTGGTACATGGACAACGACATAAAAGTTCTATAGCTTTCCAAAAGTTTTGGTATTTGGGACGTAAGGCCAGCAATTTCAATAACCTTTATCAGGTGTCCGGGCAAAAGCCTGGGGCTTTGCCGATAAGTCCCATGTTTGGATTTGCCGGTTAGAGCGGCTTTAAGGATTTCCTTGATCTGCTCTTTAACCTGTTGCTTAGGAAAAACTTCAAATAGTTCTGGATATTTTATGGCTGTACTTTCGCTCTCAAGCAATAGGGCTGCCTCAGATGGGGTTAATCCTCTCTCAAGCACTAGATGCCTATTGCTGGGTTCGAACCATCCTTCGTCGAAGCGTTCTTCTGGGCTTCTCTCTAGTTTGTATTTTTCCTGTGCGTAAATTTTGTATCGAATTTTATGTTGTTTGAGCATGGCCTCCCTGGGATCTCCGTCCTTGATCATGATGGTATAGCGATAGTCGGATAGGTCCCTTTTGAGGAATTTCAGTTTAGAAGACGATAACAAGTTTTCTATCACCGATATATCCATTTGCATATTGGTTCGGTGATAGTGTATTTGTTCGCCCATTTCAATATCGTAAACATATTTTGGAAGCGCCTCCAGGTATTCATGCTCGAGCTGGAACCAGGATACCTTTAACTGACCGGTACCAAATTCCTTTATCGCCTTTACCATGAAGGCTGGATCATGCAGGCCAAAGTATTCCGCGGTAAGACCCCTGTATCCCTTTTCTGATTTAGTTTGGATATCCATGATCAGCTCAAGGGAATCTTTCCAGTCAATTTCTCCCAGGTCCTCAAGTGAGCGAAGAATATAAGAAATACTGCGTAGGGAATAGTCATGGCGCTGATGATATTTTGTCCAGAATTCCGATATGGACTCTAGATCCATTTTTCTGTTTCTATGTAATGATAGTCTAATGTAGGCCAATATTTCAGGCCAGAGCTTGAAGGCGCCCTTTTCACTATTTTGCTTCAGGTAATCGCGAAGGGAGAGGTTAAGGTAATCGTTGTCCTGCGGTTGGTCACCTAGAGCCAAAAGGGTAGATTTCACTTTCTCCAGACGCCAGCCAAAACGCCAGTGATCCCAGTTTTTGTTTTCGAGTTCCATGGAAAGTATCATCGCTGCCCGTTCTTCCTGCCCGCTCAGGTAAATGGACACCGATTCTCTCAGGCTGGCAAACTTTTGCCCCGGTTGCGGAAAGAGGCAGTTATTTACCAGAATATGTTCAAGATTTTCTCCATAATCTAAATTGTGGGTATCGGCCAAGGATTTGACCATCAAAGACCTTTTGAAGGGTTTGGATTGATATTCAAAGTAGTCACGTTCTTCTTTAATTTCGGTCTCAAGTTCCTGATAAAACCGGGAAACGTCATAAAGGCCGTCTGCCTTGACATTAAATAGCAACGAGGCATCCTGCGTTTTGATGTACATCATCATAGCAAATAGATAGCCGTTGGAAGTTATATATTCTGGGGCATAACCATATTTTATCATGGCCTTCGTGAAGGTATAATAGAAGCCATTAAAAGTTGAAAAATGGTCTCTAGCGACAAGATTTAGGATAAGGGCCAGATCATAGTACTGGCTGATGGTCAGATGCGATGCGCCGATATTTTCGAGCAAATCAAGCAATTGGGGATAGAATTCCCGAACAGCTTCAAAATCCAATAAGCCCGTCATTAATTTTTTGAAGTTGGCTATGCTTGAATAATACCGAACGATTCTTAAGACAGAGCTCTTGTCAAGATCGAAATGGCCAATCCTAGACTGGAATCTGGTCTCGCCTTTGAGCATAGACTGGCTGACAATTGAATTCACCTTACCTTGAAGGACTTGGTATTCCGGAGCGCTATTTCTAAGGTAAGTTACTAGGCTATCATGATAAAGGGATATTCTATTTAGTTTTCGTTCGAATAAATAAGGTCGGTCTTCGAGGAATTCCTTGATCAGGCTTCCGCTGTATTCACCTAGGAAAAGATCAATTTCCTCATGCATAATGAAGCCTCTGGTGCATAGGAATAAAGCCAGTGCGCGTTTGCCAGTTTCATTGCTGAAAAGTTGGTCATAGTAAGAGTTTACAGTGTCAAGCTGGGAAAAGCTTGGCACCACCCCCTCTTTCTTATACTGCTCAGCTATGTATTTGACCAGGATGGGATATCCCTCGGTTAGTTTGTGAATCTGTTCTGAAACCAAATAGCTTGATAGATGGTATAATGATTTTAATATTTTTCTAGTTTGGGGACCGCTCCAGTTTCGTAGCACCTGTTTTTTCCAAACCGTAGAGGTGCGGAGCGGACGGCTGAGTACGATAACGCGCGTTTTTTCTGAGGCACGGGTTATAAAATCTAGATAGGACCGCAGATCCTGTGGTCTGTAGTTTTCGACATGATCCAGGCCATCGATGATTAAAGTTGGCTTGTCCTTTTCAAGTGCCGAAAAGATATCATTAACTGATCGTTCTTTTTGGTCAAAAAATAGCTTTTTTATCACATCCGCCTGAAATTCGGTATATCGAAGCCGCTCTTCGTATTTTTTGTCCTGATTGGAAATCCAGAACCTGTAGAGTACCACTGGGTGAAATTGGTTCTCGAGCTGAGTGACAAGGTGGCTTTTACCAACACCTGGTTTTCCTTCGATGTGGAGGATCTGTTCAAAATTGAGAATTTTTCTAGCGACACGGATACTCTTGTCGGTCAACCTTGTATCGAATGTCGCAATGGCGGGAATATTTCTCAGGTCAATCTCTAATTTCCGTTCGTCGAGTCGCTCACTTAGAAACCTATTGATCAGTTGTCTTCTATGTTTGTCTAGATAATACAGCTTTGAGATACGCTGTTCTACCTGCGCTCGGTTTAATGAAATTAGATAAACGCCATCCTTGAGCTGAGCAGGTAATCCCAATATCCTGCAGTCTGGCCGTAGTTTAATTTGTTTAAAAAACAAAAGGTTTTCTTCTGAAGATAGCTTATGGTTCTTGCCGCTGATTTTTATGTTTCCATCTGCTATGGTAATTTCATCAGTTGTTAAGCCTTCGATGTCCTTTAACTGGAGGCAATAATTTTTGTGTTCGCAGGATATGTTAATGTCGTCAAAATTGTGGTTAACGTCTGTTTCAAGACTTATTTTTTGGATTTTACGTTCTACATCCATCATGGCGAGCAAAAGGCAGGCGACATAATGCTGATAGGTATATCCGAATAGTGCGTATTTCATGAGCGTTAAATTTTTCAGTTATCTACATTCTAGGCCCAATTTAATTACAAATCGTCAATTCCTTCCCGCTATTATTTGGGGTGACTTTTCTATATATTATGTCTTTTATTGTTGGTAAATCAAATGCTGTAATTTAATGTGCCGTAGAAACCACTAAGTGCTTATCTATTGCGTTGCTAAGCACTCCTGAGAACAAATCGCCAGTTTCCTCAGGAACGATGATTTTTGTGCCTTTTTAGACGGTTAGGCTAGAAGACTCATAATCTTCTACTCTGTAAGCTTGCCACTTTTCACGGCTAAATTTTACCATTTTCTTTGAATAAGTTTGATGATTGTGTATTACATCTGAACGGGTACACTGCTATAATGTAAGATTACAATCTGTAATTTTTAGCTTCGTGCTGTTTCTTTAGGATCACAAATTGACCGAATTAGTCTAATGACTAATTTTTTAATGTAGGCAGCCCGAAGAGCGTAAAAGTAATTGTTACCAGAAAAAATCACATTCTCCAATTGATGGCTCTGATGCAAACAGGAGGAAATAACAGGCTGAAGGGTTCTGTTTTCCTTCTCGTCAGTTTGTTGGTTCTTCAGTTAAAGGTGGTACTGGATGTCCGAGCTTAAGTTGGATGATGCGTCAAGAAATGAGCGGATATAGCAGCCGATTTAGCCGGTAATCACTTATAATAGCACGATATATTAGCGTATTTGTTCTGGAATGGAGCCCTGAACTGAATGGATTCCTTCTTTAGTTTTCACCACGTTTGAAGCTTGTCGGAAAGGCCGGCGGTTTGCCGGTTTAAAGATTGCATCACGACGATCAAAGACTTGTATGAGATGTGACCATGGAAATCTTGTACCAGAAAAATCAGCATTTGCCGGAAAAGTATCATCCTCGGCATACGCTGAAAAGCCGTCTGAGGCCCTTTCAACAATGAATACAGAAATTTACTTGCACTCGCCAGAACATCATTTAAGGTCTCGAACTTGTATCTCGTCTCACCACGGAACTTCATCAATCATCGGCTCGTAACAACTTTCTAAATCAGAACCAAAGAATATTTGTTTATTAAGTTAAATGCGCTTGATAACAAATACCCTGGATTATGAACAAAGTAATATTACTCGCAAACAGACCAACTGGCGTGCCGACTTTAAATGATTTCAGGTTTGAAGAAATCGAGATGCCGACAGTTAAGGATGGTGAAGTTCTATTGAAGACGATTTACGTTTCCGTTGACCCGTATTTACGAGGACGAATGAACGATGCAAAGTCTTATGTACCACCTTTCGAGCTGAACAAACCCATGCAGTCGGCCATCATTGCGGAGGTGACTGAATCCAAAAACCCGGACTTTTCTATTGGAGATCATGTAACCGCTGGTCTCGACTGGAAAATGTTTCAGACTTCCAGCGGGAAAGGATTAACTAAACTGGATGAATCGATCAGCCTGACGGCCTACCTCGGCATCCTGGGTATGACCGGACTGACGGCATACTTAGGTATTCAGGAAATACTTAAACCTAAGGCGGGGGAGACGCTGGTCGTTTCCGGGGCTGCAGGAGCTGTCGGTAGTGCTGTTGGACAAATTGCTAAGATCATGGGCGCTAAAGTGCTTGGTATCGCGGGTTCAGATGCGAAGATCTCCTCATTAAAAACAAAGTTCGGATATGATGAAGGCATCAACTACAAGACCGCGTCAAATATGGAGGAGGAAATTAAAGCAGCAGCACCGGATGGCGTAGATATGTATTTCGACAATGTCGGCGGAGACGTATCAGACGCCGTAATATTCAACATGAATAAATATGGTCGCATCGCCATTTGTGGAACCATATCATCTTACAATGATTCAAAAGAATCAGTCGGGCCGAGGTTACAGCCGTATCTGTTAAAAAACAGCATGCTGATGCAGGGTTTCATCGTGAGTAATTATGCAGACAAGTTTCCGGAGGCAATGAAACAGCTTACGGCGTGGTTTAAGGAAGGCAAATTACAATATTCCGAAACGATAGTCGAAGGTTTCGATCGGATTCCTCAGGCCTTCATCGATCTCTTCGAAGGGAAAAATGAAGGTAAGATGGTTGTGAAAATATCTGTTTAACTTCGTAGCTTTATCGTTATTCCCTCTAAATAATCAGGACCGTAGCGTATTGAGGCAGACGTGCTGCTCCAAGGATGAGCCAGAGGAATAAAGCAAGCTATGGAACTTACTTTAAAGAACTATAAAACTGTACTCTCCCCGGATCTATTACTGAAAGCAAAAAAAGGTACCGTAAGAGAATGCGACGAGATCGAAAAAGGGCATTACCAGGCGTATGTTGATGAGAACGATCAAACCTTTGATACTTATCTGCTGGTAAACCCCAAAGGGGAGATTACTGGACATGGCTGCGACTGCCTGAGCACCACGTCTTTTTGTCCTCATCAAACCGCCTTACTTTTGTTTGTCCTTAAAGATAAAAAGCCTGTAGCAAAACTTAAAGGCGCTAAAAAGGTAGATCCTCTGGAGACGCTGGTCCAGCAGGCTGATCCGGAAAAATTAAAGGCCTGGCTTCTCGGCTTGCTGAAAGAAAACAAGGACCTGGGTCTGACATTTCTACATCAGTTCTCGCAGTCGGAGCGGCAATATCAACCGCTGGAAATAAAACAGCTCACCATGGATGCCGTTAAGTCGGTGATTAAAAACAAGAGAACTGTAGACAGTGCTCATGCAAAGAAAATTGTTGAGCTCTGGGCCGTGTTACACGAGTCCGTCATTGCTGATTTCTGTACGCAGACAGCGGATGAAGAATCTTTCCTTCGGCTACATGCAATTATGGAAGGGTGCGAAACGGTTCAGTCTAAGTATGGTGATCTCAACGGCAGGATCTCTAAATACGAGGAGAATGTGTTGATGAAAGTTCTGCCGGCCATCCATCAGCTTCAGGATGAGGATACCTGGGATAAGGCTGTGAATTATTTTACCGTCCGGATCCATGGGGCACCGTATTACCTCAGGTCATTTTACCTGAGGTTTCTGGAGAAACTGCACCGGCTGAGTAGTATAGAAAGGAAAAGATCGCTTACCGTCAACCTTGTCGCCCAGTTCATGAAAGTCAATGCCAGGCAGTTTTATGACGGAACGCAGTATATCAAAACTGTTTTTGACCTGGTGGCGAGCAGTGGGCTGTTCGAGGATTACTATCTCCTTTTCGAGCCCCTCCGGTATCAAAACGACTACAATGTAGAACTTATTGAATGGCTCATTGAGTATGATAAGTTAGCCCTTGCCGAGAAATACTGCCTTGAGCAGATCGCAGGCAACTCCCGGGAAGATTTTAACGGTGACTATCTTCGACTCCTGGCGGAGATATATACCATTGAAAAGGACAATCAAAAACTTGCCGGTGTGTTGAAAGAGGCGTTGTCGTATTCGTTTGATTTTAATACCTATTTATTCGTCGACGAATACCTGGAGGAGGGGGAAGAAAAAAGCAAATGGCGCAATAAACTATTTACCCGTGCGAGAAGGGAGGCCAGCTATCATCCGGGAGCTATGTTGTTTTCTTTTCAACTGCTGGATCATGAACATGAGTATGTGAAGATGCTCGATTACCTGGACGCTGGTACAAGCTATGAGGTGATCGTGCAGTTTGCTGAAAAGCTGGCGGCCACGAACAAGGATCGATTTCTGAGTCACATGCTTTACCGGTCAGACGACATGAGTGATAGCGATCTGCAGCCAGAGCAGTTACAGCCGATCCTCGAGCAATTATTTAATGTCTTTGTAAAGCGGTATACCCAGCAGGAATTAATGCTTGTCGTTAAAGATTTCAACAAAAAGGGCCGCTATCGCATACCAAATAGGTTTGTTTCTTTTATGATGAACAAGCTTGTTGTGGAAGTATAGGGCTTCCCGGATAGTTGAGGCAAAATGAGGAATGCTGGATAGAATTAACTAGTTTGTGATAAAGGCAAACTGGGCATTCCTGTATTTCGGCTTTTGCAGTTCTGTCTTCATCTTGCTGAAGATCTCCATGGGCCCCTGTGTGGCAAACATATTTACCAGCCAGGTTGGTAGGCTGCCGCCTGGATTTACATGGAGTGTATACTCAACCTGAATGTGATTGTTGGGCAAAGGGGTGATCTGCCACCTGCCTTTAGAGTCAGAGATTCTGACCACACCCTTCTTTGGTGCAACATAGCCGCCAACTGCTGGTCCATCGATGGTAATCACTTTGCTTTCGGGATGCTGGCTTGCCGACAGGTGTGCCACAAAGTCTCGGTTTTCTACTGGCCATGGAACTTCAACTTCCGAGTAATAATACAGTTCAGATGGAGAGACCTGCCGGAGGAGTTTACAGGATTTCGTGTGGTAGATCCATTCGGGGGCAGATTCGACATCCAGAAGGAGCGCAACAAGCGTACTGGCTTTTGCCGGCAGATCACAGGTAACCTTTACAGCTTTGATTTTTGAGTTCGGTACAGCGCTGGTGTATACTTTGATGCCGTCTTTATCTGTGGCCAACTTCCAGTTGGTCTGGGCATGGATCATGTTGGCGCTGAATACGAGAAAAAGAGACAATATGACTAATCTATATGGTTGCATCGGGTTTCTTTGAAGGGCGTAAAGGTATAGCGACTTTGCGTCATGGAGAGTTCATTTTTCGCAAATGTGGATCGCCCTCTGAAGTTCCAGGCAGGCAGCTCTTCCAGCTGGCTGCTCCAGAGTCGGCACCAAGTGTAAAAGAGATGTTGCAATGCCTTTGTAAAAAGACTATTGAAGTGCCGGATGCATGGAAAAAAGAATGAATATGTATTTTAGGCAATGAGAAATGCTTCAATTCAACGAAGTAAATTATACAACGTCTAATAACCATACATGAAATCGAAATTCTTACTCCTTCCACTACTCGCCTTCGCGTCTATCGGCGCTTCTGCACAAGTTAAAAAGCCTGCTGCAACTTCTGCCTTACCGCGGCCGAAGCTGGTTGTCGGCATCATGGTTGATCAAATGCGCTGGGATTATCTCTACCGCTACTATGATCGCTATGAAAATGGGGGATTCAAACGCATGCTTAATGAAGGTTTCTCCTGCGACAATGCGCACATCAACTATAGTGCAAGTGTAACGGGTATCGGCCATGCTTCTGTATATACCGGCTCTGTTCCGGCCATTCACGGCATTGCAGGTAACGACTTTATCGTACAGGCTACCGGAAAGACCTTGTACTGTGCGGGCGACTCCACCGTTCAAACTGTAGGAAGCGACAATGCAACCGTCGGGAAGATGTCTCCGAGAAATCTGCTGGCCTCTACCATGGGCGATGAGTTACGTATTGCGACCAACTTCAGGGCTAAGGTTATCGCCGTTGCGTCTAAAGATCGGGGAAGCATTTTGCCGGGTGGCCGTGCCGCAAATGCGGCCTACTGGTATGACGGAAGTTCTGGTAACTGGGTAACCAGCACCTATTACATGCAACAACTGCCAGACTGGGTGAATAAGTTTAACGCTCAAAAGTTGCCGGAGAAGTTTTTGAAACAGGACTGGAATACCTTATATCCGATAGAGACTTACGTACAGAGTACAAAAGACGACAGTCCGTACGAAGGAAAATTTACCGGAACAGATAAGCCAACTTTCCCGCTAAAAACGTCGCAGCTAATGGCTGCAGAGGGGTTGGGCTTACTGACAAGTACACCATACGGAAGCACGTTAACGCTGGAGATGGCTAAAGCGGCGATAGCAAATGAAGATCTGGGTGCAGATGGCATCACGGATTTACTGGCGATCAGTGTGTCCTCAACAGATTACGTCGGACATCGTTTCGGGCCGAATTCAATCGAAGCGGAAGATACGTATCTTAGGCTTGATCGTGACCTGGCAAGCTTCTTTACCTACCTGGATTCAAAGGTCGGCAAAGGCAACTATTCTGTTTTCTTAACTGCGGATCACGGAGCGATGAATAACGCAAATTTCCTGATCGACAATAAGATAGCTGCCGGACTTGTTGCTTCAAGAGCATGGATGAGCACTTTAAACAGCCAACTGGAGCAGGATTACAAGGTGAAAAATCTCGTTACCGCATATAGCAATACACAAATCACCTTAAATCACCCGGCGATCAGCAAAAACAAGTTGAATGAGGCAGAGATCCGTACTAAAGTTGTTGATTTTGTAGGTAAACAGGAAGGGATTGCTTATGCTGTTGACATCAAGGACCTCGCTACATCGGATATTCCGGAACTGTATCGCAATAAAATGATGAACAGTTACAACAGGGAGCGGAGCGGGGTGATCCAGGTGATGCAGAAACAAGGATGGTCCGGAGGTGGCGCTACAGGTGCTACGCACGGAACTGTCGGCCATTATGATACGCATATTCCAGCTGTATTTATGGGCTGGGGCATTAAGCATGGCCAGTCGAACGCGGCTTACAACATGACAGATATCGCACCGACCATTACATCGTTGCTGAAGATTCAGGAACCAAATGGAACGATTGGGAAGCCGATTACGGAGGTCTATAAATAGTTAATTTTATACTGGCAGGTCTTATCATCTAAGACTTGTTTTTGAAAGGAGGGTGTCTGGGCAGATACCCTCCTTTTCTGTTTGATTGCTGGAGCATTCTCTTTCCAATTCAAGTAACTGTCAAGTGCAACCCGTTAGTGTTCAGGTATTTATTGGCGGCGGAACTTGAAAACCGACGTACTTGACGCAGTCCAAATCAAACTACCTGAAATCGTGAAATTGTTTCTTAAGCGTGGGGTTTGTCTTAATTTTGAAAGGGCTGATAAACAAACCGATACCTAAGTTATCCATCGGCCTCCACACTTACCTTTAAAATCAACGATCTCATGAAAAACGTCATCATTTTTGGTGCAACAGGCGGTACAGGAATGCATCTGACCCGGTATCTAAGCGAGCGAAACTACCGGGTAACCGGCACAGGCGTTAGACGCCGCAATGCCGGCCACTTTGGTATGAAGAACGTCCGTTATGTCAACGTCGACATTCTGAAGAAGGAACAACTTGAGGAACTGCCGGCAACAGATATTGATTGCGTTATCCTGCTTGCAGGAATGATGCCTTCAAGGATGGAAGGCTATAATCCATACAAGTACATTGATGTGAACATTACCGGTACGCTGAACGTCCTGGAGTTCTGCCGGGAGAATCAAGTCAAAAAGATAATCTTCGCGCAGTCGCATGCGGATGTATATGGCCATTGGAATACAGGCATGCGTATCCCCGCCGATGCATCCCGGGCATTGAATTTACGCGGCGACCATGCGATGTACATCATCAGCAAGTGTACTGCTGTAGATATGCTGGAGCACTACAATCAGCAATATGGAATTCAAAACATCGTTCTGCGCTTGCCAACGATATACAGCTACATGCCTGCCGCCACACTCTACGTGGATGGAGTGATTCAGGACATGGCATTTATGTACATCATCAAAAAGGCCCAGGCAGGCGAGCAGATCGAGATTTGGGGCGATCCGGCGAAGCCGAAGGATATTGTTTATATAAAGGACTTCCTCCGTATTGTAGAATGCGCCATTAAAAGCCCCCGGGCACGCGGCATCTTTAATGTCGGAACGGGTGTTGGAACCACACTGGAACAGCAGATCCGGGGCATTGTGGAAGTCTTCTCCAGTGATGGACAGAAATCAAAGGTCATTTATCGTCCCGAGAAACCGTCGCAGGCGTCTTACCTGTATGACATCTCCAAAACAGAAGAAGAACTTGGTTTTACTGTGCAATACCCGTATATGGATATGCTGCAGGATATGAAGCGACAGATGCTTGAAGAAGTAAAGCAAGACCTTTCTGCATGATGAACAAAGAAACACCTATGGTCAGTATCAGCTGTCTGGCATTTAACCACGAGAATTACATCCGGAAGGCTCTGGATGGATTTATCATGCAGAAAACAAGCTTTGGTTTCGAGGTATTGATACATGATGATGCGTCCACGGACCGGACAGCAGAAATCATTGCCGAATATGCGGATGAATATCCAGACATCATTAAGCCGGTATACCAGACCGAAAATCAATGGCTTAAGGGAAAGCGGGGAAGTGCTGTTCATAATTTTCCCAGGGCGAAGGGCAAGTATATTGCATTGTGTGAAGGTGATGATTACTGGACAGACCCAACCAAATTGCAGCGGCAGGTGGATTTTCTGGAGTCACACGCCGACTATTCCATGGTTGCAGAAAATGCATTGGTCGTTAACACAGAAAAAAATACGAAATATAATTTTAGCAACACCGGTACGGGCGATATAGGACTCAGTCAACTTCTCGGGAAGCGTAGATTTGCTACAGCGTCGGTTTTGTTCAGGTCGGATGCTTTAGATGAAGAATTCTACAGACTGGAATATACAGGCGATGTGATCTTGTGGTGCTACCTGGCAAAAAAAGGAAAGATCAGATACTTACCACGGGTATCCTCGGTGTATCTAAGGGGCGTACAGGGTGTCGTTCTATCTTCCAGAAATCTGGAGTGGGCACGCGCTATGGAAAAGTGGAATGAGGTGCTTTCTGGAATTCTGCCATTGGATTTCGACAGGAGCATTCTAAAACAAAGAAATTTTAATGAATACATGAGGGTATTACGGCGGAGCGTCAAAAAGGGAGAAATGAAAGTTTCTCTTCAGGCACTGAAGAAGTGCCTTCATTATCGGCCGGTGACAACCTTTAAAGCACTGGCTGCTATTTATGCTAAAAAAATCACTGGTTAACAACGGATATGATTAAGATCATCACAATACAACAGGAAGCGGAGTGGAGAGGTTATATTGAGAAATCGGCCAACTTTGATTTTTACCATACCTGGTACTATCATTCCTTGGATAGTGGCGGAGATCCAATTCTTGTCGTTTACTCAGAAGGAGCGGATTTCATCGGTTTTCCACTGATACGCAGGAAGATCCCCGATACATCTTACAATGATTTAACCAGTGTATATGGCTACACCGGCCCCGTGTCCAATAAGGAGTTTGAAGATTTGGATGACGATCTGAAGGAAAATTTTAAAACTGCCTTTGTGGAGTTCCTGAGAGGGGAAAAGAATATATCGGTTTTCTCCAGGCTACATTCCTTCTTCAACCAGATTTCACTTATGGATAAATTCGGTGGTATCTACCAGAACGGGAAAATCGTAGTTATTGATCTGAAGGTGTCACTGGATACCCAGCGGTCCAGATATCAAAAGCGTTTACTGGAGAAAATAGGGCAGCTGAGGAGGAAAGGGTTTTATGTAAAGCAGGGGGAAAGCCTGGAGGAAATACGTGAGTTTGCATCTATCTACACGGAAAATATGAAGCGTATTGGTGCGTCCGATTTCTACCTGTTTTCTGAGTCGTATTTCACGGATATGCTCGCCTCAAAGGAATACAACAGCAAGTTGCTGATGGTCTATCATGATGCAAAGGCGGTTTGTGGTGCGATCGTGGTGTATACACATCGGATCATTCAGGCGCACCTGCTCGGTACCCGCACAGCGTATCTTTCACATTCGCCAGCGAAGTTGCTGACAGACGAAATTTGCGTGCTGGGCAGAGAGATGGGTATGCAGTATTTTAACCTCGGCGGGGGCGTTGGCTATAAGGAAGACTCCTTGTTCGCCTGGAAAGCCGCTTTCTCTAATTTGTTCTATGAATTTACCAGCTGGCGGTATATTGCGGATCAAAATGCCTACCAGCTGCTGCTGGAAGAAGCTGGCGTTACGCAGGATGAGGAGATCGATTTCTTCCCACTGTACCGTTATAAAGGGGGATAAGCAACAGTTCATATCCGGACAGAAAGCGTTCGTTTTCGTGCACTTTAATGATCGGTAAGCACTGGTTGTGGCCCAAGACGTGTATATTGGCCATGGCACAGCCTTTGGTCATTGCTGTTCAAACGAACAAGGACATGTTTAAGCATCACCTGTTACTGATTTACCGGACGTTCAAACGTCACAAGACTTCATTTTTTATCAATCTGATTGGCCTTTCTGCAGGGCTTACCTGTGCTTTACTCATCTATCTTTGGGTAAGTGACGAAGTGGGTATGGACAAGTTTCACCATAAAGGAAAGCAACTGTATCAGGTGATGTCCAATGAAATTACAGACCAGGGAATCCGCACGACCGATGCCAATGCCGGCATATTGGGAGAAGGTCTTAAAGCCGAGATGCCCGAGGTGGAAGACGCCCTTACCACATCACCAACCAGCTGGCTGGCACAGTCGAAGATTTCTGTAGACAATAGTGCGGGTATCAAAGCGCGTGGGAAATTTGCAGGAGAAAATTTTTTCAAGATGTTATCATACCGGTTGCTTAGCGGCAACATCAATACGGTCCTTAGCGGGAAGCAATCCATCGTTATCTCGGCGCAACTTGCAAAGAAGTTGTTTAACAGCACGGATGTGGTCGGAAAGGTTGTGATTTGGCAAAATGCAGAAATCGACAGAGAGACGAGTGGTGTTGTGACAGGTGTGTTTGAAAATACGCCAGCGAATTCTTCGGACCCGTTTGATTTTCTGGTGGCGCTGGACATGTTGAATGAAATCACTGGTAATTTTCTCAAGTGGACCAACTATGGGCCAAATACATTTATTCTAATTAAGCCAGGTTCCGATCCCGGAAAACTCAATGCCAGGATTAAAGAATACATGCAATCTAAAGGTATCTCCAATCGTCAGCTGTTCATCAGACGATATGAAACCGGCTATCTGTATGGTAGCTATGAAAACGGCGTTCAGGCCGGGGGCCGGATTCAATATGTACAACTATTTGGGCTGCTGGCGGTTTTTATTCTGGTTATTGCATGTGTGAACTTCATGAACCTCTCTACTGCGAAAGCTACGAGGAGGATGAAAGAAGTGGGGATAAAGAAGGTTATGGGCGCAGATCGCCGCGCACTTATATTGCAGTATCTGGGAGAATCCATGATGCTTACGGTACTGTCGCTTTTTATCTCTCTTACTTTTGTGGAGCTTCTGCTCCCGCAGTTCAACCTGATCACCGAAAAAAGTTTATCGCTTCATTTTGATGCGCAGCTGATTGGTATACTGGGAGCTATTTCCGTATTTACAGGGCTGCTTTCCGGTAGCTATCCAGCCTTATACCTGTCTGGATTCGACCCGGCGCAGGCACTTAAAGGTAAACTAATGGGATCGGCACGGACCCTGTGGACCCGACAAGGTCTGGTTGTTTTTCAGTTTACCCTGTCTATCATCTTAATTGTTTCTGTTTTTGTCATTTACAAGCAAATAGATTATGTACAGAAGAAGAATTTAGGCTACAACAAGGAGAATGTGATTTACCTGGAAATGGAAGGAAAGCTGAAGAATAATGTGGAGTCCTTTTTGCAGGCCATTAAAGAAATACCCGGGTTGAAGAATGCCGCAGGTATGGACCGCAGCTTTCTGGGTGAGTATGGTTACACGGAAGGTGACTTCAATTGGGAGAACAGGAATCCGAAACAGGTCATTAGATTTCAGCATGCATCTGTTAGTGAGGATCTGATTGAAACGCTCGGCATGAAGATGGCTGCAGGAAGGAGCTTCTCCTCTAAGTTTGGTTCAGATAGTTCGAGGGTCCTTATCAATGAAACCGGGATCCGTTTGATGGGTTTGAAAAATCCCATCGGGAAGAATTTTGGCCTTTGGGGAAAGGACTATCAGATTGTAGGGGTGATCAAAGACTTTCATTCCGAATCTTTGCACGAGCAGGTGAAGCCACTTTTCTTCAGGTTTAACTCCACAAACAACAACCGGGTTCTGATACGGATAGCGGCTGGAAAGGAGCGTGAGACCCTGGGCATGTTAAGAGATTATTATGGGAAATTTAATCCGGGATACAGTTTTGACTATACCTTTCTGGATCAGGATTTCCAGCGGCAGTATGTTTCGGAGAACCGGGTGGCCTTGTTATCCAGATACTTCGCGATGCTTGCCGTGATCATATCCTGCCTTGGACTTTTTGGGCTTGCTTCCTTCACAGCGGAGCGGAAATTGAAGGAAATTGGCATCCGTAAAGTACTTGGTGCAAGTCAGTGGAACATCATCTATATGCTGTCGGAAGAATTTTTGAAGCCGGTGCTCGCTTCGATAGGGATTGCACTGCCGGTCAGTTACATTATGACAAGCTATTGGTTAGAAAGTTTCGCCTACCGGATTGATCTGCAGGTATGGTATTTTGTAGGCTCGGCCCTGATTGCCCTGGTCATTTCCTGGGCGACTGTGGGCATGCAGGCGATCAGCGCGGCAAGGATAGATCCCGTAAAATGCCTGCGAAATGAATGACAGCGGTGCCAGTAATCTGAGTTCAGATATCATAAACTGTTTGCCATTCCGGGGTGTTATATAAAAAGCCGTTCATCGACTTAATGTATAGCCAGGAGAACAGGCTGATCGCTGTTTATGAGAAAATCTACACTTATTCTGGTATTCTTTCTGACTTGGATCGCTATCGCGGCATGTTTCTACTTGGTATTACGTAGAAGCCCGTTGCAGGAGGATGCACCTCCTGTAGTGACTCCGGGGCAGGGTTCTGCAAAGAACGCTCTCGGAACAAATTACGTTAACTTCATATCCGCAGCTAAGATGGTGACTCCAGGCGTGGTTCACATCAAGACGGAGCGGGGCACTGGGTCAGGTGTAATCATTTCTGAAGACGGCTATATTGCCACGAACAATCACGTGGTAGAGAATGCTTCTGAGATACAGGTTATTCTAACGGACAGACGTGAGTTCCGCGCCAAAGTTGTTGGTCGGGACCCAAACACAGATCTGGCTTTGTTAAAGATCAAGTCTTCTGGGTTAACCTTTGTGAAATATGGCAATTCAGATGCTGTGGAAGTTGGTGAATGGGTATTGGCTGTCGGCTATCCCTACTCGCTTAACACTACCGCAACCGCAGGCATCATCAGTGCCAAAAGCCGGAACCTGGGCATCATCAACAACGCAGGACAAGGTCCTGTTCAGCAACCGGAAAGTACAATAGAATCATTCATACAAACAGATGCGGCAATTAACCCGGGTAACAGCGGCGGTGCACTCGTTAACTCTGACGGGCAACTGATTGGAATTAATACTGCAATTGCATCATTGACCGGAAGCTACACAGGCTATGCCTTTGCTATTCCTGTAAATCTTGCGAAAAAGATTCTTGAAGATTTTAAAAAGTTCGGTACCGTTAAAAGAGGGGTTCTAGGCGTGAATTTTCCTGCACCGGCCACAGAAGATGAATTCTTCAAGCAGCAAGGAATAAAACCAGGATCTGTAAACGGGGTGTTCATTACGGATATACAGAAAGGCAGTGCAGCAGCAGCGGCAGGTTTAAAAGAGGGTGATATCATACAGCGTATTGATGGGAATCAACTTTACTCCTCGTCGGAATTCTCGGAACGCATAGCACGCCATCGGCCGGGTGACAAAATTGAGTTGAGCTTTTTAAGAGATGGCAAGACCAGAACTGTATCAGTGACCTTGAAAGATGCACCGAAATCAAGCCTGCTTGCAGATGCCCTAGCGTTAGAGGTACTTTACGAGAAGCTGGGAGCGAAATTTACGCAACTTCCCCCAGCCCTTAAAAGTCGTTTAAACCTCAGGTCCGGTGTGGTTGTCACAGAAATTTATCGTGGTGGCTTTTTCGATCAGATCGGAATCCCTCCAGGAACCATCATCACCTACATCAACGGGGCAGAAGTTGCTACACCTTCGGATGTAGGGGCTGCGCTATTGCGGGCACGGGGCGGCCGGGTTCAGATAATGGCCATCGCTCCGGATGGGTCTAAATTAGCTTTAAATTTTTCTTTTGGAGCCTGATTTTATTAAATGCCCCAGACGGTGATCAGCATTCTTCTGGATCCAGCGTAGTCGCGGTGTTCACACAGGTAGATTCCCTGCCAGGTACCAAGTGCAAGGCGTCCGTTTCGAATCGGGATCATAACGGAGGTATCCAGAAGGGCGGCTTTCAGGTGAGCGGGCATGTCGTCAGGACCTTCATCGTTATGTTTATAGTCCGGATCATTCGCCGGAACAGCTTTGTTAAAGAACGTCTCGAAATCCATGCGTACGGTCGGGTCCGCATTTTCATTTATGGTTAGTGAAGCGGAAGTATGCTGAATGAACACCTGACACATACCGGTATCAATGTCTGATATGGCCGGTGCACCTTGTATTACTTCTCTGGTGATCAGGTGAAAGCCTCTTTTGCGTGGAGATAAACGTAGTTCCTGTTGATGTATTTTCATGATTGCTTTGTATAACTTTTAAAATGTTGTTCAACGATTTGTATGTGACAAAATAGGGGATTGTTTGTTTTGTAGCAATTAGAAGGCCGATAGTCGAGTTAATACACAAGTTAGCGATTATCCGGATGCATGAGGAAATTCGGATGCATGAAAAAGGAGCTGTCCAAGACAGCTCCTTTTTCAATTAATATTATATCCTACCCGCCTGAGTTTCATCAATCACATTCCGGAACAGTGTAGGTCCAGGTTTCAGATGTCGCGTTCGGGTTGCCATAATTGTTGCTTTTGCTGATCTCGAACCACATCTTACCTCTGATTTTCTCTCTCGAGAGCAGTTCATTCATCGTCATGCTGTCATACAGACGGCCATTTACCATCACATAGCGAATCTTCTCTGAGTTGCGGATGTCCTCCAGTGGATTTGCATCCATGATCACCAGGTCAGCTAATTTGTTGACGTCCAGAGAACCAATTTCTTTATCCATGCCCAGGTAGGCTGCACCATTAATCGTTGCACTTCTGATGGCCTGCATTGGGCTCATTCCACCTTGGGCAAGCATCCACAATTCCCAGTGTGCACCCAATCCCTGTAACTGCCCATGTGCACCGAGATTGATTTTCGTGCCGTTGTCAGCCATCTGCTTTACGGTTTTAGCGATGTCAATATGATTGTAGTCGCCATACTCGGATGTAGTTCTCCTTCTGGATCGCTGATCTACGATCGCCCTTGGTGTAAAGGCAAGCAGCCGTTCATTCTCCCAGACGTTGGTCCTGTCGTACCAGTAGTTCTCGCCCCACTGCCCGCCATAGGCAACAATCAGTGTTGGTGTATACCCGACCTGTGTGTTTTTCCATAGATCGATGACGTCCTTGTACAGCGGAGCCACCGGAAGGCTGTGTTCGATACCTGTGTGACCGTCTGTGATCATGTTCATGTTTGTGAAAAACGTAGAGCCGCCTTCAGGGACAACCTGCATCTTAAGCTGCCTTGCCGCTTCAATGATCTGCTGCCTCTGGTCTCTACGGGGCTGGTTGTAAGACTTCACGGAAAAGGCACCTACGGCTTTCAACCGCCGTAGATGGGATAAGGCATCGTCGAGGCTGTTGATCACAACCTTCATGTCGGCATCTGCACCATATAAGATTGACCCGGTAGAGTACAATCTTGGGCCTATCAGCCGCCCGGCTTTGAGCATCTCAGATTGGCTGAACACCATTTCGGTGCTGCTCGATGGATCATGAGCAGTAGTAACTCCGAAAGCCAAATTTGCTAAATATCCCCAATCCGTTTGAGGCGTGATCCCGTCCGGACTGGTATGCAGATGGGCATGTACATCTACTATCCCCGGCATGATTGTTTTTCCGGATACGTCGAGTATCCTGGCATCCGCTGGAATGGCGATTTCGGCTCCCTTGCCGATCGCCGTAATTTTATTATTTTCTATGATAATGGTACCATCCTCAATGACTTGGTCACCTTTCATCGTAATGAGCCTTGCACCCTTCAATGCCACCGTACCGTCAGGCAGGTCGCTTTTCAGGCGTAAGCCGATAGAAAGGCTGTCTGCAGGAATATTCCCAGCTCCGGTGCCACCTTCAATAAAAGGGAAAGCGTTTTTGAGGTGCTGCGTGTAATACTGCTGCCCGAGTGTCCAGCTGATCCGTTTGCTGTCGCTGCTCCAGTGCACGTTCGTGCCGGCATCCTTCGTGAGTCTGCTTAGCGGAATAGCGGTGTTGGACGCGGACAGCTCCAAGGGCGTGCCGGTCGTAACCAGTGGGGTAATGTAGATGTTGAACAATTCTGTGAACGCCATCCATTTGCCATCCGGACTGGGTGCAAACTGATTGGCATAGGTGGACGTATAGTGCGTCATGACCCCGGCTCCACTGAGCGCTACACTTTTGAAAGCCTTCTTACCACCTTCGTTTCCCTGAAAGAAGATCCGTGTGCCGTCTGTGTTGAACTGCGGTTCTACTCCGTTGTCAACAACCAGTGTTTTTGGGCCTCCGGCAGCAGGCATGGTGAAGATCCCGGTGCCGATTCCATAGGTATAGCCAAGGACAGGGTTGCCGCTACCTTTGCGGAAAACGATAAGGCCACCGTTTGGAGAGTAGGAAGGGCTGTAATAGTATCCTTTTTCGTCCGTAAGCGTCACCACCCGGCCCGATCTAAGGTCAGCCCTCTTGATGGATCCTTTAAATTCATCGCTCCAGGTCGTAAATACAACGTATTTCCCATCAGGGCTAAATGAAGGGTCGAACTCGAAGTCAAGGCCTTCGGTAATCCTTTCCGGAACGCCATTTGGCAATAATTTTTTATAAAGAAATCCGGCGGCATTAAACACAACTGTTTTCCCGTCTGGAGATGTGGAGAGTTGCCGGATCATTTTCACGGTAAACTCCGGGCTGAAGACCTGCTGCGGGAAGTGCAGCGAAGTCTGGACAGTTTGTGTGTTGCTCACCTGAAAAGGGATTTCCGAGACAGACAGGCCGTTTAGGTCTATCTTCCTGATTTTGCCTTTAGCATAGACGATGATGCTTTGCCCGTCTGGTGTCCACGCAAAGTTAGGGTATACGCCAAATATAGCCCAGGTTTCCTGCTGGTCGTGGGAGAGGTCTTCATATGCAGGCCACTGCTCACCAGTCTCCATGTTCTGGATGTAAAGTGCAGATTTCAGGCGCACTCTTTTTACAAAAGCCATCAACTTTCCATCGGGAGAGAGCTGCGGCCTTGCGGCTCCGCCTTGTTCGGAGATTAAGTCTGTTAACTTTCCTGTTTTGAGATCTAATTTTCTTATCGCGTAGATGATTCCGTTCGGATCCTTACTGTATTGAAACGTAGGCCCCGGAGACACATCTTCACTAAAGTACAATTCTTTGCCGTCCGCCGATACGTTGGGCTCTCCGGCATCTTGCTGGTCATTCTTTCTCTTGGTGAGCTGTACGCCATCGCCCCCGTTGATGTGGTACATCCACATTTCGCCTGCACCCAGCGAGCGGGTAGCGGTGAAGTGTTTCCTTGCGATGATGTATTCGCTATTTGGCATCCAGGTCGCGTTGTTTAAGAGCCGGAAGCTTTCCCTGGTAATTTGTCTTTTGTTTGAACCATCGCGGTTCATAATCCAGATGTTGTCTCCTCCGGATTTATCACTGGTATACGAAATATATTTGCCATTGGGACTGAATCTGGGTTGGACATCAAAGGCGATTCCGCCACTTAAAATTTTTGCCGTACCGCCGGTGATTGGCATGGAGTAGATGTCTCCAAGCATGTCAAAGACGATTTCCTTGCCATCGGGGCTCACGTCGAGGTTCATCCAGGTGCCTTCATTCGTATTGATCGTAACTGTTTTTGTGGGTCCTTTGTATTTTTCAACATCCCATTTGCTGACCTCTTTCTTTTCCTGGGCAACTGCGGGGATCACAATGAACAGGAATAAAATGATAAGTAATGGATTACGCATCTGATTGTGGATTTTATGAACCCGCAATTTAGGAATATCGGAACGTTTTTATAGTTTTGGACAGGACCTTTATGAATAAAACAGAGTTACTCAAGCATTTTTGGGGGTTTGACACCTTCCGTCCGTTGCAGGAAGATATTATTGATTCTGTTTTGTCTGGCAAAGATACGCTGGCCCTACTTCCAACAGGAGGAGGCAAATCTGTATGCTTCCAGCTTCCGGCACTGCTTCAGGAAGGCATCTGTATTGTCGTATCCCCGCTGATTGCATTGATGAAAGATCAGGTGGAGAACCTCAAGGCAAAGGGTATTCAGGCCGTAGCCATATATGCGGGAATGGGAAAGCGCGAGATCGACATTTTGCTAGACAACTGCATCTACGGAAAAATAAAGTTCCTGTATCTCTCACCTGAACGGTTGTTGTCGCCGATTGTGAAGGAACGTCTTACTTATATGAAGGTCAACCTTTTCGCTATAGACGAGGCGCATTGTATCTCCCAGTGGGGATACGATTTCAGACCTCCATATCTGCTGCTCAAGAACCTGAGAGAAATCCATCCCGACGTGCCGATGATTGCCTTAACTGCAACGGCTACTAAATACGTACGGGCGGACATCATTGAAAAACTGGAGCTAAAGGATCCACAAACATTCGTCAAGAGCTTTGCCCGGAAGAATCTGAGTTACGTTGTTTTTGATCTGGAGGATAAATATGGGAAGCTCATCGACGTCGTAAAAAACGTGAAGGGAAGTGGCCTGGTGTATGTGCGGAACAGGAGGGAAACCACAGAAGTTGCACTGTTTCTCCAACGCAACCAGGTTGCCGCAGATTTTTATCATGCTGGCCTGGAAAGGAATGAACGCTCACGTAAGCAGGAAGCCTGGAAGCAGAATAAGATCCGGGTAATGGTAGCGACCAATGCTTTCGGGATGGGGATAGACAAACCTGATGTACGTTTTGTCGTGCACCTGGATCTGCCGGAAAGCCTGGAGGCCTATTACCAGGAGGCCGGAAGGGCCGGGCGCGATGAACATCGTGCCTTTGCTGTGCTACTGGCAAACAAATCAGATCAAATTGCACTACGCGCCAAATACACCGATAACTTTCCTGATGTGACAGACATCAAGAAAGCGTACCACTACCTGGGAAGCTACTACCAGCTTGCCTATGGGGCCGGAGAAGGACTGAGCTTTCCATTTGATTTGGCTGAGTTTTGTAAGCGATTTAACCTTGGCGTATTGAAAACCATCGCCGCAATGAAATTCCTGGAACATGACGGCTACCTAACGCTTTCCGAAAACATTTTTCTGCAATCCCGGTTAATGTTCATACAGGGCAATGAAGACGTATATCGTTTCCAGATTGAAAATTCCGGGTACGATCCGCTGATTAAAACCATACTACGTTCGTACGGCGGCGCCTTTGACCAGTACGTCAAGATCAGCGAAGACGATATTGCGGGCAGGTTGAAGGTTTCCTATAAAACGGTAATTGGCTTACTTCAAAAATTGCAGGAACAGGAACTGATATCTTACCTTCCACAGACGGACCAGCCGCAGCTCCAGTTCACCAGAGCCCGGGTAGATCAGCTACATATGGATATTGACGTCCGGTATATTGAGCTGAGAAAGAAAATTCAGGAAGATCAGATTGCTGCTGTGCTTGCCTATGCATCTACACCCAGCTGCAGGAGCATACAGTTGCTGCGTTATTTTGATGAGCCTTTTGCGGACAAGTGCGGCGTGTGTGATATCTGTCTGGCCGAAAAGCGGCGGCTTGATCTGGATGAACTCGAAGATAAGATTGCGTTTGAAATTGCGACTTTGCTCCAGATTGACTCATATGAGCTCGACGACTTGGTAAAAACGATCAAAACGGGAACAGAAACAGATCGAATAAACCAGATCCGGAGATTACTGGATTTAGGCAAGATCAAAACAGATGGGAAACATTACCATCTTTAAGATGGTTATTATGGTGTCACCGTATGAAGATCTGATCAGAAGAACTTAATTTAGCGCAATAGCGAAACATTTAAAACAACAACCATATGAATAACCGGATTTACCTGATTGCCGCAGTTTCTATTTTTCTATCTGCCTGTTCTTCCAAATGTATTGAAGATTCAGGAAACCATATCATTCAAAACGTGACCCTGAGTCCATTTGATGAAATTGAAGTTAGCGGACCAATAAAATTGGTGCTCAGACAGGATAGCTCATTTGCGGTTACCGTTTCAGCGGACTCCAATATTGTCGACAAGATTAAACCGTCTGTGAGTGGAAATACCTTTAAGATTAATCTCGATCCGATGAAATACTGCGGTACAGACAGTATTGTCGTTCATGCAGGTATCGGTGCTCTCAAAGAAATAAAAGCTGGCGGTGCAAGTAAAGTATATTCCGAGGGTAAACTAAACGTTGCCGATATCAAATTGGATCTTTCAGGTGCTACGGACCTGAACCTGGATATGAATGCAGGCAAGGTAGATACGGAAATAGATGGCGCAGCGAAGCTGGTGCTAAGCGGACAAGCAGGTGCACATAACCTCGACAGCAAAGGAACAATGCAGCTGGATGCGTTCAACTTCGTGGTTGGGAATTACGACCTGGATATAGAAGGAACCGGAAAATCGAATATCAATGTGTTAAACAGCCTTAAAGTAAATACATCTGGCGCGAGCGCGATCTATTACAAGGGAAATCCGAAAAATGTATCCGATAAAAAATCTGGTACCTCGACCCTTCAAAAAGTAAATTAAAGGCTTTGTTGATTAATTTTATACATTAGTTTCCATATTCAGGACATGGAAATTAAAAATAATAAGAAGGTTATCCGGGGTTGGGCGATGTTCGACTGGGCCAACTCTGCCTACAATCTGGTCATCACTTCCACTATATTTCCTGCTTACTATACCATTATCACCACGACGCCCGAAAACGGCGACAAGGTCTCGTTCTTTGGTAAGAGCTTTATCAATACTGCACTATCCAACTATGCTCTTGCTGCGGCCTACCTGGTAATTGTACTGATTTCTCCCATCTTAAGTTCCATTGCCGATCATAAAGGCAATAAGAAGATCTATATGCAACTTTTCACCTGGATGGGCGCAATTGCCTGTTGTGGGTTGTTTTACTTCAAACTGGAAACATTGGAACTCGGCGTTATCTGCTTTGCGCTGGCTGCCATCGGTTATGCAGGTGGATTTGTATTTTACAATTCTTATTTACCGGAAATCGCCAGCCCGGACCAGCAGGATGCCGTCAGTGCGAAAGGCTTTTCGTACGGCTATGTAGGTAGCGTAGTCCTGCAGTTGGTTTGCCTCCTGTTTGTTTTGAAGCCCGGCTGGTTTGGGATCTCCGATCTCAGTTTCCCTCCACGATTATCATTTCTTCTGGTTGGCTTATGGTGGATTGTCTTTGCGCAGATTCCCTTTTATGTTTTACCGAAGGGAAGTCCCAACTTCAATCCAGAGGAGCAGAAGAAGATACCGAATGGCTTCGCTGAACTGAGGAAGGTATGGACACAGCTTAAAGAAATGAGGCTGCTCAAGAAGTTTCTGGTGGCTTTCTTTTTCTACTCCATGGGCGTACAGACCGTGATGCTGGTCGCTGCAGGCTTTGGAGAGAAGATTTTACACTTGCCAACCTCAAGCTTAATCATCACGATACTTATCATACAGCTGGTAGCTATTGCAGGCGCAAACCTGATGTCTAAATTATCGAACCGTTACGGGAATGTACAGGTGCTGATCGTTGTGGTTTCCATTTGGGTACTGATTTGTATCGGCGCTTATTTCGTGGCAAGCACATCCATGTTCTATGTTCTTGCTGCGGTAGTCGGCCTGGTCATGGGTGGAATTCAATCTTTATCGCGGTCAACTTATTCCAAGTATATTCCGGAGTCTACGGCTGACACGGCATCCTTTTTCAGCTTTTATGACGTTACGGAAAAGTTGGCTATTGTTGCCGGACTGGTAACATTTGCTTATGTTGAGGAGTTTACAGGCAGCATGCGGAATTCAACCATCGCGTTGACGTCTTTTTTTGCGGTAGGATTGGTATTTTTGTTCGCGCTTAGAAAGGCAGAACCTGAATTCCGGCCTATCGCTACAAAGCCATTAAAACAAAATATACACCAATGAAAATAGAATTATTTGTGCCTTGCTTCGTAGACCAGTTGTATCCGGAGACCGCTTTCAATACCATCAAAGTACTGGAAAAAGCCGGGTGCGAAGTGAGCTACAATTCCAATCAAACCTGCTGTGGACAGCCCGCCTATAATGCCGGTTACTGGGCAGAAGCGAAGGAAACAGGTACAAAGTTTTTGAACGACTTCTCCGATACCAACTACATTGTAGCGCCGTCCGCTTCCTGCGTCGGCATGGTCAGAAACGGGTTCAATGATTTATTTACGAATACAACCGTGCACAACCGCTGCCGCAACATACAGGCAAATATTTTTGAGCTTTCGGACTTCCTGGTAAACGTGTTGAAACGGGACTACTTTGGCGCTGAGCTTGAGGGTAGGGCGGTCTACCATGATTCCTGCAGTGGACTACGGGAGTGCAACATTAAAGCAGAACCGAGACAACTTCTTTCCAAGGTACATGGCCTGGAGATGGTCGAAATGAGGGAAACCGATATGTGCTGCGGCTTCGGTGGTACTTTTTCTGTAAAATTTGACGCCATCGCATCCGCTATGGCAGAACAAAAGATTAACAATGCTTTGGCTCAGGAAGTCGATTACATCATTTCTACGGACCTTTCCTGTCTGCTGCACCTCCAGGGATACATCGACAAGAACAACATTCCTTTGAAGACAATGCACCTCGCGGATGTACTGGCGAACGGATGGCTGGAGAGTACGGAATACTAGTTCATAACAGCAGCAAGGTAAGCCTCTAGAAGCCATTTCGAAGGCTTTTTGCGTTCAGAATAGCCAAAAGCTTAATTATTCCGTTAACTTTGTTCCGACGAGAGGCTCATACGCTTGCAGTTGAAAAAGCACATTGCATAGGGTAACGGGCGCTTGCTGAACATTAGATAACAAGATGTACGAATAAAGATCACGGCGTAGGTGATTTTAGAAATTTAAACTTTTAACTAAAAAATCATAGTTGTAGATGATTAACATTACACTCCCGGATGGATCTGTACGTCCGTATGAAGAGGGCATAACTGCCCATCAAATTGCCTTATCGATATCTGAAGGCTTAGCTCGAAATGTATTGGCAGCAGAAGTAAATGGTGAAGTCTGGGATTCCTCCAGACCCATTGAAGCTGACGCGACTGTGAAGTTGCTTACCTGGAATGATACGGCTGGAAAGGCTACATTTTGGCACTCTTCTGCCCACTTAATGGCAGAAGCACTTGAAGCACTATATCCAGGTACCAAGTTTGGTATAGGCCCGGCAATTGAGACCGGATTTTACTACGATGTAGATTTTGGTGGACGTGATTTTTCTTCAGACGACTTCAAGGCCATCGAAACAAAGATGCTTGAGCTTGCTAAACAAAAGGAAGTTTTCGAGCGGACTGCGGTATCTAAGGCGGATGCGGTAGCGTATTTCAACGAGAAAGGTGACGAATATAAGCTTGACCTGTTACAAGGTCTGGAAGACGGTAAGATCACTTTTTACAAACAAGGTGCATTTACGGATCTTTGCCGTGGGCCACATATCCCGCATACCGGCTTTATCAAGGCGGTTAAGCTGATGAATGTTGCCGGCGCATACTGGCGAGGTGATGAGACCAAGAAACAGCTTACTCGTATTTACGGCGTTACCTATCCAAAGCAAAGTGAGCTTACGGAGTACCTTCTGATGATTGAAGAGGCTAAAAAGCGTGACCACAGAAAGCTTGGTAAAGAACTTGAGCTATTTGCGTTTTCTGAAAAAGTAGGAGCAGGATTACCTTTGTGGTTACCTAAAGGAACTGCGCTACGCGAACGTTTGGTTCAATTCTTAACGAAAGCACAAAGTAAAGCTGGCTATGAGCAGGTCATTACCCCCCACATAGGACATAAGAATTTATACATCACCTCCGGCCACTGGGAAAAATATGGTAAGGATAGTTTCCAATCCATAAAGACACCTCAGGAAGGAGAGGAGTTCTTGTTGAAGCCGATGAACTGCCCACACCATTGTGAAATTTACAAGGTGAAGCCGCGGTCATACAAGGATTTACCTTTGCGCTTTGCGGAATTTGGAACGGTTTACCGGTACGAGCAAAGTGGTGAGTTGCATGGACTTACCCGGGTAAGAGGATTTACTCAGGATGATGCACACTTATTCTGCCGCCCTGATCAGGTGAAAGAGGAATTTAAAAAGGTCATTGATCTGGTTTTGTATGTCTTTAAGGCGTTAGGCTTTGCAGATTACACCGCTCAGATTTCCTTGCGTGATCCCGAAAATAAAGCCAAATACATCGGCAGCGATGAGAATTGGAAGCTATCCGAGGATGCAATCATTGAAGCGGCGGCAGAGAAAGGATTGCCTACCGTGGTCGAATATGGCGAAGCGGCATTCTACGGTCCGAAATTGGATTTTATGGTCAAAGACGCTTTAGGGAGAAAGTGGCAGCTGGGAACCATTCAGGTGGATTACAATTTGCCGGAGCGCTTTGAACTGGAATACACCGGAAGTGACAATCAAAAACACCGTCCTGTGATGATTCATCGTGCCCCATTTGGTTCTCTGGAGCGTTTCGTTGCCGTATTGATTGAACACTGTGCAGGTAATTTCCCGTTATGGCTTTCGCCGGAACAATTTATCATTCTTCCGATCTCAGAAAAATATGAAGATTATGCGAAAAAAGTTTTAGATGAGCTAAATAATTCCGATATTCGCGGATTGATTGACTTCCGTGATGAAAAGATTGGAAGGAAGATCAGGGATGCAGAGGTTAAGAAAACTCCATACATGCTTATTATAGGCGAAAAGGAGATGGCGGAAGGCAAGTTGGCCGTCAGGAAACATGGTGAGGGGGACTTAGGTGTAATGACCCTGCAAGAATTTGGTGAATTATTGATAAAAGAAATTACAATTTAAATAAAATATACATTTGGCATTAGGAAGACCAGGATTTAATAGGGGGCCACGTCCTCCTTTTAAGAAAAAAGAAGCAGAACATAATATTAATCAGTTTATACGGGCACAGGAGGTCAGATTAGCTGGAGATAATGTTGAACCAGGGATTTATCCTTTGGCAAAAGCTTTGGCCTTAGCCGATGAGTTGGAACTGGATCTTGTTGAAATTTCTCCGAATGCTGTACCTCCGGTTTGTAGAATAATCGATTACAGTAAGTTCGTTTACGAACAGAAGAAGAAGCAGAAAGAGATTAAGTCCAATGCGAAGCAAACCGTTATTAAGGAGATCCGTTTCGGACCGAATACAAATGATCACGATTTTCAGTTTAAACTGAAGCATGCGATCAGTTTCCTTGAGAATGGCGAGAAGGTTCGTGCATACGTTCACTTTAAAGGAAGAGCAATCGTGTATAAAGAGCAGGGTGAAATCCTGTTGCTGAAGTTTGCTCAGGCTTTAGAAGATATAGGTAAGGTTGAATTATTACCTAAATTGGAAGGTAAACGGATGTTCCTGACGCTTGCTCCAAAAGTTGCGAAAAAATAGATAAATTACATAAATAAACAAGGTTATGCCAAAAATGAAAACCAATTCCAGTGCTAAAAAGCGTTTTTCGCTTACTGGAACAGGTAAAATTGCACGTAAGAATGCATTCAAAAGTCACATCTTGACCAAGATGTCAACTAAGCGTAAACGCAATTTGGGTCACACCAGTATGGTGTCAGCCGCTGATATGGGCAACGTTAAACGTATGCTTGCCATCGGTAAATAATTAATTTTTAACCAGGTACCCGGTAGTAAGTTTGCTGAAATACGCAACACCGTTTATCAAAAAACAACATCACTATGCCACGTTCGGTAAACGCAGTAGCTGCAAGAAGAAGAAGGAAAAAAGTCCTAAATATGGCCAAAGGCTATTGGGGATCAAGAAGTAAAGTATTTACAGTTGCTAAAAACACTGTAGAAAAAGGTTTGCAATATGCATACCGTGACCGTAAAGTTAAGAAAAGAGAGTTTCGTGGACTATGGATTCAACGTATCAACGCTGGAGCTCGTCAACACGGCATTTCTTACTCTCAATTGATCGGTAAGTTAGCTGCTAAAAACATCGGTTTAAACCGTAAAGTATTAGCAGATTTAGCAATGAATCACCCAGAAGCTTTTAAGGCGGTGATTGATACCGTTAAATAAATACAACTTCAATATTTAATAAAAAAAGAGAGACTGCTTTAAGCGGTCTCTCTTTTTTTATGGATAAAATGGCCCTTCGCTAATTGCTCTACATCCCGCAGATTGTTGCACCCAAAATCCCCTGTAGAAACCTGAAGTTAAGTCCACAAAAAAAAGGGTATCCAATTGAATACCCTTTTTCTTTAGGTCTGATACAGTTCAGTTAAGACTGCGCAGCATCTACTTTAGCACTGCGGTTATGTCTTCCTTTATGATCTTTCATACGGGTCTTACGCTCTTCGCGCATGGCCTCATATGCTTTTTTCTGATCTGCAGTTAAGATCTTTTCTAGCTTTTCATCGCTTTCTTTCATAAACGCTTTGCGTGAGTCCATTTTAGATCTCATGGCTTCATGGTTGTCTTTGCGCCATTCCGCTGCTTTTTTCATGCGGTCAACTTCCAATTGGTACACCTTTGACTTCTGATCGTCGGATAGCGACAACTTCTCTTTTAAGTGTGTTGCCACTTTCTCTGCTCTTTGTTCAGGAGTCATTCGTATTTTATCTCCTTTTTGCGCATAGCTTGCAGTAAACGCGGTTAGTGCAATTGCTACTGTTAAGATTATCTTTTTCATTTTGTATGTTGTTTTAATGAATAGATAATAAAAGCAGAAGATAGTTTAACCGGCAAATGTTAAATAGTGTTAATTGCCCTTATTCATGTTTGACAGTGATTTTTGCATCTGCGACATCATGTTGGTTAACGTCTCTATTGTTGGCTCCGGTGCGGCTTCCGGCATGCTTGAGGTGATGTATGCCTTAGCTTTCCAAATTTCCAGAATGTCATCCGGAGCAATGGAATAGGGCGCGTACATCTTATTGTCTGATACCAGCTTTAGTTCTTTATTCTCCTTGAACTTGTTTCCGGCTCTTTTGTAGACGACGCCTTCGTTCTTGCTGATAATAATGTAAGTCTCTCCGGCTTTTACGTCTGCCCAGTTCTCCAGGTATTCTCCGATGACCACACTGCCGGGCTGGATGGGTAACATAGAGTCTCCCATGATTTCAAAGCCGCGGAATGTTCCTTGTTTAAGGGATGGAAGCGGCAGTTGGAACCGGGGAAGGTCTTTAATGTATTCCGGATCTGAAAATCCATTTAAATATCCCGCGCTTGCCTTTACAGGAACCAGCTCAATGTTCTCATTGTCGTCTTTATCGACCGAGATACTTAGTACCCGAAGGTTGGAGCCGGTACCCTTCGTCTTCGGTTTCCATTTGTCGTTTATTTCTTCGTTAATAAATTCATCTATCGTAAAATCATAAAAGGCTGCTATTTTCTTTAGTAATTCATATTTTGGCTCTGCACGATCCTCCTCATACGCACCAACAAGCGAACGCTTAATTTCCATAGCATCAGCAAATTGCTGTTGGGTGAGGCCTTTTTTCTTCCTCAGGTATTTAAGATTAGATGAAATATTCGACATAAAATAAAAGTTTATAAATAATTTGTTTTTACTAAAAATGTTAGTAACATTGTACCAATAAAGTTAGTAATATTTATCTGAATTGCAAATATTAATACTAATTACCTTAGCTATAAAAACGTAAAACCATTACCGATGAAAAAGTTCGTATACATTGTGACCGACCGTAACAGAACCAGTTTGCATGTTGGAATGAGTTCTGATCTGATTAAGACCCTTGACTTTTACAAGACGATGCCAAGTTTGTTTTTTGACACTGGAACGCAGCTTACCCGTCTGGTTTATTTTGAGGAGTTCAAAACGGAGGAGCAGGCCTTAAGCCGCTTCAAGCTGATCAGCCGGTTCACCAGAATGCAAAAGGAGCGGCTGGTGCGGTCGTGTAACCCCGACTGGATCGATCTGACCATCGGCCTTGATTTTGAACACATCATCGCAAGTAAGATCATCAACAATCAGGTTACACTCCCGTTGGGGATCATGTCCTAACTGCGGATGTAATTACCAGCCTGGTGCAAAGGTTAATCCAAACACACCAGCTTTAACGTCCTTGCGTTGAAACGGAAAAGCATAATATGGCTCCAATACAAAATAGCCAAACATATTGACCCTCAGGGATACGCCGGCACTCAGTGCAGGTACGCGTTCCGAAGGGCGACCATTAGGCAGCAGTTCCCCATTAGGCTGACTCTTAAACGAGACCTTCGAGAATTCATCCCAGGCTACACCCGCATCGAAAAAAAGATTTAGATCTGTAAATAGAAATTTGGACGGAATTTGAGTGAGCTTCTTAGGACCCGTAAATGGTAATCTCACCTCGAAATTAAACACTGCGATCTTGCTTCCTGACAGTTGATTGATGTCAAACGTTCCAGGATTTTCATTTCTGTTATTGTAGAATGAGTTTGCTTCGTAACCTCTGATCAGATAAGGATATCCCAGATACAATGGATAGAGGTTTTCTCCATCCATTCCCAACCGCATATAGCTCAACGCCCGGGCAGCAAATGTAAAGGGCTTGGTCCGTACATATTTTCGCACATCCACATTCACAGCGCTGAATTTATAGTCGCCAAAGTACTGCTCTCCACCAATGCGGTAGCGAAAGCCATCCAGTGGCGCTGTGAGTCCAAAGATAGAATTGTCGCCTATAAAGGTTGCACTCACCTGAAAAATCGAGAAGCTTTTCAGTGTTACCCCTAGCTGCTCTGCTGCATCCGCATTGCTTACCCGCGTTCTTTCGGAGCCCAAATAATTTCCAACAATCCCGTTGATGTTTTCATAGTAGTTGCTCATGCGGTCTACACGGTAGCTATATCTCGAAATTGCAGAGCCGGCTTCAAAACGATGAACTTTATTAAATGGATAAGCGGCAAACACCTGCGCCTGATTTTCAAAGGTCCTGATAATATTGGTTCGCTCGTTGTAAACAGGTATTGTAACATCTTCATCGTTGGTTGGAAGCTCTTCCATGGCAATGTCTCTAAACCCGGTAAGGTAGGGGATGTGTGATACGGCGAATCCCCAGTTGATGCGGCTCGCCTGATTTACGTAGCCGACAAGCCCTCCGAAATCGTACACTTCGCCGTTTACGGACAGATTGGCTACAATTTGATTTTCCCCAAGTATGTCGCTGAACATGCCGACAATACCACCCTGTACACCGGTCCCGAAGCGGCTGGTACTCACACCTACGCCACTGTTTGCCAGGTAATCCAGTTTGAACTTGGGCCGGTACGGGATCAGTCTTAGAGAGTCGCTGATCACCCGCTCGAAGCTGTTGAACTTCTGCAGGTTCAGGTTCACGATGTTACTACCTGAGCTTTCTACAGGAGGTAAAATTGCTGCGTCCAGGTTCACTGCTGCCGGGTCGACTGCCACGGCCTTGAAGTTGCTTAAAGGTGCATTGTACAGGGTATACCGTTGTGACCGGTAATAGCTGTACACGATCTCATCATTTCTGGATACGGAAATTGCCGGAGAGAACTCTGTTATACCGCTGATCCCGGTGAAATAGTCTGTAAGTTGTCTTAATTGCTGATTTTCGAGGTTGTATTCATACAAGTTCCTGAACCCGTCCCGGTTCGATAGGAAAAATATCCGCTTACTATCACCGGAGAATTGGGCGTTCAGGTTATTTGCACCATTAAACACCGGTAAATTCGTGAGTGATTTACTGGCAAGATCTATAACAGTTAAATTCAACGGATGCATCGAGGAGACGTTTCCACTGGTTGCCGAAGCACGGTCGGACGAAAAAACCAATTTTGAGCCATCCGGCGAGTAGTTAGGGGCATAATCTGAATACGTATCGTTCGTCAGCTGGGTTAGCACTTTAGTGTTTAAGTTGTAGGCAAAGACGTCGCTCTGTCCTTCTACCATGCCCGAAAAAGCAATACTAGAGCCATCAGGCGACCATGTGAGGTTTCCAAACTGTTCCACGCGCCCCATATCGGTCTGTAATAACGTTTTCCCATTCCGGATGTCAATGATCAGCAAATTGTTTTTTCCTTTGCTGAATATCGAAAAAGCAAATCTTTTGCTGTCGGGCGACCACGCGCCGGCAGATTCCAGAAAGTTGAAATCATCAATGTGAGAATTGGAAACCTGGCTGCTCAACTTCTTCAGGATCTTTCCGGTCTTTGCGTCAGCAAGAAACAGGTCAATGCCGAACAGATCTTTTTCTGAAAGGAATGCCAGGAGTTTACCATCCGGGCTCACGGCAGGAGCAACGTTCATATTACCTGCGTTTTTATTGTCTATGATCCTGGTGCCACTGACGTTAACCTGCGAGCTGTCCATTTTCAATAAAGGACGATAGTGTGCTTCAATTGCCTGCTTCCATAGGCCGGACAGCGAACGGTCGTCGTAACCCAGCGTAGCTTTCAGGCCGTTTTCATATCCATACTTTGCAGTTGCTGTCAGAAGTGGAACAATGGTGCTGTCGCCATAGGTCGATCCTACAAACGTCCAGAAAGCCTGGCCATATCGATAAGGGAAGTACCTGTTTGAGTTGGTTAGATCCTTAAGCGAAGGAATATCCCGGTTCAGCAAGGCGTCGCGCATCCACATGGAAGTAAAAGCATCTACCTTGCCAATAGAAAGATATTCTGCCATACCCTCAACCATCCACAAGGGCACCTGACTAACGCTTTCCAGGTTCATAGAATCTCTTTCCAGTAAGGTGTGGTATTGAAAAGCATGAACAAGTTCATGGCCCAGTACATGCCTGGTTTGATTACTTAGCTCCGTTACCGGCATTATTACCCGGTTCTTCAGGGCCTCGGTCACCCCGCCAGTTCCCAAACCGATCTCGCCGCTCAGTGCGGTTGTCTGCTGGAAGTCAGGGTGGTTGCTGTATAGAATAATTGGATTTCTTTTCTGGAAGGTATCCCGGAAAACCTCCTGGTGCATTTTATACCAGGTTTCTGCATCCTGAGCGAACTTCTGGATCAGCGGCTCGTTCTTGATGTAGTAATAGATCTCAAAATGGGGTGTCTGAAGTACTTTAAACTTTTCATTCTTATACCTGACCTTATTTTGGCCGAAGTTCTGCGCCCTGGAAACGGTGGACAGAACTAAAATTAAGAATATTGCGGTGCTGAATCTTTTAAAATAGATACATGTAGTTTTCATGGCCCGTCTGTCTAAGCTTGCTTGTATGCTTCTAATTTCCTTCTTGCTTCTTTCTTTCTTTTTCTTCCTGGCGCTGCTTGCGTCTCAATTCTCTTTCTTCTTTCCTGGTTAATGGGGCAGGAGGTGCCACTGGTTTCTTTTGTGCTGACTGTGAGGTGATGTTCACCACAGGTGCAGTCGCAACTTCCGTATTTACGGGAGCCACTTCTTCCTCAGGTGCCGCATCTGTGCCCACGGAATCTACGGATACGGTATCGGTAGTCGTCGTATCCGGCACATACCTCGGTGTTGGGCAATTGAATTTCCTGCTGATCTTCACTGTTGGTTTCGGAAATGGGCCATAGGTATAGCCTGAATTCGGGTCGTGATAAACCTTCTCCATAAATTTAGCAAAGATCGGAAGCGCCGTTCTGCCTCCCTCACCGGTTTCTCCGTTCTTGAAATGTGCCGTACGCTCGTCACATCCAACCCATACGCCGGTAACCAGGTCTTTGGTGATGCCCATGTACCAGGCGTCTACATAGTCCGACGATGTACCGGTTTTACCACCAATCTGGTTGTTTTTTTTCCAAAGATCCCATTCCCAAAGGGCCTGTGATGTACCGCCAGGTTCTTCCATACCCCCACGGAACATGTACAGCATCAGCCAGGCAATCTCCTCCGAGAGTACTCTTTTCGTCTTCGGTTTAAAATCTTCGATGGTATTGTTGTCAAGATCCGAAATCTTCTCCACCAGAATGGCATCCGTTTTTACCCCATTGTTTAGAAACGTTCCGTATGCTTTCACCATTTCATATACTGAAACGTCGTTTGGTCCCAAACTAACCGATGGTACAGACGCTAAATGGCTGTCAATACCAACTGCATGTGCCCATTTTACCACATTGTCCCAACCCACTTTTTCCGTCAACTGGGCAGTAACGGTGTTGATCGATCTGGCCATCGCCAGGCGAAGCGACATCTCCTGATAGGTGCTGCTCCAACTTGCGTTTCTCGGTTCCCAGTATTCTGTTTTTCCCTTATCCTGATAAGCGATACGTACAGGTTTATCGACGAAAGTGTCACAAGGGCTCATGCCACTTTCCAGCGCAGCGAGGTAAGCAAAAGGTTTGAATGTAGAGCCTGCCTGGCGCTTGGCCTGGTTTACGTGATCATACTTAAAGAACTTGTGGTCGATTCCACCCACCCAAACTTTGATTTTACCGCTTGAAGGCTCCATGGTCATCATGCCGGTGTTTAAAATCTTCCCATAGTAACGAACAGAATCCAGAGTGGAGAACAACGTGTCCCGGTCTCCCTGCCAGGAAAACACCTTCATTTTCTTTTTCTTATTAAAATAGGCGTCTATGGAGTCCGCATTGTTGTCGTATTTTCTCTTCAGCATTGCGTAAATCGGCAGGTTACGTATCGCCCGGTTTGGATAATCGACCTTTTTCTTCTCGGAGTCGTACCAGGGGTCCTCTTTTCCCCAAACGCTATAGAATCTTCGCTGAAGGGTCTTCATTTGTTCCGCAACGGCTTCTTCCGCATACTTCTGCAGCCGCGAGTCAATGGTGGTGTAAATCTTTAATCCATCTTCATAGAGGTCATAGCCGTTGTCGGAGCACCATTTTTCCAGATACTTGGCAACCGCGGCCCTTAAATAAGAGTCACCATCGCTACCTTGCTCGAGGTCGCCGGCGCGCAGTTGGATGGGTACATCTTTAAAGCGCGCCAGATCTGCAGCCGTGATATAATTGTACTTGGCCATTTGTGCGAGAACAACATTACGTCTTTGTAATGCATTTTCCGGGTTACGCACCGGATTGTATAGTGTCGTACCCTTCAGCATGCCAACGAGCATAGCCGATTCGGGAACGCTCAGGCTGTCTGTTTCTTTGTCGAAGTACGTTCTTGCCGCAGTCTTTATCCCGTAAGCGTTGTTTCCAAAAGGAACAGTGTTCAGGTACATCGTCAAGATTTCATTCTTGGAATAGTTTGATTCCAGCTTCACTGCAGTCATCCACTCCTTCAACTTGGAAATGAGTGTGCGGACAAGCGGTATGTTCTTCACAAAACCCTGCGACTTATTGTAGCGGGTACGATACAGGTTTTTTGCCAGCTGCTGGGTAATTGTACTTCCTCCGCGTTTGTCTCCCGTTGCGGTAGAAATCCCGCTGGAAAGCAGTGAGCGAAAGTCGATGCCCATATGCTGGTAGAACCGTACATCTTCGGTCGCAACCAGTGCATTAATTACACTCGGAGCGATTTCCTTGAAGTCAACAGGGGTGCGGTTTTCTTTGAAATATCTTGCAATCAGCTTTCCATCAGCGGTATAAAGTTCAGATCCAACCCGTTGTGTTGGCATTCTAATGTCTTCGTAAGACGGAGAGTACCCAAAAAGCCAGAGAAAGTTGAGTTGTAAAGCGCAAAAGAAGATGATAACAGAATAGATAAATATGGCAACAAATCGAAAATATTTATTCCTGATTTCTTTAAACATAGGTATTGAAAAAAGTTTGTGGCAGTGTAACTTAATAAAATCTTGTTGCAAATTAACGTAATTAATTCACGATAATTTCAGTGAACAGCGAATTTAAAGTGTTAAATATACATGCAAAATCGCGTTTAATGGAACATTATTCCTTACGCTTAACTGATTAATCGCCTCACTTGTCCATCTGTTTGTAATCAAGTTTAAAAGCATCGACCTTCGGTAGGAAGGCTTTCGGTCTGGAGAGTTCATGATTGTAAATGACGTTCCCAAGATTTTTCATAAACGGATAGCATACCGTCTCGTATTCGTATTTTCCGTCGTTGTAAATCCCATCTTCATTGGATTGAACAACAGCAGTAAGGAAGAACTCCACGTTATTTTTGAAATCTAGAAAATAAGAATTGTCTATTATAAAGCCGTAAGAATCTCCGTACTTGTTAAAGATGCGGATGTTTGGATCGATCTCAGCATTCTTATCACGACCGTAATATAGCATCTTTGCATATGCGGGCCAGAACTCGGAAGGATCATATTTCGGGTAATCACTCTCTGTAGGTAACTTGCTCATATACGTGTAGATCAGCTTGTAATCATCAGTTGTTAAGTTGAATCGGTCTTTCGCTGGAAAAGCTTCGGGAAACATAAGTTTCCGCATCATGTTCTGCTGATCAGCGATGGAAAACGCATTTTTGTTCTCCAGGGAGAATGGCTTATTCACCAGGCGTTCCGTACTGTCCATGTAGGCTTTTCCCATCAACGTATTTGAAAGTTTCAGCGGGTACTCTTTTGGATCATA
Source organism: Pedobacter sp. (assembly GCA_045629455.1). Classification (GTDB taxonomy): domain Bacteria; phylum Bacteroidota; class Bacteroidia; order Sphingobacteriales; family Sphingobacteriaceae; genus Pedobacter. Next base: position 19,614 of record JAZQRI010000083.1, on the reverse strand, counting down.
TTGTGCAGGCTTGGTATATACGAGCTTCCCTTCGGTGTAGAACCGGATCGAATTGGTATGTTTAGCAGGTTCCCCGGCATCTCCAATGGCCAGTCTGTTCAAGATTCTGCTGTTGCGAAGTCCGTACTTCTTTAATTTTGCGTTCATCTCCGCTCTGCCTACAAATTCATATAAGCGATTAAATGCGTCATTATCGCTTGTCAGGAGTATTTTCCTGATGTAATGTTCAAGAGACGGCAAGCCGTTTTTCGCTGTTGGATCTTTGTCGACTTTCGTCTGCCCGGCATAACTGCTGTCTGTTAACATCACACTGCGGGCGTTAAATCCGTTTATGTTCAATTCATTGATTTTTTCCAGGGCAAAGATCACTGCGGCCAGCTTAACGGTACTGGCAGGGTAGAAGTAGCGATGCTCATCTACATTAAAGCTATAAGTTTTAAAATGGGGTATATTGTTCCGGTCTCTGTCGATTTGCGTGTATAACACCTGTACCTGGTTCTTTTCCGGATGATTGAGAACACCCGAAAAAAGTTCAGGGTTAGACTTCATTAGGTTCTCTAAAAATACAGTGTTGGTCTTTTGTGCCATTGATGGGAGGCTGACAAGAGAGAGCAGGAAAAACGAGATGACTTTCATTGGTGTTTATTTATTAGCTACGGTGCGATTTAGGACTGCTGTTTCGTATCAGAAACCTGCGATCCGTTCGTTAAACCCCGAGTTGTAAATCTAAGTTAATATTATTTGCTCATTTCTTATATTGTTATACATTTGCAGCGCTTTAGGTTCTCGATTGTACCAACAATTTAGATTAAAAGGGAATACGGTGTAATTCCGTAACTGTCCCGCAGCTGTAAGCTCCAAAATTGGTTTTTCAAATCAATGCCACTGTTCATTTCGATGGATGGGAAGGCAGGAAAGCCAGGAGTAAGTCAGAAGACCTGCCTATTGCACTAAATTTCATAGCTTTCGGGGATTGAAGCTGGAAATGGGCAATTGTTCAACTGCATTACCATTTTCTTATTCTCTTGTTTGCTGTGCTTAACCCACAGAAAATGAACAGCAAAAACAAACTGTTAGTCGCCTCCGGTATTGTGCTGGCGCAAATTTTTTCCATGAACGCATCCTTTGCACAACAAGGGGGAGTTTTGGATGAGGTCGTTATCATGGCGACAAAAAATGACCAGAAACAATCTCAGACGGGTAAGGTGGTGACGCTGATTACCAGGGAGCAACTGGACAGAAGCGCAGGAAAAACATTACCTGAACTGCTCAGCGAGCAGGCAGGGGTAGTCGTAAGCGGCGCCACCAGTAACCAGGGCTTAAACAAAGGTCTTTTTATCCGTGGAGCCGGGACAGCCTATGCCGTGGTCCTGATTGACGGGATTGTGGTTGCAAACCCGTCCGGTGTAGCATCGGCATTCGATTTACGTATGTTTGGCATTGATCAGATAGACCACATCGAAATCCTCAAAGGCGGACAGTCGACCATCTATGGCTCCGATGCCGTGGGCGGCGTCATCAATATTGTAACCAAAAAGGGAAATCAGGGAGGAAACAGTGTTTTTGGATCCGCAAGCATCGGCAGCTACGATACGTATAAAGGTACAATCGGCATCAACAGTCAGGTAGACAATTTCTCTTACAACATCGGCTACACACAAGGTAAAACAAACGGCATTTCAGAAGCTGCAAATCCGGCTGGCAATACGGAAGCATTTGATAAAGACGGAAACAAAACGGCTGCAGTAAATGCGAACTTCTCTTTACAGGCGACCAAAAATTTTAGTGTGAGTCCTTTTTTGAGGTACTTTCAAGCACACTATGATTTTGATGCAGGTCCATTTCAGGACAACCTGACCAACAACTATAAGCTCAAGCACTTCAACGGTGGTCTGAATACCAGGTTCGAGTTCGAAACCGGGAAAGTTAATCTGAATTACAGCTATGAAAGTACCATCAACGACTCCGAGAACCAGTATGGGCAAAGTCTTTCCGAAGGTATTATGCATGTAGTCGACTTGTTCTACAATCAAAACATCGGATCACACGTAAACCTGCTGGTAGGACTGGACAACAGAAAAACCAAGCTCAAGGGAGGTTCAACGGCAGAAACGAATCTGTTCAGCACCTATTCCTCTTTGTTTTTACATGATCTAAGCGTGTTTAACCTGGAAGTTGGTGGCCGCTACAATAAGCACGAGCAATATGGAGAGAACTATACGTACAGCATCACCCCATCAATTAACCTCATTAAAGCGTTTAAGGTCTTTGGAACCATATCTACCAACTTCAAGGCGCCTACATTGGATATGTTATTTGGACTGTATGGCGCTAACCTGAATCTGCGTCCAGAGAAGTCTAAAAATTACGAAGCGGGATTTAGCCTGAATCTGCTTGAGGACAAGTTTGCACTGCGTGTCGCCGGGTTTAAGCGCGATTTGACTGATGCCATCGTCTATGGAAACGTAGGCTATGCCAACCAATTGAGCCAGAAAGCCAAGGGGTTTGAAGTGGAGCCTATATTTAAATACAAGGATCTGACGCTCAGAGCATTCTACGCTTATGTTGAAGGAACCGAGTTCAATTTTGTAAACAATGCGCTGCAGAATACGCTGTTCCGCCGGCCAAAGCACAGTGTTGGTGTAAACGCAGGCCTCCAGGCAACCAAAAAGCTCTTTGTAAGTGCCAACATGAAGTATTTGGGTAAACGCACCGACGGTGATTTCGACTTCGATAATCCACGTGTCGTTTCCCTGCCGTCCTTCAAACTTGTGGATGTATATGGAGAATACAGGCTTGCTAAAGACCGGTTAAAGGTATTTGTGGATCTCAAGAACATTCTCGATGAGGACTATACAGAACTGTACGGATACAACAGCATGGGAATCAATTTCAACGCAGGTCTAAGTTTTAATTTCAAATAAAAAATCGATAGTTTTGTTTTCAAATAATTGAACGACACATGGCTCATATTAAATTTAATCCCCGTACCCTCACTGTTTTACTTTTCATCTTGGTCATAGGCATCTTCAGAGCCTTAATTCCGGTGATGGGAGATGTAAATGTTCTTGCGAATTATTCCGCAGTAGGCGCAATTGCTTTATTTGGCGGTGCATATTTCAACAACAACTTGAAATCGTTCAGCTTTCCACTGCTGACGTTGTTCGTGAGTGACGTGATTTTGTCGCTTACCTTTTACCAGAACTATAGCAGCAGCTTTCTATATGAAGGATGGATCTTCGTATACGCTGCATTTGCCTTGATGGTATTGGCAGGGAAAGTGCTTTTAAAGAATATTACTGTACTTAACGCATTTGCTGCGACGGTTGTTGTTGTTCTCATCCACTGGATCGTTACTGATTTTGGAATCTGGTACGGATCTGTGGTTTACCCACAAACTGTAGCCGGATTTTGGATTGTACTTAGAAATGCCATTCCATTTGAACTTCGTTTCATGTACGGCACCCTGGGTTATTCTGCAGTAATGTTTGGATTGTTCGAATATTTAAAAGCTAAATATCCGGCATTAAAAGCTCGAGACCGTCAGTTGGCGATGAACTAACCGGCAGTTATACATAGAAATTGAGGCTTATCATCTTAGATGATAAGCCTCTTTTTTTTCCGTTGTATTGTGACGCTAAAACCGAACAAAAAGGTTAGGCTTTTAGGGGCACTTCAAAGGCAGCTTACCCGCACCTTACCCGCACCTTACCCGGACAAACAGCGGGTAAAGTGGGGGTAAGGTCCGGCTGAGGTCTTACTTGTGTCCCGCAAGCTCAATACACTGTCTCTGTGATCATCACGAGCTGGATTATTCCTCTGTGCCGGCCGCGACTGTGCTTTGTATTTCCGCTCCGATACTCCGCACGGTTAGTTCATCCAAAAGAACATTCACCCGGTCCGGATCTGATCCGCCCTGGTAGAAGGGCAGGTCGCCGGCGACGAGTTCTTCCTCGGGAACAAGCGTCCAATCTTTTCCATCGTCGGGCGCTCGAACTGCTCCCATCACGGCCCCGTAGTAAACAATTTTGTATAAACCTTCTTCTGCAGGCAGAATCGTCAGCGTTGCGGTTTGCCCGGAAACGGGTAGCTTGATGTTGAATGGCTCCATTCAGGAATAACCCAAGGTACGAACGTTTGTTTCTCTGCCCTGAAATATTCTTCCAGGGTAAACAAAAATATTCTTCTGCTGTTCTAGTTCTGTACACTAAAATTCAACCATATGGCAACTTCAGAAAACTCCAGAGATAGCTCCAACAATACACAGCCTACAGAAGAACACATTAAAACGCTTCAGGGTGAGGAGGCGATAAAGAAACTAAAGTCACTGGCGACAAAAGCGGAGAACTGCTTTTTCTGTACCAATATCAAAACAGGACTACCGGTGTCGATCCGCCCGATGGCCGTTCTTGACGTAGATGATGAGGGGAATCTATGGTTTATGAGTATGAAGGGAAGTAATAAGAACAAAGAGATCACTGCTGATCCCTTTACTCATTTGCTTTTCCAGGAAAGTACCCACTCGGGATTTCTGAACATTTACGGTATCACTGAAATCAGTACCAATCAGGAGAAAATAGATGAATTGTGGAAACCATTTCTTAAAGTTTGGTTTCAGGACGGGAAAGACGATCTGAACATCACCCTATTAAAGGTGGTACCGACGAGCGTTTACTACTGGGACAATAAACATGGCGATGTCGTGGCGTTTGGAAAGATGGCTGCCTCGATTATTACTGGAAAAACAATGGATGATTCTGTTGAAGGAAACCTTGACTTTTAACCCCTGTTCCTTTTTTTTATAAAAATAAGTTTATTTTTATAAAATGAATTAAGAAAGGAGGAACATGTTTACTGCAATTCGTGAGCAAAAGGGTCAATACAACTTCCTCGATGGAGGCGGGGAAATCACCGGCCTGATAAAGGCAAAAAACTGGGATGATACCAGTGTGGGCCCGATATCTTTATGGCCGACAACCTTAAAGACTGCTTTAAGTATCATCCTGAACTCCAAGTTTCCAATGTTTCTATATTGGGGCCCGGATCTGCTTTGTTTTTACAACGAAGCTTACCGTCCCAGCCTTGGTGTGAATGGCAAGCATCCAAATGCCATCGGTCAGCCGGCGAAGGAAGTCTGGCCCGAAATCTGGCCAACGATTTATCCCATTATAAAACATCTGTTTGAAGGGGGGGAGGCCAGTTTGATGAAAGATGTGCTGCTTCCGATTTACCGAAATGGCCGCCTTGAGGATGTATATTGGACTTTTAGCTACAGCGCCATTTTAGATGATTACAGCATTTGTAATGGGGTTTTTGTTACCTGTACGGAGACAACGGAGAATATAATAACGCTGAAAGCGCTTCATGAAAGCAAAGAAGAGTTGGAGTTTGCCATCAATGCAGCGGAACTTGCTTCCTGGGAGTTAAACCCTAAAACTTTTAAGATCACCGGCAACGACCGGCTGAAGCAATGGTTTGGCGTTGACCATGACCAGAATATAGACTTGCAGGTATTTACAGACCGAATCGTGGAAAGTGACCGTACACGGGTTATCGCGGCGATACACGAAGCACTACGTTTCTCTTCCGGAGGAAGCTATAATGGTGAGTTCAAAATCAAGAATCAGTTAAATGGACTGGAGCGAAATCTACTCGCGAAAGGAAAAGCCCTCTTCGACGAGAACAACATGCCTGTGCGTTTCAATGGAATCATACAGGATGTCACGGAAGAGCGGATCGCCGGACTTGCCCTGATTGATGCAGAAGAGCGCGCGCGTTTGGCTGCCGATGCAGTTAACCTGGGCACATATGATATGAATTTGATCACTGGTGAGATGATCACTTCGGATACCTTTGATCAGACTTTCGGCTTTCAGGAGAAAGTTCCGCGGTCAGCATTCGTTTATGCCATTCACCCGGAAGACCGGCCGCTTCGCCTGAATGCACACCGGCGGGCAGTAGAAACAGGGAAGCTCTTTTATGAAGTTCGCGTGATCTGGCCGGACAAATCCGTGCACTGGGTGCGGATTGAAGGTAAAGTGTATTTTAGTGACGCTACACGGCCATTCCGTATCATTGGAACTGTTCTGGATATATCAGACCGAATCCAATCACAGGTGGAGCTGGTTAAGATGAACCAACAGCTTGAAATTGCACTTGCCGAGCAAAAAGGATTACAGCGGCAGAAAGATGAATTCATCGGCATTGCCAGCCATGAATTGAAAACACCGGTGACCAGTATAAAGGCCTATACGCAGGTACTGGAGAAGATATTGACGCAGAAGGGCGACCTGAAGGAGGCGGCCATGATGGGCAAAATGGATGCGCAGCTTAGCCGTTTAACCAGCTTGATTGCTGATCTTCTCGATGTTACAAAGATGAATTCCGGCCGGCTGCAGTTCAATAATACCGACTTTGACCTGAATGAGATGATCCGGTTTGTAGTCGAGGATCTGCAGCGTACAACCGACCTGCATGTAATTAAGGAAAACTATGCGAAAGTCGGAAACGTATATGCAGACAAAGAACGTCTGGAACAGGTGTTGACAAATTTAATAACGAACGCAATAAAATACTCCCCATGTGGAGACGAGATTCTCGTTTCCAGCAGACTGGAGGATGATCATATTATAGTGTCCGTTCAAGATCACGGCATAGGGATTTCGAAAGAGAACTTAGAGAAGGTTTTTGAGCAGTTTTACCGCGTTTCCGGGAAAATGCAGCATACGTTCCCGGGATTGGGACTTGGCTTATATATTTCCTCTGAGATCATCAGAAGGGAAGGCGGCAGGCTATGGGCGGAGAGTGTAGAGGGCAAGGGATCAACATTTTCATTCTCTATACCTGTAAATAATAAAAGAAAAGACAAATAACATGGAGCAACTAGAAGAAGTCCTGGTATCTAAGGCAACGTTGTTGGCGCAGTACAATCAGGTTAGGTCTCATAGTGTGGCCATATGTGCTCCGCTGGAGAAAGAAGATTATGTGGTACAGCCAGTGGTTGATGTAAGTCCGCCTAAGTGGCATCTTGGACACACGACCTGGTTTTTTGAAACGTTTATTCTGATTCCCTTTGCAAAGGATTATAAACCATATCATCCTGAATACCATTATGTTTTCAACAGCTATTACGAAACACTGGGTGCACGGGTAATCCGGACCGACCGCGGTAATCTGAGCAGACCCACGGTTGATGAGGTATTTAACTACCGAAACTTCGTTGACAAGGCCATGCAGGACTTTCTGGAAGATGGCGGTCTATCTGACGAGCTGAATACACTTTTGGAACTGGGATTGAACCATGAACAGCAGCATCAGGAACTCCTGTGGTATGACATCAAGTATATTCTGGGTCATAACCCTCTTTTCCCGGCATATTACCCGCGGAACGTCGAGGAAAGCTTTAAGGTGCAGGATACGGGATGGGTGGATATAGAAGAAGGTGTTTATGAAGTTGGTTACAATGGCAGTAGCTTTCACTTTGATAATGAACTGGGGAGGCATAAGGTTTATTTGCAAAAGGCTCAAATAGCTGCCGGACTGGTGACGAACGCAGAATATCTGGAATTTATTGCCGATAGTGGTTATGAAAACTTCCGCTATTGGCATGCAGAAGGCTGGGACTGGGTAAAGACGAGTAAGGCTAAGGCACCCAAGTATTGGTATATAATTGATGGGAAGCATTTCAGGTACAGTCTGTCTGGGTTGCAGCCGTTGAGAAGCGATGATCCGGTCTCACACATCAGTTTTTACGAAGCATGGGCGTATGCGCAGTGGAAAGGCTGCCGCTTGGCAACGGAATTCGAATGGGAAGTGGCTTCCGGAAAATTCTCCTGGGGTGAGCTTTGGGAATGGACGGAAAGTGCATACCTGCCATACCCTGGTTTCACGAGGGCAGAAGGCGCTGCCGGCGAATACAACGGTAAATTCATGGTCAACCAGAAAGTACTTAGAGGTGCGTCTGTAGCCACTCCGGAAGGACATAGCCGACCGAGTTACCGGAATTTTTTTCATGCTGACCTGAACTGGATGTTCAGCGGCATAAGACTAGCAAAATAATATGGACAACTTTTTAAGCGACGTTCTGCAGGATTTAAGTCAGACACCTAAATCCCTGCGATCGAAGTATTTCTACGATGATGCGGGCGACCAGCTCTTCCAAAAGATTATGAGCTGTGAGGAATACTATCCCACGAAATGTGAGGCCGAAATATTGAGTGGCAATGCAGCAAGTATTGCTGAAACCTTGCAGAACGGATTTGAGAAGTTTGACCTCATTGAACTGGGTGCCGGAGATGCAACAAAGACAACGCACTTGCTGAAGGAGCTTATGGGCAGACCGGTTGACTTCAGCTATATGCCAATCGATATTTCTTCAAGTATAATCGAGTATTTGAATGATCATTTGCCCGGGGCGATTCCTGGCTTGAAAGTTACAGCACTGAATGGTGAGTATTTCGAGATGGTTGATCAGGCGAAGAAGCTCTCGTTAAATCATAAAGTGGTGCTGTTTCTAGGGGGAAACATCGGAAACATGCCGCCGGAAGAAGCGCTTGCATTTTGCCGTAAACTACGTTCTGTGCTACAGGAGGGAGATTTGGTATTCCTCGGCTTCGACCTAAAAAAACATCCTAAAATCATTAGGGCCGCCTATGATGATGCAAATGGATATACAAAGGCATTTAATTTAAATCTCCTCGAGCGCATAAACAGGGAGCTCTCGGCGGATTTCGACGTGGCACAATTTGAGCATTATGCAAGCTATGACCCGGCGACGGGTGCTTGTAAGAGTTTCCTGATCAGCCTGGTTCCACAGCAGGTTAACATTGGCGGCACAACGATTTCCTTTGGTCAGGATGAGTATATCTATATGGAGATTTCACAGAAGTACAGCGTAGAAGAAACTGACCTGCTGGCGGCGAGCTCCGGCTTTAAACCTGTGAAACACTTTCATGATTCCCGTGGCTGGTTCCTGGACACCGTATGGCAAGTCGTCTAAAGGAATCCGGATGTTTCGATATCATCATTTCCGGTGCAGGCCTCGCGGGATTGAGCCTTCTTTACCGGGCAATGCGGACGGGTATCTGGAGTGATCTTAAAATATTGGTTTTAGATGTACCTGCTGTTGAAAGACAAGAGAAGACCTGGTCATTTTGGGCGAAGGAACCAGGTCCATTTGACCAAATCATATGCAAACAGTGGAATAGTTTGTCGTTCATTACCCATACCGACAAAAAGATTCCATTGCATCTGAATGGGTATCGTTATAACTCGATCTTAAGTTCGGATTTCCAGACGTTTACCGTTGGCTATTTAGCGGGTTGTACTAATGTTACTTTTTCTAACGAGAAAGTACTAGGTATGAAAACAGCGGCAGATCACTGCACTGTGCAAACAGCAGATGCATGCTACACATCAAAGTATGTATTTAACTCTGTCTATACCAAGCCTGCACTTCATACGGGCGAACAATATTTCCTGCAGCATTTCAAGGGGCTGATGATTAAAGCACGGTCCGCGCGGTTTGATCCGGATGAAGCATCACTGATGGACTTTCGGACCGGGCAGGAACATGGGACGTCTTTCTTTTATGCACTACCCTTCAAGGAAAACGAGCTGTTTGTAGAATACACCGTATTTTCGAAGACCTTACTGGATCAGGAAGTGTACGACGAGAAGATCAAGGCGTATCTGGAGCATGTATTAAAGTTGGATTCGTATGAAGTACTAAAGGCTGAATATGGGGTGATCCCCATGACAGACCATGTATTTCCAAGGTTCAATGGAAATATAGTTAACATCGGCTCTGCAGGAGGAGATACCCGGGGGGCAACAGGGTACACCTACTCGAATGTTCAAAAAACGGTTGAGAAAATTTTGCGAAGTTGGACGGAAACGCAGACGCCGTTTTTTAAGGTTGAGAATGTTAGCATTAAACACCGACTTTATGATGGGACATTGCTGGGTGTTCTAGACTCGGGGAAGTATAAAGGCCATCAGATATTTGAGGATCTGTTCAGCAGAACGAAGGCTGATCGTGTTTTTGCGTTCCTGGATGCAGAAAGTAATATTATAAATGACCTAAGCATCATAACAAGTCTGAGACCCATGCCTTTTTTGAAAGCAATGACTGCTGTCCTGGCGAGAAAAATAATATCGTAATATATGGAACATACTATGAACGTTAAGTTGCCTATGCAAGTTACCGCCATCACTTCTGTACAAGATCTTTTGTTCGACGTTTTAAATGAAAATAGTGAAAAGATAGGCTATTTGATTCAGGACTACTATCCCAGGGAAAAGGTCCGCGCAGTTCACTTTGATCGTAAGGAGATTAGGAAAGAAGTAGGCGGTTTTGTCGCTAGAGCTACTTTTACACTGGAGCAGTTTAATGTATGTGCTGCTATTGACACTTTTGAAAAATCTTCGATGGTAATGAACGTGTCTATTATACCTGGAGCAGATCACCTTATCATATCAGGTGAAAGGCTATTTGATTAGTGCTTGATATTTGGTAAATAAGTAAACAATAAAAAAGGCCATGTAATACTACATGACCTTTTTTATTAGGCAGTGATCTGACTAAAATAGAGTGAATTCAACTCTTCTGTTTTTCTGACGACCTTCTGCAGTTTTGTTAGAAGCGATAGGTTGGTTTGGACCGTATCCTGTAGCTTCGATTCTTGATGCATTCGCACCTTTAGATACTAAGTAGGATTTGATCGCTTCCGCTCTGTCTTTCGATAACTTCATGTTTAGCGCCATTGAACCAGTATTATCGGTGTGACCTGCTAGTTTTAAGCTGAAGTTTTTCTCCACCAACAGTGCAGCAACTTTATCTAAAGTAGCGTAAGATTTTGGACGGATGGTTGATTTACCAAGGTCAAATTCAAGATTTCTGATGGCCTCATCAACTACCTTACGATCTGCTTCTGTTACGATTATACGCTCTCTGATTACCGGAGCAGCCACTTTCAATGGACATCCAGATCCGTCAACAACAGTTCCTGAAGTTGTATTTGGACATTTGTCGAATTTGTTTGCTACTCCATCGCTATCATCGTCGCCCATTTCTCTTTCATAAGCTTCTTTGTCGCGTAAGGCATTTTGCTCCTGAGTAGAAAGTGCTCTTCTTAATTCATCGCTTTCCAATGCAGTTTGCTCACGTAAAGCGGCTAGTGCACTGTAGTTTTGAAGTTGAGGAGTTTCTTTTTTACCTAAGGCGATCTCAATACCCGCATGAGCATAAGAGAAACGGTCGTTCGGTGTGCTTGCTACTCCATCAAAATTGTTGGTTTTCATGAAGTTAACGTCATAACCTAAATCAAGGTTGATGGTGTTAGACAATCCAAGTTTTACACCTGCTCCAACTGGAATAAACCAGTGCTCTCCGTAGTTGGTGCTTGCACCGTTGACAGCAGCAGTGTTGGCACTAGATGACATGTATCCAGCTCCAGCAGTAAAGTAAGGAGAAAGTACACTGCGTTTTTGGTTTAGGCTCAGGTTAGCTAGCGTGAAGTTAGCTTTTAAAGCAGCCGACCAGTCAATACTTGTTTCGAAACTTGCGTCACGTTGTGCCTGTGTTGGAGCAGCCACGCCAGTCAGGTCGTTTGGTCTGAATCCCTTTACTTTACCAGCAAGGAAGTCTGCCTGAATACCGAATCCAGGTAAAATTTGTTTTTTGATGTACCCACCGTAACCCCAGCTTTCTTGTGGCGTCGCGAAGTCGCCGTTAGACCTGCTGTTGAAAGGAGTGTAATGCGTAAGCATACCTCCGTTTAATCCGATAGACCATGTTCTGAAGGCTTTCTTTGCGAATCTTTGCGTAGTATCAGGATTCGACTCCTGTGCGAAAAGCCCGGATGATATTCCTACTAAGGATAGTACCAATGCCGATTTTGTAATTTTTGAATTCATTTTTTAACAGTTAGATGTTGTTTATCGTTAATCTTTACTGTTTGGGTGTATGTAATAACCCTGCCAAATCTTATATCAGATGATTTTATATTATAATATGCTTGAAATCATTCTCTTATGAATGATTTCGCATTTTTTACCTCTACGTGCTGTTTTCTTGCAATCGCTTGAAATGTGTATGATTTTTAGTACAAACTACTGAAGAAGGCCAGATGCTGCTCTATTCGTTCATACGTTCAGACCTCCATCACGAACTGATGGCAGAACCGGGGGTGAGCTTAATTTTGGAGCAGCGTTAGCACTTACAAGCGGTAAGTTTGGCCCTTTTTTGCGACTTCGGCGTCATACCCGACTTCAAGAAGTGACGTTTTCAGGCTTTCAAGGCTATTAGATTCTCCGTGAACCAGGAAGATTTTCTTTGTTTTGGTTACTTCCTGATGCTTGATCATGCCGACAAGATCATTGTGATCGCCGTGACCACTTAGCAGATCGGTCTGCTTAATACTTGCATAGACCATCAGTTCCCGCCCTCTTAAGTTTACAATAGGGTCGCCACGCAGAAGCCGGTTTCCCAGTGTACCTTTTGCGCAATATCCAATAAATAATATGGTGCAGTAATAATTCTGTATATTATGATAAAGGTGATCTTGAATTCTACCGCCTTCAAGCATGCCTGCAGAGGATATGATGATGCAGGGCTCGTGGTAGTTGGAAATGGTTATACTTTCCTTTTTATCGTTCACATAGGCCAGTTCGTCAAATTCAAATTCATCACCTTTTTTGTCGTAAAAAGCTTTGGCCTCATCGTTTACTAGGTAGTGGTATTTGCGATATATCTCTGTTGCAAAGGTCGCAAGCGGACTGTCTACAAAAATCTGGACTTTCGGTAGCTTTCCACTGCTGAATATCTTATTCAATGCAAAAACCAGGGCCTGCGTTCTTCCAATACTAAATGCGGGAATGATAAGGCGACCTGGAGAATTGATACATGTTTCTGTTATGGTGGCAATGAGTTTGTCCTCAAGGGTGCTGTCGTTGGTGTGGAACTTACCACCATATGTAGATTCAGAAACGAGGTAGTCTACCTGCGGGATCGCTTCCGGATCAGTCAGGACTGGATAGTTTTTCCGTCCGATATCGCCGGTAAATGCAATACTTTTCTCCTCGCCGTTCTCAATAATCTTTAAAACTGCTGCTGCAGCGCCCAGAAGATGACCAACGGGAATAAAGGTGAGACTTATGCGATCATTGATCTGAAATACTTTGTGAAATCCGATGGTGATAAAACGTTCCACCGTATCCATTACGTGCTTTTGGAGATACAGCGGAGCAGGGCCACCAGAATGGCGCCGGTTTTTTGAACGTTTCTTCTGCTTTGAAAGAAAGATGTTCACAGAATCCATCAACAATAATTCGGAGAGATCAGCGGTAGGTGGGGTACATAGAATTTGTCCCTCAAAACCAAGACGCACCAGCGTAGGAAGGTTGCCGGAATGATCGATATGGGCATGTGTTAAAATGACGACATCAATCTCGGATGGGTCAAATGGAAAGTATTGGTTTTCTTCCTGATAAGTTCCTTTTTCGTAGTCCAGTCCACAATCTATTAATATATTGTATCCATCAATTTCCAAGAGGTGCATACTGCCTGTTACCTGCTCTGCTGCTCCCCAAACCGTTAATTCCATGTATGTAGTATGCTTCTATTTAATAAAAAAAGGGTAAGCCAAAGCAAACCCTTTTTAATCTTTTTGAATGATTTAACAGATTAAAGAACTGTTACATTAGAGGCTTCAGGGCCTTTTTTTCCATCATTTAATTCAAATTCAACGTTATCTCCCTCATTCAATTCTCTAAAAGAATCTCCTGCAATTGCAGAAAAGTGAACAAAGATATCTTTTCCTCCATCTTCAGGAGTGATGAAACCAAAACCTTTTGCAGAATTAAACCATTTAACTTTTCCTGTTGTACGCATATTCTTATTATATAATTTGAGGTGAAAATAATGAATAGAATATTAATATCCAAAATCTTAATTAGTTAGTTATAGTAAAAATGGCTTTAAAGTGTAAATCTTCTAGAACCTCAGCGGCCTGAAATCTGTTATACATAAAATAAAATTGTTATGTCAACTCCTGAAAATCATAAGAATACTGAAGGTAGTCATCCCATTAAGAAGAAGATGCTTGAGGGCGAAGAAGAATTTCTAAACAGTTTGCCCCCTGATCTTGGATTGGATGCAGACCATTCCTCGGATAATGAAAGCCCCGATGGAAAATATAATAATGACAACGACATGACTTCGTTCGGCCCCGCTGGCGATGACGACGGTGATGACATGGGAGAACCTTTTGATTCCTCACCAATAATGAATAAGTAATGGTTTTTTTGGCACAGTTTTCTCTAGTATAGTAAAAACAAACAAAATTAATTATCATGAAAAAATTCATCGCTATATGCTTTGTTGCACTCGCAATGTCGTCTTGTGCAAACAAGGCTGAAGAACAGGCAAAAATAGAAGCGGCTAAACAAGCTGCAATAATCGCTGTAAAGGACAGCATCCGCCTGGACAGTTTCAGAAGAGAAGATGCAGCGAAAAAGGAAAAACTTGCGCAGCAAGCAGAAGAGAAAAGAGTCATGATGTTGTCTGAAGAGCGCCGTGCAGCAGCCGCTCCTGCGGTTACGTCGGGAAATAACAATACATCGTCGAGCAGCACGACTACCACAACAACCAAGAAAAAAGGTTGGAGTCAGGCAGCGAAAGGTACAGCGATCGGTGCCGGAGCAGGTGCATTGGGCGGTGTACTTATTGACAAAAAGGATGGCCGCGGCGCCTTAATTGGTGGTGCAGTGGGTGCTGGCGCTGGTTACCTGATTGGTAGAGGTCAGGACAAAAAGTCGGGTAGAGCACAATAGTTGCGCCGCTGACCGGATCAGCTGAAATTTAAATGTTAACAGAATAGCTCACTTCTATAAGAGGTGGGCTATTTTTACTACACATAATTTCTCAGTTTTGAGGTTTGCCGAGGTGTATCCTTAAGTCGGTGGAAAATTAACATTTTCTGCGGGTAGGTCTCAGGTCGGCGATCTATAAAGGTCATGGTTGCTGATCGATCTGAATAGCTAACCAGTTTCTCAGGCAGCGTGCAATCGTGTTTGCTACAACAGGTTTAGAGATGAAGTCGTTCATGCCCGAGGATATACATTTTTCTCTTTCGCCTTTAACGTTCCCAGCAGTAAGCGCGATTATCGGAATCTGACTTCGCTGTGAAATGGAACGGATTTCTTTTGTCGCAATGTAGCCGTTCATGTCTGGCATTTGCACATCCATCAGGATGATGTCGATCCGTTCTCTTTTGTAAATTTCTAGCGCTTCGACCCCTGTGGTTGCTTCAAAAATGACCACGTCAGGGGCAATCTTTTTTACGATGGTCTTTGCCAGGAGCATGTTGACGGCATTGTCCTCCGCAATAATGATGTTGAAGCTTCCTTCGATAGTCTCAATCTGCTTACCAGGTGCATGTTGCGTCTGCTTGGTATTTGAAATCAGGCTGTTAAGTGAATTGTACAGATCTTTAATTTTGATTGGCTTCATCAGACGATGGTTGACGTTCAGTTTTTCGCATTCCTGAACGGTCAGTTCGTCAGATGAACTATGTAGTAAGATGAATGCAGGTTCGAGGGCCGAGTCTCTAAACGACTCCTTAATTTTACGTATGGTTTCCAGTCCGTCGATATCCGGCATGTGGTAGTCCATTAAGATAACATCAAAATGCTCTCCTGTAGCAATCAGGTCGACAGCCTCCATTCCACTGCTTACCTCAATGGAGTCGATTTGATTGAGGAGTAACATTTTATGGATAATTGTCCGGTTGTTTGCATTGTTGTCTACAATCAGCACTTTGTTTATGGCTTCATAGCTTTGTTCAACGCTCGATTCTTGAGCCTCGGTTTTAAGGATAAGGTCGAAGAAAAACAGACTTCCTTTACCCACTGTGCTGTACACCTCCAGCTTGCTTCCCATTAACTCAAGCAACCTATTGGAAATGGTTAAGCCAAGCCCTGTACCACCATATTTTTTGGTTACTGAAGCATCTTCCTGAGAGAAGGCTTCAAAGATTTTAAGCATTTTATCCGGGTGGATCCCCACACCTGTATCAGATACAGAAAATCTATAGATCTGATTTTCAGGGAGTGTCCCACCGACCAATTGGATCTTCAGCTCTACTTCGCCGGTTTCCGTAAATTTAACTGCGTTTCCCAGGAGATTTATCAGAATTTGTTTGATCCGGACTTCGTCCACCCAAACGAATTTTGAGACATTTGGTGCTATGTTGAGCAGGAATTCAAGCCGTTTGCTTTGAACCTGGTACTTGACCACGTCTGCGGCTTCTCCAAGAAGTTCATGGAGGTTGCAGCGTGTGGAGTGGATCTCCAGTTTACCTGCTTCTATTTTAGAAAAGTCAAGGATATCATTGATGGTGTTGAGTAATGCATTGCTGGACTGGGAGATTATACCTAGGTATTGGTGCTGTGTTTCGTTTAGCTTTGTCTTTGTAAGTAAATCTGTAAACCCGATTACGCCGTTGAGGGGGGTGCGTATCTCATGACTCATATTTGCCAGGAACTCAGATTTGGCTTTGTTGGCGAATTCTGCTTCCTCTTTTGCGGCAAGCAATCCAGCATCCATGACTTTTACGGATGTGATGTCTTGAACGGTGCCATATATTCTTATGCAAGAGCCATTTTGCATCTCTGGTATTCCATAAGACTTTATCCAGGCATTTTCGCCATTTGCCCGCGTGATCTGAAGCTCCAAGCTCCAGCTGGTACCATCCTGCGTGGCTGTCTGGAATGCTGTTAATCTCTCTTGTTTGCTTGCGGGCGTATAGAATGAAAGTTCATTTTCAATGGTTGGCTGGAACGTTGATCTGACCTGGAATATTTTTCGCATTTCACCTGACCAGGTAAGTTGTTTTTCAGGTAAGGTGATTTCCCAGCCGCCGATGTGGGCAAGGCTTCTTATTTTTTCGACATCGTCGAGTTTAGTGCGTAGTTGTTGAAGTTGATCATCATTGACCTTCTCGCTCTGGAAATTTTCGCTACTTCTGTTCAACGCTGAATTTTGATCCGGCTTTACAGCTTTATTTGGAAGATCAATGTTCTGAGCTGTTGTCTGGGCGTTCTCATAAAGATCTGTGAAATGCCGCGCGAGTAACATCAGCAGCGTTCTTTGTTTTTCAGTAAGTGGAGACTTTACTTGATCATCAAAGACAGCGAGGATGCCAAGCTTGTCACCGTTTGCATGTAGCAGCGGAGTAGCTGCATAATACTTTAAACTGTTATAGGCTTCGCCAGTCTGATGAACGGCCTGAATTGGATGAAACAATTCCAAAACCCCGGCCTGTGAAATTGATGCCCTAAACAAGGTATCGTCTTCATGGGAAAAAGTGTGTAATTTGTGAAAGCCATCGATTTCTATCCAGTGCTGTTTTTTGGCCGAAAGTATTATGCCTGAGCGAGATGTTTCAAGGATTTGAGCAGCAAGTGTCGTTGTTCGTTCAATGTAGAACTTTTCCAATTTCTGAAAAGTATTATTTGAAGGGGAAGAAGTAAGTTCAGGTGAGGGCGCATTATTATTCATAGAAGAAACTTTTGATCTCAATATCCGAAGATAACTTAATTTGAGCGGCAGGTGATGTGTAATGCATATCGAATAAGGAAAAACGGGGAAATATTTGCCATATTGAGGAATGTTTTTGCTAATGTATATATAAAAAGTTTAAAAGAAAAGTTATCGCTTTTAATACCCTAGCAACTAGACGGCTACCTAGGTCGAATCATTGCTTTAATTCTCTCCTAAGTATGTTGATTTTGAAAACCTGGCACCGTATTCATGGGATGCCGGCATTAAACAGGAGTTAAATTCCATAAGTTGTACCCTGGAAGCTGACCTGAACAATTCCAGTTGTTTGTGGCTCAACTACCCTTTTTTTTACTTTCTGTAATAATTTGTAAAAAGCTCTTGAAATATCATTAAGTTTGTGAAATATTGATAATTAACCTATTAACGCTTTTACTCATTTATGGACAGTAGTGAAGACTTGAGGAAGTTAATCCTTATCGTAGATGATGAACCCAGCATCCTAAAGCTGCTGAATTTTATCCTTTCTTCTACATATGAATTGGTTATTAAAACCAGTGGGATTGAGGCTATTGCGTGGTTAGAAGAAGGCAATGATCCAGATTTAATTATCTCCGACCTGATGATGCCATATTTCGATGGCAGCTCTTTAATAAGAAATCTCAAAATTAGCGGATTTTACAGAAATACTCCTGTTATTTTATTGTCAGGCGCTGATGACCTTTCGGAAAAAGTGGAAGCTATGACGTTCAGGGTAGATCGTTATCTTCAAAAGCCGTTTAATCCGACAGCACTAAAATCTTCCATTTCAGAACTTCTAGCTTCATGATTTCAACAACTACGCGACCGGAAATAAATGCCAAGATCGTTTACTATGGCAACCTTTTAAAAAGCGCAATTTTTGAGGACAATGGTAGCTTCAGTTTTGAGCATTTTGATCATCCATTAAAATTTAAATTGTATCTGGATAATAGATCGTTATTGTCGTTGCCCGACATTTTGATTATAGAGGTGGACGATAATAAAGAGTGTTTTGAACAGGTTAAATACATCAAGAGCAATCCGCTGCTTCAAGGATTGATCGTCATTCTGGCGGGGATAAAGGAAGATAAGAACTGGAGAAAAGCGGCCTTAAAGTTGAAGGTTAATGATTATTATACCTATCCGTTTCCCCTTGAAGACTTCTTTGAACGCCTGAATTTCCTGATCAAGTTTAAATTGATCAAGCCGAGGTTACTTGAACTGTCAAAGCAGATGGATGTGGAATACCAGATTCCTTTTGCAAAGAGGAGCTTCGATGTACTTGCTTCCGGAATTGGTTTATTGGCATTAACTCCTTTATTCCTGATTACCGCCATCTGTATTAAATTGGAATCTCCGGGTCCGATCGTATATAAAAGCAAGCGGGTAGGAGCAGGATACAAAATTTTCGACTTCTACAAATTCAGGTCCATGCGGAGCGATGCGGACAAGATGATTGAAGCTATCTCTGGTTTAAATCAATATGCTGCAGAGTCTAAGGACAGCAAGGCTAAATCTGCATTCGTGAAGTTTAAAGACGATCCGAGAGTTACTAAGGTTGGTAAATTTTTGAGGAAGACGAGCATTGATGAACTTCCACAGTTGTTAAATGTGTTGCTTGGCGACATGTCCCTGGTGGGAAACCGGCCGCTACCTCTGTATGAGGCGGAGCAATTGACAACCAACGAGTGGTCTACCCGTTTTCTGGGTCCTGCGGGATTAACAGGGCTGTGGCAGATCAGTAAAAGAGGTCAGAAGGACATGTCGGAACAAGAACGTAAGGAGCTTGATAATTTCTACGCGGCGAACTACTCGATTCTTCTTGACTTGAAAATTATTCTAAAAACAATTCCGGCTTTGATTCAGAAGGAGAGCGTTTAGCCCGTTTGAATTCTTAACGTAACAATCTTAATTCATATAGCTTTCATGAGAAAATTATTACAAATCACTTTATCACTTCTACTACTTGTAACTTTAAAGAGCAATGCACAAGAGTCAATTTTGAAGGATATCAATTATTCAGATCTTCAAAA